>CAZXHT010000015.1:77467-81358 GCA_964640665.1 uncultured Myxococcales bacterium
TGAGATCCCAGACAGTCATCAGCGTCGAGCAGGCCCTGACAATGACCTACGCCACCCTGCGCATGGTGCATCAGGGCTGGCGGGTGATCAGGGTCGAGCCTACTCCCGTGCCGGGACGCAAGTCTCGCGGCGATCCCAACCGCTACGTCGGACGCCCTGTAGCGGGCGAAGACCGGCACTCTTATTTCGTGGCTCCCAACGTAGGCAAGGAAGCCATGGCCGTAGATCTCAAGAACCCCGCAGGCCATAAGCTGCTCGGGCGCCTGATCTCCGAACTCGGCGCCGATGTCTTCTGCACCAACACCCTGCCGGCGCGCCACCAGAAACTGGGTATCGACTACGCCAACATCAAGCGCGCCAAGGAAGACATCGTCTGGTGCTGCGTCTCGGCCATGGGCCTTTCGCACCCTGATGTGCCCGGTTACGATCCCGTATTGCAGGCGCTTTGCGGTTACATGGATCTTACCGGCCTGCCCGACGGGCCTCCGCTGCAGTGCGGGCCGCCGCTGGCCGATCTAAAGGCCGGGGACGAGGCTTTCATCCAGGTTTTGCTGGCATTGATCGAACGTCAGGAGACGGGCCGCGGCAAGCGTATCGACATTTCCATGGCCCGCGCGGCGGTTTCGTGGCTGCAAACTTTTTTGCCGATGCTGGACATGGACAGCCCGCCTGCGGAACTGCGGCGTTCGGGCAACGAGCATCGCCAGTTCATCCCTGTAAACGCCTACCGGACGGCCGACGGCTACGTCTACCTGGCCATCGGCAGCGATGTCCAGTGGACACGCTTTGTCGGCCAAAAGATGTTTGCCGCGTTCGACCAGGAGCGCTACCGGACCAACGAGGGCCGCAGGCAAGACAAGCGCGAGTTGCACGCGGCCATGTCGAAAATCATCGCTGGCAGCCCGACGCGCGAGGTGGACACCGTGCTGACCTCCGCCGGCATCCCCCACGCGCCGATCACGCCGATCGAGGAGGTGCCCGAGTTGCCCTTCGTCCGGGAAAACGCACTCGGAACGGTGGCGCCCGACGGGCGCCGTGTGCGCTTGCCTCCGGCCGCCGCCGACACCGAACACCTTGCCGCCGTGGGCGGCCTGCTGCCCTTCGCCCCGGCCTACGGCGCCGACACCGACAGCCTGCTTGCCGAGATTGGATATTCGCTATCTGAGATCGCCTCGCTGCGGGAGCAGGGGGTTGTGGCATGAGCGCTTTCGCCTATCATCGTCCGCGTACGATCCCAGATGCCCTACGCCTGGTGAGCGAATCGCCGGGCGCGCGTTTCATCGCCGGCGGCACCGACCTGATGGTCAAGATCAACGCCGGCGCCATGCATCCGGAGACCCTGGTATCGCTACGCAACATCCCTGCGCTTTCGGGAATCGACCTCGGCGAGCAGACCATAATCGGTGCTTTAGCGACCATTGCCGACATGCTTCGTAACCTGGAACTCTGTGAACGCTACCCTTTGCTTGCGCAGGCCGCACGCACGCTTGGCGGCCCGCAGATTCGCAACGTCGCCACCATCGGCGGCAACCTGTGCAACTGTTCGCCCTGCGCCGATACGGCCCCCGCCCTGCTGGCGCTTGAGGCGCGAATCAGGCTCTTGAGCCCCGCGGGCGAACGCGAGATCGCGCTCGAAGATTTCATGAGCGGTCCCGGGCAAACCTGTTCAGCGCCGGACGAAATCCTGACCCATGTCTTGCTGCCAAAAGCGCCTCGAGGCGCCGCAGGAATCTATTTCAAGAAGGGCCGCGTGAAAATGGACCTGGCCATCGTCTCGCTGGCTGCGCTGCTCGTCAGCGATGGAGACAAACTGAGCCATGTCCGCCTGGCGGCGGGCTCGGTGGCCCCGGTTTGTTTGCGATTGCACGCGGCCGAGGATCTCATCACCGGCCGGCGCCTTACTCCCGATCTGCTCGCTCAGGCCGCGCGCGCGGCAATGGATGCCGTGACACCCATTGACGACCAGCGCGCATCTGCCGATTACCGCAGGCGGCTGGTCGGAGTATATCTACGCCGAGCAGTCGAGTCGCTGCTGGGCTGGAGCAAACCATGATGCGCATCGCTTTCACTTGCAACAGCAAACCGGTCGAGATCGAGATCGAGGAGCACCAGCGCCTAATCGACGTGCTCAGGGATAGGCTCGGCCTGTATGGCACCAAGGAGGGCTGCGGCCAGGGCGAGTGCGGTGCCTGTACGGTGATCGTCGATGGCCGGGCGGTCAATTCGTGTCTTTATCCCGCCCCCGAAATAGAGGGCAAGAGCGTGCTGACCATCGAAGGGCTGAAGCAACCGGACAACCGTCTCTCAACGCTGCAGCGTTCCTTCGTCGAGCACGGCGGGATCCAATGCGGCTTTTGCACTCCCGGCATGATCATGTCGGCCCGGGCACTACTCGATCAGAACTCTCATCCCGGAGAGGAAGAGATCCGCGAGGCGCTGACCGGCAACCTGTGTCGCTGCACCGGCTACGTGCAAATCGTAGATTCGATCAAGCACGCATCCAGCGAGGACGAGAAAGATGGCTCGTGATCTCGAATACATCGGCTCGGATATGCCGCGCCCCGACGCCGCGGACAAGGCCGCAGGGCGTGCTGTATACATCCACGATCTTTCCCGTCCGGGTATGCTTTACGGTAAGATTAAGTTCTCCGAGCAAGCCCATGCGAGGATAGTCAAGATCGACACTTCGCGGGCTGAACGTCTTCCCGGAGTTCAGGCCGTGATCACCGCCTACAATACTCCCGAGATACGCATTGGGTTCATGCGCGACAACTTTGCGCTGAAGAAGGACAAGGTGCGCCAGCAGCGCGATGAGATCGCCGCCGTGGCCGCCATCAATCCGCGCATCGCCGCCGAGGCGGTCGAGTTGATCGATGTCGAGTACGAACCGCTTCCGGCCGTTTTCAGTCCCGAACAGGCGCTGGCAGACGGCGCGCCGCTGGTTCACGAGACCGATCCGCGCGGAGCAAAACGCACAGACAACCGACTGGCAATACGCTATCACCACGAGTCGGGCGATCTGAACGCCGGCCGGGCGGCAGCCGACTACGCCGTGGCCGGCGAATATTCGACACAGCTTGTTCAGCAGAGCTGCATGGGAACCGCAGGCTGCATAGCCGAGTTCGACCAGAACGACAACCTTACCATCTGGGCCAAGACGCAGATTCCCTTTCTGGCACAGCGCGATTTCAACCAGGCGCTTGACGCCATGGATCTTCGGGGCAAGAACACGAGGGTGATCGTTCCGGCCCTGGGCGGCGGCTTCGGATCGGGGCTCGACACGCACGCCTACGAGTACATAGCCATCCTGCTCGCGCACCGCAGCGGCCGCCCGGTCAAGATCCTCTACGACCGCGGCGAGGAGTTCGCCCGTCTTTCCCCGCGCCAATCCTCGCGCACGCGCATCGAACAGGGCTGCGACAAAAAAGGCCGGTTGACCTTCCGCAAGGTCGAAGTGCTGCTGGACAACGGCGCCTACACCTCGTGGGGCGCAACCTATCCGACGGTGATGCTGCTGCCGGCCACTTCGCTCTACCGCGTGCCCAACATCTATTTCGACGCCGGCCTGGTCTACACCAATAACACTTACTGTCAGGCGATGCGCGGCTACGGCAACCCCGAGCTGACCTGGGCGCTGGAGAGCAACCTCGATGAGCTGGCCGCAGAGGCCGGCATCGATCCGCTCGAGCTGCGGCTGCTCAACTGCAACCGGCCCAACGAAACCACTCCCATGGGTCTCAAGGTGACCACCTGCGGCCTGCGCGAGTGCATCGATTCGGTAGCCCGGAAACTGGCCTGGAAGGACAAGCGCCAAAGGTCTGCAAACAAGAAGACCGGGGTCGGGATGGCCTCGTTGATCCACGTCGGCGGCGGCGGGCGCATCTATCGCTC
>CAZXHT010000016.1:0-80799 GCA_964640665.1 uncultured Myxococcales bacterium
CCAGCCGCTCCACTCGATTATCTCGCCCAGGTAGTTCGGGCAGGAGACAAATCTGAACATGCCGCCGGTCGGAATCTTGTAGCCGCTCTCGCCGGGCTTGCGCAGGTTTCTGAGAATGTGGTCGGAGTGCTTGCAGATTGCGAAACCCGCGGCGAACATGGCGATGCCGACGATGAAGCGCGGATCGCCGAACCAGTCCGGCCCGTAACCGGGGCCGAGGTTGAAAAGCCAGCGGCCGTTGATGTAAGTGTTGCCCAGGTTGAATACCACGGCCAGCGCTACAGGCACGAGCGTCTGAGTTTTCAATTTGCCGCGTGTCTGGAAGGGATAGATGAACGAGCGCTGGAAGTAGTGTACCACCCACAGCGAGAGAAAGACGATTGCAACACTGTCCGTGTGTCTGTTGCCCAGAATGAAGAACAGGCCAAAAAATAACAGGGATGGCGTCTCCATGATGATCCAGGCCAGACGCCTGTCGATAATCGGGCCCCAGCCACGCCGAGTGTAGCGCCCGTAGGGGGCCTTTATGAAAAACAGCAGCACGAAAGTGAATAAAGCCGTCGCCAACCAGGCCCAGACCAGGTAGTCGAAGAAGACAGGCTCGTTCATTTCCAGAAACTCCTCAGGCCGGCTGCCAGATCCTCGGGCGTTGTCAAGATCAGCTCCTCGCCCAGGAGCTTCTGGATAAAGTAGTCGTCGGCGCGGTAGTACTTGCGCACGTTCTGGCGGCAGACAATACGGACGAAGACGGGCGTGGGGGATGTTTCATCGTTCAGCCGGCCCGAATAGAGGCTGAAGTTGAATGTGGAGAAACCATTTTCGCCGTAGTATGCGAGCACCGTTGAAATCCCCTCTGCCAGCCCGTCAATAGCCGCATGATCGAGTCGCAAAAGGTGCGGGCGATCCGGCAGGACACCCAGCACTTCGTTGGTTCCAATTGGTGCGAACGGCGTCAGCCAATGTACCGGACCAGTAGAACGTATGTAGCGTTTTCCGAGTTTTTCTTCCTCCTCGATGAGATCTTCGAAATAGTCGCGTCCGTTCTCATCGCGATATCGGCGGCAGGCATCCAAAAGCTCGCTCACGGCGGTTGCCGGGTAGCTCCCGCCGAAGATCTGCAAGTGCGGGTGAACCATGGATGCCCCGGCCGGGAAGAGGTAGTTGGCGTTGACGGTGAAATAGGCGTTCTCGGGTGCGTTGCCGAAAAGCGTGCGAATGAAATCGAGCGACACGGCCAGGCCGTCGCGGACGAGATCGGCAGGAAAGTCATCGAGCTTCCGGTAGTGCTTCTCGCCCAGCACGACAACGGCGTGAACCGCGCTGAGCGGAAAAAGGTTGGGAAACAAGAAACACTCCCCCTGTCGCAGGGCGCCGCCAGGGAGCCAGGCGTCACGGTAGCGCGGGGTGGATCGTTCGACGTATTCGGGGCAAAACAAGCAGTTGCTGCGGGTGTCCGTGGCGATCTTCTCGATCAGCGCCTGGTCGGTAGGGCCGAAGAAGAACTCGCCCTTGCCGGCCAGGGCCAAGCTGCCGATGGCCATGCGTCCGGTCAGCGGATCGCGACGCCGTTCGATGACGTGCTCGACCAGGTCCATGGATTGCATGGGACTGTGGAATTCGACGGATTCGGTTAACTTTTCGAAGCTGATTCCCATCTCTCAGTCTCCCGCTATCCTGATACCACAAGCTTATTCTGAGTGTCATTTATTTCGTGGCCAAGACGCAAGTCGGGGCGCTATGCTGTCTTGGTAGAATTTTCAACACTTCCAGGAAAGGATCGATGATGTTCGAGGCTACTGTCACGGTGAACATTGCGGCGGCTCATCACC
Organism: uncultured Myxococcales bacterium; assembly: GCA_964640665.1. Taxonomy (GTDB): domain Bacteria; phylum Myxococcota; class B64-G9; order B64-G9; family B64-G9; genus DATKYQ01. The sequence goes on from CAZXHT010000016.1 coordinate 1,830, forward strand.
TGCGCGGCTACCGGGGAAAATGCGAGAACGTTCACGGGCACAACTACAAGGTTGAAGCTACCGTCGGCACCGAAGAACTCGACCAGACGGGGCTCTCACTGGATTTCGGCCTGTTGCGTGAAAAGCTCGGGGAGGTTGCGGACCGATTCGACCACGCCGATCTCAACCAGTTGCCCGAGTTTGCAAAATTGAACCCTTCCAGCGAGAACCTGGCCCGGGTCATCTACCGGGGCCTCGTCGAAGCACTCGCCGGCAGCCGGGTCGAGCTGCTTGCCGTTCGTGTCTGGGAGACCGAGGGGGCATGTGTCACCTATCATGAACGACGCTGAGGCACTCGAAATCTGCGAGATGTTCAGGTCGATCTCCGGTGAAACTACCCGGGCGGGACTGCCGGCGACCTTCGTACGCCTGTCGGGATGCAACCTGCGCTGCAGTTGGTGCGATACGCGTCACGCCTTGGAGCCGGGACGCCGGATGACGACTGCGCGGGTCTTCGATTTGGCGGCAGGCACGGGTGACCGCCTGGTGATCGTCACCGGCGGAGAACCGCTCTTGCAGGCGGGCACCATCGGCCTATGTACAGACCTCGTCGGCGCCGGAAAGTCCGTGCTGCTCGAGACCAACGGCAGTCTGGATATCTCTGCGGTTCCCGCAGGCGTGCATGTCATCATGGACCTCAAGGCCCCCGGCAGTGGCGAGCATGATCGCATGGATCTTATGAACCTGGGCAGGCTCAAGGCGGGAGACGAGTTGAAGATCGTGGTCGCTGACAGGCAGGATTTCGACTGGTCGTGCGCGATGCTTGAAAAACACGCTCCGTCTGAGGAAGTGAAAATCCTCTTCTCAGCGGCGTCGAAGATCATGGAGCCCGGCCGCCTGGCCGACTGGCTGCTCGACTCCGGAAGACAGGCGAGGATCCAGGTGCAACTCCACGAGATCCTCTGGCCGGATGGGGGCGATCGGCGCAGGATCCTTGACGTGGCGGAGATTCCCGGGTAGAAGAAAGTAGTGTAATTGCTAAACAAGAGTATTGCCATGAAACACTCGCGAGTCGAAATAATTCTGCTGATGTTGCTTTTACTTGCGGCCGGGTCGGCCGTGGCGGGAAGCATTTTTCTCAACGGGACGCGTATCGACGGCATTACCAACCAGAAGTTCGAAAAATGCACGGTGACAATCGACGCCAAGGGAAACGTCCTGATCGAAGCTCCCGGCTACGCCGTCCAGGGTGATTCCGGGAAGGGACAGACATCGGCGGCCAACCCGAGCGCGACAGCCACAAAACGTTACTGGCTGATCAAAGAGGAGAATTACCCGGGAAAAACCCAGTACGACATCGACATCTACATCAACAGCGTCTGGTTCAAGCGCATTCATTCAAATGACGAGCAAGTGATCCAGGAGATCACCAAGTACCTGCGTCCAGGTTCCAACGTCATACATCTCGCGGCCTCGAAAAACGTGGGCAAGCAGCGCAAGAGCTTCTCGAAACAGGTTTACATGCGGATAATCATCGGTGAGGGCAACATCGGCGGCAACAACGTGATGATCGAAAACCCGCTGGTCCAGTACAAGCGAACGGCCGATGAAACTCAGAACTTCAACGACGAGTTCACCATTACGGTGCAATAGACACGCAGACTGAACGAGGCGGAACAAACGTGTACGAGATTCATCCCGAGCTGAAATCCATCCAGACAAGCAGTGAGCAGATCGTAGCCATTATCGAGTCGATCAACAACCCGATGGTGGCCGCGGCGGGTAAGCCGCTCGAGCCGGCCAAGGCCTTTATTGTCGGCGTCCGCAATGCCTCGGGCCTGTTCTCGATCTACGTCTACCTGCACCTGCTGCAGAGCAAGGAGTGCCTGATATATCTTCACGATCCGGCGGAGATTCCAATGGAGTCGTATCACGACATCGAACTCGAGGCCTTGCAGTTCGTAGAGAGCATGGGGTTCATGGTGGACAACCTAAACTTCCGCAACCTGACCGTCGATCAGCGTGACGAATTGATGCAGCACCTGCCTCTGTTCCACGATGATCTCAATGAGTTCGCGCGCCGGATGCAGAAGGACGGCAACGAAAATGCCTCGGACGAGGAAGTTCTCGATCTGGCTCCGCTGGAGGAGGGGGTGCTCGATCTCGACGGTGCGGCGGAGGTTACGGCGCCGGCCGGTGAACGGGAGGCGATCGTTTCCGACGAGGGCCTGGCCAAGATCATCCGTATGTTTTCTTCTTTTTAGAGTGACCGGTCCCTGACCGGTAACCGGGGTTGGAGATTGTCCATGTGGTTACTCATCCCGAAACGCCTTGCTTTGGCTGCCTTTGCGACCTGCCTGGCCCTCTGCGCCTGCGTCCTGGGCCCCTCGTCGAAGGAGATCAAGCAGGCGGAGATCCAGTACGACCTGGGCGTCAACGACATGCGCGCCGGCAGGCTCAAGGCTGCCTTGCGCAACTTTCTCGAGTCGGCCAAGAACAAGCCTGATTTTCCGCAACTTCAGAATGCGCTGGGACTTGTATTTTACCTGCTCGGGAACAGCGAGAAGGCTCTTGCCCATTATGACCGGGCGCTGGAATTGAAACCGGATTACAGCGAGGTGCTCAACAACAAGGCCCGCTTGCTGATCGATCAAAACCGCTTTCGCGAGGCCATCCCTCTTTTACGCAAAGCGCTCGATAACGTGTTTTTAAAGGAGCGCCACCTGGCCGAGAGTAATTACGGCTGGGCCTTGTTTCATACGGGAAAGAAACGGCAGGGATACAAACACGTGAAAAACGCCATCGCCCAGAACGAGAAGTATTGCATCGGTTACCAGTACCTGGGATTGATGTTCCAGGAGGACAAGAACTACGACGAGGCTGCCCGCAAGTTTTCAAAAGCCGCGGAGATCTGCCCGGATTACCAACAGGCCGATCGAGATCTCGGCAAGGTTCTCCTGATGCAAGGCAAGGAGGCCGACGGTTGCAAGGCTCTGCGGGCCTGCATCAAAAAATCGAGCATGAGCAACGTGGGACAGGACTGCGAGCGGCTCTATCGTTTGAGTTGCCACGATCCCAAGCCTAAAACCGGGTCCGATTCCGGCGATTGAGTGCCTGGCGCGGGTGAACCCATGTCACGCCGATCGAGGGCGGAAGCAATTGTCCTGAATCGAAGTGCGTTGGGCGAGTCGGACTGGATAGTCACGCTGCTTTCCAGAGACCACGGCAAGTTCCGGGCGGTGGCTCCCGGAGCGCGCAGGAGCAAACGCCGTTTTGCCGGTTGCCTGGAGCTTTTCAGCCTGATCGACGCCGGATTCGTGGAAAAGGCCAACGGCCTCCACCGCCTGGAAGAGGCCGTGCTGCTCGACTCTCACGAGCCGATTACCAAAGACCTCGTCTCCATCGCCCATGCCGGCTATGCGGTCGAACTGGCCGGCGCCTTTCTCGGTGAGGCCGACGAGGCCGCGGGATTCTTCGATTTGCTGGCCGGAACCCTTACAAGACTGAAAGCGGGGCCGCTGAGTGCTAAGGAAATTAGACGCTACGAACTTGACATACTCGGGCTGGCCGGGTTCGCGCCCCGCTTCTCTTCATGTCTGGGATGCGGCACACACCAGGCCACAAAATGGGTCTTCGACCACATGCAGGGCGCGCTTTTTTGCCTGGACTGCGCCACAGGAAGACAGCTTCAGGAAATCTCCCCGGCTGTACTAGGCTTGCTAAATGCCTTGCAGGCGGGACGAGAGCCCGATCAAACCATCGACGCGCAATCAATGGCCACGGCGCGCGGCCTGCTGGCCAGGATAATCGACAGTCACACAAGCCGCCCCTTAAAGGCCCGCGAGTTCTTAAGAAAACTTGCGGGGACGGAGTAGCTTGCACAAGAATGAACATGCCGGTATGCATGGTGCGACCGGTCAACCAGGGGTAGGAAATATGCAAGTCAAGACGGGTTTGATGCTGGTTTCGCTCTTGACCGGCTTGACCGCGGGATGCGGCGGGACGGTCTCGGATTGTATCCCCAGGCAGTCGACCGATTGCGAGGACGGTCGGGTCTACTGGGTGGATAGCTGTGGAGAGCGGGGCGAAGTCAAAGAAGTTTGCCCTTGCGGATGCGACTCGAACGACACCGGGTGCCAGACGGACTGCACCGACCCGTGCGAGGGCGTCACCTGCGATAAACCGCCCGATGACACTTGCCAGGACGCCACAACGAAAAGAACCTGGCTGACTCCGGGGGCTTGCTCCGGTGGCCAGTGCACCTACGAACCTCTGGATGAAATCTGTGAAGAGGGATGCCAGGACGGAGTCTGCCTGGGAGATCCCTGCGCCGGGGTCACCTGCGACCAGCCCCCCAAACCGCTTTGTGTGGACGCTGGACTCATTCGCACCTACCAGCAACAGGGCCGGTGCGATCATGGAATCTGCACCTACCCGCACCAGGACGAAGGCTGCACCGACTGCTGCTACGGTGCGGAGATCAACCCCACCGGCTACCCTATAGGCGGTGGCCCGGGGTACCGCGAGCTCTTCGACTCCGCCGGAGCCGATTGGGTGGTCGGCGATACTTTGGGATTGCTAGCCGCGCTGGACGGTGCTTCCAACGCAGAGCTCATATACGTCGAAGACGAAGCAGTCATCGACCTGACCGGTTACGACGACATTCAGGTTCCCGCCGGCGTGACCGTCGCCAGCGGACGAGGCCGGGATGGTTCCCTGGGGGCACTGATCTGGACCGGGCAATTCGATACCTTCCCGCTGTTCATGGCGGCCGGGGCCGATGTTCGCTTCTCGGGTTTGCGCATCCTGGGTCCGGATTTCGACGTTGGCGATCACGACTACCAGAACCCGGTACTCAGTCGCGGCATCCAGACCGGGTCCGCCGGTCTCGAAGTGGACAACTGCGAGGTGGCCGGCTTCGGCCATGCCGCCGTGGTGGTGTATGGAGAAGAGGCCGCCGCCCACGTTCACCACTGCCACATACACCATAACACCCGCGCGGGACTCGGATACGGAGTGGTCCTGAATAAGTCGACCTGTCTGATCGAAGCGAACCTGTTCGATGCCAACCGCCACTCCATCGCCGGCACCGGCCGGCCCGGCACCAGTTACGAGGCCCGCTACAACCTGGTGCACGCCCATGCCACCGGCCACTACTTCGATATGCACGGGGCGGCCGACCACGATAAGTACATCTCCAGCGCCATTTGGCGGTTCAACGAAGGATCCGGAGATCAGGCCCGGGACACCTCGCACTCCAACCACTGCACCCTGGAGTTCATGGATACGGGCGTGTGCTGGGTACCCGGGCAGATCGAGACCGGTCTCTTGTTCGGCGGGCAGGACGACCACCTGGAATGCGGAAACGATCCAAGCCTCCAGTCGGCGACCGGAAGCGTCGAATTCTGGCTGCGAGCCGACCGGGTGAATCAGGATCAGGAACTGATCGATCTGTTCGAAGACGATTCACAGAACTTTCTTTCGGTTCGCTTGACCGCGTCCAATCGTATCGGGGTTCTTGTCGAAGATGGTGATTTTGCATTGCTCGACGTAGTATCCGACCAGGCGTTGTCCGCCGGAGAATGGAAACATGTCACCATCACCCAGGACGGAACCGGCATCCGCATCTACCTGGATGGCCAGGAGGTGGCGACCAGCGGTAGCAACGAAAACGCCTGGAGCGACCACTTGGCACTGGGAGGGCTCTGGATCGGGGCCGGCCACCGCAGCGCCTTCCAGGGATTGCTCGATGAGGTGCGTATCTACAGCCGGGCGCTGGAGGCCGACGAGGTTCAGAGGCACTTTCTGGGTCAGGCGGACATCGCCGGCGATCTCATCTCCATACACCACAACACCTTCCGGGACGGTGACATGCCGGCGGTTGTCATCCGGGGCGTGCCGGCCGAGCCGTCTTCGATCCACCACAACTGGTTCCGGGACTTCGATCCGGATCATGCCGTGCGACAGACCAACGCCCAGGGCAACCTGGAGGTGATCACCAATCATTACGGATCGGAGGTGCCCCTGGGCACCCGATTGCCGGTTGCCGTCGGCACCGCTGTACCCGACTCGGGAGAAGGTCCGCTCGAGGTGACTTTTGACGCATCGGCCAGTCATGCCTGGCTGGATGATCCCGGAATCGTCAATTGGCGCTGGGACTTCGGAGACGGAGAGACCGGCTGGGGAGAGAACGTCGTGCATACGTTTTCGCACGCCGGGCGCTACGGTGTGGACTTGACCGTGTCCGATGCCAAGGGTTCCCCCTCCCATGCCTTCCTCCCGGTGGTGGTCTCTCCGGGGCCAGGTTACCAGCTGGACTTCTGGGTCAAGGACAGTTGCCGGAGTTCCCTGGCTGGATACTACGTCAGCCAGGCGCTGGTGGACGGGAACGTGGTCTGGGAAGAGGATGTGGCCGGCACCCCGGGGTGGCGGCATGTCTCGGTGGACGTGAGCGGCTGGGTCTCGGGCCTGGAAAGTACCGAGATATCTTTCAGGGCGCTCAACCAGACCGCGGTGTTGAACGAGGAATTGATCGAGTTGAGTGTCTACTTCGACGATGTATTCCTTTTCGGCGCCGACCAGGCCGGCGGTGATTTCGAAGGCGCGTCTACCTGGGCCTACCGCGAGTCCCTGCCGGACTGGTCGGGTTCGGTCCACACCGAGGAGGCCCGTAGTGGCTGGCGTTCCTTCCGGATTCACCATCCCTATCGTCAAGACTGTCCGCAAGGATCTAATGCCAGTATCGTCCAGACAATCCGCCTGCCGTCCGAACACCTGTTGGCCGAGTGGCGCCTGGACGAGGGCCGGGGAGAATGGACCGAGGATCATTCGCTGTTCGGCCACCACGGCAACCTGGAAAACATGGATGAAGGCAACTGGGTACCAGGGGTGATGGGCAAGGCTCTCGGATTCGACGGAGTGGACGATCATGTCGGATGCGTCTACTCGGCATCCCTGACGTCGGCGCAGGGAAGCATCGATTTCTGGTTGTCGGCCCAACCCGGGACTTCAGGGACCGTTTTGAGCATGGTCGAAGACGATCAGAGCCACTTTGCCGTGGAATTGAACGTCACCGGTTTCATCCGGTTGCACCGTATCGAAGGAGGTGTCTCCAGCATCGATCTGCTGTCGACGAGTCCGATCGACGACGGGATGTTCCATCATGTTGCCGTAGTGCAGGATGGTTCGGGCGCCAGAATCTACGTCGACGGGCTGGAGGGCACCAGCGGCCAAAACGGGTTGGGCTGGACCCAGGGGCTGGTTCTGACCGGAGTCTGGCTGGGTGACGGGCCGCAGGGTCATTTCTCCGGCCAGTTGGACGAGGTGCGCATCGACGATCGACCCTTCGACGCGGGCTGGGCCCAGGAGCAGGCAAGACGCGGGCATCCACTCGGATTGTGGCATCTCGACGAAGGGCAGGGGACGATTGCCTACGACGGAGCCGGTGATCTCGACGGAAGCCTGCAAGACATGGATCCGGCTGTGAGTTGGATCGAGGGTGTGTCCGGGGACGCCTTGTGGTTCGACGGCCAGGACGACTACCTCGACATCGTCGGTGCGGCCGGTCTCGCCTCGGCGCAGGGAGCCATCGAGTTCTGGTTCCGGGCCGAACGTTCCGACGAGAACCAGGATTTGCTCAACCTGTTCGAAGATCGATACTCGAACTACTTTCTGATCAGGCTCAACGAGAGCAATAGGATCTACGTGCGTATCGAGGACGACGACGCGGGCCTGGTCAACCTGACCACTTCGGTCGCCGTGCTGGACAGTAGCTTTCACCACCTGGCAGTCACCCAGGACGGATTCGGGGTTCGGATCTATATCGATGGGGCCGAAGCCCGCAGTTCGGGAGACAACGGCGGGGCGTGGACGGACCATTTGGCTTTGACCAATCTCTGGCTGGGACGGGGACACTGGAGCTGGTTCAACGGGGCCATCGACGAGCTCTATCTGCACGCCCGGGCACTCAGGCCGGAAGAAATCACAGAGCGCGCTTCTCCATGACGGGATGAACCCGAAGATCTGAACGAAAGGCGATCAGGGTTCTCCGAATCCGGCCCGGCTGTGGATACCCTGCACTTCATCCGCTGGCGCTGTGCCGGGGAGTAGGCAACTGCCGGCGGGATCAGGGTGATTTGCCCGTTGTTTTCCTCTCGTTGAACTTGATCTCCGAGATGCAGGTGTCGTCGTACTTGGTTCCCTTGTGGACGGCGCGAATCCCGACCCAGACTCGTTTCAGTGGCTTGGTTGATGCAATCGCGAAGCGCTGCATGCGTGCCTGGTCCTTCAGTTCGATCAACTGCTCGGCGTCGTCGGAAAATCTCAGCAGGAAAACTTGCGGGAACTTGCGGGGACGGAGTAGCTCGCAACATACCGAGTCGTGGATTTCGCGCTTGATTTCTTCGCCCGCCTTTGCTCTCATGTGTTCATGATTTGGGCTGACGTATTTCAGATCAGAGAAGGCAAGATGAGTGACGAAGTTGATGAGATTCGTTCAAGCGGCGGAATACCTTAAGAATTGATTCTGGAGGACTTCGCTCATGAAGAAGCGGGTCTATGTCGAAACAACCATCCCAAGCTTCTATTTCGAACTCCGTTCAGACCCGGAGATTGTGGCACGCCGAGAGTGGACTCGCAGGTGGTGGGAAGAGGCCGGAGACAGGTATGAGCTGGTTACGAGTGTGGCGGTGATAGAGGAGCTTTCCAGGGGTGGATTCACGGCCCAAGACGACTGCTTGCGTCTCATTGAACACCTGCCCCTGGTTCCGGTGGAAACGGGCGTTGCTGAGATCGTCCAGACCTATATTGCTCGAAAGGTAATGCCCCGCGATCCTGCCGGAGATGCGTTTCACTTGGCTTTAGCATCACACCATCGTTGCGATTTCCTGGTCACCTGGAACTGCCGCCACCTTGCTAATGCGAACAAGTTCGACCACATCAGGAGAGTGAACACGATGCTTGGGCTCTTCGTTCCGGCGCTGGTGACGCCATTAGAATTGTCAGGAGACGACGATGAAGAAAGTCAATGATGGCATTCGAGCCGTGCGTGAGGTGCGTGTGAAAATCTCCGCGGAGTTCGACAACGATCCGGAGAAACTCGTCGAGCACTATATGAAGGAACAAGAACGGTATCGAGAACGGCTTCTCCAGCCGGTCCCCGCCCAACAGGGTGATGAAACAGACCGACCTGCTGCCGGCCGCTGATCGCCAACTCGTTATGAGAAAACTTGAGGGGACGGAGTAGCTCGCAAGCGGTGGCTTGCTGCTGCAACTATCCGGAAAACAATGCCGATCCGCTTCCTGGCAGCTTGACATTGCACACACGGAATGTTATTTACGCGGGCGCGAAAGGCGGTTTTCTGGTGAATTTCCAGCAACTCATTATGAACCTGCAGCAGTTCTGGGCCTCGCGGGACTGTCTCGTGCTGCAACCATACGACCTGGAGAGCGGAGCTGGAACCTTTCACCCGGCCACCTTCCTGCACAGCCTGGGCCCCGAGCCCTGGAGGGTGGCTTACGTTCAGCCTTGCCGGCGCCCGACCGACGGGCGCTACGGGGAAAACCCCAACCGCTTGCAGCATTACTACCAGTTCCAGGTCATCCTCAAGCCATCGCCGCTCGATGTTCAGGATATCTACCTGGATTCGTTGCGCTCGCTGGGTATCGCCAGCGACGCCCACGACCTGCGTTTCGTCGAGGACGACTGGGAGTCGCCCACCCTCGGAGCCTGGGGACTCGGCTGGGAAGTCTGGATAGACGGCATGGAGGTTACCCAGTTCACCTATTTCCAGCAGGTCGGCGGAATCGATCTCGAGCCGATCCCGGTAGAATTGACTTACGGCCTGGAGAGAATCGCGATGCTGCTGCAGGACAAGGCCAGTGTGTACGACCTCGGCTGGAACGACTCCGTCAGCTACGGCCAGGTCCATCACCAGGACGAGCTGGAGTACTCGGAGCATAATTTCGAACGGGCCGACACGCGCATGCTCCTGGAACTCTTCGACATGTACGAGAAAGAATGCAGGCGCCTGTTCGACAACTCCCCGGCACCGGACCATTCACAGGCTCTGCCCGCCTATGACTATTGCCTCAAGTGCTCGCATGTATTCAACCTGCTGGACGCCCGCGGTGCCATCAGTGTAACCGAGCGGCAGGCATACATCGGGCGGGTCAGGGCGCTGGCCAAGAGTTGTGCCCTAAGATACCTTGCCGCCCGCGAGAAATTGGGCTGGCCGTTGATGCCGGCCGGGGCCCGGTGACGCCATGCAGATCGGGCGTATCTTCGAAAGCAAGCTTGTCGTGCTGATTCTGGTCGGGGTGGCGGCTTTAATTGTCTCGCGTATAATCAAACGCGGTCGCACCTCGGGTGAACATGCCGGGGCCGTCGAGAACATCTTGTGGGTCGGCGGGTTCCTGATTACCGCGGCGTCCTTGATCTACGCGCTGTCCAGAGGTTGTAACGTAGACGTCCCAAAGAAGAAAAACCAGGACACCTTGCATGAGTACTCACGTGAAACCCCTGGTTGCTCCAAGCCCGAGAAGAAGTTGAAAGACTTCAAGAGATAATTCAATGGATTTTCTGCTCGAGATCGGCTGCGAAGAGATTCCCGCCAGGTTCATCGAACCTGCCCTGAGATCCATACAGGACGGATTTGCAAGGCGCATCGAGGAAGCCCGCCTGGGCTCCCGGAACGATGTCACGCTACGAACCATGGGGACGCCGCGCCGACTTGCGCTGCTGGCCAGGGGGCTCCCGGAGCGCCAGGCCGACCTGGACGAACAATCGATCGGCCCGCGTGTCGAAGCTGCTTTTGATGCCGACGGAAAGCCTACCCGCGCCTGTCTGGGGTTTGCCAGGAGCAAGGGTGTCGATCCTGGGCAACTTACGGTGTTCGAGACGCCCAAGGGCCGGGCGGTAGGTCTCGAACGCCGGGTGATCGGCAAACACACAGCGGAGATACTGCCGGGGTTGCTCGGAGATCTGCTGGCCGAGCTGTCATTTCCGAAGTCGATGCGTTGGGGGGACGGGAACCATCGTTTCGTCCGGCCGCTTCACTGGATCGTGGCGCTTCTCGATAATCAGGTCGTGCCGTTTTCTTTCATGGGCGCGGATAGCGGGCGTGTGTCACGCGGCCACCGCTTCGCCTCGCCGGCGGAGTTCGAGATAGAGTCACCAGACAGCTACGAAGGGCAGCTTTTCGAACGTCAGGTTGTCGTCGATCATGAAAAGAGGCGTCGTGAGCTGCAAGAGGCAGCCCGGCTGGCAGTGGAAAAAATCGATGGCAAATTGCTTCAAGACACTGCCCTTGAAGAGGAAAATACCTTTCTTACCGAGAAGGCCTTGCCATTGTTGGGCAGGTTCGACCAGCGTTTCCTTAGCCTGCCCAGGGAGGTGCTGGTTGTCGCCATGCGCAATCACCAGCGCTACTTCTCGGTTGAGAAGGCCGACGGCTCTTTAGCGAACGCATTCGTCGCCGTCGCCAACACGCCGGTCGAGAACAGCGCCGTCGTCCGCCGTGGTTTCGAGCGGGTACTGGTGGCGCGCCTGAGCGACGCCGAGTTCTTTTTCGAGACGGACAAAAAAACCAACCCGGACGATCTGGTCCCGCGGCTGGCCGAGATGGTTTTCCAGGCCAGCCTGGGGAATTACCTGGAGAAATCACAACGAATCGGCAAACTGGCCCGGGCGATGAGCATCGAGCTCGGTTTGGCGCATAACTATCCAGGATTCGACGAGAGAGTCGACCAGTCTTGCAGGTTGTCGAAGACAGATCTGCTAACCAAGATGGTTGGCGAATTTCCCGAGTTGCAGGGCGTGATGGGGGAAGTCTATGCCTTGCATGCCGGATATGACGGGCGGGTAGCGCAGGCCGTCAGAGAGCATTACCTGCCGCGCTTTCACGCGGACGCCATTCCGGCAAGCGACGAAGGCGCTCTGGTTGCTCTGGCCGACAGGCTGGATACGCTTGCGGGCTGCTTCGGCGTGGGGCTCAAGCCAACGGCCGCGGCGGACCCATACGGCCTGCGCCGACAGTGTCTCGGGGTGATCGCCATTCTGCAGGGCAAAGGCTACCACCTGTCGTTACGCTGGATGCTGGGGCAGGCGGTCGAGTTGACGCGTGAGAAAGTGCATGACGCCCGGCTTTTGGCCGCCAGGGAGCGCGAGAGCAAGAAGGCTGCCCGCAAGAAAAGAAAAGCCACCAAGATCGACGATATAGAGCCGTTCGAAGAGGAATTGACCCGCGAGGTACATGATTTTTTCCGCGGGCGTCTCAGGCAGAGGCTGGTGGAGGACGAAGGCGCCAAGAGTGATCAGGTCGATGCTATACTGGCGGCCGGTATGGACGATATACTGGATGCCCGCGAGCGATTGAGGTCGCTTCGGCGCTTTTTCGAGAAGCCGGCATTCGAAGACCTGGCGGTGGCTTTCAAGCGGGTCGCGAATATAATCAAGGATTTCAAAAGCGCCGAAGTAAAACCTGAGCTATTACCTGAGCTATTAAATGAGCCGGAAGAAAAAAAGCTATACCAGGTTTACCTGGCGGCGGCGCCGGGATTCGAGAAATCGATTTTGGCCCGCGACTTTGACGGCTCGCTCGATTTGCTGGCTCGGGAATTGCGAGGGCCGGTGGATCGTTTCTTCGACAAGGTACTGGTAAATGATCCCGACGATCCCGCTCGCCAGGCCAATCGCAAGGCCTTGCTTTCGATGATCGAGAAACTGTTTGGACGTATCGCAGATTTCACCAGGCTGCAGCTGAAGGCCTCAAAATGAGGAGGAACAACATGGCCGCAAAAAAGTGGGTTTACTTCTTTGGCAACGGAAAGGCAGATGGCAGGGGGGACATGAAGAACCTCCTCGGGGGCAAGGGCGCGGGCCTGGCAGAGATGAACCGACTGGGAATTCCCGTTCCGGCGGGTTTCACAATCACCACCGAGGTATGCACCGCATTCTACGAAAACAGCCGTAACTACCCAAAAGATCTGCTTAATGCAGTCAGGGGTGATCTCAAGAAAGTCGAGAAGATCATGGGCACGCGCTTCGGCGACGCCAAGAATCCCCTGCTGGTCTCTGTACGTTCCGGGGCGCGGGTGAGCATGCCGGGCATGATGGATACAGTTCTCAACCTGGGTCTGAACGACACGACCGTTCTGGGGCTGGCCGCCCAGACCGGCAATACTCGTTTCGCCTACGATTCTTACCGTCGCTTCGTGCAGATGTACGGAGACGTGGTGTTGGGACTGAAGCCCGAAGGCAAGGACGACGTCGATCCCTTCGAGGAAATCCTCGAGGCCAAGAAGCGCGAAACCGGTGTCGAGTTCGATCATCAGTTGGACGCCGGCGCGCTCGAAGACCTGGTTTCCGCCTTCAAAGAGGCCATTCTAGAGCGCACCGGCCAAAGCTTCCCCGAAGACCCCTGGGATCAGCTCTGGGGCTCCATCGGGGCGGTCTTCGGATCGTGGGACAACCCGCGGGCCATCGCCTACAGGGCGATCAACGGCATACCCGGCGACTGGGGCACGGCGGTCAACGTGCAGGCCATGGTCTTCGGCAACATGGGGAAAGATTCCGGCACCGGAGTGTTGTTCAGCCGCAACCCGGCCAGCGGAGAGAACCAACTCTACGGCGAGTTTCTGATGAACGCCCAGGGAGAAGACGTGGTGGCGGGTATACGCACTCCGCGGCCGATCGGCGAGATGCTCCAGGTGATGCCGGCCATACACGAGCAACTGTTGCAGATAGCGCGTAAGGTCGATACCCACTTTCGCGACATGCAGGACATGGAGTTCACCATCCAGAAGCGACGCCTGTGGATGCTGCAGACCCGTAACGGCAAGCGCACCGGTATGGCCGCCGTGTGCATCGCGGTCGACCAGGTGACGGAGGGGTTGATAGACGAGAAAGAAGCAATTCGCCGCATAGAGCCCGATGCCCTGAATCAGTTTCTACGGCCGGTGTTCGACGCCGCCGACAAACGAGCGGCGCTGGGCAATGGCCGTCTGCTGGCCAAGGGCCTGACGGCGGGTCCGGGAGCGGCAAGCGGCCGGGTGGTTTTCAATGCCGAGGATGCCGAGGCCTGGGTGGAGCGGGGCGAGCAGGTGCTGCTTACCAGGATCGAAACCTCACCCGAAGACATTCGCGGCATGAACGCAGCCGTGGGCATCCTGACGGCGCGCGGCGGAATGACCTCTCACGCGGCCCTGGTGGCCCGGCAGATGGGCAAGGTATGCGTGGCCGGTTGCGGAGGGCTGGATATCGACTACAAGGCGCGCTCGATGCAGGTTGGCGGGGCGACGATCAGAGAGGGCGACTGGCTGTCGATCGACGGGACTGCCGGTGAAGTGATCGAGGGACGCCTGAGAACGATTCCCTCGGAGGTCGTGCAGGTGCTGATCGATCGTACTCTCGATGGTGAGCGCTCGACCCTCTACCAGCAGTACGCCAAGCTAATGGGCTGGGCCGACAAGATCAGAAAGCTGGGAGTTCGAACCAACGCCGACCAGCCGGACCAGTCGCTTGCGGCCATTCGTTTCGGCGCCGAGGGCATCGGCCTGTGCCGCACCGAGCATATGTTCTTCGGCGAGGAGAAGATCGAACCGATGCGCGAGATGATCCTGGCCGGCAGTGAAGAGGCTCGCAAGCAGGCGCTGGCCAAACTGCTTCCGCTGCAGAGGAGAGATTTCGTGGGCATCTTCGAGGTGATGGAAGAGCGCCCGGTGACGATCCGCACGCTCGACCCCCCGCTGCACGAGTTCCTGCCGCACGCTGAGCGTGAAATCCAGGAGCTTTCCCAGAGCATGGGCGTGCCCGCAGAAACCATTAAGGACAAGATCGAGAGCCTGCGCGAGGTCAATCCCATGTTGGGGCATCGAGGCTGCCGGCTGGGCATTTCCTACCCCGAGATCACCGCCATGCAGGCCAGGGCCATCATGGAAGCGGCCTGCCAGGTCAAGCGCGAGTGTGGCTTTACCCCGCATCCCGAGATCATGATCCCGCTGGTGGGCCATATCAACGAATTTATCAACCAGAAGAAGTTGGTCGTTCAAGTTGCCAAGACGGTCTTACGGGAACAGGGAATGGAGATCCCCTACCTGGTGGGCACGATGATCGAGCTGCCGCGGGCCGCTCTGACGGCCGAACAGATAGCGCGGGAAGCCGCCTTTTTCTCCTTCGGCACCAACGACCTCACCCAAACGACTTTCGGTCTCAGCCGTGATGACGCCCAGAATTTCCTGAACCCCTATCTGAAGATCGGCATTCTCGATGACGACCCGTTCCAGACCGTCGACATTGAAGGCGTGGGCCGCCTGATGGAGATAGGAGTCGAGAAGGGACGCAAGACTCGCAAGAACCTCAAGGTGGGAATCTGCGGCGAGCACGGCGGCGATCCGCGAACGATACATTTTTGCTACAAGATCGGACTGAACTATGTCTCCTGCTCGCCCTACCGGGTGCCGATAGCGCGCCTGGCGGCTGCCCAGGCGACCCTGGCCGAAAAGGCGGCCAAAAAGGTCACCAAGAAGAAAACAACTCGCAAGAAGCCGGCCAAGAAGGTCGCCAAGAAGAAAACTACTCGTAAGAAGCCGGCCAAGAAAGTTACCAAGAAGAAAGCCACTCGTAAGAAGCCGGCCAAGAAAGTTACCAAGAAGAAAGTCACTCGTAAGAAGCCGGCCAAGAAAGTTACCAAGAAGAGAGTCACCCGTAAGAAGCCGGCCAAGAAAATTGCCAAGAAGAGAGTCACTCGTAAGAAGCCGGCCAAGAAGCCGGTCCGGAAGAAGGCTGCCCGGAAAAAGGCGGGGAGGCGCAGGTGACAAGTAGACTCAGATACGGGCTTAGTGCACTGGTGTTTGTCGCGCTGCTAGCGGCCTTCGCTTGTGACGAGCAACGATCGGCCGAGAGCCTTACCGTCCAGGCCTTAAATTTCCCGGTCGGAATCGCGGTGCACCCGCAGGGCTACGCTTTGGTGGTCAGCTCCAACTTCGATCTCAGGTACAAGAGTGGCTCTCTGCAAGTCATCGATCTCAACTCCCTGGCCGCCAGGATCTACCCTGGTGGTGTAGAAAAGGGGGCCTCGAACGAGGCCTTGGATAGCGATAACAGAGATCTTATCATCGCCGATCAAGCGATCGGCCTGCCCAATTTCGGGGCATCGGTCAAGCTGGCCGCATCGAATGAAAACGGACTGGCCGTCGTGACCACAAGAGAGAAAAACCAGATTTTCTTCATCGACATGGAGATCTATACAGAGGGTTCATCCCCTGTTGCCAAGGTCAGACTGAATTGCCGGCCGGGCGGAGATCAATCCGCCGCTAACTTCCCACCCTGCGAAGGCGCCGGATACGTTGTTGATCTGGATGATGACGATCCCTTCGATGTGATCCTGATCGATGACAGCCCGGACGATGCAACTCAATGGCAGCAGCGCCAGTGGACGGCCTATGTGTCATACTTGCGCAGCGGCGACATCACGGGCATCGAAGTGCCCCCGCGCCTTTCCGGCTCGCATGACGCACCCCGCCTGCTGTACAGCCTGGATGCGAATGCGCTAGGCTCCGGCAGTTTGGCGCGCTCGTCGGTCAGCGGCCTGGTTTACGTCACCACGCGCTTCAACAACAGCCGTACCAACCCGGTGCGCTATTTCGACCCCGCCGCGGGCGAGGATGCAGAAGTGCTCAATGTCGATCTGTACAATCAGGTTCTCGGCACTGAAACCCGGGGAGTCGACTTCGCACCGGACGGCCTGACGATGGGCGTCGTGGTTCGAAATCCGAACATGTTGGTGTTTGTCGACACTACCCTCGACGAGACGGGATTGCCGTCCAACGATGTCCTGGGCGAGGTAGTGCTGAGTGATAAGCCCTCTCAGGTTCGTTTCATCGGCGACCTGGCGCTGGTAACCAGCGCCCAGGACGACACTCTATTCGTCATAGACGCCCTGACGATGAGGATGATCGATATCAAGGAAGACGTTTGTCGCGGGCTGTATGACATTGACGTATACGATCTCGGCGATCTGCACTGGGCGTTGATTACCTGCTTCGAAGATGACGTGGTGGCAGTGGTAGATGTCAATCCCGAATCAGATAACTTTCTCGATGTGCTCGCCCGCGTGGGTAAGCCACGTGTCGGGAACGAGTAGCGAGGTGCCCCGATGTCCGGAAGCAAAAAAACATGGTTGGTTCTTGGCACACTGATTCTCAACTGCGCTTGTGAAGAGCCCAAGCCGGCCCCTACCGGCCGTCTCGGCGGCCCAACCGATCTGGCGATAGTCAAGGGCTGCCCGCAGAAAGTACCCGATTGCGACAAGAGCGATCCGGATAATTCGAGACACCTGTTGCTGATGACCAACTCGCTGGACGATGCCTTGCGAGTATTCGACGTTGAAGACAGGCGTTTCTATTCGGCCCCCGACCCACTGTTCGCTTTTTCGATAAGGGTCGGTCGTTACCCGAAGAGCCTGGCGGTGGATCCTTTCGGGGAATACGCTTTCGTGGTCAACGGTATCTCCGCCGATGTCTCGCTTGTCGACCTGGCGCCCGACAGGATGGTCGAAGTGGACAGCGACTGGGACTCGTGTACCTCGTTCTGCGGGCCTTGCCGCCATCCGGATACGCTCGACGAGAACTGGGTCTATGCACCCGTGGACGATCGTTGTCGCGCGGGAGTCAGCAGAGTAACGCTGGGTACGGCGGCAAATATCGAGCCGGATGACATCGTTGCCCCGCTGGCCCGGGAAGGAGAATGGGAGGGGCCCTGGGATCGAACCAAGGCGCTGCCCGTATTCGTAAGCCTGGCAGGCATCGGTCAGGTGGCGCGGCTGGAATTTCGCTACCCGGGATACGGCCCCGGTTACGCCCAGCGTATGGACCTGGCTGAAGTCCTCGAGGTCGGAGGCCGTCCGTCGGGAATGGCCATCACCCGCGACGGTAGTCAGGTTTTCGTAGCCGACGAGGCGTCGGACACTATCGTCGCCATCGACACCGCCAAGATGACTTTCGACAGGATAGACGTCGGCGGTCCCTCCAGGAGGTTGGCGCTGACTCCTGACGACTCGACGCTCTACGTGGTGCGTCTCGACGAAGGATTGATAAGCCTGGTGGATGTTGCCGCGCACGGTTACCTGCCGCGCGGCGAGGCGCCGATCAACGCGCAGGATCCCGAGGGCTGGCCGACCGACATCAGCCTGCCGGGCATTCCCCGTTCGATAACTTTCACAAGCGGCGTCTCGGCCAAGGTGTTCGACGAGAGCGGAGTGGCTTCAAGGGACTACACCAGCGAGCTTCTGACCAGTGTGGAGCTAAGCGGGAGCCTGTCCAAGGATACCGACTACGAAGAGAAGGTGGTCAAGACATTCGCCTTCGTCTCTGACATGAACGGTTATGTCTACATGCTGGATGCCGAGAATCATCGTCCGGTCGACATGTATCCCCACGTCGGGGCCAACGTTGCAGGCAGGCCGTCTTTGAATCTCGGCGGGGTGACAATAGAAGAGGACGCGCTCGACACCTGCAACGAAAAAGGAGATTGCCCCTATCCCAACCTGGCCGACTATGGCGAGGGCTACACCATAGCGGTGGATAAAGACGGCAACCCGGTGCCATGCGACGGGAACGGCAGTATCGACCTCGACGCCGAAGGCGTACCGATCTGTGTCTGCGATAATGGCTACCACGCGCTGGGGAGAAACTGTCTTTCCGACGACAAGAACGAGATCCTGCGCAACTTCCACGGCATCCAGGTTCGGCCGGGCACAACCCGCAGTGAGGGCTGGATCTTCACCTGGGAGGGAGTGCTTACGGGAACCGAGCATTCGGCCAGCGGCAGTCTGGGCGCCTGGCGCCTGGATGACGACCGGATCGGGTTGGACTTCCTCGCCGCGGGGGTGGAAGCAGGAGACGTGCTGCAGATCCTCAGCGATCCAGGCCAGCAGGGCGGGGGAGGCGACGATCCCTGCCGGGTCGGTTCGGGAGCCTCCGAGGAAGGGAGCGCGCGCACTGAATTCACGGTCAGCGCGGTCGACACTAAGATGCTCGATATCTCGCCTGTAGGGGGCATCGACCTGGCCGGTTGCTGGCCGGAGGCGGTGCGCTACCGGGTGCGAGTCAAAAACGCATGGACGGTTTACGGCATCGTGAGCGGTGCGATGCCCCGCCTGACAAACGTACCCTTTCAGGATCCGGCGCCCGATCCCCCCATCTACGACAACGGGCTGATAGCCTTGACAATGTTCGAAAGCGAGCAAGCCGCGATCCCCCGCGACTCGACCTGGGGCTTCAACACGGACAGCGGTTTCGCGACCAACAAGTTCGCATCGTTAGTCCAGCCCGGCGTGGCAGGTGCGATTGTGCCGGTAGACCTGGAAGACGACGAGGAAGCGGAAGCGGAAAGCCACGGCGTAGACGACAGGCTCTACGTGGTATTCGAAGGCTCCAACGCAATGCTGGAGTTCTTCCCTTCAAACATGGATCCCACCAACTACTTGTTATACCAGTAGGATAAGGGGTAACCCCACTACTCGGTTAAAAACCAATCCGATCTTTTCGATCTCACAACATTTATGATTTTTTCATCCACCTCGGTAAACCTCTGAGTTTTTCCTTCCTCTCGAAGTGACGCATAGGTTGGTTCATCAAACTTGATTTTCCCATCAACGAAATCAATCGCCAAATAATACTCCTGGCTGAATTCGATCCTTAACCTCTCCGGGTTATCAGCCAACATCTGATCAACACGTTTTTCTATTTCGCCGGCGTCTTTCAGGCCCAGCAACATGGTCATAAAAGGGGTGAGAAGTGCCTCTGTACCTTTTCGGTCGGTTGCATACTCGAAAACGAAATGCATTATCTCGGCAAGTCCATTCGAAGAAATCTCAACCGCATGTGCGGCTATTCCCTCAAGGCCAAACTTGACGCCAACCAATCCAGAATTCGACGGTGCATAGGGATCCATCCAGAAAACGTCGGTATTCGCGCCATAAACTGCTATGCCGTCGGCAAAAGGATTCTCAAAAATGTCCTCGATCCCAAATTTGGCATGGGGATCAAAACCAAATTTTCTAATAGAAGCTTCTTCCTTCGGATCAAATTTGCACCCGTCTTCCCATTTGTTACTCTTCAATCCACTTTTGCTGGCGAACTGAAGCAGAACAGACCCTCCTCTCCACACAACCGGGATGATAAGCCCGGCCTCCGCCGCACCACCGACGTTTGCGGTAATACCGTGAAGAGGATAACCATTCTCAAAGAAATACTGTGCGATGGCGGCAGATACTGCGGGCATAACATCGCCGTCCTTATCCCGGATGAAGTTAGGCCCTTTTTCTGCGATCTCGTTCATCAAGCCGTCATGTCTGGCCCTGATCAAACAGAAGAAGTTCAACTTATTTTTTGGAACACCATGTGCACGTGAAAACGCCTCTACAATTACTTCAGCAGGACTCCCCGTGTTGACATGAGCAGGAAGCTTCTTACTGCTTACGAGCTTTACCATGTACTCATCTGGAAGAGGTTTGACTTTTGATTGAGTGTACACTCCTGCAGTAACGGAGTCGTGCAACCCCTCCGTGGCTTTTCCGGTTCCATCAACGTCATCGCTGATAATATAAATAATATTTGTTTTGCTTTTGGCGCCATGTTTGGAATCCAAGGCGACTCGTAATTCTTCCGGGCCGAACATCTGTCCACGAAATCTTGCCGGGTTGCCTCCCGCCTCTCCGGGTTTTACTCGCTCTCCCTCTGAGGCCGCAACAACACCCACGGTATTTCCAAAAGTGCAGAGTATCTCATTCAATCCAACTCCCTGCACTCCGGAAGCGCTGCGGTCGACCATCCTCTTCACCACATCGCTCTTTCCCATGCCGAGTCCGCTCGCAAACACAGCCGATGATCCGACTGCATGTAACAAGGTGAGAGAGTATCTCAATTCATTGCGTAAGATCCCCTCCTTGGCCTTTGGATGGGCAGATACCGGTATCAGGGACTCTTTTGACACCGACCCGAGTCTTAGCCCATACATTTCGAGGAATTTGCCGACTAAATCATTTAGTTTGTTTATCTCGGATGCCCGAAGGTTTCTTGTTCTTGTCCTCGACGGCCGAATGGCTTCAATGTTCGTTATTACTCCTGCCACTTGACACCATTTCCTTTCTGCCGAATACCCACAGTAAATCAATCAGTTAAGCCGGCATCGGCGCTTTGCGTATTGGATTTTCCAGAAGCAGTCTACCCTTCTTTGGGAAACGGTCTTTGAAAATCGCGATCGGTTATGTACTCGGCAATCAAATCCTTGGTGTCCTTTACTCCCAGTTGCTCGAACAAAAAAGTGAATTGATTGTACAACTCTTCCGCCACGCTGGCTCGAATCTCTTCCGGCAGCGTCCAGAACAAATGTTTCATCGGACCGAGTGCCTTTTTCCGGGTTGAGTACGCAAATTGGACGAAAGTCTTCCCCGGCTTCCATTCCTCGATGAAATTATCCACTAGAAATCGTTCTATCGACGGTTGCACGCCTTTAACCTCAAAAGCGCTCTTGTACAAGATATTTTGAAAACCGGTGGCCAAATGCACCTCAACCGCACCGTGTTCCGGGAACAGGCTGAAAGCGTCTTGCGGCAGTGTAGACGCTCCGTGCTGAACGGAACCCGCCCAACCAAACTCTCTGCCTTTTTCGGTAGCCATCCTCAAGACGTCAAATGCTATGTTGACCTCGGCAACGCCTCCTCCAGGCAAAGGAGTGCCGCCATGTGCCGTGCCATCATTTACCGCGATCTTGCGTATACCCAACGAAGGGTCTATGTCCAACCGATTCATATGCGCCAAGATTCCCTTGGCGTAGGCATCAAGGTCTTCTTCGCGGGTATTCATTTTCCCCACCTCGCCGGTTTCACCTCCCACCAAGGTACGCCAAGGAGTTCCGAGCACTGCTTCGGTTTTCCTTACATCTGCAATCTTTTCTGCGGTCAGGCGGGCATTGTCCTCCTGTTGCTCCGCAAAGGACAGCCCTTCTTCGTTTCTCCTCTCGAAGGGAGACATATCCAGGTCGATAGATCCGAAGCCGTATGCCAATAGATCTCTGATAAGCACACGATGAGCCGCAATTTCGGATTTAGCCGCATCTCCGCCCTGTCGTACCGGTTTGGACTTCAACTGGATGTGGTCACCTTGCAAGAAAAGAGGTCCTTTGAATCCTTCCAATACGGCCGCAGCTTGAATGATCGCTGCAAATTCCATCGGTTGCTGACCCGTATATCCAATCTCGGAACGGGCTATCTCGACCAACAGGGCGCCTACATTGCTGTCTATTGCTGCTCTGAACAGAGCCCTGGCCGTATCCAATGAGTTTCCCCGGACATTGACTGCCGGAAAGCACATTTTTCTCGTAATCTTACCCTCCGCGATGGCGACATATACTTCTTGGGGAGAGTTCAGTTTTGCCCCCAACTGCCGAGCAGCCTCTCCAATTATCCAGGCCGATAGCGATCTCACCTCAGCGGACGCGCTCTCTGTTCCGAAATCAGCCGCATTGGCCGCCAGGGCGGGCAAACAACTCTTGAAAGCATTTTCATCAGTTACCACCAGTTTCTCGCCATCGAGTTTTGCTCCCAACAAGGCGTTTTTCACAAGCTCCGTCCTGTTCGAATACATCTTGACCACCGATGGAGAATGGACGAGTAGTTTTCCAATGGTCACCATTTTTTTTCTCTCCTTCTGTCTGGATCGTTCGGTTTACTTGCCTCCTGCACCAAGTTGAGCATAAGACACTGCGAAAGGGATTTCAAATACAATCTTTTAAATGATGGACGAATCTTTTATTTTGCCGGAAATAATCTCCGCCTCTAATTGATTGAAACGGCTCCACCTACGGCGGAAAATTCCAACAGCTCCAACACTGTTGGAATGCGCGGGTTTACCGGTAGGTCGCCCACATCTGGTTGACGAAATTGTCCCAGGCCTGGCCCTGGCGCTGGAAGTTCGCCCGGTAATCGAGACCGGACATGTCGAAGATGGTCTGCGTGTAGGCCTCATCCCCGGTCGGGTCCATCCACCGGTCGGCGTAGGCGAAAAAGGGGTCGTGGTTCCAGTTGGTCTGGGCGTTCATCAGGCGGGCGGCCAGCGCCTGGCCCACCCAGGCAATCGAGGTGCAACACCGCCGGTAGCCCTCGCCGATTCCATCTCCCTCCCATTGATCCGGCGGAAGGTGTTCGTAGGGTCCCCACCCGGGGGTGTCGCTCACCGGCTGGTTGTTCCAGATGCCCATGTGCCCGGTGTAGATCAGCGTGGCCCCGTTCCAGGCCGGGCCCCAGGGCGGCGCGTCGGCGAACGCGGTATGCATGTCCTCGCCGAACTGTACCCCGGGGTAGGTCACGCTGGGCGAGGCCATTTGATCGTCGCCCAACAGAAGCCCGGCCAGGATGATGGGCCACTTGCGCCCGCTCCCGTGTCCCCCGTGGGCGTACCAGCCCGCGTACCCTTCTCGCACCAGGCCCCAGAGATCGATCCCGTGCTGGATATAACCGATCAAGAGTCGCTCGCGAACCTCCTGCTGGGCAGGCGGCAATTCCAGCATGAGCAACAGACTGACGATCCCGGCCATCCGTCCCTGCTCCCGCCCATACATGGCCATGTACTCCACCTGGGCGTCGAAAGCGTAGAACAGGTTGTCCACCCACGGGCGGATTAAACGATCGGCGAACATCTGAAGATAGTCGCTCTCGACGGTTACCGGCGGGGCCAACTGCGGCAACAACGCCTGGTTGACTTCGGAGAACCGGTAGATCCGGTTCGACGTGTCGGCATAGGAAGGCCGGAAGGCATCGTCCGGGGCAGGAGCGTCGAGGCAAGTGAGAATCGAGACGCTCCAGACGGGTGAGTCCGATTGCTCTCCGTTGCCCTCCCGGAGCCAGTTGTCCACTTGGCCGGGCAGCGCCACCGAGATGGACGAGGCCAGGCTGTCGCCCGGGCCCAAGGCGATCGGCGGGGTCACCATCAAGGATTCTTCGAAACGATTGCCCGGGGTGCGGTCGTCGAAACCGCTCTGGCTCTGGGCGGGCGGGATATTCTTGACGCTCCCGTTGCGCCCGTTGCCAGGCGCTGGATCGATGGCGCTCACCGTGACCGGGCCCACCACCCAGTAGTCCCCGGTGATGAATTGGCCAACCCGGGCCGGTGCGGAAAATGTCCAGGTGACTCCGTGGTCGGTCAGGCTGGTGACAAACTGGACGTCGGTGTCCGCACCCGGGTCCGCGCCGGGATCCGACCCCGGATCCGCACCCGGATCGGCGCCGGGGTCTCCGGCGGTCCCGCCGTCGTCGCCGTCCTGGATGTCACCGTCTTCCGGTTGCCCGGAATCTCCGCTGCTGCCAATCGAACCGGAACAGGAAAACCAGAAGCACGATGCAACCAGGATCAAAACCCAACCAATACATGCGATCTTGTCGTTCATCTTTTGATTGTACGAAAGAAGGCGAAACGGGCGCAAGTCATCCCGGTTCGAAAAAACAAATCTCAAAACTGAAACCCCATGTCAGGAATCTGAGCTCCTGCCGGAGTGGTTAGTACCTGGATTCCTCCCGGCGCAGGCGTGCCATCTCTTCTCGTTCTTCGATCTCCGCTTTATATAGGGACAAGTTCAAAGGGCAAGGAGGCTTGTTTTCGCCGACGTACTGGCACTCGTCCTGGTCGCACTGCACAAAGAACTCATCTGTGCTTCTCAGCCCAGCCGTGCTTTTCTTGCGCAGGATTATCTTTACCGTCTCATTGACAAGGTTGCACATGTACTCACTGGATTTCTTGATGGCCATTGAATCTCCTGTTGCGGTGTATTTTACTGAAATATCAGACGGTTGTCAAGGGCCAAATGGGTAATCGGCCAGCCTAAAGTGTTTCTCAGGCGAAGCTAGACTGCGCTGTCCTGGACTGGCAACAAGCTTACCAAAGTAGCTCCCCAGGCGCCGGCTTCCGGGCCGGCCAGTTTATATGACTCGACTTCGGGGATTTTTTCTAAGACCGAGTGGACCGTGCGCCGAAGCGCCCCGGTGCCCTTACCGTGCACGATACGCACCTGCAAAATCCCCAGCCGCCGGCATTCGGCCAGGTAGTCGGGAACCAGATCTTTCACCTCGCGCGGATGAAATGTGTGCAGATCCAAAGTCCCGTCGATCGGAATTTCAACCGGTTCGATCTCGTCCATGGCCGGCCATACTAGCTCGTACCCAGCCGACCAACAAGCGCTAAAGCACAACGCCTTTCCCTTGGCGGGAGTGCGACTGAATCGTCGACGGGCACACCTACGATCGCCATTCATCTTCCCATTTTTTATAAATTGCATCGCGGACTCTTGTAGCGGCCCGGCCGTCGAGTTGGAAAAAGCGGGTTTCTAGTGCCTTACGCCTCGCGGCTGCCAGCTGCCCGGGTTCGGCCAGAGCCGCGCTGATTTTTTCTTCGAGGTTGTCGCCGGGACTAACCTGTAGGCCGACATCGAATAGATTTTTTTCCTCTTCGACCACCAGGCGCTCGTGATCCAAAAAGATTATCGGCCGATCGAACATCAGCCAGTCGTAACAAGTCGTCGATACATCGCCGAACATCAGTTGGCAGGGAGCCATAGCGTCGAGGACATTCAGGCAGTGCGCGATTCGAAAATGGGGATGGCGAACAACCATGGCCTGGGCGCGCTGCACCAGGCGCGCTTCGCATTCGTAGCTGAAGGGATGAAAGTGCAAAATGCATCTGAGATCGAGATTACCGGTTGCCTCAATAACGGGTTCGAGCCAGGCGTCGACCGAGTTGTGGCGTCCCCAGCCCGGCGCCCATAGCACCCAGCCCGGTTCGACCGGCCGAGCGGCGTAGTTGTGTTTGACGAACAAGTCGTGTTTGAGGTAGCCGGTCAACTGGCTGTTGGGGTTTTGATAGCGGGCCATATGGAAATGAGAGGCCACAGCCAGTAAATCGAATTCGCGGTTGATTTTGTGATGCACGAAACTCGGCTTGGGCTGCAGTTCCTGGCCGTAAGTCTTGTCCGAGTCGCCGTGGCCTATAAAAACAATCCGGCGGCGCGAGCCCGACCTGAGTTTATTGGGAGAAATACGCTGGCTGGTCGAGAGGACAACGTCGATACCGTATTCCGTCAAGGCAACCGGCAACTCTTTTTCATCGATCTGGATGACCTCGGCCTTTTCGGCCAAACGATTGGCTGCCCTGCTGCCGGTGGTGAAAACCGGCCCCGGCAGAACGTTGAGCATGGCTAAGACCGAGAAGACGTGCTGATAACCGGCTTCGATGACGTAGGCGCAACGCGGGTGTTCGGGCCGCCCGCCAGGCAAACCGGCCAATTCGCTAACTTGCTTGTCAGCCTCGGCCGACTTTTCGATTAGCGTCCGCGACCAGGCCGGCACCACAAAACTCGAGCTGACCGCGAAATCAAGCGTATCAGTTTCGATTTGAGACTCGAGTTCGCTAAAGCTGCAGGCCGGCCGGCATTTTTCAGCCATGTCTTGAAATGTCTTTCTGGTGTCAGCCGCGGCTTCAAAATGCATGTTGGCGGTTGTCCAGCCGTCGGCCACTATTTGCAGGGTTGGATTGGCGATATATTGCCGGCTGGTATCACTCGGTGCATAGCTTAGCGCCCGGGTCAGGCAGTTTTTTACGGCGCTGACCACCTGCTCAACCGAGATAAATTTCATGTTGCGCTGCCGCCGGGAGGCTCCGTCTTTTGAAAGAACCAGTTCGAAGAACGGGTGTACCGGCGCCCACTGCGCCGGCGCCGTCGGCCCGTAGAGCCCGACAGCCGGCACATCGCAGGCACAAGCCAAATGAGTGAAGCCCGAGTCGTTTCCAATGTGCAAAGTAGCGACCGAAATAATCCCGGCCAGTTCGAGCAGGGGCCTTTGATAGAGGGCCAATTCGCAATCGGGTTCCTGCTCGAGAATGGATTCGAGCAGCCTGTCCTCGCCCAGGCCGCTGATTAACACAATTTTGGCGCCGAGTTCATTGCGCAGGCGCCTGGCCAGCTTGCCAAAGCGCTCCGCCGGCCAGCGCTTTAAATCGCGTCCGGCGCCCGGTTGAAGCGTGATCACTAAATCGCGCGCGACGTCGATACCGGCCTGGGCCAGAAGATTTTTTGAATCGATCGAAACCTGGTCGGCAAATGACAAGCTCGGCCGATTGACCGCCACTTCCAGTTCGGCGCGCGTAAAAAATGAAAGCAGGTTTTCGTTGACCGATTGATAGGCATTGGCCTGTTTGGCCAGATCGATCCTTACCCAGCGTTGGCCGCAGATATCTCCCTGGTAAAAGCGCTCATAGTGGTTTCTCATGGCGACCGAGACTTCAACAATAAGATCGTGTTCGCCGGCGGCCGACTCGATATCGAATTCATCAGCGCCGGTAATTTTGGCCTGTATTTGGGATGCCAGAATATCAAGGTGATTGTCGGGCACTACCCATGTCAAATCCGCCAAGGCAGCCAAAGCCCCGGCCGTCGGCAAGAGGTTGATTGAATCTCCCAAACCCATATGGTGGCACCACAGCAGGGGACGACTGAAAGTCGGCTTTGTCGGCGGGCCGACATTTTCATCCCCCGTCGATCCGAACTCGGTTAATTTGCGGCATATCGATTTCCAGGCATTTTCAACCTGGATCAAGTAGACTTCCGGTCGGCTTAAGTCTGTCGGGTAACTTCGGAAACCGACTCGCCTGTTGGTGTAGGCGTCTTTGCCGGCATGCAACATGGCCAGGGCATCCGCACCGAAGGGCAACGGGCGAGTCGGAAGGCATACCAGCGCCGAAGCCTGGTTCAACACTTCCTGGCGTTGCTCTCGGGTGAGTTTGTCCTGCTCGAGGCTGAGCCCCGCCGGACCAGCGGCCTTGATTTTCAGCGCAGAACCGCCGTAGGCAACTACCTGATCTGCAAGCGGCCTGGCTAAAGACAAAACGTGAATGGCATGGGCTTTTACGTTCGACCATTCGCCGGGGTCGTTGTCGCATAGAAAAGCCACATGCAGTTTTTTTTCAGGCGATTTGACTCCCGCAGGCTCTTTCAGCACCGGCAGCACCGGCGGCGGCGCCACTACTGTTTTTTCCATATAGGCTCCGATGAAAGACTCGCTAATCGTGCGCTGCAGGGGCGAAGAATAGACAATCATAGAAGCTCGCCGGGCCAGTTGTCTATAGATCGCCAGGCGATCGGACTCTTGGCAGCCGGCTATTATTCCGCAATCGTGGCAACAGACAGTGCCCGGACCGCAAAATCCGTATTCATGCGGGATGTGCACCAGGGGTATTTTGCATCCCGACAGCAGGCCGACCAGGCCGAGGTCGGAACCGGGCCGCAAGTCGCCCAGGCAGACTAGCGTGCTTTTTGACAGCGAATTACGCAAACCTTCAATATCGCTCGAGAGAACGAATTCGACTGTATTGCCAGACTTTTTGAGGTGTTCTGCCAGCCAGGCAAGTGTGCGTTCACCGAACCCGCCGATTTGAAGCGGAGTTGCGTTTACAATTGTTACCCGCAAAATAGACTGGAGCGACTCAGGTCTCTACCGGAGTGTATCCGCGCGGGGACAATGTTCCCGATGATGCCGTATGATAACCGGCGTCGTCACCGTCGGACATGCCGCCGTCGTCGACCTGGTTGTTGTTGCCGCAATTGGAAAGCGCCGTGGCGGCTATTGCACCGGTTCCCAATGCTAACGTGATTTTACCGGTCGCTTTTAGAATATCTCTTCTGGTAAATTTCTTTTCAGTCATAATAAACCCTTTCTAAATACATTCCCAGATGAGTCGCCCCAAAATGTCGGTCCGTTCAAAAAGAATCAAAGAATCGAAGAAGAAGGAATTTTAAAAGGCCCTTTTTCCTGATACGACTATGGTCACTGACCTCCGGGGACCTCCGAGGTGTAAACAAAACACAAGCCCAGGTTTCTGTCAAGGCACAGGATCGCCAATTTGGCTGGTTTTACGCTAAGTTGAGGCGCACCACGACTGTTCTCCGTTTGGTGGGCTCACCGATGTGTCTCAGAATCATTGAGACGCATGAAGGCTCAGTGATGAGGGCAATTGATGATGTTGCGAGCAGGGTTGCGTGGTCAATTGACACTAAAGAACCCCGGCTGATACGTTTCTTCGCAACGCCTATAACCCTGGAGGTGATCATGCGTCTGTCCGGGCGCTGGTTGATCGTTGGCATCGCACTCCTGTCGTTCTCTGCCTGCAAGTGCGGTAAAAAGGATAAGGCAGCCTCGGCCCCGGAACGGGTCGAGAAGGGGTATCTTTCTACCGTTTCCAAGCTGCCTGGCGCCAGCTTCGGCAGCCTGGCCGGGTTGATCCCTTCGGAAAGCGTGCTGGTTCTGCTGGCGGCCGACCTGCAGCCTGCGCTCTCCTGGCTGGGAAGCAAGGCCTGGTTCCGCGAGTTGGAGAAATCTCCGCCCATCCAGGACGCGCTTAGCAGCGGTTTGTTTTTACGGTTGTCCGGCCTGCGCCACCGGCTCGAGTCGGTCTCGGCCGTGCCGCTCGGTAAACTCGAGTTTAAAAAACTGCTTGGCACGCCCTCGGGACTTGCGCTGCGCAGGAGCAAAGACGGATTCGATATGCTGGTTGTCAAGCAGATCGACCTGAAGGTGCAGGCGCTCGACCGGCTGGCGGAGGTTCTCAACCAGATCACTCCGCGCAAGGGGGTGCTCGAGAGCCGAGAGGTCTTCGGCCTTCGACTGCGCGACCTTTCTCTTTCCGGGGGAGCGCATATCTATTACCTGCTTTTCGCAAACCTGTTGCTGGCATCGAACTCGGAGGAGTACTTGCTCGAAGCCGCTGCGCTGGCCAGCGGCAAGCCCAAGGGAGCTTTGCTCGCGGACCAGCGGGTTGCGGGAGTGTTGGCCGAAAAGGGACAGGCGGGCGACCTGGTAGCCTTGTTGAACCTTGAGCCGCTTTCGGATAACGGATATGTCTGGCTCAAGGGCGTTTTGCCCGGAAACCTGCTGGCATTCAGGTTCAGCTCCGGCCCGAAGGCACGCCTGCAGATCACGGCGCCTGGCGAAAAAAACAAATCGGGCGTCCCGGCCAAGGCGACGTTCGGAGCAGCCAAACTCGTGCCGCTCGACTCACGCGTCGTCATAGGGCTTGCGGATGCCCGGCTTAGCCAAATCTGGAAAGAGGCTCGCAAGCGAATGAAAAGCGCACCTGCCTTCGAGAAGCAGGCGGGGCTGGACATCGAGCGCGATCTGCTTGTCAACCTGTCCACACAGGTGACGGCCATCGTCGTGGGCGTCGACAGCGCTGGAAAACAACCGCTGCCGGTCGTGGCAGCGCTGTTCGAAACCAAGAATTCCGCCCGCGTCGAGGGCGCCATGGAAAAGCTTTTCGGCTATTCCTTCGGGCAGCCGCCGGCCAAGAAGGCGCTTGTGGGTAAATCCGACGTCGTCGTCCATGAATCGCCGCCAGGACACGGTTTCGCCCCGGCCTTTGCCGTCGTCGAAAACCGGCTGATCATCGGGAGCAGCGGCGATGCCGTGCGCAAGATTGCGGCGACGGCCATCGGTCAACAGCCATCCATCCGTGACCTGCCCGATTTTACGGACAAGCTGTCCGCCGGCGAGACGCACTGTTTCCTGCTGGCTTACGCCGATTGCGGCCTGCTGTTCGATGACCTGGTGAAATTCTCCCGGGCCGCGGGCAAGCACTCTTCCCGCTTCGGCGCCGAGGACATCGAGGAGACCGTCGTTCCTTTCTTCGAAGCGCTCGGGAAGATTGGACGCCTCGGGGGGCGCATCGTCGTCGCCGAGGGCGGGGCACGGGGCAACCTGGTGCCTCTTCAATGAAGCGCGCTCGGGAAATCTGGGCGCTCGCACTGGGAGCGCTGCTGATGCTGTTTGTCTTTGCCGCCAGCGTCATGCTTCCGGTGAAAAGAAGGCTGACACTTTTTCCAGACAGCTTGCCGGCCAACTCCGGCGCCGGCGCCAGGCTGGTCTGGTCGCGAACCAACGTCTACGGCAGCCCGGTTCCGTTCTTTCCCGAAACGATCCGCGTGGCCATTGTCCAGGGCGCAGACAGGGTAAAGTGTATCGGCCGCGCGTCGCGCACCGAGGGCCCGGCCCTTCTCGAGTTGGGCTTGCGCGCCGAGGGAGACCCCGGGGAGGTGATCCTGGCGATCGACGAGGGCGGCCGCACGACGGAGCGCAGGCTGCAGCTTGTGTCCCACAACGGCGATCGCGACGGCGACGGTATCCCGGATCAGCTCGAGTTGAACGACGCTATGGACCGGCGTGCCTTCAGGTCTTGGTTTGTGGCCATCGCCGAGGCGCAGTTTTACAGACCGGATCCGCGTTGGGCCGAGATCCACCACGACTGCGCCGGTCTGATTCGCTTCGCCTATAAGGAAGCGCTGAGAAAGCACGATGCGAATTGGCTTTCCGGGGTGCCTTACCTGCACCAGGCAACTTCTGAGGACGTGCGACGCTATAACTACCCGCAAGTCCCTATCATCGGAGATCGACTCTTCAGGGTGAATGCCAGGCGCCCGGAGGCTCCGGGCGACGTCGAGCGAGACTTCTCCGCGGCCGCCTCCGCGCGCGCCCTTTGGGAATACAACACGGTTTTCGTTTCCAAGGACGTAAAAGACGCTCTTCCCGGCGATTTGCTGTTTTTCCGCGACCCGGACAGGCAGCCCGAGCCGATGCATTCAATGATTCTCCTCGATCGCTTCGACAGGCCGGGCGGCCCGCGGGTCGTCTATCACACCGGTCGCCTGGCTGCCAGCGACCCGGGAGAGGTGCGCCTGGTGGCGCTTAGTGCCCTGCGCGAACACAAGGACGATCGCTGGCGCGTGCGCTCGGACAATACTGGCTTTGAAGGTTTCTACCGTTGGAAGATCCTCGCTGGAGGCAGGCAATGAGAAAAAAAGTCATGATCCCGTGCCAAGCGGCAGCCGTCTTGGTCGCCTTGTTAGGCATGTCGAGCGCGGCCGGCGCCGTGCAACCGAGATTTTACCTCTCGACCGAACGTGTATTCTCGCCCGAAGAGAGCGATATTCATGTGCGCCTGGAGGCCAGGAGCCTGCCCTACGTGGACTTCCGGCTTTACCGCGTGCCCGATCCGCTGAAGTTCTTCGGACGCCGGGAGGACCTGCACCGGATCGAGATGAAAAACGCACCCGCGCGCATGAACAGCCTGGACGTACTCGGAGACCTGTGGCGCGACGGATTGCAGGCAAGCATGCAACAGGTGCGGGAGGGATTTTCCGACAAGGCCCGTGCGGCAGGCCGGGATGCCTTCGGCGAGCAGGTGCAAGATTTGCAAAAATCCATCGCCTCCGCGCCGGCGATGACGACCGTGGTGCCTTTCATTAAAGATCTCGATCTGGCAGACAGCTGGCGCGAAGAGATCCCGCCCGATTCACCAGAATGGGCCTACCTGGACGTGAAAATCAATACACGCCAACCAGGGGTGTACCTGGTCCAGGGCATCCACGGCAACGAGCTTGGTTATACCATGGTGATCATCTCCAGAATGATCATTCTTACCCGGCAAAGCACCGACAAGATCCTGGTCTATGCCGTCGATCCCGACCTGGGCTCTCCCGTCGAGGACGCGGCGATCGTCGTCAAAAACGGCGACGACGAAATCGGCCGGGGCAAAACGGGCGCTGATGGGTTGTGGTCGAAAGACATCCCCCTGGAGCGCACCCTGGTTGTCTTCGCAACTCGCGGCCAGGATTTCGCGCCGGCCGACCCAACCTACCATCCCGCCGGCCTCTTTGGACGCAAGGTTTATCTGACCACCGAGCGGCCGGTCTATCGATCGGGCCAGGCGGTCTTTTTCAAGGGAATCGTCCGCGGCTACGAGGACGAGAGCTACCGGATCGATCCCGACCTGAAACGGGCCAAGGTCAGCGTGCGCGACCCGAACGGACAGGAGATCTACACCGACAGCCTGGCGATAGGAAAAAACGGATCCTTCGACGGCCGCTTCGAACTTTTCGACGGCGCCGCGAAGGGCACCTACCAATTGATCTCCGAGGTCGGCGGCAAGGAGTACGGCGGAGAATTCAAGGTAAAAGCATACCGAAAGCCGGAGTACCGGGTGAAGCTGTCGACACCCAGAAAGGCCTACAAGAGCGGAGAAAAAGTGTCCGCGCGGGTTACGGCCAATTATTACTTCGGTCCGCCCGTACCGCGCGCCAAGGTCAAGGTGAGCGTCTTCCGGACCCGTTTCTATATTCCCTGGTGGATCGACGCGGACTATTCCTGGTACTACTCCGACGCCGAGTACCAGAGTACCATCCGCGAAACCATGATCGAGAAGGAAGGCCGGCTGGACAAGGACGGCCGCTTCGAATTCGACTTCGAGACCTTGCCCGAGAGCCTTGACTACACCTACGGGATCGAGGCGATCGTCACTGACGCCTCCAACCAGGCGGTCAGTGGCCACGGTTCGGTGCGCGTCACCCGGGCCAAGTTCCGCCTGGCGCTGGAACCGCGGCAACTGTTGTTCAGCCCCGGCCAGCAGGCCCGGATTCGTCTTACCAGCACGGATTACGACAAGAACCCCGTCGCGGCCGACGTGGATGTCGAAGTCACGGCCACACTAGGCGGCGAGCCGTCCAAGGCCGTCAGCGAAAGGATCCTTTCGCGGCGCATCTCCACCGGGCCCAAGGGCGAGAACGTCATTTTATTCACGCCCGCCAAGGGAGGCAGCTACAAGGTGACTGCCAAGGCGGCCGACGAGCAAGGCCAGCGGATCGAGTGCAGCACCACGTTGTATGTGACCAGTAACGGCGGGGACATTCCCTATTCTCCCGACGAACTGCGCATCATTGCCGACCGGCGCAGCTATAAAATTGGCGACAAGGCGCGCTTTCTGGTGCTAACGCCGCACGCCGACGCCAACTTGTTGTTCACCGTCGAAGGCGGACGCCTGTACCGCGCCGAGGCGGCGCCCGCACGGGGATTCTCGCGCGTTTTTGAGGTTAAGATTGCCGAGGCGCAGACACCCAACTTCACAGTCAGGC
This sequence comes from uncultured Myxococcales bacterium, assembly GCA_964640665.1. Taxonomy (GTDB): domain Bacteria; phylum Myxococcota; class B64-G9; order B64-G9; family B64-G9; genus DATKYQ01. The sequence goes on from CAZXHT010000016.1 coordinate 35,809, forward strand.
TGGCGACGGTTTTCGATCATACGCTTTACGAGCGGCGCCTCGACGTGGTCGTGCCGCCCCGCCGGAAGCTTTTGTCCGTCGAAGTTCATGCCGATCGGAAGGTCGCCGAGCCCGGCGATGAGATTGGCTTCGAGGTGAGTGTGACCGACAACCTGGGGCGCCCGGTCGCGGGAGCGGACGTGGCCCTGGGAATCGTTGACGAGGCAATCTACGGGATCAGCCCCGAACTCGCGGTGCCGATCTCGCAGTTCTTCTACCATCGCAAGCGCAACAACGTTCGTGCGCTGTGCTCTCTCGACTTCAGGTTCTACGGCTATGGACAAGACTCACGCGATCGCATGGCCGCGCTCACCATGCGCAGCCCCGTCGTGCCTGGTTCTTTCAAGGCCCTGGCCGCCAACCGGGTGCGTCGCAAGTTCAAAGATACACTCGCCTGGTACCCGCACCTGGTCACCAACGCCGAGGGCAAGGCCCGGACGAAGTTGAAGGCTCCCGACAACCTGACCACCTGGCGCGCCTCGGCGCGCGTCATCACCGCCGACACACGGGTGGGCCAGGGGGCCGGCAAGATGCTGGTCACCAAGCCGATCGTCGCGCGCCTGGCGGCCCCGACATTCCTGGTGGAGCGCGACCTGGCCACTATCGGGGTCTTGGTTCACAACTACACGGACAAGACCAGGACGTTTACGACCAGCTTGAAAACCGACGGGCACAAGTTGCGCATTTCAGGCGAGCCCGTCAAGTTGGAGGTCAAGCCCCGGGGCGTGGGATTGGCCAGTTTCCAGGCGCAGGCGCTGGAATCGGGAACGGCCGTCCTGCGCGCCTCGGCGCTGTCGGACGGCGCTTCCGACTCGCTCGAGCGCAAGATTCCGGTTCGCCCCTATGGAATGCAACAGCACTTGCTGGCCGGGGGAACACTGGACGATCAAACTCCCGAGACGTCTATAACGCTGACCGTCCCGGACGCGGCCAGACCGAAAAGCGCATCGGCGACGGTCACCTTGTCGAGCGGCATCGCGCAGGTGTTGCTGGACTCGCTGAAATACCTGGCGGGTTACCCGTACGCCTGCACCGAACAGACCATGGACCGTTTCCTGCCCGACCTGGTCGTCGCCCGGGCGCTTTCTGAACTGGGCATGAAGAGCAAGCGCCTCGAGAGTGAGTTGCCGCTCTTCATTCGCGCGGGGCTGTCTCACCTGGGACAGTTGCAGCACCAGGATGGAGGCTGGGGCTGGTGGTCGGACGACTCGACCGATGCCTTCATGACGGCCTACGTCGTGTCCGGCCTGGCGTTGGCCAAGAGCCTGAAATGGCCCGTCGACCCTGACATGCTTGGTCGTGGAAGGAACCGTCTCAAGGCCCTGGTGAGAAGCCCGCGGCTGAGTGCCAACCAGCGTTCCTATTTGCTCTACAGCCTGGCCCTGGCAGGCGTGAAGTATCAGTCGATGATCGAGAAGCTCTCAGGCGATCGCAAGCTCTCGGTTTACGGTCAGGCCTTGCTGGCCATGGCGCTTGTGAAGATAGGCAAGCGTGAATCCGCCGAGGATTTGACCGGCCGGATAGACATGGCGGTCAACAAGAGCGCACAGGGAGCCTGGTGGGGCGACGACCGGGCAGGCCCGGGCTGGGAAAACGATCCGGTGGAGACGACGGCCGCCGCGCTGCGTGCCCTGGTAACGCTGAAGCCCGGCAGCCTGAACATCGGCCAGGCGGTGCGCTGGCTGATGTCGGTGCGCGAGGGAAACCGCTGGCATTCGACACGGGACACGGCAATGGTGGTTTTTGCGCTGGTCGACTACCTGAAAAAACAGGGTGCCGTGGAATACCGTGCCAAGGTCGATTTAGCTCTCAACGACGAGCAACGAGCGACGAAGGTTTTCGGACCGGAAGACGTTTTCAAGCCGAGTGTGACCTTGCTGCCCGACAGCCCGGCAAGAATCGGTAAAAACCTTGTGCATATCAGCCGCCAGGGCAAGGGTGTGCTTTTCTACAGCGTGGCCATCAATTACTTCGGCTGCCAAGAGCAAATAGCGGCGCACGGAGAACGCTTGCGCATCAGGCGCAGCATGTTCGCGCTGAGCAAGGCTCTGGTCGGCGATAGCTGGCGTTTTCGCAGCAGTCCGCTTGCGGGCAAGAAGGCGCACACGGGAGACGAATTGCTGGTGGTGCTGGAGATCGCCGCGGCGCAGGACACCGACTACGTGATGATCGAAGATCCCCTGCCGGCCGGTGTACAGCCTATCGAGAGCGATCATGGTTACGCGCTGCCCGGTTACGAACTACGCCAGCCGGGATTACACCGCGAGATCGGCGATCAGCATGTGGCTTTCTTCATCTCGATGCTGAAAAAGGGACGCAGGAAGCTTGCCTACCTGGTTCGTGCCACTGTACCGGGCGTCTTCCAGGTCATGCCGGCTCGTGTGCTGCCGATGTACGATCCGCAGTTTGGCGGTAACTCGGCCAGCGGCATCGTGCAAATCGAGGACTGAGACCATGAGATGCACAATGTTGATAGCGTTGTCGCTGTGCTTCTTGCCGCTGGGCGCCGGGGCGGCCGATGGAGCGGCCGACAGCCAGCCGCCCACGGTGGAGATCGTACAACCCAGGGGAGGCTGGTCCAGCGGCCGCATCATCGAGCTGAAGGGCACGGTCAGCGACGAATCGCTCGCCAGGGTCACCCTGGTAGTGAATGGTTACGAGCGCAGCATTGATGCCAACGGCGGGCAGTTCGCGGCGACCATCGTCGTATCCAGGGGAGCCAACGGTATCGAGGTAGTGGCCGGAAACGAGTCCGGCGAGGGCCGTGACAGCGTGTCTTTCTTTTCGGACGTGCCCCCCGTCGATATGCAGGTCATCCTGAGCTGGGACACCGACGGAACCGACATCGATCTTCACGTTATCGATCCATCGAGCGAAGAGTGCTACTACGGGCACCGGCTGACCAAGATGGGCGGCAAGCTGGACGTGGACGATACCGACGGCTTCGGTCCAGAGGTCTTCACGCTGGCAAATGCCGTCAGCGGCAAATACCAGATCAAGGTGAAGTATTTCTCGAGTCACGGACATCCCCAGACCAAGCTGCGCGTCCAGGTGGTGCTGTTCGAGGGCACCAACAGGGAACGCCGGCTGGAGTTTCACAAGATCCTGACCAAGACCGGAGACATTCAGGTGGTAGGCGTCTTCGACGTCAGCGGGCAATAAGAGGCGATAATTACGGCGATGGAAACGGGTCAACACATCGGGCGCTATCGGCTGCGAGAGAAGATCGGCAAGGGGGGCATGGCCGAGATCTTCAAGGCCGACGAGAGCCTGGATGACGGAGGAACCCGCACCGTCGCCATCAAGCGTCTGTTTCCCAGGCTGAGCGCCGACCGCGAGTTCGTCGGCATGTTCGTCAACGAGGCCCTGATCGCCGCCAGCATGGACCATCCCAACATAATCCGCACCTATGATCTGATAAACTTCGGATCCTACTACTACATCGTGATGGAGTACCTCGAGGGCCTCGACCTGGAAGAACTGGTAATGCTCCAGGCCCCCGGCGATCTGGTGTTGTCGATTCCCGAGGTCGCATTCGCCGTGCACGAGGTGGCCATGGGTCTCTCGTATGCCAGCGTCTCGCGACGCGGCGAGAAGAGCGGGCCGGTCGTCCACCGCGACATCAGCCCGGGAAACATACTGGTCGGCTGCGATGGCCAGGTGAAGATCACCGATTTCGGCATCGCCAAGGCCACGCAGTATGCCAGCTTCACCCGGCCGGGAGTGCTCAAGGGTAAGTACGAGTACATGGCGCCCGAGTACGTCAAGGGCTTCGAGTTCGACGGCAGGGCAGACATCTTCTCGCTCGGGGTGGTGCTTTATGAATTGCTGACCGGGGAGAACCCCTTTATGGGGATCGGGCCGCAGGACATCTGGGACAAGATAGTAAACCTCGACCCGCCGCCGCCGAGCAGCATTGTCGAGTCCATTTCGAGGACCATGGACAAGGTCGTCGAGCGTGCCCTGTGCAAGGATCCCGACGATCGTTACCCTGACGGGGATAGTTTCGCAGCAGTTTTAGCGCCGTTTTTCGTGGATCAGGGGCGGCGGCGGACGTCCGCTGCACTGGGTGAGCGAGCCAGGAGCAACCTGTACGCCCGCACGCATGCGGCGACCACTCCGGGAGATTTCGACGAGTTTCTGCCACCGGACGAGGGCGACGACGATCATACCCGCGAGTTCTATCTGGACGAGCTTCTTGACCTGGTCGAGCCGCTGGAGGTGCCCAACCCCGTGCGGCCGCCCGGCGAATCCGAGATGGTGACGGCGCCCAAACTGCCGGCCGTGAAGCATTCCGGCAAGAAAAAGAGAAAATGGCGCAGGAGTTTGGTGTTGCTCACAGCCTGCGCCTTAGTGCTTGGCGGCGCCGGCCTGACGCTGTTGCTGTGGCCGGGGCCCAAGGGCTTTTTATCGGTCGATTCGGACAGGCGGGCGGAGATCTACGTCGATGGAAGACGCATGGGACTGGCGCCTTTGAAAGAGATGCCGCTTGCCGTTGGTCGTCACGTGATCGAGGCGCGCCGGCCCGGGCGCAGCCAGTCGAAGAGCTATCACCGGCAGATAAACGAAGGCGAGAAGATCAATCTGCAGGTCAAATGGGCCAAGGCCAGGCGCTGGAAAAAGAGAAAGATCCGCAAGAGGAAGAAGGCAACCCGTTCGAAAAGGCCAGCGCACAAGAGGGGCGGCAATGCCCGGACGCGAAAATAGTTTTCTCGTCTTCCTGGCAGCCTTGCTGGTCCCGATCAGCTCAGGCGCCGCGGTCAGGCAACTGAGCCCCGGGGAACGGGTTTGCCTGTCGGCAAAGCTTGGCGAATTGTCCGCCTCAGTCGTAAGATCGAACCAGCGCGACGCCTTCGCTTTAATGGATCCGCACAGCGGGAGGATCTTGTGGCTCGAAAACCGCAAGACGCTCGCCGGGCGATCTTTTCAACCCGGGTCCATTTTCAAGGTGATCACCACCTACGCGGCCCGCTCGGGCCTGGTCGATCCATCGGAAACCTACACCTGCCCGGGAGGCGAGACGACCATCGGCCCGCCGGGCGCCGAGGTCGACTGCTGGCTCACAAGAGGGCACGGACCGGTCAACCTGTCAAAAGCCCTGGCCTTGTCTTGCAACTTGTACTTCGCGCGCATCGGCAGGCGCATCGGTGTGACGCCACTGCTGCGCGCGGCAGGCGAGTTCGGCCTGGGCCGGGTGACCGGCTCGGATCTCGGCGGCGAGGTGTCCGGCAGTCTGCCCTCCTGGCCGCCGGCCGGCCAAGCGGCCCGCATGGCCACGGGACAGGCTGATGGCCTGCGCGTGACTCCCCTGCAGGTACTAAGCGCGGTGGCCGCCGTGGCCAACGGGGGAGTGCTGTACAGTCCACGTGTGGCGGATCCCGGCCAGGGGCCGACGCCGGTGCGGGGCGAGCTCAAAGATACTGCGGCACTGCGTTTCATCCGCGATGCGCTGGAACAGGTTTCCATCTATGGTACCGGCCGAACCCTGCGACTTTACGACCTGCGCTTGGCCGGAAAGACCGGCACCGCCGCCTGGGGCGGCGTCAACTGGAGGACACACGCCTGGTACATGGGATTTGCCCCAGATCGCCGCCCGTTACTCTCGCTGGTGGTCTTCGTGCATGACGGGACGGGTTCCAAGGAAGCCGCCTCACTGGCGAAAAAGATCATCGTCGCCGCCTACCAGGCCATGAAGGCCTGCGGCGTTCAGGTGAAGAAGCAATGAGATCGCTGATTATTCTACAACATGTAGATATAATGGCAAAATCATTGGTCAGCTTTTTCGTATGTTTCTCTCTGTTTTCGACGGGTTGGGCTAAACCCTACCCGGAAGTTGCCGACCAGGAAGAACGCCGGGCACTCGATCAAATGGCATCTGAAATTGACGGGATTATTCTATACTCGCGTCCGCCTGACCGGGATCAAGGTAAAAGAAAATGGATGATCGACACAATAAAAATAGGTGAGTGGAAAACAAAGACTCTTGTTGAGGGCCTGTGCGGGCGCTGGAGTCTGGATGGCAAGCGGATTGCCGTGCTAAGGTCAGATGAAGGTATTCCGGGCGACGAAGTAGATGCCGAGATTTGGCTGGTCAAAGCCGATGGAAGCGGGGAGAAATATTTAACTGGCGGAGTCAAGTCATTCGGCATTCGCGGAGCCTGTCCGATCGATTTCCATCCCAACAACAAGGAAATACTCTTTATCCGGGGAGATGGCGGTGTCAGCTCGGTTGACATCCGGACGGCCCGGGTGCGTAATCTGCAACTACCGGGCAAATTCACCGAAGAACTTCAGTTGACCGGTGACGGCAAGCTGCTGGTCGGACGCTGGAAGGGCAAGGGAAACTGGGCCATGAATCGGCGCATGGTGGTTATCGATCTGGCTTCAAAAATCCACCGTGTTTATGGAGCCGGTTGTTGTCCGGCTATAAGCCCGGATGGAAACTGGATGACCGTCAACCACGATGGTCATTATCGCATGTCAATTTGTCATAGAGACATCAAGCATCGTATCAGGATTGAGTCTCGGGGAATCATTTATCCGCAACATGGCTGGCACAACTGGCATTGGTCTAATCACAATGATTACCTGGCCCTGAAATCGGAAGTCTATAGCATCCGAAAATACAACGGCCTGCCCGACGGGTTTATCTTCAAATTCTCGGATCGGGTTGCGACTCGAATTACTTTCGGTCAGGAGGCCGAATTTCCGGACTTGTTCGTTAGTCGCGACAAAAACAGCGGCCGAAAGATACCCAGATCGGGCGGCAAATCGATATCGATCGAGGCTGTCAACGCCAAGAAGTACGACATAGGCAAGGTTCTTAGAACAGACGGCGAAACTAAATCTGACCCGGGGCAACCCAGCCATATTCCAAGGATCGTTGTCGAGGCAACCCTAGAGGTCGTGAATCCGCTCAGTAAAAAGCAGGCTTGCAAATTTGCAGACTGTCTCGTTGAAAACGTCTACAAAGTGAAAAAAGTGCTCGAAGGCAAACTCGACTATGAGCGAATAATAATAATGCATTGGGTGATGTATAACCGTAAATACGTGACCTATTCTAGGAAGTTCAAATCAGGAAGCACTTATCGATTTGAAATTGAACCTTGGTATTTGTTGCCCGATCTGAAATCCGTGGCACAAAAGTCTGTTACTCTCAAAAACGCAGATTTCATTCCGCGTTTTTTCGATGCTGGCTTAAATGATCGTATGGTAAAAGAAAAGGGGTCCGACCCCTTTCTGTCGGGCGGCGGGAACTTCATCCCGTGAATCACACTCAGTACATTGGACTGCGGCGTTCCGCTGAGGAAACCATGAGATCACTGATCATAGCGATGGCCTTGCTTTCGGTTCCGGGGGCCCAGGCGCGCGAGGTGAGCGTCAGCCTTTTCGGCATATTCAAACCGCAACGGGTTTCGATTGAAAGCACAACCAGCCTCCCGCTGGCAGTCACGGCCGTGGCGGCCGACGGCAGGCGGCGAGTATTCGTGACAAACACTATTGATGCGCGCTGCACTGCAAGTGCCTTGCCGTGCGCCAGGCTGGCAAAGAAAAGAGTCTGCTCCGCGCGATTCGAGGTGCGGACCGCCGCCGGCCACGGCCGCGACGGCCTGCGGGCCGGTGTCGTGGGCGGGCCGCTTCGCGTTTACGACGGCTGGCTGGAAGTGCGGCCGGCGAGCGGCGTTTGCCTGCTGCTCAACCACGTGCCGCTCGAAGACTACGTCCAGTCGGTGGCTTGCCACGAGATGCGGCCCGGCGGTCCCGAAGCCCTGCGAGCGCAGGCCGTCGCCTCGCGCAGCTACGCCCTGAGCGTGACAGGCAAGCACCCCGGGGCGGGGTGCGATTTTTGCGATCTGACCCACTGCCAGGTCTACACCGGACGCGATGCGTGCACTTCGAAACAGCGCCGGGCGCTCGCGGCGGCGCGTGGACTGGTGTTGCTTTTCGACGGTTCACCCGCCCGGACCTACTATTTTTCCACCTGCGCCGGAAGCACCACCTCGGCAGCCGATGTCTGGGGGCCTGTGACGGCACGCCCGTACCTCTTGGGCGTAGAGGACGGCCGTCCGCCATATTGTTCGGATTCGGCGCATATGCACTGGACCTTCCGCATAGGGCGCGCGGGCTTGTGCCGACGGCTGGGCAAGCAGTTTCCGGCCCTGGGCAGGGCAGGCAAGCTTGAGAAATGCAAGCTTGCCATCGAGAAGGTCGGCAGGCATGGCTGGGTCGGGCGGGTGTCGATCTCCAGCGCCTCCGGCCCGGCGATCGATTTGCGCGGCGAGCGCTTTCACATGCTGATGGGAAAATGGTTTGGCTGGGGCAGATTCAAAAGCGCGCGCTTCGAACTGGAAAAACGCGGCCAAGAATTTCTGTTTCACGGGCGGGGATTGGGACACGGGGTTGGCATGTGTCAGTACGGTGCGATGGGTATGGAGCGGGCGGGCGCCGACTTCAAGAAAATACTGGAACACTACTATCCCGGAACGCAGCTTGGCAGGTGGCCTTGAAGAACAGGTTTTGCATAATAGTATTGGCGATCACGGCCGTGTCCGTTTGCCGTGCCGCACCTGTCGTCGTCGACTGCTGCGCCGGGGTCGAGGCCGTGGCCGGCAGTCCGGCCCAGGAAAAGGCGGCGCACGATTTTTGTAAACTGGCTTGTCTGAAGATTGTGCGCTTCGAACACCTGTTTGGTCTGCAACGCGGCCGGACGATCACAATTCATGTCTGTAGCGACATGCGGGATTTTTATAAGCGCTGCAAAAAGCCGTGGTTCGTGGGTGCCGCCCTTGTCGATGACGAGATCGTTACCCAGCCCGTCCGCTCTCTTAGGAAGATCGAAAATCATGAGGCGCTTGTGACTCATGAACTGGTTCACTGGATTGTCAGACGTGCCGCCGGCCGCGGTTGCCCGCGCTGGCTCGACGAGGGCCTGGCCCAGTGGTTGGCCGGCCAGAAGTCCGGCCTGTCCGCAGCCCATGCCTGCAGCCTGCCCCGGAATGTTGACGATCTCAGGAGACTGGATGGCAAGCTTGGATCGCGTGGCTCGAGCAGGAAAGATCTCGAGACGGCTTATCTTACAAGTCTGTTGCTGGTAGACAGGTTGATCTCCGCCGTGGGGCTTATAAAGCTGGTCGCGGCCCTGCCGCAGTTGAAGACGGTCTCAGATTCGCTGCAGCTGAGAATAACGGGCAAGTCGCTTGGAAAGTTGATCTTCGAAGGCATTTGACCAGCCGGGGCTGCCCGTGGTTTTATCGGGCATCAGGGAGGTGGAAAATTGGCAACCGACTACCAAGAGCATTTCTTCAACGCGACTGACGGTATCCGACTTTTCTTCAGGCGCTGGTTTACAGATGAACCCAAGGGCCTGGTTGCGCTGGTGCACGGTTTCGCAGAGCACAGCGGCCGCTACAAGGCGCTGGCGGATGATATCTGCCGGGCCGGCTGGTCGGTGGCCGCCTTCGACTACCGCGGGCACGGCCAGAGCGGCGGGCGGCGGGCACACATCGACGGTTTCACGGGCTACCTGGACGATCTCGGAAGCTTCTTGGCCGAAATCGAAAAGGAGGGCTACGGCGGCAAGCCCGTCCTGCTGGGGCATTCGCTGGGCGGGCTGATTGCCGCCAGGTTCTGCGAGCGCGGCGCTGATGACCTGAACGGCCTGGTGCTCAGTTCTCCATTCCTGGACATGGCCTTCAAGGTGCCCACGCTCAAGGCTCTGGCCGGCAGGCTGCTTTCGGGCATTTTCCCGACCCTGTCTTTGAAATCCGGCCTCGACCCTTCCGTCTTGAGCCACGACCAGGAGGCCTGCGAACGCTATGCGGCGGATCCCCTTGTGAGCGACGTGGCATCGGCCCGCTGGTTCACCGAGGTGCTGCAAGCCCAGGCGGACGCCTTTCGCGAGGTGACGCGCATCAAGCTGCCGCTTCTGGTACTGCAAGCCGGTGACGACCGGCTGGCCTCTGCCGAGGCAACGCGCCATTTCTTCGAGGCGGCGCAATCCGTGGACAAGAACTTTCAACTCTACGAAGACTACTTCCACGAGATCTTCAACGAGGTCGGGCGCGACAAGGTAGTTGCCGACCTGATCGCCTGGCTGGAGCAGCATGGGAAATAAGGCCTGGCGATACATCGTCCCCAACTTCTTTACCTCGACGAGCCTGATGTTTGGCACGGCCTCGGTATTGCTTTCTTTGGAGGGCGAGTTAGAGTGGGCCGCCTGGCTGGTGCTCTGGAGCGTCTTGCTTGACAAGGCGGACGGCACGGCCGCCAGGCTGCTGGACGCGACCAGTAAATTCGGCTCAGAGCTGGATTCGATGGCCGATCTGGTTGCCTTCGGCCTGGCCCCGGCGATGCTGTGTTATTCGACAGGCAGGACAGTATGGGAACTGCGTTACGGAACGGGGCTCTGGTTTCTGCTGGCAATCGCATCAACCCTGTACGTCGTCTGCACGGCGCTGCGCCTGGCCCGTTATAATGTCGTCGAGCATGCCCCGGACGCCAGGCACTTCAAGGGCATACCGACGACCATCTCCGGGGCTATAGTCGCCGCGGGACTGCTGGTGGCCTTCAAGTATGGTCTCGACTCGGCCGTGGTGAGCTACTATCCATTGGTCCTGGTAGGGCTGGGACTGGGAATGATATCATCCCTGCCGACCCCTAAAGTGGTGCCGAGAAAAAACAAGGTCTTCAACCTGTTCCAGTTGGCGAACATTTTAACGCTCTACGTGACCGGCATCTGCATGGTGTACCCGGAATACCCGCTGCTGATAGCCATGCTGTTTCTTGTGGTGGGCATCCCGCAGGGCCTGTTGTCAAGGGGTCTGACGGGATGTTTGGGGCGGGGTTGACAAGCTCGGGATTCTTTTGTTATGTTGCCCGCGCATGTCATAGAGTCTAGTGTCTGTATCTGGCAAAGGAGGCAAACATGGCTGCGGAACCACCGGGCGTTATCGGCAAGGGGATTGCCATCAGGGGCAACCTGAGCGGTGGAGGAGATCTGATTATCGAAGGAACGGTAGAGGGGCAGATTTCTTTGAAGAATCACTTGACCATCGAGGAAACCGGCGTCGTCAGGGCCGACATCGAGGCCGAGCGTCTGACGATCAGGGGCGAGATGAGCGGCAACATCACTGCCACGGAGCGGGTGGCGGTGCTGGCCAACGCCAAGGTGGTCGGCGATATCAGGGCGCCGGTCGTGATCATCGAGGATGGTGCGGGATTCAAGGGCGGCATCGAGATGGATGTGCCCCTTCCAGATGGATTGATCTAAAAGAGCCAAGGAGAATATCATGGCCAATGTCATCGGAAGCTCAATTGTTATCGACGGTGAGATAAGCGGCGACGAAGACCTGGTGATCCAGGGCACGGTCAAGGGCAAGATCACGCTCAAGGAGAGCCTTTTCGTCGAAGGTTCCGGCGTCGTGGAGGCCGACATAGTGACTCGCAACGTCGAGGTGTCGGGTTCTGTCACCGGAAACATCAACGCTTCGGACAAGGTAGAGCTGAAAACCGACGGCCGGATGGTAGGCGACATAAAGGCGCCGAGAATTTTAATCGCTGACGGAGCCACGTTCAAGGGCAACGTGGACATGGACCGCTAGGTAAAAGGAGTCGTTCATGGCGGATACCAACACGATTGTCGGTGAAACCATTCTGGTCAAGGGCAACTTGCAGGGTGACGAAGACCTGACGGTTCAGGGAAGAATTGAGGGCTCGCTGAGCCTGTCGCGCACGCTGATCATCGAGCAGAGCGGGGTAGTCAAGGCGGACGTCTCGGTCAACAACGCCGTGGTCAGCGGAGTGATGATCGGTAACCTGACGGCGACCGATTCTGTCGAGTTGTCGGAAACCGGGCGCATGGTAGGCGATATCCACGCGCCCCGGGTGATTGTCGTCGAGGGAGCTTTGTTCAAGGGCAAGGTCGATATGGGCAACCTGGAGATGCCGCGCCAGGCTTCCGCGCCGGCTTCCGATCACAAGAGACCGTCTTTTATGCCACGAACAACGGCCAGGCCCGAGCCCGTCCGCAAGACGCCGGTTGCGACTCCCGCACCAGTCAAGAAGGCCGCCCCGGTAAAGAAAACGACTCGCGTCGTCAAGAAGGCCGCTTCTCATTCGAGGAAAAAAGTAGTGGTCAAGAGGAAACGACGCTAGCGCCCGTCTCAAAAGCATCAGGTGCCGTGGTGAGTGACACCAGTCCCGATCGCCTGCGTCTGCTGCAACTTTTGCATGAAAAGTCTTTTCGCTCCGGCAGGGTAGTCTTGGCCTCCGGCAAGGTGAGCGATTTCTACATCGACTGCCGTCAGACGTCTCTCAGCGCCGAGGGGCACCTGCTGATCGGACGCCTGATATACAACCTTGTGCGCGAATCTTTCCCCAAGGCGGTGGCGGTCGGCGGGCCAACGCTGGGCGCCGATCCGCTCGTCTCGGCGGTCAGCCTGACGAGTCAGATCGAGGGGCACCCGCTGCAGGGTTTTTTAGTGCGTAAGGCGGCCAAGGGTCACGGGACGGGGGCCTGGATAGAGGGCATGGCCAATCTGGCAGCGGGAGACCCGGTGGTTGTGCTGGAGGACGTGGTAACTTCGGGAGGATCGGCTTTGCAGGCGCTCGGCAGGGTTGATCAGGCCGGGCTCGATGTACGGGGCGTGGTTGTTCTGGTAGATCGACTGGAGGGAGGGCGCCGGGCAATAGAGCAGGCGGGGCACGAATTCCACTCGCTTTTCACCCGGCAGGACTTCATACAATAGTCAAAGTATCCGTTCTTGACCCTGGCTTGCCAGTGACTATACTTGTCGCACGATGACGCAACGTATAAATCTATCGAAGATTCCGAGTGCCTGCTTTGTGTTTGCTGCGGTCTTGTGCTCCTGTGCACCGCAACCCAACATGCGCGGGCCGCAGAAGCTCAACACAAAATACGAGAAGCAGTTGCGCAGGTGGACGACATCCGGCCGGGTGAATTACAGCCTGGACAGCATGCTGCTGGTTCATGCGACCTACCTGGCCCCCAGGCTTCGCGAGGCTTTCGGAGCGCAGTACCTGAAAATATTCGGCGCCGATCCCGGGCAGGTTGACAGCGACCTGGAAATGGTTGCCACCTCGGTACGCCGCGGCCACGAGTTTTTCGTCTTCGCCGACATCCCGCGCGAGGAGTGGAACAATCTGGACGAAAAGGACGCTGTCTGGAGAATGACGCTCTGGGGCGGCGAGGATCAACTGGGTGTCCCGCCGCTGAGCGTCCACAAGTTCCGCGGGCGCGGGCCAAACATGAGGGCCTTTTTCCCGTTCTCCCACGATTTCGGTAAGTCGTACCTGGTCGTTTTCCCGCTGGATCAAACCAATGCTAAGCCCGTGCTCGACCCGGACGTCGGCAGCCTGACGATCAAGATGGCCAGCGCCTTCGGGAGCGTGTCATTGACATGGAAGATAAACCAATGAGCTTTTCCGGCTGGATGGAGAGGCTGCGCGACAAGAAGCACCGCCGGGATTACCAGCGCCACCGGAAACATATAAAGAACAGGTTCGGGCAGGGTGAAGACCGCTACCGGGCGGTGCAGTACTTCAAGGAACTGGGCGGTCGTGAAGGTTGTCGGGGGCTGCTGGAACGCTTCATGGTGAATGTCGATCCCAGCATCAAGGACGAGGAGGAGAAGCAGAACGTCTTCGACATCCTGGTAGGTTTCGGAAGCCAGGTGATACCGGCCGTTGAAACCTACCTGAACCGCAAGGACTCTGCCAGCGTGCCGATAACCTGGCCGCTGAAGGTGCTGAGCTCTGTTGCCGAGCCGCAGGAAGCGGTCGAGGTCATCGAACGGGCGCTCGACAACCTGGGCACGAGCTACACCCGCGAGCCCGAGCGCAAGGTGTTGCTGGTTTCGCAACTGGCCGAGTACGACCACCCGGACGTGGTTCCGGCCTTGATTCCCTTCCTGCGTGATCACCGTGACGAGGTGCAGTTGGAGGCCCTCTCGGCTTTAACCCGCAGGCAGGATGAGACGGCTCGCGATGCCGTGCTGCAGCTTCTGGTCGACGAGGAGACGCCGGCCAGGCTGCGAGCGGCTATTGCCGAGGCGTTGTCCGGGCTCGGTTGGACGGTCAAGGGCTACAGGAAGAAAGTGGACGCTGTTCTTCCGGAAGGGCTGCACGTTGATCGTTCCGGCAGGATCAAGGGCCGCTGGAAACACACGAAGGCGGGGGCTGATTATGAAGAAGGCTGAGCGACTCCTCGACCAGATCGCATTCTTGTTGAACTCCCGCCGGCCGGTGACGTTTGCCGAGATACAGAATGCCTTTCCGGAAGACTACCGTGACGGGCAGGATGAGTCGATCGCCCGCAAATTCGAGCGGGACAAGGCGGATATCATCGAACTGGGAGTGCCGCTGCGTTACATGCAGGAAGATGAAGTCGAATGTGGGGGCTATGTGATCGACAGGGAAGGCTACTCGCTGCCGCCCATCGATTTGGCACCCGAGGAGATGGCCATGCTATACTTGGCCGGCAGCGCGGTGTTGCAGATGGACGGCTCACCGTTCTCGCGGGACCTGGTCATGGCCTTGAACAAAATAGGCTTCGCAACCGGCGAGGGGGACATCGTCAGGCAGCCTGTGCTACGCACCATGCCCGCAAACAACTTAGGAGATGCCAGTGCCCTGAGACGCAAGGAGTACCTGGCTTCATTGCACAGGGCGATCAGCGAGAGGAAAAGCATAATCATCTTCTACCATTCGCTGTGGAAAGACGAAAAAACCAAACGCGACGTCGACCCCTATGGATTGATCTACGTCCAGGGTAAGTGGTTCCTGGTCGGGTATTGCCACCTGCGCGAGGCCATGCGGGTGTTTCACGTCGACCGCATCACGGGCCTCGATGTCAATCGTTTCAAACCCAAGTCTCCCGACTTCGAGTTTCCGAAAGACTTCAGCCTCGCGGATCATGTCGCCCGGCATCCGTGGGAGATCAAGGCGCATGATCCGCTGGAGGTCAAGCTGCGCTTTGATCCGCCGGGCGCCCAGGCAGCGGTGGCCGAACTGGGCAAGTCGGTAGAATACGTCGAGGAGGACGGCGAGGCCCTGATAGTGCGCCTGTCGGTGACCTTCTCAGACGGTCTTCTGCCGACGATACTCTGGCACCGGCAGCGGGCCAGGGTGATTTCGCCACCCGAAATTGTGGATAAAGTCAAGGCGGCCCTTTTGAATATCGCGGCGAGCAATGCCGCAGGCGGTGCTGCCTGATGTCCGATCTCCACGAGAGACTGCGCACACTTCTTTTTTTAGTGCCTTACGTGGTCAGGCACCGGGGCGTGACCGTCGAAGATCTGACCCGGCGCCTGGGAATCTCCGAACAAGAACTGATGAAGGAAATCGATTTCCTGCTGATGGTTGGCAGGCCGCCCTTTCTGCCGAACGACATGATAGACATTTACCAGGAAGGGGGCCGTGTTTTCGTCGATCTGCACCAGTCGCTTGAGAAACCGCCGGGTCTGACGGTGTTCGAGGCACTGGCACTGGCTACGGCGGCGCGTATGTTCACCGATCAAAAGCTGATGGGCGAGGCGGCCGTGGCGGTCGGGATAGCAGTGGAGAAGATTGCCGCCTCTTTGCCCCAGGACGCCCGCAGGCTGTTTGACGAGTTAGCCGAACGCTTCATCTTGTTGCTGGGCGAGACTGAGAACAAGTTCCTGAGCACGCTCAGGCGGGCGATAGACGAGCGCCGGGAGCTTGAGCTGCAATACTACTCGGCCAGCAGGGGAGAGGCGACGGATCGCGCCATACGACCGTATGGTCTGCATCACCACCTGGGGTTGTGGTACCTGGCGGCGTATTGCACCACGCGCAAGGCCGAGCGCGTTTTTCGGCTGTCGCGGATCATGCAGGCCGAGATGACGGAACGCATCTTCGACTTTCCCGCCGATTTCGACGTGGCCGCCTTCGTCGAGCAGAACCTGACCGTTCCCGAGCGCGGCGGACGCGAGGTGGTTATCTCCTTCACCCCCGCGGTGGCGCGCTGGGTTCGCGAGCACTGGGGCGACGACTATGTCGAGCGGACGCCGGAGGGCGGCGTGATCGCCAAGTTGTACGACGTCTCTGATGAGTACGTCTTGTCTTACGTGGCCTCGTTCGGGGGACAGGCAACAATAGAAGCGCCCGAGGAGTTGAGGACAAAGCTGAATGAACAGGCGCGGATGACCCTGGCCGCTTATGCTTCCGGCGCCTGAGGAAACTACAACGCAACACAGGAGGATCAAATGCCCACGGAATTTTCTGTGAACAAGCGGGACATACAGTTCGTGCTTTACGAGCAGCTCGGCGTGGAGAGTCTTTGCAGACTGCCGGTTTTCCAGGAATGCAACCGCGAGCTTTTCGAGATGGTCACCGACGAGGCGATCAAGATCGCCCTCGAGGTAATGGCGCCGATCAATTCCGTGGGCGACCGGCAGGGCCTGGTCTTCGAGGACGGCCGGGTCACGACGCCCGAGGGCTTCAAGGAGGCTTTCAAGAAGTTCGCCGAGGGAGGCTGGATAGGTATGGTTCACGACCCGGCCTACGGGGGGCAGGGCTTGCCTAACGTCCTCAAGTTCATGTCATGGGAGATCTTCGCCGGGGCGAACGTGTCGCTCTTTTTAACCGGCATCCTGGCCGAGGGGGCCTCGCACCTGGTAGAGGCGTTCGGCAGCGATGAACTCAAGAAGATCTATTGCGAGAAGATCTACTCCGGCGAGTGGACGGGCACCATGTGTCTGACCGAGACGTCGGCAGGCTCGGACGTCGGCAACCTGAAGACCAGCGCCAGGAAAAACGGTGATCACTACCTGATCAGCGGCAACAAGATCTTCATCAGCGCCGGCGAGCATGACATGTCGGCGAACATCATTCACCCGGTGCTGGCCAGGATCGAGGGCGCCCCGGCGGGCACCAGGGGCATCAGCCTGTTCCTGGTACCCAAGTTCCTGGTGGGCGAAGACGGTTCGATCGGCGAACGCAACGACATGTCGTGCGGCAACATCGAACACAAGATGGGCATCAAGGCCTCGCCGACCTGCACGCTGAACTTCGGCGACGAGGGAAAATGCAAGGGCTGGTTGCTGGGAGAAGAGAACACCGGTATGCGCCAGATGTTCCAGATGATGAACGAGGCCAGGCTGGGCGTGGGCATTCAGGGACTGGGGCTGGCCGCGGCCGGATTCAACAGCGCACTGGGTTACGCCCAGGAGCGCACCCAGGGGGCCAGCCTGCGGGCCGGGAAAGACCCCCAAGCGCCGCGCGCGCCGATCATCGAGCACCCCGACGTACGGCGCATGCTGATGTACATGAAGAGCCTGGTGGACGGCATGCGCTCGTTGATGTACTCGGTGGCGCGCTTCAGCGATCTATCAGAGCACTCGCAGGATGAGAAAGAGCGCGAGCGTTGCAGTCACCTGGTCGAACTGCTGACGCCGATCTGCAAGGCATACGGATCGAACATGGGGTTCAGGGTGAACGAGACGGCCATCCAGGTTTACGGAGGCTACGGCTATTGCCAGGAGTACCCGGTGGAGCAGTACTGCCGTGACCAGCTAATCGCCACGATATACGAGGGTACCAACGGTATCCAGGCCATGGACCTGCTGGGACGCAAGGTGGCCGGCAAGGGCGGGCTGTATTTCAAGGAGTTCATGGAGCTTCTGGGAAAATTCATCGAGAAGAACAAGGGCCACGAGAAAATCGGCCCCCTGTGCGGTAAGCTGGGTGTAGCGGTCAAGCTGCTGGTAGAGACCACGCAGGAACTGGGCGCCAAGCTGGGCAAGGATGTCGAGGCGGCCTTCCTGCAGGCCAGCCCCTACCTGAGCATGTTCGGGCACGTGGTGATAGCCTACTTCCTGCTTGATGCCGCCCTGGTGGCCAGCGACAAGTTCGAGGTCATCTGTAAAGAAAAAGGCGCCGCGGACGACAAGGCGCGCGCAGAGTTGCTCGGCCAAAACAGCGAGGCGGCCTTCTACCATGCGCGCGTAGCCTCGGCGCGCTTCTTCGTGCACGATGTTTTGCCAGAAGTGGGTTCCTTGAAGGAATCAATAACCTCCAAGGACAAGGCGGCGCTCGAAGTTGAGTTTTCGTGAACAGTCTGGAACGTACCGTTTAAATCACGTTCACGTCGACTCTGACTTTGAAGATCAGCTTGATGCCCACCACATCGGGCAGCGGCTTCTCCAGGGTGGCGTCGATCTCGACACGCATATTGCCGGCATCCAGGTAGGGTTTCAGTTCGAGATCGGAGTCGACGTCGAGTTCGACGCGCGTACTTCCAGTTGCGATGGGTTGCGCCGCCCAGGCCAGCCGGGCGGGCTGCATGCCGTCGGCGACCATGTTGAACTCGAGTATATCGAAGAAGGACAGGTCCTTCGTCAAGCCGGCATGGGTGGTCATCTCGATCGAGCCTGTGAGAACGCGCATCGAGTCGACGTCGCCCGGGTCGACTCCCTGGCCCGAGAGGGCGTTGTCCAGGCTGGAGCCGAAGTTGCCCAGGCCGGGAATATTGACACCGGCGCCGCCGATCGAACCCTCCTCGATGACGCTGAACTCGACGACATCCAGCCCGCAGGCGCTGAAAAAGACAGCCAACAAAGCCGCGGGCAGGAGAAGCGAACGTCTAATCATCTTGCACCTCACACATTTCGTTACCCATTTCGTTGGTTCAGGTAAGCAGGTCAACGCCGCACCTGCCGGCGGCTTGCCGCATGGCCTTATCTTTTGTGGCAATTGGCAGCCCGGCCCTCATGGCCAGATCGAGGTAAGACGCATCATACGAGGAAAGACCGGTCTCACGGGCAAGTGAGAATATATTTGTGAAAATCAGGGACGTCGGTTCAATCTCAACGATAATGGGCAGCGAGCGCACGAGTTCGACGAAGCGCACCCCGGAAGCCCTGTCGAGCCTGCCCTTTCTCTCGGCGACCAGCAGCACGTTGGTAAGCTCCAGGGGCCATATTCCAGGTACCAGTGCCCGGGACGAGGTCAGCGCCTTGAGGATCTTGTTTGAATAGCGCGATGATTCGTCCTCGAAGCACCAGGACATCACCACCGAGTTGTCTATGACGAATTGACCGGACAACTAGCGCCTGCCTTCTTCAATAAGTTCTCTCAGGGAAATGCCGTCGAGCCTTCGTCCGCGGCGGAAAGCCATGATCTTGTCGATGACAAGACGTGGGTCTTCGGCCGGTCGATCGTCGATCGGACGAAGCACGGCGACCGGAACACCATGACGAGTAATAATAATCTGTTCCCCAAGAGCGACGCGATCGAGAAGACCCGGCAAATGGGTCTTGGCCTCGTATGCGCCTACGGACCTCATGCATAGCTCCTTCTCAGACCAGCCTAAGACCAGTCTGACAGACAGATAGCCCTTCTGTCAACAAGAAAGACAAAAAATCTAAGCTCAACCAGCCGCCGGTGTTTGACAGTTGTTACCCTTGGAGATAGGATAACTTTGCTCATGTCGCCGGGTTTGCGTCCCGGCTTGAAGGGTTTTCTATGCTCGGTGGTATCGACTACAGCGAGAAAAGAAGGGCTCAGCGAGCCCCGATCGGGATCATCGTGCGCGTCGAAACCGAGAGCGGCGGGCGGCATTACTACTCGCGCAACCTCAGCGCCAGCGGGGCCTTCCTGCTGGCGGAAGATCCGCTGGACGAGGAGACCCTGGTAGAACTGGAGATGTTCTTACCCCTGGTCAGCACGCCGGTCAAGGCTCGCGGCGAAGTCGTTTGGCACCAGCGCCAGGATCCATCAGGCTTTGCCGTCAGGTTTACCGACATCAGCGAGGGCGCCCGGAAGTTGATTCGCTGGGTGGTCGAGCGTTACCTGGGCAAGCCGCAGGAAAAGTAGCCGGTATGTCCCAGCGCTGTATAGCAACCGTCATTTTTACCTGCTGGGCTTTCTTCTTTTCCACGAACGAAATCCGAGCCGGGGGCTGGGAGTGGCAGCAGCCTCGAACACATGGTCACGATCTGCTGTCGATCCACTTGGCCGGCGAGAAGGGATTGGCTGTGGGCCTGGACGGGGCAGCCGTGTACACGCTGGATGGGGGCGCAAGCTGGATGGTGGGCAGCGTCTCTGGGCGGCCCGACCTGCGGTCACTGGCCATGCTGGATGGCATGACCGGTTGGGTGGTCGGCAATGATGGCGTTGTATTGGGCACCAGCGACGGCGGTAAGCATTGGCATCCCTTCTGGTCGGGAGTCGGCACCGATCTCTACGGTGTCTCGTTCGTGCACCCGCGGATTGGCTGGGCTGCCGGCGACGCGGGAACGGTGCTGCACACGATCGACGCCGGGCGGGCCTGGATCGTCCAGCAGACGGGAGCCTACCAGGATCTGCGGGCAATAAAGTTCATAGACGGCCTACAGGGGGCCGCGGTAGGCGAGGGCGGCTCGGTGCTGGTGACGGCGGACGGCGGGCAACACTGGACGCGGCTAAGCGGCGACACCTACTACACCCTGCGTGACGTGACGCTCACAGACGCCTGGCACATCATCGCGGTGGGCAACAACGGGACGATAACGCTGACGACAGACGGCCAGAGTTTTCAGCGCAACGACGATCTGTCCGAGTTGACCATTCGCAACCTGACCGCGGTGGCGCAGCCCGACCCCGCACACGTGGTTGTCGTGGGTGACCAGGGCACGTTGCTCGCCAGCGCTGACGGCGGCCAAAACTGGGAGAAGCGCGAATCTGGTACCACGGCCGATCTGAAAGCCGTCTGGTTCGAAAACGCAGTGAGTGGCTGGGTTAGCGGCGCCGGCGGGGTCGTGCTGCAGACTGTCGATGGTGGAGCGAATTGGGAATTGCTATCGGATCCCCCCGCGCCCTGGATCAGGGCGATAACATTTGCTGACGCGCAGCACGGCTGGGCGGCGGGAGACCAGGGCGCCATCTGGTCAACGAACGATGGCGGCAACACCTGGAGCCGTCCTGAGTCACCGACCACGGGCCGCATTTCGGCACTGGCGGCTGTCGACGGGCAGCACGTCTGGGCGCTGGGCGCCTCGGAGTTCGGCGGTGGGCGCATATTGGCAAGTGCTGACGGAGGCGCGAGCTGGCAGGTGCAAGTTGTGGAGTCGCCCCAGGTTTTTTACGGGGCGCACTTCCCCGACGCGAGCGACGGTTGGGCGGTTGGATATGCTGGAGTAATCTGGCACACCAGCGATGGCGGGATGCATTGGGTCGCTCAGCAATCGGCGACCTCCCAGTGGCTGAGAGGTGTCTTCTTCATCGATGCGCAGACGGGCCTGGCGGTGGGCGACGGGGGCGCCCTGATTTCGACAAGCGACGGGGGAAGCAGCTGGCAGCTTTTGGACAGCGGCACCCAGGAAGACCTGCTGGCGATCGATTTCGCCGACGGTCAGCATGGCTGGATAGTCGGCCGGCGGGGTGTCATGCTGGCCAGTTCAGACGGCGGAGCGAGTTGGCAAACGGTTTTACCGGGCACGGAGGATGATCTGTCCGCTGTATCTTTTCCGACGATTGAGAGGGGTTACGCCGCCGGAGAGGGCGGATTGATATTGTCGAGCAGGGATGGGGGCCTGACATGGTTTGAGCAGTATGTCCCATTCACTCAGGCTATCTTGGGTATTGACTTCGTGGATGCCGAGAGCGGCTGGGCGGCGGGCGCCGGGGGCGCGATCCTGTTCACTTCAGGAGGGGGATGCGCGCAGCACGACCCGTGCAACGGGCTGGACGATGACTGCGACGACGAGACGGACGAGGAGTTCAGCCCCCGGGAGTGCCGCATCCCGGCCTGTCCCGGCGAGACGTTGTGCGCCGAGGGAATCGAGATCTGTCCCGCGCCGGATGGCGCGGGCTCGGAGGTCTGCGACGGCAAGGACAACGACTGCAACGGCCTGACAGACGACGGCGCGTTGTGCGGCGGCGACCAGCAGTGTGTCTGCGGTGTCTGCGCTCAAGCCTGTCCCGACAAGACCTGTCCGACGCAGGACCGCGTTTGCCGCGGCGGTTGGTGTGTTTCGCCTTGCTGCGGGGTGCGCTGCGAGAGCAACCAGTCATGCACGGCCGAAGGAAGCTGCGCGGATGTCTGCGAGCTTCAAGGCATTGAGTGTCAAGCGGGCTACGAGTGCCGCCTGGGCGAATGTGTCGAAGAAGATTGTCAAACGGCGGGCCACGAATGCCCCGCCGGTGAGATTTGTGTCGGGGACGTGTGCGCGGCGGACGCTTGTTTTGGAAAGTCGTGTGCCCCGGGCACATACTGCCGCGGGGGAGAGTGTCTGTCCCCGGCCTGCGGTTTTTGCCGGCTCGACGAAATCTGCGAAGACGGGGAGTGCCTTCGTAGCCTGTGCGCCGGGATGTCCTGCGTAGCGGCGGGGCAGCTATGCATCGACAACCAGTGCTCTGCCGACCCCTGCGAGCAGGTCTACTGTTCGCGGGGTTACGAGTGCGATCGGGGCGTGTGTGTGCCCGACGAATGCCTGTATGTGATCTGTCCGCAAGGCACGCAATGTCAGGCAGGCACCTGCGTGGTGCCTGTCGAAGACCGTGACGGTGGCCGGGACGCAGGTCAGGACGGAGGCGAAGCCGAGACAGATACTCAGCCAGACGGCGGCCTTGACGGTGACGATAGTAACCCGGCTTACGACCTGGACGGAAAAGGGTCGCCGGGCTGCGGCTGCAGTTCGAGCGAACGTAGCAAGGGCTGGGTGCCGGTAATGTTACTGCTGGCGCTCTTGGCTCTGAAACGCGGCACCAGGCGCTCTGTCAAGTGGCTCGATATCGTCGATCCCTGAGCGCGCTGAACACACGCCCTTAAAATATCGAATTAGCTACAATGTAGGGAATTTACCGACCTGGTGCGGTTTTCCGGGTTGACTGATTTTCAACGTTTCAACTAAAGTATAAACAGGATCTCTCTTTGTGAACTTTTCGAGGACCAGTTCATGGCCAAGCTATCTGTAAGTTGTTTTTGTATTCTGCTTTTTTCGGCTTTGGCCGCCGGATGCGGCAGTTCCATCGTCGGATCCGACGACGCGCAGCCGCGCTGTAACTCCAGTGCAGACTGCGCCACGGGTTACGTCTGCCGGGACGGGGAGTGCATCGTCAAACCCGATTGCACCGATCTCGATCAAGACGGTTTCTGCGACCTGCGCGAAGGCTGCGCCGACTGTACAGACTGCAACGACAACCGGGCGGATATTTTTCCCGGGGCTGACGAGGCCTGTGACGGGGCCGACAACGACTGCGACGGCGATACGGACGAGGGTTGCCCTTGCAACAGCGGCGAGGAAAAACCCTGCGGCACCGACATCGGTGTGTGTTCGAAGGGCGTCTCCACCTGCTCAGACGGCCAGTGGGGTGATTGCCAGGGTGGGCGGCAGCCCGAGGATGCAGAGAATTGCGAAGACGACCTGGATAACGACTGCAACGGCGCCGTCAACGACGGCTGCGACTGCAACCAGGGCGACTCGCGTTCCTGCGGATCGAGCCTGGGCGAGTGCACGCCGGGCACGCAAAACTGCACAGACGATGGCGGCCAGTGGCACTGGAGCGGTTGCCTTGGTGGAACCCCGCCCGGGGACGAGATATGCGAGGACGGGTTGGACAACGATTGCGAGGGCTCCGTCGACAACGGTTGCCCATGCGACGCCGACAAGCGCCCCTGCGGCCTGAACGTCGGCATCTGCTATGCCGGCATTCAGAACTGCCACCAGGGTGTCTGGGGCGCCTGCGAGGGAGCCGGCATGCCCGAGGACGAAACCTGCGACGGGCTGGACAACGATTGCGATCACCTGACCGACGAGGGTTGTGAATGTCTCGACGGGGTGTTCGAGTCGTGTGGCGACGACACCGGAGAGTGCCGGGTCGGCACGCGGACCTGCGCCAATGGCCACTGGGGGCCGTGCCAGGGCGCCCAGGGGCCGGTAAACGAGTTGTGCGACGGTAAAGACAACGACTGCGACAGTCAGATCGACGAAGACTTTCCCGATCTGATGGACGGCTGCCAGGTGGGCCTGGGAATCTGCGCCAGGCCGGGCGTTATGGTCTGCTCGTCAGACGGCAGCGTCACCGAGTGTTCGCAGAAGCAGCCGGGTCAGGGTTTTGCCGAGGCCTGCGACGGGCTGGACAACGACTGCGACGGCGAGACGGACGAAGATTTTCCGGGCGTCGGGACAGCCTGTTCCAAGGGGCAGGGCCCGTGCTATGCCGAGGGAGTGATGGTCTGCAGTCCCGGCGGAGGTGAGTTGGTATGCAACGCCGAGGATATCTCGCCCAGCGCCGAGCTGTGCGACGGCATCGACAACAACTGCGATCTCAACGTGGACGAGAATTTCCCCTATGTCGGCCTGCCTTGCAGCGCCGGCGTCGGCGAGTGTTTCACCCAGGGTCACTACGTCTGCTCGGCTGACGGCATCCAGCAGGTCTGCGACGCCGTAGCCCCGGCAGGTAATCCCGAAGATTGCGACGGGCTCGACAACGACTGCGACGGGCGAACCGACGAGGGCTGGATCGAACCCTGCACCGGCCCCTGCGGGGATACCGGATACCGGATCTGTGTTGCCGGATCCCCAAGCCAGTGCTACGCGCACCAGCCCGAAACGGAGCTCTGCGACTACTACGACAACAACTGCGACGGAAACACCGACGAGGGCTTCAGCGGCCTCGGAAACAACTGCGAGGCCGGCACCGGCGGCTGCCTGAGCCGCGGCTATATCGTTTGCACCGATAGCGGTACCGGCACGCATTGCAACGCCGTCGCCGGGCGTCCCCAGACGGAGGCCTGCAACGACGGCGTCGATAATGACTGTGATAACGACACCGACGGCGACGACAGCGAATGCAGCTGCCGCAACCTGGCCATGAAAGACCTGGCTCCGCTGCACGTGGTAGGAGGCGGGCTTGGGATGGTAGTTTTTGGCAGGCGTAAAAAGCGCCGTCGCGGACGAAAGAAAGAGGGTGAGTCATGAAAAAGCGGCACGCGATTATCTCGGCCCTGACGATTGCCGTGGCCGTGCTGTGCGCCGCAGCGCCCGCAACGGCGCAACCGGCCTGCGAGAAGCCCAATATGATGATCGTCCTCGATCGTTCCGGCAGCATGCAGGGCACCAAGTGGACCCAGGCGCAGAACGCTATTCAGTTTGTCCTGAACAACTACGGCGCCAAGCTGCGCTTCGGGTTGGACATGTTCCCCTCGGACAACGACTGCGGTGCCGGCAGCATCCAGGTCGACGTGGGAGACGACACCGCCGCCGCCATCACCAGCGCCATGAGTTCGGCCGGGGCAAACGGCAACACGCCCATGGCGGCCACTTTAATGGTGCTCAACCAGTACCGCCCGCTGAAAGATCCCGACCGGCGCAATTTCATCATGCTTGTCAGCGACGGCGACGACACCTGCGCCGACAACCCGAGCAGCGACCCGGTGGCCGCCACGCAGGACCTCTACACCACCGGAATCAAGACCTTCGTGATCGGTTTCGGCAGCGGGGCGAACCCGACGGTGCTCAACAACATCGCGGCCGCCGGGCACACCGGAGGCTACCACCAGGCAGACAACCAGGCCGATTTGCAAAACGCCATGGACCAGATTATCAACGAGGCGCTGGTGGAACTTTGCGACGACAAGGACAATGATTGCGACGCGCAGATAGACGAGGACTGGCCGCTGAAGGGCACGCCCTGCGAGATCGTCCAGGGCGGCTGCACCGGCCAGGGGGTTTACGTCTGTAACGCCAACCAGAACGGCGTCATCTGCAACGCCCAGATCGTGGCCACGCCCGAGGTCTGCGACGGGCTGGACAACGACTGCGACGGCGTCATCGACAACGGCTTTCCCGACCTGGACGGCGACACCTATAACCAATGTTCCGATTGCTGCGATACCGGCAACGAATCGATGGCCGGCTGCTCTGCGGCTACCGCCTCGGCTATAAATCCGGGGGCCACCGAGGTTTGCAACGGGCGCGACGATAACTGCAACCTGTCGGTGGACGAGAGTTTCCCGGGCATGGGCGACGACTGCGGTGTCGACAGCGGGGGAGAGCAACCCCCGTACTACACCGACGAGGGAGAATGCCGGCCGGGTGAGAAGATGTGCATCGGAGGTTCGGTCGAGTGCATCGGCGAGGTGAATCCCATGTCGGAGATCAACTGCGACGCACTGGACAACGACTGCGACGGCGTGACCGATATGGTCGGCCCGGAGGTGTGCGACGACGGTGTCGACAACGACTGCGACGGCCTGACCGATCTATGGGACGACGAATGCGGCAGTTGTTTTCCCGGGCAACAGAAGCAGTGCGGAACCTCCGAGGGCGATTGCGAGATGGGTGTCTCGATCTGCGACCAGGACGGTGCCTGGGGCCCGTGCGAGGGCGGTTACCTGGGCTCGGAAGAGGTCTGCGACGGGCGTGACAACGACTGCGACGGCGAAACGGACGAGAATGCAGAGCCTGAGATCTGCGACGACGGCATCGACAACGACTGCGACGGCTTGACCGACGGCCAGGACGACGATTGCGGCGAGTGCAACCCGGGAGACACCCGGGAGTGCGGTGTGGATACCGGCGAGTGCAGAAAGGGCACCGAGGTATGCACTCCGCAGGGACGCTGGTCGGATTGCGCGGGCGAGATCCGGCCCGAACCCGAGATGTGCAATTCGCTGGACGACGATTGCGACGGTATCACCGACGAAGGCAGCCTGTGCCAGGGATACGATATTTGCCTGTGCGGCCAGTGCGCTTCGCCCTGCAGCTCAGGCGAATGTCCCGCCGGCAACCTGACCTGTCTCGGCGGCTGGTGCGTTTCCGATCCCTGCTGCGGTGTGCACTGCCCGGCCGGGGAAGAATGCGATGAGCGGGGCGACTGCGTCGATGTCTGCGTCGAGCAACAGATTGAGTGCCTGCCGGAGGAAGACTGCCGCATGGGAATCTGCGTGCCGGCGGATTGCTTCACCCCCGGACACGAGTGCCAGGCGGGTAACCACTGCGTCGAGGGTACCTGCGAGGTGGATCCCTGCAGCGGCATCGACTGTGGGGCACAATCATGGTGCCACGATGGAGAGTGTCAGCCGATAGCCTGCGCGGACTGCACGCCCGATCAAGTCTGTTCGGAAGGTGCCTGCGTAGAAAGCCAGTGCGCCGGGCGTAACTGCCAGGCCGGACAGGTGTGCATCGATGGAGAGTGCGCCCTGGATCCCTGTCAGGGCGTCTACTGCCCTGTGGGAACAGCATGCAGCGACGGAAGCTGCATAGGCGATGCCTGCCAGAACGTCGAGTGCCCCGACGGCAGCGAATGCAGCCAGGGCTACTGCGTCGCCGTGGAGGAAGAGCCGGACGGCGGCGTGGACGCGGGAACTGATGCCGGCCCCGACGCCGGCGACGCGGCGGCGGATCAGGGCAGCAACCCGGACGACGGACCGCTTGCGGACGGGGGAGCCGACAAGGGACCGGCCGCAGATTCAGGCGGACCGGGCTCGGAAGGTTGCGGCTGTTCCCACGGCCGGCCTGGCAGCGGGGCCGCTTGGCTGCTCCTGCTTCTTCTTGTTGCAGTAGCGGGTAAAAAGCGCGCTGTCAGGCTTCCTCGGCCTTGAGACGTTTCAGCAACTCGATGAAACCGTGCGGCGAGAAGAACATGTAGTCGCAGTCGCCGAAAGAAACGATGTTGCCGTCGCGGACGTATACCGGTTCTCCCGACTCGATACCCTGGCCGTTTAGGAAGGTTCCGTTGGTGGAGCCAGCGTCGCCCAACTTGTAGGCATTCTTTTCGTCGTCAAACATCAGAAAGGCATGGCGCTTAGAGACGGTCGAGTGATCGATCGAGAATTCGCGCTCGGTGCTGCGCCCGACAAGCAGCTTGGCCGGATACTTCGAGCCCAGCTCGGAGTTGGGCGGCAGTACCTTGAACTGCTTGATTTCCTTGCCGCTTCCCGCGATGTGCGCGCCCTCCCCGCGATCGGCCATACGAGTATGGTAAGTCGCGAATCCGGCGGCGGCGTGTTTCTCGGGGTAAAGTAAAAAGGGGTGGTTGAAACGTCCGAGAAACGCTTCTTCGCCCTCGCTGAGAAAGAACTCGAGATAATGCTGGACGATTTCCATCGCGATCGTTCTCCTTGGACAGGCTACAACTGAGCAAGGCTATCGCAGGACGCGGCAGGCAATCAATACATTATTTACCGGGCCCGGCGGGCGTTGACAGTCCCGCGTGCGAGGGTATAATTCACCATCTGTGCCGCCGCAAGGAGCCAAAGATGTTGAAATACAAGGTGGTAGAAACCAGCGTGGTCACCGACGAAGACCTCGAGAAGATCATCAACGAGTGGGTTTCACAAGGCTGGATCTTCGACGGCATGCAGTTCGCCATGCGTGACGCGTCGAAAAGACCGGCCATGGCTTTTGTTCTTTTCACGCGCAACAACGCTAATCCCGAGAAAGAGGAGGGTGAGTGAGATGGCAATATTGCAAGTGGCCACCCTGGGCCAGTCGGTGCTTCGCCGTAAGGCCACCGGGGTCGATCCGGCCGAGATTGAAACGGTCGCTTTTCAGGAATTCGCAGACAGCCTGCTCGAGAGCATGGTTTTCCACGAGGGTGTCGGCCTGGCCGCTCCCCAGGTATTTCAGTCGATCAGGGTGTTGGCCTTCTGGGTGCCGCCCGAAATGGACGCCGGCGGTGCAGGTGTGGAGCCGACGGTGCTTGTAAATCCCGAACTGTCCGAGATGTCCGAAGAGTTCGTGGGCGGCTGGGAGGGGTGCCTGTCGCTCAGGGATCTTCGCGGAGTGGTTCCGCGGCATGCCTCGCTGCTCTTGCGCGCGCTCGACCGCCGGGGGAAGACTGTCGAGAAGCGTTTCAAGGGTTTCCCGGCCAGGGTTCTGCAACACGAGATCGATCACCTGAACGGTATCGTCTTCATCGATCGCATGCCCGATATGTCCAGCCTGGGTTTCGAAAAAGATATTGAACGCGGTGCAAAGGATGAGAGCTGAAATTGGCGCTTCTTTTACCCGCCGCGTGCGCGCCGATCCCTCGCTGCTCGGCACCCTGCGCGCGCGTGCCCGCATCCTGGGTGAGATAAGATCGTTTTTCGTGGAGCGCGACTTCGTCGAGGTGAGCACCCCCTGCCTGGCGTTGACAGCCGATCCTGCGCTACATCTCGAAAGCTTCAGCACCAGGCTGCGGCTCGAAGGCGCGCAGGAGAGGACGCTTTTCTTGCCCACCTCGCCGGAGTTACACATGAAGCGCATGCTGGCGGCTGGGATGGAACGTATCTTCCAGATCGGCCCGTTTTTCAGAAACGGCGAGCTGACGGCACGGCACAACCCGGAATTCACCGGTCTCGAGTGGTACCAGGTGGGTTGCACCGTCGAGCAGATGATGGACTTCACTGAAGAACTTGTGCGCAGTGTCGCTGAGGTTGTCCAGTCGAGCCCTTTTACGGCCGAGCCCTTCGAGCGCTACTCGATGCACGAGGCGATAAGCGAACTGGGCGGAATCGAACTGCCTGAGGATTTCTCCGAGAACGAGACCCGCACGGCCCTCGATCGCGCCGGGGTCGCGACGGCGCCCGATGACAGCTTCGACGATTTGATTAACCGTGTCCTGATCGAAAGGGTGGAGGACAAGCTAGGGGCCATGGGCCCCGTCATGCTGTACGACTACCCGGCCCGGATGGCTGCACTGGCCAGGCTGAGGCCAAAGCAGCCCTGGCTGGCAGAAAGGTTCGAGCTGTACGCGGGCGGTCTGGAACTATGTAACGGCTACGGCGAGCTGACCGACGCCTGCCAGCAACGCGCCAGGTTCGAGATGCAGCGCGCCGCAAGGAGCAGGCTCGGAAAACGGGTGCCCGAGCTGGACGAGAGATTTCTGGCCGCACTCGAAGCAGGACTGCCGCAATGTTCTGGTTGCGCGCTGGGCGTCGACAGGTTGGTGATGCTTCTATGCGGCAGAGAATCGATTGAGCAGGTGATGGCCTTTCCGCTGGCTCGTGAACTGGATCTCAGCGACTCTTGAGCTGAATGTCGAGGCTGCCCTCGACAGCTTGGTTGCTCGTCAGGGAAAACTCGGTGAAAGTTACGCCGCCGCCGGTGATGTCGGCGGTCGAGTGCCGGCTTGTTTCGTGGCCGTCGTTGTCGATGTCTATCAGGTCGAATGTTCCATCGGCAACACCGCTTGCTCCGAATTTCACCTCCTGGTTCAGGGGCGGATCGGTAGGCAACTCGAAAGTCAAGCCGTTCAGCAGGTTCGACGTCAGGATGCCGTAGATTTCCATGGTCACCACCCCTTGCCCGGAATCGAACTCTACCTGGCCGCCGATGTTCATGAAGAAGCCCTTGCCGTCGAGCTTTCCGCTGACATCCGCGCTGCCGCTACTGGAGTTCATGCGCAGTTCGAAGGTGCCGGTGGCCCGGTTGGCGTCCGGATCGATGAAGAGGCAGGTTCCGTCGGGCTGGCACGTCTCGGGGGGCGTGCAGTCGTCGTTGCTTGTACACTCGGGCCCGGAATCCTGATTGCCGGATCCATCGTTGAGACAGCCATGGAAGAGAAAAACAAGTGTCAAAAGCAAACAATAGCGTCCGTAAACTTTCATGTAGACCTATCCTCCATTATCTTGGAACAAAATCACTCTACCAGTTCGGGCACTATATTCGCAAGGTTGCTTCGAGCCTGACACCGGAGAATGGCGGAAAAATACGGCAGCTTCCATTGACACACTTCGGCCCCCCGTGCAGTTGACCCACCAGGAGCTTGACTACCACGAGATCCTCGATGTCTACGGTCAAACCACCGGCCAGAAAAACCTGCCTGATGGGCGAACCGCCTGACGGCTTGAAGAAAACATCGAGCTTTCGGCTGCCCGAAAGCTCGGTGTCATAGCCGACAATCAGGCTTACGGACAACCAGGGAGACCATGAGTAACCCAGGGTCCACTCGCCCTTGAGATACTCACTGGCGTGATCGAGTGCCAGAACACGGTGATGTCCCCACCAGTTGTTGCCGTGCAGGTCGATGCTGTGACGGGCGGCCAGGGGAAGCTTCAGCGAAGCATTCATGTACACGAGCTGCAGTGAGTCTCCTCCTGACTCGAGCGGGATCTCCTCACGCAGCCCTGCGTCCAGCTTGACCAACCCACGATCGAGAAACTCCTGCTCGGCTCCCAGGCGGGTGTTGTACACCCACCACTTTTCACCGGAGGTAAAAGTATCTCTGGCAACAAAACCCGCGTAAGAGACGAACAGCAGGGTGTCTCCGCCGGCCGGACGCCAATCGACCCTGAGCCTTGTGCCTGTCACATCGCGGTTGTTGCGCACCTCCATGTCCTCCGGTTCCAGTGTCGGAGGTCGGATGTAGTCGATGCGCGTCTTCAGGTAGTCGCCGCTGTCGGTGACGGTGTAGAGCTCGTAATCGTCGTAGTGTTTCACCTCGGCGGTTAAGGTCCAGTTGCCAAAATATGCGTTGCCTCCAAAGAAGAATGCCTGTCCGTCCTCTTGCGGCAGTCCGGCCAGACTGAAGCTCTTGTGCATCCAGTCGAACTCGGCATACAGATCGGCCCAATCGAGAAGGTCGTTCGCCTGCAGGCTTGTGCCGCCCACGAAGGCGCGCCGGGGCAGAACCGACGTCTCGATCCCCGCTCCGGCCTCCTCGTTGCGCCCGAAGGGATCAAAGAATACACCCAGGCCGTGAATGCTCAAGCTAACCGAATTTTCGATCTTCCAGGCGGCTCGCAGTCCGGCCAGAATATCGGTCTTCAACGCGAAGTAATCCGAAATTGTCTTTTCACTGACCCCGTCGGTATTGGTCGGGTTGACCAGGCCGCCGAGCGCCAACAACTCGAAATCTCCCAACTGTGCCGCGACCTTGGCTCCCATCAGGGTGGTGTCCTCGGCCAGTTGATCGGTTTTACGGATCCTCAAAACGATTCCCCGCCCGAATGAGCCGTAGACGTCGCCGAGGGTGATCTGGAGGCTCCTGCCATGGTAGGCGGCCGACCATTTTTCCGGAGCGTACCTGTCGAGGTAAGCAGGAGACGCCCCTGCGGGATCGGAGATGAAAGTGGAAGTGTCGATACGCAGCGAGAAGGTGAAGTCGGCCACCGCCAACTTCAAGTTGAGGCGGTTGCGAATGTCGAAGTAGTCGTCGTTGTACTTGTCGCCGTCGAAATTATCGGCATGGTAGTCTCCGACCATCGTCTCGGCGATCTCGAAAGAGGCCTGCCGGTCTGTCCAGGGAAAGGAAAAATCAAATGCCGCCGCGGGAGAGGCGCAAGAAACAAGCACTAAAAACAGTGTGATGAGCTGACAAGAACGCATGGAGGTTAATGGTATAGTTGCTTTCCGATTTGCTGTTCGATTACTTGCTCGTCCCCGATGCGGTAGCCCTTGTGAGTGTATGCAATCCTGCCGCGACGATCGAACAGAACGCCGAAGGGCAGTGTCATGGTTGGATTGAAGCGGTTGGCCAACTCGGTGTCCTGGTCAAGCAAGACCGGAAAACGATAGCGGTAGCGATGAACCTGGCGGCGGACTGTGCTTTCGAGATCGGAAGGATCAACAGCGATACTGACCAATTCGAAACCTTTCCCGCGCAGCCGCTTCCATATCTTCTGTAACTGCGGCAGTTCGCTGTGGCACGGCTCGCACCATGAGGCCCAGAACGATAAAAAGACTACCTTGCCCCCATAGTCGCTCAGGCGAACAGTGTTGCCCGAAAGATCATGCAACGCGAAGTCGCCGGCGACCCCGGAAGAGGGGGCAGGCCGTACATCCGGCTTTGTCCCCTGGCTGGGACATGCCGCCAGCAGTGCGGCTAGAATCGCAAAGAGCACTAGTGGCAAGAAAATCTGTTTATGGGGCATGACGAGATCAGTCCTGCTCGGAGAGAAGGGCCTCGATGTTGCCCTCGAGCACGTCGGGGATGACGCCCTCGACTTTGTAGCGGATAACCATATCGCGGTCCAAGAGCATGTTCAGGGGAGTGCCGGCCTGGGTGGGACGGAAAAACTGTCCCATCACGGCGGCGCCGGGGTCGACCGCCAGGGTAAAGGTAATATGGTAATGTTCGCGGTAGGTGCAGGTATAGTCCATTAGCGTCTGTTCTTCGGAGCCGCCCTGGTCATCTTCGAACATGACCAGCAGGATCCTGAAACCCTGGTCCTTGTATTTCTGGTAGAAGCCGTCCTCCATGGTTGCCGCCTGGCTCTTACAGACAGAGCACCAGCCTGCGTGCACCGTGACGAGAGTGGCCTTGGCATCCATGAAGTTTGCTGCGTAAATGGCCCGGCCGCGAGCGGCTTCTCCGCCGCACAGGACCTCTTCCAGCCGGAAGTTCTCGACGGTGTCCCCGTAGTTGGCGCCGTACGGCGGGGGAGGGTAGTTGGCGTTGTTTCCGTCCTGGTCTCCGGCGTCCGAGCCCGGGCCGCCCGATTCCCAGGCACAGCCGGATACCGAGGCCGGAAGTACGACCAGTAAAGATAACATTATGCTTCGAAGCATGGCGTCTCCCTTGTGTACGACTATTATAATCGAATTAACGGCTAAAATGGTCAAGTAAAGAAAGAGATGTCTTGATTTTGTGATTGGGTAAATATACACGATTCTTGTAACTTTTCAGTAAAACTTGACAAAATATTCTCTGTGGATAGATTAACTAATGGGTTCTTATTAGAACCCAGGCCTGGGATAGTCGTTCCCCCCCGCGACGTCCCGGGCCTTTTTTGGTACGCTATTTTTAGAATTCGCCGCCGGTTAAAGTTACAAAGTTGACAGCCGTGACTGAATTTGGTCTAATTTTGCACGCATAACCATCTGATTTGAAGGAGTATTTATGGGTGTAAGGCTTGGCAAGCTGGTCCGTAACAAGGATCTGCAGGCTTTGCTTTTGCTTACCCTGCTGGTCTCGGCGTTGTATCTGCCCCGGCTCGGCTCTTATGCATTCTGGGATCCCTGGGAGTCGCACTACGCACAGGTGGCCAAGGAGATGGGGGATCATGGCAGTTGGATGGACACCTGGTACCGGGGACAGAACAGGTGGTGGTCGAAGCCCATCTTGCCGTTGTGGTTGCTGCGCACGTCCTTTGCGGTTTTCGGTGTCCACGACCCATCGAGCCCCTGGTTGCACTTCGCAGGCCGCCTGCCTATCTTTCTGCTGGCGCTTCTTGGCATCTTGCTGACCTATGGATGGGTGTCGCGCCTTTTCTCCAGGCGGGCGGGAGTTTACTCTGCCCTTGTGCTGGCGACGTCTCCCATGTATGCCATGCTTGCCCACCAGTTGATGTTCGATCTGCCTTTCGTGGCCCTTTGCACCCCGGCGATCGGCTACTACTTCCTGGCCAGATCCGAGCATGGCAAGTCAGGACACCTGATCGCCTTCTACGTGCTGACCGGCTTCGCCTTTCTCTCCAAGTGGCTGCTTGCATTCTTCATCCCTGCTGGAATAATCTTCGTTTTCCTTGTGCTGCGCTGGGACAGCGGTTTCTTTCGACGGGTGGGAAGGGCCGCCTGGATAGGCGCGGGATTATTCATAGCAGCCTGCGCCGCCTACTTCTTTTTCTCCGTGAAAGATCCCGCCTTCGCCGGCATGCTCAGCCTGGTCGCCTTGTCGCTGGTACTGGTTTTCCTGATGGGCCGGGATGCAACGACCCTGATGGGCATAGGATCGCGAAAAAACTGGATCGGTTTCGGTGCGTTGCTGGCCGTGATTCTTCCCTGGCACATCTTCATGATCGCCAAGCACGGCTGGCCCTTCGTGCGCGAGGCGGTGATCTACCATCATTTCGATCGGGCCGCGGGCACCATCGGCAAGCAGGAGGGCACCTTCGACGTCTTCTTCAAGCAGCTGGCGTTTGCCACCTACCCGTGGGTCACTCTGCTGCCGATGGCCTTCATCAGGATCATCCGCTGGAAACCATCCGATTTCGAGGGCGCCGGCAAGAAGAACCTGCTGGTGTTGCTTGGCGCCATAGTGCCCTGGGCGGCCTTCAGCCTGTTTCAGACGAAGTTCCACCACTACATCTTCCCGGTGATTCCATTTCTGGCGGTCATGGTGGGCGTCTACCTGGATCGCGCCCGTAACGATGCGGGCCGTGCCGAGATGCGCCTGCTGACCATGCTGGCGATTCCCATAGGCGCGGTCATGTTGCTGGACATCCTGCACAACTACAAGTGGTTCATCAACATGTTCGACTATTACTACGGATGGCCCATGCCGCGCGGCCTGGATCCCTATCCATTTTTCGGCGTTCTAGGCGGGGCCTGGCTGCTCGTCATGGCCTGGTTGTTCTTCCGCCGCAAGGTGGGCGACGCGGCCTTCGGCGCCATGTTTGCCGTATCCGCCGCGACATGCGTCTTTCTGACCGCCTGGATCATGCCGCGGGTGACACCGACATTTACCCTGGAGCCTCTTTACCGCGCATACATGAAAGAATGCGGCGGCAAGGCCCCCATCGCGCAGTACAACGGCTGGTATAGCCGCAGCGTATCGTTCTACTTCGACAATAAGGCCGTAGATCTTTCAAAGTCCGATCAGCCGAACGTCGACAAGGCCATCGAGTTCTTGGCCCGCCCGACGAGAAGCTTCCTGATTCTCGGGGCTGGCTTCGGCCGGGATTGCAAATCCCTGCTGGCCGGCCTCAGGCCGCAGGTCAAGAAGAAGCTTGGAAAATCGCTCTACGTGGTTTCCGACGATCACCCCTTCAGTTGCCTGTGCTCGACCGAGCGCGATCCCGCTGGGCGGAAAAAGGTCGCGGCCAGCGTTTTGTCCGAGGTTCCCGCGGGGATTCACAAGACCAACGTGGACTTCGACGGCAAGATCGAATTACTGGGCTGGAAGCTGTCGCGGCCCGAGGTTGAAAAGGGAGGGACTTTCACCATCTCGTACTTCTTCAAGTGCAAAGTGCAGACGGGCGACGACTGGCTGGTGTTCATTCACGGCGACGGACCCCAGGGCGGCGCGCACCGCGTGTTCGGCGACCATGCGCCGATGGGCGGGCTCTACCCTACCAGCGAATGGAAAGTTGGAGAGATCATCGAAGACGACTACGCGATGGTCGTGCCGGCCAACTATCCCTATCAGAGTTTCACGCTTTGGATGGGGCTCTGGAAGGGGCCCCAGCGCCTGCCGGTCACCCAGAAGTACCAACATGACGGGAACAACCGTGTGCGTACCGCCTTCGTGCGCGTGCGTTAAACATTATTCCGGCGGAGTATAAGACAATAGAAAACGCTCGCATATCTCCCGAATCGGATTCTGGGAGAGCGTGGTGAAGACCTCGCCCAGGTGCCGGGCGCCTGGAGTTTCTCCGCGTTCCTCGGCCAGACGCGTGGCCGCCCCGAGCGCTTCTTCAAGCAGGTTGGCTTCAGCCCGGTCGCGTGGAATGCCGCCTCCGGCGCGGCGCGGCCGCAGGGTGTTCTCGAGCATCTTTTTGAAGGCCGTTTTGTCGACGGCGTATCTAAGAAGCCAATTGTCGAACTCGAGCGGGTCGAGTGAGTGCGCGGCCCACAAAATGTGATAGATGCCGATCGACCTGAAACCGCGGCGCTTTGACTCTTGCCCGGCTGTTTCGTGGATCTGCTTCAGCGTGACTCCCATCCTGTCTCTCCGACCCCCTCCCGTAATAATTCACACAAGCTCCCGGCTCAAACCGGGATCGACCTTGGAGATGCCCAACTCCTGCCTGGCTATCTTGTTTCCCTGGCCGCTCAGGCTGACTGCATTCAGCTGCGAGTTGTGGCAGGACGGACAATAGCTCAGGCTGACCGCGATGCGAGTGGTGAGCTTGGCGATATCTTTCTGGGCGGCGCGCTGCTCGTCGAGAATCTGATTGAAGCGCTCGAACTTTCCCTCCTGGCCGGCTTTTCTCATCTCTTCCAGGGAAAGCATGCCCTGGTTCCAGGCGCTTTCGTGCGCCTTGTCGAACTCGGCCTTGCCATCGAGATCCTTCTTCTTGATTTTCTTAGGCGGCACTCCCGCCGGCAGCAGCCCCAGGGCTTTGGTGCGCATGTAACGTTGACAAGACTGGCAATAGGGTTTTGCCTTGAGGATCAGAGGAACGATCAACCCGCCCAGGCCGAAACCGGCGATCTCCAGACAGCGCCACAGGTAGCCCCAGGCTCCCAACGGAGATCCCGCCGAGCCGTCTTTCTGGGTCCAGGCGAAGGAACGCGTCGTCTCGTCGAAGAACTCCAAGAAACCAACCTGACCGGCCTCGGGATTGCTCGAAAGCAGGTGCCTGAAATCGATGTACTGGGCGAGAAAATAAGCCAACACCTGCAAGCAGATGACCACCCACAGCAGCGTGCGCGAGATGCGTACGCCCGTGACCCACGAGGCAAGCCCATAGCCGCTGCCGGCCACCAGGCCGACCAGAACCGCGCCGATGGGGATAATGTAATAGCCGTACCAACTCATGATGTTGAAGCTGTCGCTGGCCTGGTTTGCGGCCCAGACGCCAAACAGGGCCAGGGTCGTGGTAGCCAATCCGGCCAAGATAACAGGAAGGGCGGTCCGATCGCCGGACGGCACGAGAGCTGGCGCGTTTGCTTCCATTTTTACCTCCGAGATCGAGTCTGACAAGAACTCTTTACCAGAGGAGGCGCTGATTGACAAGGCCGCCAGGACGGTCGTAGACTTTCGCAATGAAGAAGAATGGGAAAATACTGGTCGTGGATGATGATTCCGCCGCTCGCAAGAAAACGACTGAGACCCTCGAGGAGGCCGGTTACACCACGATCGAGGGTGAAGACGGCCAGCAGGCTTTGAGTCTGGTGAAGGAAGAATCGCCTGACCTGGTCATCATGGATGTCGAGATGCCCCGCATGAGCGGGCCCCAAGCATGCAGGATCATCAAGGGCAGCAAGGGTTTTGACTT
Source organism: uncultured Myxococcales bacterium (assembly GCA_964640665.1). Taxonomy (GTDB): domain Bacteria; phylum Myxococcota; class B64-G9; order B64-G9; family B64-G9; genus DATKYQ01. Next base: position 73,679 of record CAZXHT010000016.1, read on the forward strand.
TTTTCCGATAATATTGGTTACGGCCAGAAGCGACCTGCAGACGAAGGTCGAAGGCCTGGAGTTGGGCGCCGACGACTACCTGGTAAAGCCGCTCAATCGACTGGAACTTCTTGCGCGGGTCAAGTCGATGATGAGACTGAAAACCCTCCAGGACGATCTGGTTGCGACCAACAAGAAGCTGCAGGGTATAAACGATCGCCTGCAGGAACTCTCGATGACGGATCCCTTGATGGAGATCTGCAACCGCCTGTATTTCGAGAGACGAATCGTGTACGAGTTCCAGCGGGCCGATCGCTACAGGACGCCACTGGCGCTGCTGATGCTCGATCTAGACCATTTCAAGAACGTCAACGACAGCCACGGTCACCTGTACGGTGACTACGTCCTCAAGCACACGGCCGAGGTGCTCACTTCAACCGTCCGCCAAGTTGACATCGTCGCCCGCTATGGCGGCGAGGAGATCGTTATTGCCTGCCCGGAAACCGACAGGAGCCAGTCCAGGATTGTAGCCGAGAGAATCCGTTCCGCCGTCGACAGGACTGTCTTCTCGCATGAAGGAGTCAAGTCTCACATAACCGTGAGCATCGGGATTGCCGTCTGCCCCGATACCGACATCAAGAGCGCCGAGGAGTTGTTGAACAAGGCCGACGAGGCGCTCTACGTCGCGAAAGACGAAGGCAGGAACTGCGTTCGCAGTGCCTTCCAGGAAGAGTCTAAGTAGATAAACTATCTTGTATGGGTCATTTCGGGTTGTCGCAACACCTGAAGCCCAGATCGTCGCGCCTGGTTCCGGGGGAGGCGCTCGAACGACTGGCACACCTGGTGGCCCAGTTGGGGCGCGTTGCCGAGCCTCCCTTGTAGGTGCGGGCGCCGGCACCGGGGGAATAAGGGCTGGCCGTCCACTCGCTGACGTTGCCGCTCATGTCGAAGACGCCAAAAGGGCTCCTGCAACGGGGATAACCGCCGCAGTTGCCGATGGAGCGATCTTCCCCGGATGCGCTCTCTGTATTGCATCCATCCGGGTTCCACTTGTTGCCGTACGGGAAACGACGGTTGCTCTTTCCCTTGCAGGCGTATTCCCATTCGACCTCGGTGCACAGGCGTTTACCCCGTTTACGGCACAACCTCTGCGCTTGCTTCCAGGAAATGCCGACAGTCGGTTTTCTGCCCGGTCCGTTGGGGAACTCGTAGCGGTCTATGCAATAGGCCTTGTTCTGCACGGTGTGCAGCTTGGACTCTCCGAAGTTGCGCATAGGGTCGTTAGTGGCGCTGCCGATGTAAGACGTGCCGCCGGGAACAAAAACCATTCCCGGTCGGCACTTCCCAGCGGCGGCGGGCACAGGCTCTATAGCGGCAACCACTTTCTCCTTTGTGGGAGGAGGTACTGCGACGGCTGGCTGCTTGCCGCCACCTACCTCGGGCACTTCCTCCACCTTGGGTTTGCCGGCGGCCGCCTTTTTCCGGGCCTCTGCCTTGGCCAGCTTGCGTGCCTCTTCTCGCTTGATCTCTTCTTTTGCCCGGCGCTTCTTCTCGGCTTCTTTCCTGGCAAGTTCCGCGCGTCTTTCCGCGGCGGCTTTCTGGCTGTCGATCTTCTTCGCGGCGGCTTTGGGTTTGCGCGGCGAGGCATTGGTCTTTGCCCGGAGTTCTTTCTTACGAGCGGCCTCGGCGGCGATCTTTGCCTCTTCTTCCTTGCGGGCCTGCTCGGCGGCGGCAGCTTTTTTTTCCGTCTCGGCCTTGGTCGACACCGGGATTGCCTTATCGGGCTGCGAACCGGATCGCTTGTCTAATGCCGGCGCGACATCGGGTTTCTTGACCCGCACGTCTGCGACCAGCGGCCCCGTGGGCATGCCCGCCCGGGCAGGGAGGGTCTTCAGATCGGTGGCAATACGCGCCTGGGCGCGTGCCAACTCCGTCTGTGCCCTGAGATAATCAACCAGGAAATAAACGCCTACGCCGACGATCACAAGCAACACGGATAAAAACACGTAGGTCGGCGCCCTTGTCGGCCGCGGCATCGGCGGCTGCGAGACGAACGAGGGCGGAAATGGAGGTTGGCTGAAAGGGCCGTATGATTGGGCTTGGGGCCTGGGGACGACAGGCCGGGCTGGTGGAACCGACGGGCCGGGCCTCTTGAGAATCCTGACCTTGCCGGAGTCGCCCTCTTCCATTTTCTCGGCTGGTACTTCCCGTGCCTCGGGTTCTGCTTGAAAACCGGCCCTGCCGATCGGGCGTGCAACCCGCAACTCGGAATCAGGCGCCAGCGAGGGATGCGGAGTCGCCTGGGCGACCAGGGTTTCGCCCTCGTCCAGTTCATCTTCGACCGCGCCCTCGAATTCCTCATCGAACTCCTCGTTCATGAACTCGTCTGCTTCTTCCAGGGGTTCCGGCTCGGCCGCGATGTCCTCGATCAGATCATCATCACTTACCGTTTCGACGGCTTCCTCCAGAGGTTCCAACTCTGCATGGGCTTTTTCATCCGGCATCGTCTCGGCGTTGACCACCGTCGGCGGGTAATTCTCGTTGTCTTCCAGTCCGAAGGAGACGCTCTTGCGTGACGGGGTCTTATCCACGCCCGCGGATGCTCCTTGGCTGGTGGTGTCTTTCTTTTTAGCCGCCCGGGAAGGGGCCGGTCGCGGAGGAACGCTCTGGGCGTGCTTTCGCGATGGGCCGCTGCTGGCAGTGTGCAGGTCTTCGAAAAAATCACGCGCGCTGCGGTGGCGCCGGGAGGGATTCTCGTTCAATGCTTTGACCAGGATGGCCTGCCAGATTTCCTGCCCCCCTGCAAGCTTGGGCAAGCTGGAGGAAGGTCCCGCGTATCTTTCACCCGTCAACATCTCGCACAGGATCACGCCTAATGAGTATATGTCTGCGGAGGGGGCCGCCTCGTTTTCGCCGTCCCGCAGCTCCGGCGCCAAGTAGGCGTATCCGCCCTGGTTCGTCTTCTGCGCCGCCAGAAACGGCTTGCGGGGCAAGGCGCCGATCATACCGAAGTCGGTCACCTTCAACATGTCGGGCAGCACAATCACGTTTTCGGGCTTGAGGTTTCCATGGGCCATGGATTCGTGGGAGCGATCGAGCGCCTGGCAGATATGTGAGAAGATCGGCTCCATCTCGCCTTTCGCGAAATGCTGTTTCTTCTCGTTGCGCAGCCTGACGATCTTACGCAGGCTCAAACCCTCGAGCAGCTGCATGGTGAAGAAAACGGAATCGCCGTCCTGGTCTTCATCGTAGATGCGTACGACGTTGGGATGGTTGATCTTGCGGGCAGAGCGGATCTCGGCCATAAAGCGCTTGCGCTCGTCACGCGTCTGTAAGAGCTTTCCGTGAATAACCTTGAGAGCCACATCGACTTCGATCTCGAGATCATGGGCCCGGTAGACGGTTCCCGTCGGTCCCGCCCCGAGGACGGCGTGTACCTCGTAGCGTTCTGCGATCCTGTCGCCGATCTCCAGGTCGTTCTTGGCGGCGGCATCACCGTCCCCGGCCGGCAACTTGATCTCCCCGACTGGTGCGACCTTGCCGTCATCTTTCTGTGTGTCGACGAACTTCTGACCACACTGGCTGCAAAACTCGCTCCCGTCGGGATTGTGACTTCCACAACGAAAACAAAGCACTTTTCACTCCCAGGCTAGAGATAAATGCTATTTATGTATGTGAAACTCCTTGATAATCGGCCGTATCATAATTCGAGACGTTCGACAAGGCCTTTTTGGTTTATGGGAGTCAGTTGCCGGTATGTCCGAAACCACCGTCACCGCGGACGGAAGGAGGAAGGCTGGCAGCCTCTTGCCATTCTGCCCGGGCGATTCTGGAAAACACGAGTTGGGCTATGCGCTCCCCGCGCTCGACGATAAAGGGTTCCCGGCCGAGGTTCGCCAAAATCACGCGAATCTCGCCGCGGTAGTCCGAGTCGATGGTTCCGGGGGTGTTGAGGACGATCAGGCCGTGATTCAGCGCCAGCCCGCTGCGGGGGCGCACCTGGGCCTCGAAGCCGACAGGGATGGCCATGCTCAGGCCGGTTGGCACGAGTTTCCAACCGCCGGGAGGGATAGTCAGCGGTTCGCTGACCGCGGCCAGCAGATCCATCCCGGCGGAGCCCCGGGTCTGGTAGGCGGGCAGGGAGAGATCCCCGCAGTGCGGCAGGCGCACTACCTCGACCGAAATGTTGTCGGGAGCTTCGCTCACGTTTCTTCGAGTTGCTGGCCCATGGCTTCCTTTCGGGAGAGCCTGATCTTGCCCTGACGGTCGATGCCGACCACCTTCACCAGCACCTCGTCTCCTTCCCTGAGGACGTCGGTGACCTTTTCCACCCGCTTGTCGGACAGTTCGCTGATGTGCAGCAGGCCGTCGGTACCCGGGATGATTTCGCAAAATGCGCCGAAGTCCGTAATCTTCCTGACCGTCCCCATGTACAGCTTGCCGACTTCGGCCTCCTGGGTCAGCTCCTTCACCATTTCGATGGCTTGCTGGGCAGAATCGGGGTCGATCGAACCGATGTGAATGCTGCCGTCGTCCTCGATGTCGATCGAGCATCCGGTCTGGGCGATGATCTCCTTGACCACCCGGCCGCCGGGGCCGATGACGTCCTTGATGCGCTCGGGCTTGACTTTGATGGTGATGATCCTGGGCGCGTAAGGGCTGAGATCGGAGCGCGGCTCCGAGATGACCTTGTTCATCTCTCCCAGGATGTGCAGCCGGCCGTCCCTGGCCTGGGCCAAGGCCCGCTCGAGGACCTCGCTGGTCACGCCCGAGATCTTGATGTCCATCTGGACCGCCGTGATTCCCTTATCCGACCCTGCGACCTTGAAATCCATGTCGCCCAGGTGATCCTCATCGCCCAGAATGTCGGTCAAGACGTGAAATTCGCCGCCTTCCTTCATCAGGCCCATGGCGACCCCGGCGATGGGAGCCGAGGTGTTGACGCCCGCGTCCATCATCGAGAGACTGCCGCCGCAGACGGTGGCCATCGACGACGAGCCGTTGGACTCGGTGATTTCTGAGGCGATGCGGATGGTGTACGAGAAGTCATCGTGACTCGGCAACACCTTGCTCAAGGCTCTCTCGGCCAGTTTGCCGTGACCGATCTCCCGGCGCCCGGGGCCGCGCAGGAACTTGACCTCGGCGGTGGAGAAGGGCGGGAAATTGTAGTGCAGCATGAACTGGCGCTTATAGTCGCCCTGCAGGTTCTCGATCAGCTGTTCGTCGCGCGAGGTTCCAAGCGTTGTGGTCACGATGGACTGGGTCTCGCCGCGGGTGAAAAGAGCCGATCCATGAGCCCGCGGCAGGAAGCCCACCTCTATACTGATCGGTCGAACTTCGGTCAATCCGCGCCCGTCCAGTCGGCGGCCTTCCTGGGTGACGTTACCGCGCACAATCGTCTTTTTGACCTCGTCGAGCGTTTCAGAGACATCCAGCTCTAGGCTTGCCTGGTCGGGATGCTTTTCGAACATGCGTTCTAGGATATCGTCCTTGACCACCCGCAAGGCCGCGTAGCGCGGCAGCTTTTCGACCTCGGACAGCGCCTGTGAGAGGGGTTCCGAGGCAATTTGCTTCACCTCGGCGCGAATATCCTCGTCCACGATATGCGGCGTGAAAACACGCTTGGTCTTGCCGACTTCGGTCATCAGCTTCTGCTGCAAGGCGATAATCGGCCGGCACTCGTCCTTGGCGAACATCAGGGCCGCGACCAGGTCGCTTTCCGATATCTCGGATGCCTCACCCTCGACCATGGTGATAGCCTCGGCCGAGGCCGTCACGACGATGTCCATGTCGCTCGTTTCGAGTTGCTTGAAAGTAGGGTTGATCACCAGTTGCCCGTCCACCCGGCCGACACGAACTGTCGCCAGCGGGCCGTCGAATGGAATGTCCGAGATGGAGAGGGCCACGGAAGTGCCGGTAGCCGTCAGGACGTCGGGCGCATTGAGCGGATCCGCCGACAAGGGCAACCCGATCACCTGGGTTTCGAAATTGTAACCCTTGGGAAAAAGCGGGCGGATAGAACGATCGATGATGCGGCAGGTCAGGATGTCGGTCTCGGAGGGACGCCCCTCGCGCTTGAAAAAACCTCCGGGGATCTTTCCGGCGGCGTAGGTCTTCTCGCGGTAATCGACTGTCAGCGGAAGGAAGGGAAGGTTTTTGGGTTTCTTGTCCGAGACGGCCGTGATCAGGACGACCGTCTCGCCATAGCTGATCAGGCAGGCTCCGTCGGCCTGTTTTGCGATCTTTCCGGTTTCGATGATCAGGTCTTTGTCGCCCAGACGAATGCTGTTTTTAGTTGTGTTCATGTGTGTCCTTTCGTAGTTCTTCAGTGAATGTGCTTCACCTGCGTTCGAGAACCACCAGACAGGACAATGTGCGGGAAAGCGAATGTCCAGGCAGGATGCAATCAGTCCTACATCTCCGGCCTCGAGATTCTCGAGAGCGGAGATTTAGAACCAATGGCGGCCTGCCCGACCACCAACCCAACCGTCACCGATCGTGCCGGGTGGATGCCAATTTTCTTACTACCAGACTATTTACGCAGCCCCAAAGCCGCGATTATCGAGCGGTAGCGCTTCACGTCTCCTTTTTTCAGGTAGTTCAGTAAGCTCCTGCGCCGGCTGACCAGCTTCAGCAAGCCGCGCCGGGAGTGGTGATCTTTCTTGTGAATCTTGAAGTGCTCGGTCAGGTGCAGGATGCGATGAGTCATCAGCGCAATCTGCACCTCCGGGGAGCCGGTATCTCCCTCGTGGAGCATGTACTTCGAGATGATTTCGACTTTCTGATCGGACGGAGTAGGCATGGCCAACCTCCTGACATGCGCGGCGTGGGGCCAATACCTCGCCGCGTGAACGTGAACGGCGGCAACACTATGCGTATCCGCACGGAAAGTCAAACTAAATTTAACGAGAACGAGTTTGAATATGAGGCCAGATCCACATGCATCCCACATTCCCCCACATGCCACCCTTGACAGCTTACATACCAACGGGAGTATGATCTACCAATCGAATAAAAGACCAATCGAATAAAAGACTGGCAACTCTTTTGCGGGAGGGTGTGATGGCGAGAGTGATCAGGGCTCACCGGGGAATCGCGTTTCTTACCGTACTGCTGATCGGCACGGGCATAGCCGCAAGCTG
>CAZXHT010000017.1:0-14162 GCA_964640665.1 uncultured Myxococcales bacterium
TCCTTCTCCCGCTGGGACTTCTGTGGTTTGCCACTGCCCTTGCGTCCACGCTTCTTTGGCCCCAAACCCTGCAACTGGCCCTTCTCGCGCTGCTTGCGCCATGCTGCGACCTGGGAGGCGTACAACCCTTCTTTGCGCAGCAACTTGCCCAGGGCGCCGTGCTTGCCCTTACAGGCATCGGCTTTCTCGAGGATACGCGCCTTGTACTTCGCGGAAAATTGTCGACGAACTGCTTTCTCCTGCACCTCGGGATCGGGGGCCGGGTCAGGCGGCGCGACGTCCGGGGCGTCGCTGCGTTCCGGCTCGCTTCGCTCGCCGCCACTCCGCGCCACCCCGGACGTGGTCGTGGCTTCTACTGAAATGCCAGCCTTGTTGCCTTTTTCCACCGTCATCTGGGACTACCTCCCCGCCCTTAATGTACACTATTATCAACCTAGGCGAGTGTCCCACTATCATTGGCAGAGAGGGGAATGCGTGTACTGCTCAGTTTCGCGAATGTCCCGATGTCCCAGCAACTCTGCAATCATCCGCTGGCCCAGTCCCATCTGGTCATAACTTGGGAAAACCTGGGACAGAGCAACTTAGACGTCCATATCGCCCAGTTCAATAACGGAAAGTCGACCCGCCGATGAACTCCCGCAAAATCGAATTCTGCGGGACCGCGTCGGGGAAGATGCCCACGAACAGCGACAAGAACTTCATCATCCGGTGAATGTCCGGGTAGGCCGGGTCTTCCTGGGGGACCTCCAGCAGGAAGCGCTCGGCGTAGATCTTCAGCACCGCGGTTTCGTAGGGCAGGGCGCTGTTGAACATGTCGTCGGCCGACTCCTGGAATGGATAGATGTCGCGGATCTCGCCGCGGCGGACCGAGGGCCAGATGCGCAGGGTGTCTGACGCCGTGTAGCCGCGGTAGAGACGATCGCGCACTATGCGGCGCAGCAGGCGGGCGTCGGTGGTGTGGATGCGGTTGGAGTCATCCAGGCACAACTGGGTCAGGGCCGAGACGTACACCTTGTACTTGGCCTCGGGCGGGATCTGGCTGGTGAGCCTGTCGTTCAGGCCGTGAATGCCTTCGATGATCAGCACGTCCCGCGCCGCCATGCGCATCGGCACCCACTTTTGCTTCGGCTGCCGCATGCCGCTTCCGAAGTTGAAGCGCGGCGTGAGCGCCTCTCGACCGGCCAGCAAATCAACCAGTTGCTCGTTGAACAGCTCGACATCGATAGCGTCTATCGACTCGAAGTCGTACTCTCCGCTTTCGTCGATCGGCGTATCCTCGCGATCGACGTAATAGTTGTCGATCGTCAGCCCGATCGGCTTGAGGCCGTTGACCTCGAGTTGCACCGAGAGGCGCTTGAGGAAAGTGGTCTTGCCCGAGCCGGACGGCCCGGCTATCAGAACCATGCGGGCCTGGTCCTTCCTGTTTGCTATGGCGTCCGCGATCTCGGTGATTCTCTTCTCGTGCTGGCCTTCTGAAACCCGGATTATCTGATTGATGCCTCCATGGGTGCACAGATGGTTCAACTCGCCGACGTCGCCGACGCCCAGGGTGCGGTTGCGTTCCCGGCTCTGGCGATGAATTGTGAACAGCTTGGTCTGGTTCATGGGCGGCCTGTCCAGCGCCTCGTGGTTAGCGAGCGAGGGGAAGCGCAGCACCAGCCCGGGCGGGTAGGGGGCAATCCCGAAATGCGTCACGAACCCCGTCGACGGAGGCACCGGGCCGTGCAGGAGGTCCAGTGTCCGGCCGAGACGAACCAGGCGGATGTTCTCGTGCCAGAACGTTCCCAGCAGGGCAACCCGATCGTCGAGGCCGAGTTGGGTGAAGCGCCTTATGGCTTCCTGCACGCCGCAGCGCTCGCGCTCGAAAGGCGTGTCGGCCGCGGCGAGTTCTTGCATCTTGTCCCGGATGGCATCCAGATGTCCGGGCTCGAGGCCGGGCAGATTGGTAAGATCGAAGAAGTAGCCGTCGCCCAACGACTGTCCGACAACCAGCCGCGCCTCGGGATACAGCAGCCGGGTGGCCTCGCGCAACATCAGGATGCAGCCGCGCCGGTAGATCTCCAGGCCGGCATCGGTGTCGATCGACACCAGGCGCACCCGGGCTCCCTCGTGGAGAGAGTTATCAAGCGAAATCAGGCGGTTGTTGACTAAAGCACCGATTGGGCGGGCCAGCCCGAAGTCGGGCGCGATCTGCCGGGCGATAAGGGCCAAGGTAGTGGTAGACTCGGGAACCTTGAGTTGTTTGCCTTCGAGTTCTATCTGGATGGTTTTCATGCTCAGAAGCTAGCATGCCTGACCTCCTCTGGCAATTTTCGCCCCGGGCCTTGAATCGCCCGAGTGCGGCGTGATATAGCACTGACTGAACGGCATGTTTGAGCTAATTGTCAAAGCGTTGCGGAACCTGCAGCCCGCGAGAGTCTCCCGGAAAGGCCTCACGCCTGCGGCCGTTTTGGTGCCGCTCTTCGTGAAAGACAGCGAGTTGCACCTGTTGATGAACCGCCGCAGCGACAAGGTCGAGAAACACAAGCGGCAGATCTCTTTTCCAGGCGGCGCCTGCGATCCCGAAGACGCCGACGTCAAGGCCACCGCCCTGCGCGAAGCATGGGAGGAGATCGGGTTACAACGGCAAGATGTTGAAGTGCTCGGTATCCTGGACGACACCTGGACGATCACCGGTTTTCTGGTGACTCCGGTCGTGGCCCGCATACCGCACCCGTATCCTTTCAAGCTTTGCGCGGACGAGGTAGATGAGCTTCTGGAAGTGCCCTGGAACGTATTCGCTCAAAGGCAGGGTTACCACGCCGAGTATGTGGAGTACGAGGGCCACGAACGCGAAGTGGATTTTTACGAATACAAGAACAATACCATCTGGGGTGCCACGGCTCGCATCGCTCGCCGACTGGTCGAACTGGTCGAGTCGCGCGGCAGCCTGTCCCCGAAGGAGCGACGATGATTCACGCACTAATAATGGCCGGTGGTTCCGGCACCAGGTTCTGGCCCTTGTCCCGGGAATCGCACCCCAAGCAGTTCTTGCCGATCGGCGGCAAGAAGCCCCTGCTGCGGGCCACGGCCGAGAGGGTGCTGCCCCTGTGTGGATGGGAAGGGATCATGGTGATAGCCTCGCAGAAACACTCACGCAACATCCATAGGATTCTGCCCGAACTTCCCAAGAAAAACATGATAGTCGAGCCGCGGTCGCGCAACACGGCACCGGCCATCGGACTGGGAGCCGCCCACGTGGCGGCGCGGGATCCCGAGGGGACTATAATCGTGTTGCCCTCCGACCACATCATCCATCCCGCCGGCGAGTTCCGCAAACTGCTGCGCGCCGCCTGCCAGGAGGCAAAATCGGATGCCATGGTAACGTTGGGAGTGGTGCCCACCCATCCCGAGACCGGCTTCGGCTACATTCATGCGGGCAAGAAGCTGCACAAGGTGGGAGGCCACGACGCCTTTGAGGTCCTTGGGTTTACCGAAAAGCCCGACCTGCCGAGCGCGGTCGAATACCTGCAGAGCGGTTCGTACTACTGGAACTCGGGCATGTTTATTTTCACGGCGGCGGCCATCTTACACGAGTTGGCGGTTCACATGCCGCAACTGCACCGCGGCCTCGAGAGGGCCATGGCCGCGAAGAAAAGAGATCGGCAAGGGATTCTCAAACGGCTCTTCGGACGCATCGAAGGTACATCGATCGACTATGGCGTGATGGAGAAATCATCGAGCATTCACGTCATTCCCTGCGACAGCGCCTGGTCGGACGTTGGAAGCTGGGCGGCGCTGCCCGAGGTCGAATCCCGCGACGAGTCCGGAAGCATCATCCATGGCGACGTGCTGGACATCGACTGCCAGAACTGCATCGTCCATTCGGACGGGCGCCTGGTGGCCTGTGTGGGTTTGCAGAACATGGTGGTCGTGGAAACCCCCGACGCCGTCCTGGTTTGCCCCGTCGGAGAGGCACAGCAAGTCAGGCGCATCGTCGGGGAGTTGAGGCGCAGGAAGAGGAAAAAAGTGCTCTGAGAAGCTACTTCTTGCTTTCAGAATCCAGTCGAAGAATACGAACCCGCCGCTGCCGATGCCGAGGATGAAGTCGCCGATCCAGCGGCCGGTGCCGATGCCGGGAATGCGCCGCTCGAGAACGAGCCCGCCGGGTTGAACATGCTGGTGGCCTTGCGCAGTCGCAGGACGGCCAGCTGCAGGTTCAACTCCTGTTGTGCCTCGGTCATTTCGGTTATAAAAAGCGATGAGTTGGCATCGAGCACTTCAAGGTGCGTGCTGACGCCTGCGTTGAACGAGGCATTGGCCAACTCGACCTGTTCCTTGGCCAGTTCCACGGCCCGATGGGCCTTGTGAAGATTGGCCTCGGCCATCTCGAGCCTGAGCCACAACTGACGAATCTCGCTGTCTATCGACTGCCTGGTCTGCTCGATCTCGGCCTGGGCCTGGCGGATCTTGGACCTGGCCTCGTCCAGGTAGGCATAACGCAACCCGCCATCGTAGAGCGGGATGCTCAGTGCCAGGCCCACGTTCCAGGTTAAATACTCGTCGGTGAAGCCCTTGACGTCCGCCACTCTTAGCGATCCGGTGGCCACCAGGGATGGCAGGAAACGGTACCAGGCATCCGCCTTGGCCTCCTCTGCCAGATCCAGGCTGAGCCGGGCGGCAGTCAGATCGCGGCGTTTCCCGTTAGCCTGCGCGATGTATTGCTGCAGGTCCGCAGCCGGCCGGCTGGGCGGCTTGGGCGGCACGAGACTGAACTCGCGCCGCCGGCCTATCAGCAGTTGGATACTTTCCTTGGATAACTCGAGCGAGTTCTGGGCGCTTTTGAGATCCTGCTCGGCCTGGTTGAGGGCGATCTCGGCGCTCAGGGCGGTTATCTTGGGTGTGTCGCCTACCTCGAACTTGGCCCGGGCGACCCTCAGGTGTTCTGCGCGCACATCGACCGCGTTTTTGGCGATTGCCACGAACTTCTTGGCGGTCAAGGCGCCGTAGTAAGCAACTTCCAGCGTATACAGCAGGTAATCCGTGGTGTTTTCCGTGCTGAGACTGGCGATGTCGTAGCTTTTGTAGGCGCTCTTGATCGATGATATGGCCCGGGCTAAAAAAAGCGGCTGGGAGATCTGGCTGTAGAAATTGAAAGAGTCCTGCTTCTGAAGCGTCTGGGTCTCATAGCGCGTGAAGCAGAACGCGATGTCCGGGTTCCATGCCGGCCCGCAGACCTCCTGGGTGGTGCCGATGGAGGAGAAGTCGGGAAAGACCAGGTCCATGCCCGTGTTGTAGTGGGTGTAGGTCCCGGTGGCAGTCCACTGGGGCTTGACCATTGTCCAGGCCTTGTCGACCAGCAGGTTTACCTGGTGAAGCCTCTCGCGGGCGGCTATCAGGGTCGGATTGGACCTCGTCGCAAGCGCCTTGGCCTCGGGAAGCGTCAAGGGCGGGGCGGAGGCAGATCCCGCTTCCGCCCCGGTGATTGTCCCCAACGGGTGGATAAACAACACTATTATGATAAAAGGCATTATTTTTCGCATGGATATTCTCCCGTTCGCACTGTCGCGAGGAAGCATTTTAGACCACTATGGGGCGCTGTCAATAGTACTTTTTTTCATTTGACTTTGAGCACATGGATATGTTAAATTCCCGAATCTCGAAAGTGTGCAAAAATAATAAAAAAGAGGGAAAGCCGATGCAGATGAGCTTCAGGGTGGGTGACAAGGCCGTCTACCCCGCCCACGGCGTGGGAGAGGTCATGGGGATCGAGAAACGCGAGATTCTCGGCTACAAGCAAGAGGTCTATGTGCTCAGAATTCTCGATAACGGCATGCGCATCATGATTCCGATCGACAAGGTCGATTCGGTCGGGCTGCGGGGGGTCATATCCCGCAAGACAGTCAAGGACGTCTACAAGGTCTTGAGAGAAAAGGGGGTAACGGTAAAGAGTCAGACATGGAATCGCCGCTACCGCGAGTACATGGAAAAGATCAAGACCGGGTCCATTTTTGACATCGCCGAAGTACTCAGAGACTTGTATTTACTCAAATTCGACAAGGACTTGAGCTTCGGAGAGCGCAAAATGCTCGATACCGCCCGCAACCTGCTGATCAAGGAGATCAGCATCGCAAAGAACTGCCGCGAAAAACTGGTGGAGCGGGAACTCGAAAAGATTTTCAACTGATTTCCTTGTAATTGTGTAACTTCTCAATAAGTTTGGGAAGGAGGATGTCATGCGCAAGATGGTAGTCGTGCTGTTGGCCTTGTCGCTTACTCTGCTTTCGGGAGCGGCCCTGGCCGGCAAGGTAGGATCGAGTTGTACCTACAAGGGCAAGAAACTTTACGGCAAGATCCAGTTCGTCAACTCTTTCCCCGACATCAAGGTGCAGATCGTGAACTCGTTTCCCGATCTGAAGGTACAACAGGTTAGTTCCTTCCCCGACAAGTGCGGCAAGTGGAAGATCGTCAGTTCCTTCCCCGACATCAAGGTGCAGATAGTCAACTCGTTCCCGGATATCAAGATCCAGTACGTCAACTCGTTTCCTGGAGTTCCCTGAGCGAGTTTTTATTACGGGTACTATTTGACCCGTTCCGAAAACTTGCCGTCCTTGGTCGAGATGCGGACGAAATCGCCCGCCTCGATGTACAGCGGAACCTGGACGCGCAAGCCGTTCGCCAGCGTAGCCGGCTTGGTGGCCGAGCCCTGAACGGTGTCGCCCCGGGTGCCCGGCTCGACCTCGGTCACCTTGAACTCGACCGTCACCGGCAGTTCGAGATCGAGAACCTTGCCCGCGAAGAAGATCGCCTTGCACTCCAGTCCATCGGTGACGTAAGGCGCCTTGTCCGGCATTTCGTCCTTGGGAATGGTGAACTGGTCAAACGTCACCATGTCCATGAACACCAGGCCGTCACCGTCATCATAGAGGAATTGTACGTTCTTCTTCTCCAGGTCCGGATCTGTAAATTTCTCGCCGGACTTGAAGCTCTTGACGAAGACCTGGTCGGTTCGCAGGTTGCGAACCCTGATCTTCACCAGGGTTGCTGCACCGCGGGCCGAGGGCGTCTGGGTCTGGGATTCCATGATCACATACGGGTCGCCATCCAGCAGAATACAAACACCCTTCTTGAAATCCGACGTAGATATCACAGCCAACCTCCCGGCACGTCGCGATTTGCCGAACGGTCGCGAAGATACATTGCCAGATGTCTTGCGTCAATTGTAAATAGCGCGGTAGCTTAACCTGCGAAGCATGGATGGGAATATACAAAAGCAGCCCGCCTCCCGCGGGGACTTTCTCGGTCACCTGATTCTGACGGCGCCCTTGTTCCTCACATACCACCTGGGGCTGCTGGTAAGCCCCAGGGCCGCTAACGGCGCCGATCCGTTCACGCGCACCATGGGCAGCCTGGCCGGGCTCAGTCGGCTGGGATACCTGGCGATCATGTTGATCCTGATCTTCGCCTATGCCGCCTGGGTCAAGCGCCTTGCGCGCCGCAAGAAATTCAATGCCCGGCGCTTCCCCTTGGTGCTTCTTGAGAGCGCCCTGTATGCACTGGTCATGGGTCCGCTGGCCGGCCTGCTACTGGCCGAACTGCATCTTCTGGGCGGAGCCCTGGTTTCCATGGGCCCGGTCGACCGGGTGATCACCTCGGCCGGGGCCGGGTTCTACGAGGAACTGGTCTTCAGGGTGGCTGGGATAGCCCTGGTCGTCTGGTTTCTGGGCACCAGGAAGAAGAAGCTGGGTTCGCGCCCGACCGCGCTCGTTGCGGTTGCTGTTACCTCGCTCATTTTCTCCGTGGCTCACTATCTGGGGCCGGGGTCGGAATCTTTCGCGCTGGTCAGCTTTTCTTTCAGGTTTGTGCTGGGAGGCATGCTTGCGGCCATCTATCTGCTGCGCGGCTTCGCCACCGCCGTTTACGCTCATTTTCTCTACGACGTGTACGTCTTGTTGTTTCTATTGCCATAAGAGTCATCGTTTTTGACTGGCCGGCTGTGCCGGGGGTAAATAGTAGCTAATATGCTGAAGAAAATTCTCATAGCGGTCGGTCTAATGTTGTTTGTAGTGGGCGTTCTGGCCACCATCGATCTCCCTACTCAGCAACCGCGGTTGCCGGTCATGCTCGGCGGCCGGACCGGGCTGGAAGTCGTCGGCCCCAATACCGATTTTCCGTCGCGCGACCACGAGTTGCGAATCGGCGACAGGATCGTCTCGGTCGAAGGCAAAAGCGTGTCCGATGGTGACTACCTGAACTTCATCCTCGACGGGCTGCGGGTCGGGCAGCGGGTGAAACTGCGGGTAGACAGGGAAGGCGTCGGCGAAAAAGCGCAGGCGGCGCTGGTGCCCTTCTTGACCGAGCGCCTGATGACCATCAACGCGATCGTCGCCTTGTGGATCTGGATTTTCGGCATGATCATCCTCTTGAAGGGCGCGACAGACAGAAATGTCCTTTTATTTTTCGGCATGGCCATGACGCTCTCGACGGTCATGATCGTCTACTGGCCCGAGAACAAGCTCAGCCTCCCCTGGGGTGATCGCCTGTGTTGGTTACTGTCGAACGGCTTCTATCCTTTCACGGTCGCGATGGTGTTGCACTTCGCCATCTACTTCCCGGAAAAAAGCGGCGGACTGGCGCGGCGGCTGGTGCCGTATTTCTATATCCCGACAGCCGCCATCGCCGCCTGGTTGATCTGGGCGGTGGCTCGCGCGCGGTCGTCTTTGGCAATTGACGATTTCGAGAACTACCAGACGGCCTTTTCGGTCTTCCGTGTCTACCTGGCTGTCTATTTCATCGCCGGCCCGATAATCTGGACCGTCAAATACAGGCGCACGCGCCAGCACGTAACCCGCCAGAGGCTGAAATGGCTGATCTGGGGGTTCACGGTTGGTATCGCCCCACACGTGCTCCTGAACGAGTTGCCCAAGGGTCTCGGATTAGCGCCAATCCTGCCAGAAGAGATTACCTACATCTTGGCGCTCTTCTCGGCGACGGCAATCCTTATTGGAGTGGCGCGCTACCGCCTGTTGGACGTCGACCTGGTGATCAACAAGTCGCTGGTATATTCCTCCCTGACGCTGTTTGTGGTGGGTGCCTACCTGTTGCTGGTCGGACTGGGCGACTACTTGATAGCCGGATGGCTGCATGGCGGGACAGTCTGGGTGCGGGTGGTCGCGGTCTTGCTGCTGGCAGCGATTTTCGCCCCGGCCCGTAACCTGTCCCAGACCTTCGTAGACAAGGTCTTCTTCCGCAGCCGCTACGATCAGCGCCTGGCCCTGATGGACTACAGCCGGGATCTGGCGCGTACCATCGACATTGGCGAGCTGGCCGGAAAGCTCTCGGGGCTTTTTGCCAGGGTCATCCCCACGGAGAGCCTGGCGGTGTTCGCCGGCGCCGATGACGGGAAGACCATGGTGGAGATCTTTTCCAAGGCGCCCGAGTTGCCAAGCGGCACCTATCGGCTCGACGACGCGCAGCTCGAGACACTGGGCGTGGCGGGCAGAGACAGCTCGTTCCTGGCGCCGCCGGGCATGCCCGGCCCGGAAGCCGAGGTACTGGTTCCGCTCAGGGCCGAAGAGCGCCTGGTGGGGCTAATCGTGCTTGGTCGGAAGCGCTCGGGCCTGGTGTACGGCGAGGAAGACCTGCGATTCATCGACGCGGTGGCCGATCAGACGGCGGTGGCTTTCGAAAAAGCCCGGGCCTTCAAGATCATCAAGGATCTCAATATATCGCTGGAGCAAAGAGTCTACGAGCGAACGGCGCAGTTGGCCGAAGTCAACGACCGCCTGCTGGAGCAGTACCACAAGCTCAAGGAACTCGACGAGTTGAAAGAGGCCATGACCCGCATGATTGTGCACGATTTGCGCAATCCGGTATCCACAATAATGTTGGGACTCGACTTTATCGATCATATCGATGCCGGCGGCCTGGATGACGAGGTGCGTCACGCTCTCGAGGTCATCAGAAACACCGCCGCTGAGATGAAAGACCTGATCGGCGACATGCTCGATATCAACAGGATGGAGTCCGGTAACCTGCTCCTGGATAGGCAGACCGTGCAGGTTGGCTCTCTCGTGGAGGAGAGCGCCAAGCGGCTGCTGGTTATGGCCCGGGCCCGCAAGGTCGAGATCCGGGCAGGGGTAGAGGAGAACGTAACGGTCGACGTGGACGTTGCCTTGATGACGCGGGTTCTGGTCAACCTGTTGGCCAACGCGATCAAGTTTTCAAGCCGCGAGGGCGTGATCGAGCTATCCGCCCGTATTCTCGGCGGAGATGGAGACAGGCAAGTCTGCCTGGAGGTGACCAACAGCGGGCCGATCATTCCGGCCGAGTTGCACGACAAGATCTTCGAAAAATTCTTCCAGGCCAAGGGCGGCAATACAGGTTTCAGTGGCATCGGGCTGGGCCTGGTCTTCTGCAAGATGGTGCTGCAGGCCCACGGCGGCCACGTCGAACTACGGTCTCCCGCGCCCGACAGGAGCGATGGCGCCAGGTTCAGCGCCATACTTGCCTGCCGCTGACGCCCGAGATACGCGCAAGGAGCACAAGTGGCGGAAAAGCTGACAAGTCTCGATCCGGGCATCCTGGCCGAAATCGGCAGTCTACGTGAAGACATTCACCGCCACCCCGAGCTGGCCTTCGAAGAGACTCGAACGGCGCGGATCGTTTGCGACTACCTCGAAGGGGCGGGAGTGGAAGTTACCGCCCGCGCTGTGGCCGGGACGGGCGTGGTAGGCATGCTTCGCGGCGAGCGTCCAGGGCCGTGCGTGGCTCTGCGGGCGGATATGGACGCGCTGCCGATCGAGGAGCAGAGCGGGCTCGCCTACCGCTCACAGAACCCAGGTGTAATGCATGCCTGCGGACACGATGGGCACACGGCCGTGTTGTTGGGGGCGGCGCGCCTGTTGGCCGGAGTGCGCGAGCAGCTTCCCGGGTGCATCAAGTTCATCTTCCAGCCGGGAGAGGAGTGCGGCAACGGCGCCAGGCGCATGGTCGAGGCCGGCGTACTCACCGACGCTCCGGCGATCGAGGCCATCTTCGCCCTGCACGCACGCCCCCAGATCGGCGCGGGCCAGATCGAGCTCGATCCAGTACCCGGGGCCGCCACCAATCCTTTCGAATTACGGGTAATCGGGCGCGGCACCCATGCCGCCTACCCGCACCTGGGGATCGACCCTATTGCCATAGGCTCGCAGATCGTCTGCGCCCTGCAGCAGGTGGTGGCCCGGCGGGTGGCCCCGGCCACCGCGGCGGTGGTCAGCGTGGGCTCGTTCCAGGCCGGCCAGAGCGGCAATGTCATCCCCGCACAAGCGATCCTGAAAGGAACCATCCGTACCCGTGAGCCCGATGTACGCAAAAACGTTGTCGAGGCGGTGCGCGGCATAGCCTGCGAAGTTGCGCGGGCGCTCGGGGGAGAGTGCCGGGTGGAACTCGGGGAAGGCACGCCGCGCCTGCGTAACGATCCCGAGTTGATGGAGCTTGTTGCTCGCGTTGGCATGGATATTCTGGGTGAGCATAACGTAATCAGGCGTTCGCAGATCACCATGGGTGCTGAAGACTTTTCTTTCTACCTTGAAGAACAGGGCGGTGTTCCCGGGTGTCTCTTCAGGCTGGGTGTAGAGACAAACGAGGCCATTCACACCGCCGGGTTCGATTTCGGCAGCGCGGCCCTCGAACCCGGCATGCTGATGATGGCCAATGTTGCTATCGCTTACCTGTCGGGCGATAATCGAGATTGATCATGCGCTACTCGAAGCTAATCCCGGTTATATGCCTTTCTGCTCTGGCGCTAGGCGGTTGCCCCAAGCGCGGTAGCGGTGAGATCGACGTGGACGCAATCCAGTCTCACGTAGACAGCATCGAGAAAAACGTACAAGCCATGCGCGCCGCCTTGAAGAAGAAGAACCTGGACGCCGCCGAGGAGCACTACCGGGATGCCGTAGAGTTGATGGAAGACGAGGGCGATCAACTCGGCGCTTACCCGGAGATATCCGACCTCAAGGCGGAGCTGTCGGAGGCCGGCGCCGACCTGTGCCATGGCTTCGTAGATATAAGCCTGCAGACGTTCTTCGACGCCGTGCGGGCCGAGGATCCCGAAACGGCGGGATCGCGTCTGGCGCGGGCACAGAAGGAGTTCAAGCGTTGTCGTGATAAGATTGAAGCTCGCGACGACTTCGTCGCGGTCAAGATGAACCTGGAAAGCGCCCCCCGTGCGCTTAGCGATCTACGCAAGAAGATCGCGCGCGACGCGCTGGCCCTCGGGGTCAAGCAGGTCGCTGACGGGATCGAACCACGCGTGGCTGCTCTTGCGGGAATGCTTGCTAAGCTCGAGAAGAACCCCAACCAGAAGGATCTGGCGCTGGAGATCGACCGGTGCATCAACGAGGCCCGCGTGGCATTGGCCGCGGAAAAGAGATTCGTCGATCTTCCCCTATGGCAGGAGTTCGCCGCCAGGATGAACGGCGAACTCCAGGCGGCCGACGGTAAGCGGGCAACGCTTGTGCGCCGCGGAAAGGTGCTCTGGGCGGTGACGGTGCTGTTGCCCGCGGCGTCGAGGAGCGCCACCGAGGCGCTGGCTACGCGCGACGCGAAGCAAAGACTGCAAAAAATAGAGAAAGCCGCCGACGGTTATCGCCGGTGCGAGGAGATGGTGCTTGAAGTGCTGGGACAGGAACCATCACTGTCCAAGTTCAAGTTCAACTGGCGCGGCGGCCGTAAGACGGTTGCCTGGCTGAAGTTGCATTGTCGGGCCAACCGTAAAATAGACGAGCGTCTGCTTCGGAAACTGGGGGGCATTCCCAAGAAGCTTATCAAGACCAAGCCCGAAAACAAAAAGCCGCCGACCGCCAAGAAGCTCAAGGCAAACAAGAAGCGTAAGAAGCATCGCAAGGGCCGTATACGCAGGTGGTAGGCAGGTGACGTGCGTGGGACGTATTACCATAACGCTGTTCCTGCTTGCCGCCCTGCTTGCCTGCACGAAATCAGAAGGGGAGCAGGAGGGGGCTGGGTCCGCCTACAGAGTATTCGCCGGCGACAAGTCCGTGCCGGTGCGGAAGGATCTTGTCGAGTCGACCGTCGCGGATCTGACCAACCTGATGAGGAGGAACATAGAACATTTCAACTGGGTGTTTCAAACGGTCAAAGAAGGCATGGACGACTGTGGGAAGACGGCCGGCAAGATCCGGGAATATCTTGACGACAGCCTGAAAGATGACAAGAAACTCTATATGCGGATGAAGAGAATGGAGGCTCAACTCACCGAAGAGGAGATGAGGCAAGTCACAGAGCAGGGCCGGCCGATGCTGCAAGAAAAGATCCAGGCGTTCGATGAACAGCTGCCGGCCAACCTGGAGCTACTGCGGAAGTTTAAGCGGATGTGTCCCGGGGAGGCCAAGGTGATTAGCAAAATCATGCAGCGCTTCATGCGACAGGCATTCAAGTAAGTAACGGCAGAAGAACAAACGCCGACTGCCCCACTGACATGGCTTATTACTGCATCACCGGTTGATATTTTGAGATACCCTACTAGAATGATGGGTACGTTTTATTCGGGAGATCCGAATAAGCACGAACAACTGACGGGTGTTCCCACACAGGACAGGAGGTTAATGATGCGTTCCTTTGGTATCGTGCTTGTCATTGCGATCTTCGCGGTTGTCGCCGCCGCAGGATGCCAGTGCGAGGAAAAAACCGCACAGGAGAAAGAGGTTTCGTACGAAACAAAGCCGACATCGACCGAGGGAGAGATCGTGGAATTCACCAAAAAAGATCTCTCCGGTCCGACAGGACATCTGATTGTCAAGGCTGTCGAGAACTTCGACCCCGTGATGCTAGAGAGTTCCTCGGGCAAGGTGTATGCCCTCGGGCATTGCAACAAGAAGTGGCCGGTTCCAGTGGGGAACTACGCCATCAAGATCAAGCCAGGCCAGTATCCGGAGATCGAACTGGGCCAAGTCACCGTCGAGGAAGGCCAGGTGGCCAACGCCAAGGTGACCGGGTTTGGTTGGGTGAACGTCGAGGCCGTCGAGAACTTCGAGCCCTTGAAGCTCACGGATTCATCGGGCAAGGAATATATTCTGGGACATTGCAACAAGAGATGGCTTGCCCCGGTGGGCCCCCACAATCTCCGGATCAAGCCAGGCCAGTATCCGGAGATCGAACTGGGCCAAGTCACCGTCGAGGAA
>CAZXHT010000017.1:14262-80618 GCA_964640665.1 uncultured Myxococcales bacterium
GGCCGTCGAGAACTTCGAGCCCTTGAAGCTCACGGATTCATCGGGCAAGGAATATTTTCTGGGGCATTGCAACAAGAGATGGCTTGCCCCGGTAGGTACTTACGTGGTGACAGTGAAGAAAAAGAAGATCGAGAACAAAATAACGGTGAGCGAGGGCAAAATATCCAAGGTTCAGAGCGGCATGTGACGTAGGCAAGGATAGGGGACGGACTGTATCCCGGGGGCTACGGGAGTAGCTCAGGGGGTGCCACCCGTCTCGTGAGTTGCTGGAATATTGATCTTTGTGATCAATGGGTTATGAGTTCAGCTCGCCTGGCACGACCCTTGCTTTAGGATGAAGGGATTCCGGAACCCAAGGAGGTTGATGATGAAGAAGCTCCTTTCATTGATTCTGGCGATTTCACTTCAAGGCTGGATGACAGGCTGCGGGGCGACCGATGAGGGCATCGAGATTCCCCCCGAGGAACAAGACCTGGTGTCCTCCTTCGACAAGACCGATACCGGCTATTATTCGGACCAGGCCACCGAGATCCAGGGTCTGTATGCCGGGTCCATGGATCTGGATCTTTCGGACATGGGCGAGACCGAGCGGGCCGCCCTCCTTTCCGACTTGCGCGCGGGCGGCTGGAAATTGCGCAACCTGGTGGGCGATCACATCAAGTACGGCAAGAACCAACTAAACACGGAAAAACTGCATGTCAACTTGTCTGCACAGGACATCCAGTACCACGACGTGACAGTCGAGGGAACCTCGGCCCGGGTTGTCTACACCTTGGGCATCGAATCGATTGTATCCCGCGAAGAATTGCGGGAAGCCGGTATCGATCTGGATTCGTTGACCAACCGTGAGTTCCCGGTGGTTTTGCCGGCGGATCCGCGCAACGTTTTCAACCGGGTCGGAGAGGTGTGTGCCGAGGGTTTCGACGCGGGTAGCCTGGCCGACTACAACTACTTCTACTATTTCAAACCGGACAAGGAAGGCTGTACCCTGCCCCTCTGCAACGCCACTTTCACCCTGCAGTCCCTGCTTCCGCAAAAGACCACCTATCCGGAATACGATCGCCTGACCGTCGACGGCAAGGTCACCGTGGCCGTCTTTTTCGGAGCCGCGGGCCACGAAGAGGAGGTCTCTTACTATGACGAGGGCATGCGGGAACACCGTGAATTTGTCAGTGCCTTGAAGTCCCGCGGGTTCTCCAAGAAAGAAGATCTCGATCCCAAGGGAGAAAGATACAAAAGAACCCGCAGCGGCCTGGAAGAAATCGTGGACGTGGTCAGCCCGACCGATCTGCATGCGCTCCAGCACGACACCGACGGTATTTTCACGCAGGCTCTGCTCACGCACGAGATCGTTATTTACGACGGGCACTCATTCTACGGATCTCTCAGCGTGCTGGGCGACAAGGACGCCTATCCCGCCGACACCTACCAGATCCTGTTCATGAATTCCTGCTGGAGCTACGAGTACTACACAAAGCAGGTGTTCGAGCACAAGGCGTCTTCCGACGACCATGAGGGCTGGGCACTGGCGGACGTGGTCAACAATACCGAGGCCGGCTGGTTTTTGAACATGGGCGATGAGACCCGCATCCTGCTTACCAACCTGCTCGCGGGTTGTGAGAGCGGGGGACGCGAGGGGACCCGCCATTATACCTGGGACGCGATCGTCGAGGCCATGAACAAACATGCCATGGACCGTTTTCGTTCCTGGAACCTCAAGAGCCATGAAATCTACGGGGTGTCGGGTGTCAGGAGCAACTGCTACGACCCGGACAATCCCGATTCCTGCAAGGGCCAGGGCAACCAGGGCGAAGGGGAAGTCGTCACGGTGGAGAACACCGAGGTTATTGCCATCCCTGACAACCAGCCGGACGGAATCAGCAGCGGTATAAATGTTCCCAACGACATCGCCTTCACCTCCATCGCAGTGGAAGTGGACATCGAGCACACATGGGTGGGCGACCTGGACATCTCGCTCGAGCACAACGGCAAGGTCATCAACCTGCAATCCCGTCAGGGAGGCTCGCAAAAGAACCTGAACACCACCTTCCATCCAATCGGCTTCGACGGACTCGGCTCCAGCGGGGATTGGATCTTGCGGATCAGCGACAATGCCAACCGCGATACCGGCAGTCTCAAGCGCTGGGCCGTCACCTTGACCTACGACAAAGAGGCCGAAGATCCGCTCACCTACCAGAGCACCGATGGTGTCGACATCCCCGACAACGATGAGAACGGTGTGGCCAGCAATATCGACGTCAGTGAGGACCGCACCATTGCCTCCTTGTTAGTGACCGTGGACATCGCTCATACCTATGTGGGCGATCTGGTCATCGAACTCGAGCACGTCGGCACTCTGATTACCCTTCAGGACCAGGAGGGCGGATCGGCGGAAAATCTGCAAGCCGAGTTCCGTCCCCAGGATTTCAACGCAAGTTCCACCCAGGGTACCTGGACGCTGGTTGTCTCCGATCGAGCCCAAGTAGACACCGGCCGCCTGAACGCCTGGTCGCTCACTTTCGGCAATTGAACCCGTCAGCTTCACGACAACATTTTACCAAATGATAGTAGGTACGATTTAACGCCTTTCTGGCCACCTGAATCGAGAGTTGCGGAGTGTTACAAACAAACGGCCGATCCGAGGCCATCAATTCGAGCGCGTGCCATGTGTTGAGCACCGGCCGGCCGCGCCGCTTGGCGGACTTGATTCTCTTGAACAGGTCTTCACGTTCAGCGCCCAGAAGAACTATCTTTTCGTTATAGCCTTAGAACCTGGCGGTTGGAAAAAACTCGACTCCGATCTTGTATTGACTCGCAAAACGCAAGATCTCTTCGACCTGGTCGCGGTTTTCACGGCTCAAGTTGCTCCAGATTATTATGGTTATGCCGGCCCGCTCGGCCTGATCGATCAGGCCAATGATTTTCCCATCCGGCAAGACATCTTCTTCGGACGGCTGGTGTATCCAGGCATCACAGAAACGGCAGCGGCAGTCGCAGCGAGCCGTCGGTTTGTGATAGAGAATTACGGGACGCCGTGTTCCCAGCATGGATAACAGTGTCTTTCCTGTCTTGCCAAGGCGCATATCACAGCATAGCCGATTTTCGATCGGCGAGACAAACGCTGCACCAGACCATCAGGCGTTGGTGGGTTCGCTGCTGAGGGTTGGGACCAGCCAGAACTGCGAGCGGTTATATATTTCGAACATTTTATCATAGCGGTGCACTATATGGTAGGCGACGGAGAAGCCATGATGGGTGCCGATAGAGTTAACTATATGGCCTTCGAAAAGGGTCCGGGCGGCGAACGCCGTTCCTATGACCGGCATTTCGTCGATCGGCTGGACACATCCCGAATCAAGAATACCGGCTTCCTGCTGTCCACCTCTTCGGATCGAGACAGCCACGAGTGGGAGCGATTTCAGGCCGGTGTCTTTTCTCACGAGATTCTCTCCGCCCTGCGCGGTGGCGCCGACGTGGACGGCAACCGCCGTATAACCTACGCCGAGTTAGGCGCCTTCCTCACCACTGCCAACGAGCTCATCAAAAATCCCCGCTACCGCCCCGATTTCATAGTCCGCCCGTCCGGAGATCTGTCGCAAGACATCATCGACTGGACTACCCATAAAGACATCCTGATTCTCGACGACAACACCTGGCTGACTGAGCATCACAGGGAGCTTGAGTATTAATGTAAACAACAGACTGACACGTTTTGAGATGCCGTTTCTGGAGTCAATCGGGGGTGGGCTGCGTATTGAATACAACTACGATCTGGAACGATTCGACCTGAGCTCACTCGTATATGTGAAAGGGGATGGGGGTTGCTCCTTTATTCACTTTTTTTCAGCCATTGCCGGATCAAGTGAACAAGAAATGAGAAATTCCATCATTTCCGTACCATCCTTGCTGTCGTAAAACCTCACCATCTTCTCATTGAACTCCAGTTTCCTTTTGGCAGGTATATTGATGGCGTCGTAACCGGCTGAGAGCAGGACGCCGTTCATAATCAGCCTGGATGTTCTCTTGTTCACATCATAGAAAAATTGGTGGAGACTGCCGAATAAGAAGAATGTAACGGCCTTTTCCAGATGGTTTTCTATCCCGTTTAGATACTCAATTCCTTTTTTGAAAACTTCGTCAAGCTGTTCTGCTTTTGGCGGTTTGTGTTCCGTTCCTGCGATGGTGACGCTGCCGTCCCTGAATACTCCCCAGGTGAGAGCTTCTTCTTCTCCGGCCAGTTCGTGTAGTTCGCAAAATGTCTCCTTGTTCACTCTGAACGATCGGTCCTTTATTTTCTCAAATAACAATTTCCAGCTGTCAGCCTGATTGAGGATCTGCTTTTCGTCAGAAAGTTTGTGACCGCCCACAGTGATGCCGTCAAGAAGCGTTTTGACTTCTGGAAACGTGTACGGGTTTCCCTCTAGTTTTACGGTATCGAAAATAATCTGCTCGAATGCTTTTCTGCAGCGGAAGCTTACCCGTTCTACATTTGGCGCGGAAAGTTCCTTCAGATTGATATTCGGTATTGAATAAGCAAAGCCAAGATTCTGGATTATTTCGGACATGTTTCTGTCCTCCTTCTTGTGTTCCGGCTCGTGGTCTGGCAGATTGCTCGACGTATGTCAGGCGTTGGTGGGTTCACCGCTGAGAGTAGGCACGAGCCAGAACTGTGAGCGACCTAAGGTTATGCGGTCACCGAAGCGCAGCATGGCGCTGTTTGTCTTTTTTCCGTTGACGATTACCTTCCGCCTGCCCGGGCAGGTCAGGCGGAAAGATCCTCGGCCTTCCGGGTGAATGCGGGCGTGCACAGCCCGCACGCCAAAGCCCTCGGCCTGGGCGTCGGCTCCCGGGCCCTTGCCAAGGACTATTTCCTGCTTCAAAGGCAGCGAGACCTTTTTACCCACCAGATAACCCGGGTTCGACTCATCACCGCTTACGGACAGGATCATGGTGGCATCGGGATGGCGCAGTTCGCTCGCCTCGGCCAGGCGCAACTCGAACTTGCCGATGCCTATCCTTTCGCGAAAAGTAAGCGTAGAGCGCGTAACCGGTTTTCCCTCCAGCAGCGTTCCGTTGGCGCTCTCTAGATCCTCGATCACGAAACGGCCCCGATCCCAGGACAACCGGGCGTGCCGCCGGCTGACGCTCAGGTTGTCGAGCAGCAACTCACAGGTATGGTCGCGTCCGATGGTCATGGCCGGAGACATGAACGGCCGTTGCAGGACGACCCGCCCGCCGAGGCTGACGGCTATCGAAGTCGGTGGGGGCGGCTTGGCGGCCGAGGCTAACTTCACCAGCGAGGTGCCGGCGTCTGGATCGGGCTCGATCTTCAGGTGCGAGAAAACCTCGACCTGCCCGTGGCCGGACTCGGGACTGAAGGCGTAGAGCAGAAAGCGATCCGTGAGGCTGCCCTCTCCGGGATCCTCGGCCGGGTTGCCGAAATACAGGCGGGCCGGTTTTCCCTGTTGCAGAAACAACAGCGTGCGCGTGCCGGAGCGCTCAAGCGCCAGGGCCGCGTCCATGCCCTTCTTGTCGAGGACGCTAAGGACATGGGACAGGTCAACCAGCTCGGTGGACGCCTGCATGACCGGCCGGTTGCGAAAATGAACCGCCTCCAGCAGCACGCGGATGGGATCGATCTTGACCAGGCTGCAGACCGCCCCGTCGAGCTGGCCGGCGCGTACCGGGAAATCTATCAGCGGCACCCAGGAGAAGAAGTCTTGTTCCTGCAGGCCGGCCAGGTAAGGCCGCGAGCCGTGAATCAGGCAGGTCAGGCGGCTTGTGGCGGTTTCGATCTCCAGCCGCCCGTCGGGACAGGAGCCCTGCAGTATGAGCCTGTCCACCTCGGGGAAGATCTTATCGTCGAAAGGCCTGCCGGCCAGCAAAGCCTGGCCGGGTGGAAAACGAACGGGCGGCATGGTGGTATCATCCATCATCGGTGTGCCCGGGGGCAAGAAGTAATAACGTCATCCGATCTGTGTGTGGGTCGTGAATTCAGAAGCGATAGATCACACCGACGTTGACCCGTCCGCCGAGTTGGGTGAGGTCCTTGCTTTTAATAGGCCGGTTGAGAATGAATCCGCCTTCCAGGCAGAAGGCCAGCCGCTTCCAGTTCGGCCTGGCAATTTCCATCCCGGCCAGCAACTGGACGGTCAGCACCAGGCCCTTGTTGGCCAGGTCGAGAAAGCCCAGGCCCACTCCCGCCCCGGCGTAGGGCGTCAGCCATTCGCGGATCCAGCGGTACTTCAGGCCGACCACCGCCGGGACGAAGTAGGCATAGTATGTCCCCCGGCTGTTGTCTTCGGACCCCTGGCCGACGGTCAGGCCCACCTGGATGAAGATTGGCATCTGCTCGAGGATGTAGATGTCGGCCTCCACCTCGATCGAGGTCAGCCAGGTGTCCAGGTTGGTCTCCTCGCCCAGGTAGCCGCTGAAGTTGCCGCCCACCCGCACCGAGGCGGCCATGATCGGCTTCCAGGTGGAGCGGGACTGGAGACCCAGCGCGGCGCGGATCTTGGAGGCGATCTCGCTCGTGGCGTCGATCATCTCCGCGCCGTCGTCGGCATCGACGCTGCGGCTTTCGCGTCCCAGAGTCGTACCAGCCTTGATATCCACCGCGGCCACGCTGATGACGGCCTGGTCGCCGACCCTGCCGACCGTTCCCCAGACCAGGATGGCGTTGCCCAGCGCCTGACCATGCTGGACCACGCAGCGGGGATCGTTCGGCGGACAGCCGACCAGCATCTTGGTTTCATCGAGGCTCAGGATTTTGCCCAGGTCCGATTTGCCCAGCATGTCGATCCCGCCGCCCTCGGACAGCCCCGCCAGCAGGATTCCGGTAAGCGTGGCGGCCGTCTCGTCCGGGACGCCCTGGGCCTGCAGGTCCATAACGGCCACCTTGGGACGCGAGCCAGCGGCACTGGTAACCGGCCAGAGAGCTACCGCCAGCCAGCCGGCGCACACGAGCATGGGAACGGATCGTCTCATTGCTGGGGAATGTACATCTATTTATCGGGCGGATCAAACACGCCGTTGCCGTCCAGGTCGACCCGGATGGCGTTGGTCATGCCCACCGCCCGGGCCCCGCGGAAGACCGGGTCGAGGAGGTCATCTGCCGGGCCGCGGGCCACGGCGGCGTACCAGGTGTCGGCGGCGGGATTCTGGGCGATGTCGCCGTCGAAACGGACGGCGGGGTGCTGGGCGTCTACCTGGCCCGGTTGCGCCAGATCGAAGGTCGCCACAATTTCCCCGTTGGCCAGCAGGTCGACCCGCTCGACCGGCACCCAGTCCGCCGCCTCGACATGCAGGTGGACATCGAAGGCGCCGGTCAACGATACCAGGTCGCCGACCGCGGCCTCGCCGATGGCAAGTCGCACGAAGATGCCGCCGCCGACCATGGCGTGATGTTGGCGAAGGTTCTCCCAGATCTCCTGCAGGTCGATCAGGTCGGCCCGCTCGGCCGAGGAGGCGATCATGGTGCGGCCGAAGCCGGCCTCGGAGCCTCTCTGGTGCGAGTCGGACACTCCCGAGGCGGTACGGAACAGGCCCTGGTTGTTGAACGCGCACCACATGGGCAGGATCTTGTCCAGCATGGTGTCGACGCCGTCGCTGTTCAGGAGCTCGATGGTGTCGAAATCGGGGGTGAACTTGGCCGGGTCGAGGCTGTCGATACGCGGCATGACGGCGGGCGGGTCGAAGCCCAGGTAATTGAAGTAGCCCGCGCTCGAGAGCGGGTGGGCCACGTTGATCACCTCGGCGCCCAGTTCACGCTCGCGCGCCAGGATCTCGGGATATTCGAGGAAGCGCACGAACTTGCCTTGATCGTAGAGCGTCCAGGGCACCTGCCAGTAGATCCAGCCCGAGGGATGGGTGGGCAGAGGGAAGGCCGTGTTGTGCGCGTACATGGGCGAGATCTCGTTGCCGGTCACGAAGCGCACCCACTTGTGCAGATCGAAAGGCAGATCCTCGATCATGCCTTTGACCTGCGGGGTGAAGTCGGCCTGGCAGTCGTGGTCGGTAAGCACCACCAGGTCGAGCCCCTCGCAGGCGTTGGAGCCAATCTTGTCCTCGATCTGGAAGGTCGAGTCGATCGAGCGCGTGCTGTGGTTGTGCAAGTCGGCGGCGATGTAGCCGGATGTGTCCACCTGGCGGCGCAGCAGGCCCTGGACCTCGACCGTCGCGCCGGGCTCGGCGGTGACGTTCCGGCGCAGGATCGAATATTCCCAGCCGCGCGACAGCGTGGCCGTCCAGTCGCCGACGGGCAGGATCAGCTCTCCCGAGCCCGGGACGCCGAAGGTGATCAGATCGACCGGCACCGGCGCGTGCCGGTCGGCGTCGTGCCCGGCCTGCAACGACAGCTTGCAGGGTATCGGACCGATCGAGTTGCCGTCGCGATCCTCGCCCGTGCAGCTGAAATGCAGGCGGGCAGGAGGCGGCAGGCTGGCATCGAGCGATACGCTTTCCGCTGCGCCGAGCGCGGGAGCGTCGAGCACGATCGCATCGCGTCCCGGGGCGCGGAACTCGATCCGATAGGATCCGGGCGCAAGCTGCATCTCGTAGTTGCCGTCCTCGCCGGTGTAGGTCTGGTCGACGTAGTCTCTGCCCTCCGGCAAGGAGTCGTCCCGTGCCAGCACGATTGCCCCCGCCTCGGGCTTGCCGCCGGAATCCGTCAGCTTGCCACCCAGCAGGCCGTAATTCACATTCCCGCGGACGTCGTCCAGCGTGCGCAGGCAGGCGTCCATGCCGCCGGCGCCGACTATCAGCAGGCGTTCGACGACAAATTGATTCTCGTCTCGCCTGGGGGGCGCCTGACCCTGGTCGATCACCATGGGCGTGATGCTTTCGATGGACAGCGCCGACTGAATACCGGCCTCGGCTCCGGTGTACAGGTAGCACAGACCGGGGGCGTAGCCGCCGTAGTAGTCGGCCGGGCCGCCCGTATACTCGTCACTTATCCCGACGCCCCTGAAGAAATCGCTGGTTCGATCTCCATTGAGAACCAGGTCGCCGACCTGAATCGAGACCGGCGAGGCCGTGCGCGACTGGAAGGAGGTGCGGATGCGCAGGTAGTCGGCGTCGGGCTCGAGAATGTAGTCCTGGACGATGTCGAGGTTCTTGGGCTCGAGCGCGCCGCCCACGGCTGCGTCCACCAGCGGGATGCCGCGCTGCTCGCCCCGGATGCGCACCAGCGCGGGCCGGCCGTCGCTGCCGTCGTTGACCACTTCGGCTTCGGTGGGGTAGAGGGTCATCAGGTCGATGTTGATGGCCATTTCCTCGAACAGCTCTTCTCCTGCCTGAGCGTTTGCACGGATACGATCTGCGTCCAGCAACGTGCCGCCGTAGGGCATCCAGCCGCGCGGCTCGGAGATGTTCTCGACGATGAAGGCCACCCGGTCGTTGTAGAGCTTGAAGTCGCCTGTCCAGCCGTGGGCGTCGACCCCCGAAAGCAACTCGCTCTGTTTGGCAACAACCCCTGCCCGAACCTGGCCCGCGCCGAGCGGCTCGTCGAGAGCAAGTCTGTCCGGCCCGGCGTCGGAACCTCCGCTACCTTGAGAACATCCAGCCAGCGTGCATAGAACGAGTATGAGAGCGAACTTTCTCACGGCAATTTCCTTTCCACTTAAAAATAGCACAAACAGGGTGGCCCGGGGCAACCTTGTGAAAATCGGGCACTCGTTGTAGTATCTACCAGTTTTGAAACAAGCCCTGTTCCGTCGCTACATCAGGGTTGGGATTGCGTGGCGGGCGGGCCGAAAGGAGAAGTGAAATGATCAGGAACGTATGCATGCTGGCAATGGCAACCGTGCTTGCTCTGGGCCTTGTGGCCTGCGGGACGACCAGCCCCACTGGAGATCTGTGTCTTTCGGACGACGAGTGCCCCACGGGCGAGCAGTGCCTCAACGGACGCTGCCATTCAACGGCCTGCTCAGACGACGGTGATTGCGCCAAGGGCAAGACCTGCAAGGACGGTCAGTGCACCGACGTTACCGACTGCACTTCCGACGACGATTGCAACGGCGGCGTTTGCAAGACGGCAACCGGCGATTGCGTCCAGTGCATCGAGGACGGCGATTGCGCCGCGGGAGAGCACTGCGTTGACGAAGTATGCCACCCGGGTTGCTCCAGCGATTCGGATTGTTCCGAGCCGGTTCCGGTGTGCGATGTGGCATCGGGAACCTGCGTCGAGTGTGCCAAAGACGGCGACTGCGCCAGCGACGAGATCTGTGTCGGGAATGTCTGTGTAGGGGAAATAGGCTGCAGTTCGAATGCAGACTGTTCGGGAGAAACACCGGTGTGTGACACGGACAACAACGTATGCGTCGAGTGCGTCGATGACGCCGACTGCGCGAGCGGCGAGACATGTTACGAGAATGCCTGCGTAGATCCTTGTGAAGTCGTGACATGCCCGCCGGGTGAGCACTGCGTGGGAGGCTTTTGTTTCCCGGACTCTTGCCAGAACGATGACGACTGTTCCGGGGCGACGCCGTTTTGCGATCTGATTTCGGGCGACTGCGTCGAGTGTCTTGCCGACGGCGACTGTCCGAACGGCTTCTGCGTGCAGGGCGCTTGCCAGGCGCAGCCGCCGGAGTGCCGCGCCGACTCGGATTGCCAGATGGGATTCGTTTGCGAGGAGACACACTGTGTTGAAGGTTGCCGCACCGATCGCGATTGTCCGCAGAACCTGCTTTGCGACTTGTCGGACGGTGAGCCCGGCGACTGCGTGCAGTGCCTGAGCGACGACGACTGTCAGCCCAATCGCGTATGCAGTCCCGAGGGAATGTGTGTCCGTCCTTGCTCGAGCGACGACGATTGTCCCCAGGGCACGATTTGCGATCTCGACAACGGCGTCTGTGTGCAGTGCCTCGATGACATCGATTGTCCGGACGGCAACAAGTGTCTCGACAACCGCTGCGTGCCCTGGTGCGAGCAGGATGAAGACTGTTTGCCGGGCATGATCTGCGAGCAGAACTCCTGTATTCGCGGTTGCCGCGACGACATGGACTGCCTGGATATGGGCCCCGGCCTTATCTGCGACAACAACCAGTGCATCGAGGGCTGTTCCGAGAACGTAGCCTGCCCGCCGGGATTCTATTGCGACCTGGGCAGCAAGAAGTGTCTCGAGGGTTGCCAGAGCGACGACGACTGCGCGCCGGGCGAGACCTGCGACGTGAACAGTCACGTCTGCGTGCGGGGTTGCCAGGACGATTCCGATTGCGATCTGGGCTTCATCTGCGAGGGCAGCGAATGCATCGAAGGCTGCCGGGACGACCGTGACTGCCCGGGAGGGATGTTCTGCGATAACGGTGTTTGTGCCCTCGGATGCAACTCCGACCAGGATTGCTCTTGGGGCCAGCACTGCTGGCTGGCCGAGCACGTCTGCGTCGAGTGCCTGGTGGACGAAGACTGCGGAGGCATTGGTGAACGCTACTGCGACACCGATAGCCACACCTGCGTGCAAGGTTGCACAGACGACTGGCAGTGCGCCGCCCAGGGAATGGTGTGCGATACATCGAGTGTTCCGGCGGTGTGCGTCGAGTGTTACGATGGTAACGACAGCCGCTGCACCGACCGCGGCATGGTATGTGATACACAAGCACGCGTTTGCGTCGAGTGCCTGGCAGACGGCGACTGCGTCAGCGCGGGCACCGGCCCACGGCACTGCCTGCCCAACGAGAACGTCTGCGTTGATTGCTACCTCGACGAGCACTGCCCAGGCGACATGTTGTGCGACCTGCAGCAGTACATTTGCCGCCCCAAGACAGGGCGCGGTCTGTGCGACGTGTGCGCCTCAGACGACGAGTGCGGCGGAGCCACGGACCTGTGCATGCCGTTCGTTGGTCAGCAGGGCGAGATCATCGACCATGGCTGCGGGCAGGCCTGTTCAAACGACAACCCCTGCCCGACGGGCTTCCGTTGCGGCGCGGCCGGCGATATCGGCCAGTGCATACCATACAACACCGAGCCGGTGACGACCTGCGCCGCCATTCGTGACATGGGTAACCCTTGCAGCATTAACGGCGGAGATGAGTGCGGAGTGGTTGATGCCGACGACGCCCTGTGCGCGCCAAGCATCGGCGGGTTTTTCTGCAGCGTGAGTTGCGAAGACTCGAGTGCCGGCGGCAACATGTGCGCCAACGACTGGAGTTGTGGCGGTATCGGCCAATACTTTTTCTGCCAGCCGTGAACGCGCGATAAGATGGGGCCGAAATAATGAAACTAGTACAATCGGTTGTTTTTCTGGCGGCGGCGCTGGCCGTCGCCGCTTGCAGTGCTTCGGACACGGCTGGCCTGCCGGATTGTTACTCCGATTCGGATTGCGACGTGGGCCAGCAATGCAAAGATGGTAGCTGCGAGTCATTAGGTTGCGGATCTGACAAGGACTGCCGTGGGGGCATGACTTGTGAAGGAACAAACTGTGTAGCTGTCGTCAATTGCGCCGCCGATGCCGATTGCAACGGCTGGCGCTGTTTTTCAGGAGCCTGCGTCGAATGCCTGGCCGACGGCGATTGCGGAGGCGACTTGATCTGCATCGCTTCCACTTGCCGAGCCGGCTGCGAACAGGATGGCGATTGCAATTCGCCCGCGCCGGTATGCGACAAGTTGACCGGTGTCTGCGTCGAGTGCACGGACGACAACGACTGCGCGACCGGCGAGACATGCCAAAGTGGAAGCTGCATAGAAGAGTTTGTTTGCAAATCCAACACAGATTGCCAGGCGCCAAATGCACTTTGCGACACCGGTTCCGGCGCCTGTGTCGAGTGCCTGTCCGACAACGATTGCGATCTCGAAGAAGAGTGCCTGTCCGGGACCTGCGTGGTGGCGGGTTGCGCCTCGGACATTGACTGCCCGGTGGAGACGCCCGCCTGCGACATGCAAAGCAATCCCCCGATCTGCGTGCGGTGCACCATGAACGAGTACTGCGCGAACGATGAAGATGGCAGACTGATCTGTGACCTGGAGCGGCAGATTTGCGTGCAGTGTCTCGCGGACAACGACTGCGTGAACTCCGGCGGCCAGGTCAGCCACTGCCTGGCAGGCGAGGGGATTTGCGTCGAGTGCACCCGGAACGCCGACTGCCCGGATAGCTCGAGCTGCAATCCCGAGACGCACTTTTGCCGGGAGGGCTACCAACCGTGCGCCGAGTGCGACGACAACATAACTTGCCCGCCCGGGACGAAGTGCGTCGAGTTTTCGGGAAGCGGCGGCAACAAGGGAGACTCGGGCTGTCTGCGCGACTGTGTGGGCGAGGATGATTGCACAAAGGGCTTCTTCTGTGACTTCGTCATCGGTCGAATGGGTAGCTGTCGGCCTGCTTATGACAAGGACAATGGTACTTGCCAGGCAATACGCGATAGCCTGGTAAAGACTTGCCACGACGATTCAAGTTGCGGTGTGCCCGATCTGGAGGACGGGGTCTGCGTGAGCTTCCAGGAGTACAGCAGGTGTTCCATTGACTGTCAGACCACCGAAGATTGTCCTTTCTCCTGGCAATGCTACCTGCAGCCCGTCGACCCGAGCGCGGGGCGCGTCTGCGGCCCGCCCCTGTAAGGACACATGCCGCGACCAGCCTTCACCCTTGCTGAAAACGCTGACGACCTGAAGCACGCCATGACCCGTTTGGCCGGGCTGCCGCTTTTGGCTCTCGACCTGGAAACCGAGGGTCTCGATCCTCACCTGCACAAGGTGGTGTTGCTGACGGTGGGAGACGACAGAGAGCAGCTCCTGGTGGATTGTCGCAAGGTGTCGCTCGAACCACTGCGTCCACTGATTGAAGGTCCGGTTCCCAAGGTCACACACAACGGCGCCTTCGACGTTGCCATGCTGCGCTCGCACGACATCTTCGCCGAGAACGTGCTGGATACCATGCTCAACGAGCAACTGATCGAAAACGGGCGCGGCCGGAAGTCTCTGGCGCTGGCTTCTTTATCTGAGCGCTACCTGGGGCTGGAACTGGACAAGTCAGAGCAAACCGGGTTTGGTCGCACGTCCGGCGCCTTTTCGCCTGCACAGATCGAGTACGCCAGGCGCGACGTCCTGGCGACATACCAGGTTCTTCTGGAGCAGACACCCCGCCTGGCGCAAGAGGGCTTGCAGGATACAGCCAGGTTA
Organism: uncultured Myxococcales bacterium; assembly: GCA_964640665.1. Classification (GTDB taxonomy): domain Bacteria; phylum Myxococcota; class B64-G9; order B64-G9; family B64-G9; genus DATKYQ01. The sequence continues at coordinate 28,372 of CAZXHT010000017.1, forward strand.
GAGGCCGAGGCGCTACCGGCGTTTGCCGACCTGCGCTACGACGGTGTCTACCTCGACCAACCCGGCTGGTCGGCTCTGGTCGAAGAGGCCAAACTGAAGCAAGATCAGGCACGGGCCGAGTTGGACGAGATGTTCAAGGATGTCGTCTCGACCGATCTTTTCGGGCATGTAACTTTGAACTACGAGAGCGATGTCGATCTCAAAGACGCGCTTGGACGGCTTTGCCGCCGGCGTCTCAGGGAGGTCAACAAGGCGGCCCTACGGGGCCTGGGTCACCCGGTCGGCGATGTGTTGCTTCGCTATCGCGAGATGAGCAAGATCGTCGGAACCTACGGTGAGAGCTTCCTGCAGGCCATTCATCCAAAGACCGGTCGGATACACGCCGACTTTCGCCAGATCGGGGCGCCTACCGGCCGGGTGGCTTGCGCCAACCCCAACCTGCAGAACATACCCCGCGGCAGCCGTTTCAGGCAGTGCTTTAGCGGCCCTCCCGGCCGGCGCATGGTCACGGCCGACTACGCCGGTTGCGAGTTGCGCATCCTGGCCGAGTTGAGCGGGGACGAGGCCTTCGTCAGAACATTCAACAAGGGAGGCGACCTGCACTCGATCGTGGCCAGCGAGATTTTCGGCAAGAGTGTTTCAAAGAGCAGGTATCCCGAGTTGCGCAGCCGTGCCAAGGCTATCAACTTCGGCTTGGCCTACGGAATGGGAGCCGGAGGGCTGGCAGCCGTCACCGGCTTGCGGCCCACTGAGGCCGAACGCCTGCTGTCCCGCTATTTCCGCTCGTACCCCAAGGTCAGACAGTATCTCGAGGATTCGGCGGCCCTGGCGCTAAGGCGTGGCTTCTCTCGCACCATCGGGGGCCGCAAGTTGTACCTGCGGGTTGAGGAAGATCAAAAGACACGGGCCGCCCAGGCCAGGGTGGCCAAGAACATGCCCATCCAGGGAACCAACGCCGACATGTTGAAGATCGCCATGGCCTCGGTCCGCAAGCGCCTGCGTCTCGAGGGGTTGCAGGCCCTGATGGTCAACTGTGTCCACGACGAGATCCTGGTCGAGGCGCACGAGGGAGACGCATGGGACGTGTCCGAGATAGTCCGCGAGGAAATGGTTGCGGCCGGTGAGCGTTACATCAAGAGGGTGCCGGTTGTGGTGGACGTGTCGGTCGGCGATTCATGGCAGAAGTGACCCCAGAAACTCTGCGTGCAACAGGCGCACCGCCTGCCGTACTTTCGTCGAGGTGATTAAAGCGGTTATACGGAAAGACGACGTATGCACACCTAGCGCTTCGATGCCGGCCCTCTCGAGTACACTCAGGCAACGGCGAAGATTTTCGAAGGTCTGGTTGATGCCGGCCCCGATCAGGCTGACGGCGCCCAGGGTGTCACTCAGCCTGGCCGCATCGCCGAAACGCTGCCTGAGCTGCTCGCGGCAGGCGCTCGTGTCGGGCAGGAAGTCGTGCGAGACGACCACCGCCATTCCATTGCCCGCCCCGAAGCGATGGATGGCGAGCTGCTTTCCGGGTATCTTGTGTTCGTCCAGAAAACCCAGCAAGCTCTCATCCATTGCCGATTCGGTATTTTCAGTCGCCAGTACCACGACTGATTCTTCGTGGGCGATGCCGACGACGACTCCGGGCAAGCGGGGCGCGTTCTTGCGAACCAGGGTGTGCGAACCGCTCCCGTCGGCGTGCCGCACAAAAATGGCTATGCCGCGTTCCTTGGCGAACTCGACCGCGGTGGCATTGAGCACGCGGGCCCCGCTTTCGGCGAGTTCCTGCATCTCGGCATAGCCCAGGTCGTCGATGTGACTGGCCTGCTCGACCAGCGCGGGGTCGGCAGAGTAGACGCCATCGACGTCACCGAATATCTCGCAGCACTCGGCGTCCAGGGCCGCGGCCAGCGCCACCGCCGTGGTGTCCGAGCCCCCACGCCCCAAAGTTGTGATCTCGTGCTTGAAAGACATTCCCTGATAGCCGGCGACGATGACGATGCGGCCCCGTGCCAGTTCGTCCTGAATGCGGACGGGACGGATCTCGATGATCCTGGCGTCGAGGTGATGATCGTTGGTAATGATACCGCATTGGCTGCCGGTAAACGAAATGGCGTCGTGGCCCAGTCTTTGAACCGCCATGGAGAGCAGCGCCATGGTGATCCTCTCGCCGACCGAGATCAACATGTCGAGTTCGCGCCGGGGGGGGTCGGGGTGAACACGCCGGGCCAGATCGAGCAGCTCATCGGTGGTCTTGCCCATGGCGCTGACCACTACCACGACGTCGTATCCTCTTTCCTTTGCACGGACCACGTTTTTGGCCACGGCGGCGATCTTGGCCTCGTCAGCCACCGAACTGCCGCCGTATTTTTTGACCAGGATCGGCATAGGTAGTCTACTGCTGAACTGTCGAATAGCGCTTGGCGTCGATCTCATGTTTCTTCATCAACAGCCAGAAGTTCTTGCGATCCATCCCGGCCTCCCTGGAGGCCCGGGAAATGTTGCCATTGTGCAGCGAAAGCAGTTTCGTGACGTAGTTGTATTCGAACTGTGAAAGCACCTTTTTCTTCTCCTGCTTGAAAGGATCCAGTTCCCCCGGCGAGTCTATGTCCTCCGGGCGGATCACGTTACTGGATGCCATCACCACGGTCTGTTGAATCTTGTTCTCCAACTCGCGAACATTGCCCGGCCATTGATTCCCAACCAGCTTTTGCATGGCCAAAGGCGAGATCTCGGTTATCTTCTTGTCGAACTCCTTGACGAACTTGAGCAGGAAGTGATTGGCCAGCAAGGGGATGTCTTCCTTGCGATCCCTCAAGGGCGGGATGGAGATGGGAACGATGTTCAGGCGGTAGTACAGATCTTCGCGAAACTGTCCCGTGGCCGCAGCCTCCTGAAGATTCCTGTTGGTGGCCGAGATGATACGCACGTCCGCCTGGATTGTCTTGGTGCTGCCCAGCGGCTTGATCTCCTTTTCCTGCAGAAAGCGCAACAACTTTACCTGCACCTTGGGGCTGACTTCGCCCACCTCGTCCAGAAACAGTGTGCCCCTGTTAGCCTCGGCCACCAGGCCGGGTGTGTCCGAGACGGCATCGGTGAAGGCGCCCTTCTTGTAGCCGAACAACTCGCTCTCCAGCAGAGTCTCCGGCAAGGCTCCGCAGTTGACCGGCACGAAGGGCAGCTTGGCCCGGCGCGATAAGTTGTGAATCGTGCGCGCGAACAACTCCTTTCCGGTGCCGCTCTCACCGTAGATGACGACAGAGGCATCGGTCTGGGCGATGGAAGATACCTTCTCTATCACCGAACGCATGATCTGCGAATTTCCGATGATCGACTCGACCCTGGAAACACGATCGAGCGATGATTTCAGCTGCGAGATTTCTTCCGACATTCGCAGGCTCTCGATGGCGCGGTTGACCCGGTGGCGGAAAACTTCCCGGGTGATCGGCTTGGTGATGTAATCGTATGCACCGGCCTTCAGAAAATGAACGGCGTTTTCGATGGTCCCATAAGAGGTCATGATGATGACCGGAATCTGCGGGTTGAAATCGCGAATGGCGCCCAGTACTTCCTCGCCGCCCTTTTGAGGCATGCGAATGTCGCTGACAACGATGTTGATGCCCCCGTGGTGCAGCAGTTCAATGGCTTCCTTGCCGTTTTTGGCAAACACCAGCCTGTAGGGCGCCTCCTTGCAAAACACGTCTATCATGTAGCGTGTGTTCGGATCGTCGTCAACGATCAAAACGGATATGTTCTCGGCCAATATGCCCTCCCTGGTATTTTTACCACATCATAACGATCAGATAAATGTGCTTTTTAGGATCTACCCCCCCTTCTGTGTGGTTTGAATACCATGATTTTCCGGTCGATACAAGAAAAAAGACAAGTTAAGAGACGGCCCTGATTTACTCTTTTTGCTTTATAATTAGCTAGTTAATTTACACATGGGGTAGCTGGCACGTAATATGCAACCCATGCTGCGCGTAGGATGAGCGGCCATGCCTTCAGTTATTTGGTGGCCGGTGTTCTTTGGAACAGTGTTCAGTTAGAGGAGGAATCGCTGCGGGCGTACATGGCTTCCCCCCCGCCTGTGAGCCAGCACGAGTACTCCTCGATTTTGGGAGATGCATTTATAATGGGTATTGGGTTTCCCCCCCGCCCACGCCCAGGCTTTGCGTCTCCCTTTTTTATTTAATTTCCAGAGTGAACGGCAGCATCACCAAAAAGGGCTCCGAGTTTAAAGCGCAAAGTCCGACTATCTCGTTCAGGGTCTTCCTGAGCACGAAAGGGAGCGGATCTGGTTGTTCACTCATGATCCCCATCTCACCCAGCAGAACGCGAAGCGAAAATCCTGGACGTGGTAAGTGTACCACATCGGCGACGTCATCAGGATTCAGGCCGATCTTCTGCTTGGCAATTTCAATAGCGCGTGCCAACCCGCCCAATTCGTCAACCAGGCCTTTTTCCTTGGCTTGGCGCCCGGTCCACACACGTCCCTGCCCGACGGCGTCTATCTCTTCGGGAGTTTTATGCCGACCCTGGGCCACCTTGTCAATGAAGCCATCATAGAAGCTCTTGGTAGTCTCACCAAGCAGCTTCATCTCCTCTTCCGACCGTGATCTGAAGGTGCTGCCCAGATCGGCGAGTTTGCCGCGCTTGACGATTTCCTTGCTGATTCCAAGGTTGGCCCACAGTTCGCTCAGGTCGAAGAAGAGGACGAAAACACCGATCGAGCCCGTAATGGTGGCCGGGTCGGCCACGATGGAGTCCGCCGCCGCGCTGATGTAGTAGCCGCCGGAAGCAGCCACGCCGCCCATTGAGACGACTATCGGCTTCTTTTCAGAGAGCCTCTTCACCTGCCTCCAGATCAGATCGGACGCCGAACCGCTTCCGCCCGGCGAGTCCACCCGCAGCACGACGGCATCCACCGAGCTGTTGTCGCCGAGCCCGGAAAGCAGCCGCGCTATGTGATGAGCGTCCATGCCGGTTGCCAGAGACTCGCGGTAGGCAATCGTGCCGCTGGCGTGGACCACGGCGATCACGGGCCGGCTGCCCCAGCGATCATGGTACCAGCGCTCGCCGAGATAGCCAGCCATGCGCCGGGGTGAATGTCCGGTCACTTTTGCAAGCGCCGCGTCGATCTGGTCGAAATACACCAGGTCGTCCACCAGGCCGGCCTGCTTGGCTTTCTCGGGCACCATGAAACCCTTGTCTATCAGTTGCTTGACCTTGTCGCGGCTCATATTGCGAGAGGTGGCGATGGCGTCGATGAGCTGGTCTGCGTACTCGTCGGCCAGGCTGTTCATGACCTCGCGCGCGGGCTCGGACGGTTCCTCGGCGGTCAGCATCTCAACCGCCGACTTGTACTTGCCGATACGCTTATATTCCGCCCGGGCGCCGATCATCTCCAGGGTGCCGCCTAAAAAGAGGGCTTCGACAGTCGGCCCGGTCACGTTGAACGAGCCGCCGGGGTCTAAGAAGATGACGTCGCCGCTTGAGGCCAGGTAGTAACTAAGGTTGTCTGCGTCACGCAGGTGAAAGACGACCTTTTTGCCCGCCTGTTTGAATTCGGCCAGGGCGTCTCTTATCTCCTGGACCTCCGTCCAGCTCAGATCGGGATCTTCTACCTTCAACAACAGCGAGTCGATGCGTTGATCGGCAGCCGCCCTGCGAATCGAGCGTTGGATGTCCCAGGCGGTGACGCGCCGGGTGAAGATTCCAACGGCGGTCGGACGGCCGGCGATCAGCCCGGTGTCGAGTGTGAACTCGGCCGTCTTCTGGTGGCTTGTGATGAAGCCCGGGTGGTTCTCGGACGATACCCGGGCCATCAGCAACACGCTGCTCGGCTCGAGTTTGTCGGTATTGCTGACGCTCAAGTAGCTGCCGGCGCCCAGGCGCTGGAAGTCTACCATCAGTCCGGCCCCGAAGTTGCCGTCGAGATCGGCGTTGCCGAAAAGGGTCAAACCGTCGATCACCGAGAAGCGTCCGGTGAAGCGCACGGGCGGATCGTTTTTGTCCTGGACGAGACTGTAGTCGGCGGTCAAGGTCACGCGCTCGGGGGCGAACCACAGGGGCCTTATGGCGATGCCGATGTTCAGCGAGCGGTCGGAGCGCTGCTGGTTGATCTCGGCGCGGCCCAGGTTACGGCCGGTCAACCCGAGGCTCAGGTAACGCAGCGGACGGACCATGGCGCCCAGGACGTAATCGACGGAAGGATCCTCGTCGGTGTCGGTGGGATCGAGTATCTCGATCCCGGCGGCCAGCGAGAAGAGTCGACCCTGTGTCATGAGCGGTACGGCGATGGTGTACTTGAGGTAGTTCCAGCGATCCTCGTCGTCGTACGGCCGCACCCACTGCAGGCCCAGGCCCAGGTGTTTGATGTTCATAAGCAGGCCGTCGGCGCCGCCGACGAACACCTGGTCGCCGGACGATTGTCCGACGTCGAGGCGTTGTTGGTGCACAAAAAGCAGGTCGAAGGAAGGCGCCCAGGCGAGGGCGGCCGGGTTGGAGGTCAGAGTGAGCGGTCCGGGACAACTGGCCACCGAGGCGGGCGGCAGGTACATGTCGAAGGTGGCGGAGTAAGGGTTGCTATCCTGTGCCTGGGCCGTTGTGCCCGTGACCGCAAGGCAAAAAAAAGTTGTCAGGAACCTGCGCATGTTGGTCCTCCAGGTACGATTGGATAGATAGCGTCTACTCGAATCAGCTATCATAGTCTTCCTTGTCCGCGGTCACAAGTCACTGGTTGATCTCTTGTTGATCCCATGTTTCTTGAGTTTCATAAGCAGCGCCTGACGGGTAATTCCCAGCGTCTTGGCGGTTCGGGTCCGGTTGTCGGCGTTGCGTTCGAGCGCCTGGAGAATCAGGATGCGCTCGACCCGCTTGATCTGCTCCTTCAGTTCTCCCTGGCCGGCATGACCGGCCGCGGCGGCCGGGGAATCGGTGTCAGTGCCAGCGATGTTTTCCGGGAGGATACGGCCCGAGTCCTGGGCCATCAACATGGCCCGCTGCACCCGGTTTGCAAGCTCTCGGATATTGCCGGGGTAATCGCAAGCGGCGAAGACGCGCAGGGCTTCGTCTGAGATGGTGCAGGCCGGCGTGCCTAAGGCTGCGAACTGTGCAAGGAAGTGGCGCACCAGCAGCGGGATGTCCTCGCGCCGCTCGGACAGGGCGGGAACGTCCAGCGGAAAGACGTTGATGCGGTAGAAAAGATCCTCACGGAACCTGCCGGCGCTCACTTCGGCCCGCAGATCGCGGTGAGTGGCGGCCAGAACCCGGACGTCGACCCGGCGCGGCCGCGTGTCGCCCACCGGCGTCAGTTCGCGGGTCTCGATCACCCTGAGAAGCTTGACCTGCAGCGCGGGCGACATGTCGCCGATCTCGTCCAGAAAAAGCGTCCCGCCGTGGGCCACTTCAAAGAGGCCCTCCCGGTCGCGGTTGGCGCCGGTAAAGGCTCCCTTGCGACATCCGAACAGTTCGCTCTCGAGCAGACCCTCTACTAAAGCGCCGCAGTTGAGCGCCGCGAAGATCTCCGCGTGGCGAGGAGACAAGGCATGAATGCGGCGGGCGACCAACTCCTTGCCGCTACCCGACGGCCCGCTTATCAGCACCGTGGCGCCCGAGGGCGCCACCTTGGCGATCTGGTCGGTGAGCCTGGCCATGGCCGGACTCGCGCCGACCATCTCGAAGCTCGTCTGAGCGCGGCTTTTCTCGCGCAGGTAGCGGTTCTTGGCCGCCAGCCGTGACCTGGCATTCTCGAGTTGCACGACCAGGTGCAACTGCCGCAGCCTGGCGGCCAGCAGGCCGCAGGCGAGGCTGGCGGTGTCGATCTCACCCGGCGTGAAACCGTTCTTATGCCCCTGCGCAGAAACCCACAGCAGGGAATCGTGATCGAGCCTGACGGGAGCCAGGATCGAGCAACTTCCGTCGGCGTCGGTTGTGACGCAAATCTTCTCTTCGGATTCGTCCGGAAGCAAGAACGGAACTTGACTCTGCGTGGCCGGTTCGCTCCAGACAGGAAGCGGATCCGGCTGCCCCGGCTCGGCTACCGTCATATGTTCGATTATGGGTATGCCGGCACGCAGGCAATCGGAGAAGGCCTCGAAGGCCTGGGTGCGATTTTCGGCCAAAGACAGCTTCTCGGACAGTGCCAGGAAGGGCAACAGAGTTCCACCAAGCGATTCGATGCGCTCGCCGACCTCCGCCGCCGGGGCCAGGCTCCGGGTGGCCACGATTGTCGGTGCCGGGCGAGTCACCCGCGCTGGCTCGCTGCAGCGCGAGACGAGCAGGAGCACGGGCACGGCCTGGCTTCCCAGCAGGATGCGATCACCCGCTTGAAGCGCAAAGCCGGCCGGCGTGGACGCGTCCATAACGATTCTTTTCTTTTGGCGCTCGATCGCCGAACCGTTGGTGCTGTTCAAATCCTGGAAGAAGTAGTTGCCGTCGCGGCAGGTGATCTGGGCGTGCAGCGCCGAGATGTGGGGATTGTCGATGACGACATGGTTGGAGTCCGCGCGTCCGATGGTGAATACGTCCGCTCCCGGAGGGAATTCGAAGCGGGCGTCGCTTTCTGGGTGGATCAGCTCGAGCATTCGGGATCTTAGCCCCTTGTCTCAGAGGGTCAACAGCAGGCGCCCGCCCAGCGCCAGGGTGAAAGAGCTTTTTGCACCGCCATCGAATGTGACAATCCAGGCCGGGGTTATGACCACCCCGAGTTGCAGCCCCCGGCCCAGGCTGTAGCCCGCTCCCAGTCGCAGCGGTAACCACAGACCCGCTCGGCCCTCGTTGCCGGGGATGCCGAAGTAAACAGCACCCAGGCCCGTCTGAACCGCGATGGCGAGCGGGCCGAGCCGCCAGTCAAGGCCGGCCGAAACCCAGCCACCGCCCAGCTGAAGGCTGTCGTTGCCGGCACTCAGGCCGTGAAAAGTGTAGCGCAGTCCCGCCCCAACCCGCCAGGGGCCGCGGACGATGAAGTTGCACTCGAGATCGACAGCCGGTCCGACATCGAGAAGGCGCCTGTCCTCGCCAACCAGCAACTCGGCCCCGGTTGTCAGGCCCAACTCGAGCCAGGCCGGGCTTTCAGGCGCGGCTTGCCGGGGCGCTGGTTTCGGTGCCTGCCTGGATGACGAGGTTTTCTCGATCTCGATGCGAGCCTCGGAAAAGGCATCGAGGATCTTCGGCGAGATGCCGGGCTGGTCGAGGCGGAAATCGGGTGCGACTCGAAGCAAACGAACAAAGTCAGCGACGGCCTCCGGGCGCCGGCCCAGCGCCAGTTGGCTCACGGCCAGCTTGCGATAGATGTCCACCAGCTGGGTCTTGTTTTTCCGCGGGCAGACGCTGGCGGCCGCGGAGAGCAGATCGATGGCGCATGAGAAGTCGAGCCTCTCGAAGCAGGCCACGCCCAGGGCATAGGGATCGTTTCCGGCGGCGCCCGGCGCACCGCTGAAGACGAACGATAGGCTACAAATCATTACGAACCGTTCCATGGCTGCTCCCATGACAGACGGCTATAATAGACCGCGAGGCCCGCGGACGACAAAGTATTTTACCCGCTGATTTTCAGGGGACCGTGATCCTCAGCATCAATGGCCGCTGGTCGGAAGCGGCCAGGGTAAACAGGTGCAGGCCGCGCTCGAGATGGACATTGCCGATCGGGGTCAGGCCCTTGGGATTGTCATCGATTGACAGGATGGCGAAGGGTTGCGAGCGGAAGGCGAAGACTACATCGCTTGTGTCTCCTGCTCTTTCAACGCGTATCGTAGCTGCGATCCCTTCTGGATCCACAAGCTTGACGATATGGGTTCCTGTAAATGCCTGCCCGGATCGATACGGAGAATGTCCTTGCGGCTTGCCGTCTATGAAGACCGACACCTGTCGATTGGCGGTCAGGAGGAACATGTTGGTGACGGCATCCGCGGGTGGCGACCCGCCTCTGTCCTCTATGCCCGCGTCTGCGATCAGACCGCCGACTTTGTGGCGAGGCTTGCGGTGCCGGCCCTTGCGGCCGGCATCCGGGGAATCTTGAATTCCGGCGTCGGCGGCGTCCAGTGCGCCGTCGGGCCCGATCGCGGGCTCTGCGGCGATCTGCTCGTGCTCGGGTGTTGACGGCTGGATAATCTCGGGGGGGGCGCGCAACAGATACCATAGCAGGCCACCCGTTATCACGGCGGCAACGATTACCAGCAACAGACCAATCTTTCCGTAAAGCGATTTGCGGCGCGGGGCCGCGAGCTGCGCTACCAGGGTACGCGGGACATCGCGTGTCCGGCTGCTTTTCGATCTCACGACACGGGTGACGACCGACGCGACGCTGGCCGGACCGCTGTCGAGCCCCAGCCTGTCGGCGGCCTCCTGCAGGGCCGCCTCCATATCGGCGGCGTCTGTGTGCCGATCGTCGACGGCCGGACGCAAGGACCGGTCGATCAGTTGGGCCAAGGCCGGATCGGTGTCGGGCCGCAACTCGCCGAGCGGCGGGATTTGGCAGCGCCGGGCTTGGGCCAGGGCCTCGTCGAGACCCGAGACGCGCGGCAGTGGCCCGACACCGGCGACCAGTTCGTAAAGCACCGCTCCCAGCCCGAACAGGTCGCTGGCCGCCTGCGGGGCCCGGCCGAAGGCCACCTCGGGCGGCATGTAGCCGAGCTTGCCGCGAATCTCACCGGCTCCAGCGGATCCCCGCCGGCCGCCGGCCAGGCGGGCCAGGCCGAAATCGGTAAGCTTCACCTGTCCCTCGCGGCCGAGCAGGATATTGGCCGGGCTGACGTCGCCGTGGATCACCGCGGGGTTGGCGCGGTGGGCGTAGCCCAACGCCCGCAGGCACGAGAGACCCACGGCGGCCACCAGGTCGAGCGGGATGCGCAGGCATTGCCGCTGGGCGCCTTCCAGCAGCGCTGCCAGGTCGCAACCGTCCACGTGTTCCATGGCCAGGTAACAGTTGCGCCCGATGTAGCCGAAGTCGGTCACCTGGATGATGCCGGGATGATTGAGTCGGGCGGCGATACGCGCCTCGGCCGAGAACATCTCCCTGAAACGAGTTGACTCCGAGAACTCGGGCAGAATGCGCTTGATGACCAAAAGCTTCTTGAACCCGTCGGCCCGCTCGAGGCTGGCCAGAAACACCTCGCCCATGCCCCCGGCGCCGAGCCGCTCGATCAAGCGATACTGTCCGAGGCCCTGTTCTTCCATGCACCCAAGATAGCACCGACCCGCCGGGCATGAAACACAAGAGACGGCAGCACGCGGGTACGGGCGGCGTTACGTCTGGAACTCTTCGTCCCCGGGCAGCGGCATGCCGAGATCCACATCCTCACCCAGGGATGCCAGGGCAGCCAGCCAGAAACGGCCGAAGCCGATTGGCATGCGCTTGACTACCCTGAGCATCCTGCGGCGCAGCGACTCGTCATTGCGGGCCAGGCGGTAGATCTCTCGCCAGGCGTTCGCTTCACCGCGATCCAGGATCTGCGCTATGATCTCCTCGCTGTGCAAATCCAGCCGGTTCCGGTTCCATAGCGCCCGGGACGATTCCAACGGAGACTTGCCCATCATGCGCCCTCCCGGTCTCGCGGAGCCAGCATGATGCCCGCCAGCGTCTTGGCCCAGTGTCGGCCCCTCCCGGTAACGTGCTCCCAATCGTTCCAGGGCGCCTGCAATCCGCGGTATGTTTTCAAGTCGACCGCGGCCGCATCGGTTGGCGCCGCCTCGGCCAGACGCTGGGCGACCTCGGCCAGCGGCGATGAGCCGGAGTTCTGAGCGTAGATTTCGTCGAACGGCTCCATGGCAGCGGCGATTTCCTCGCCTAAGCGCTCGAAAAGCACGACCGTGTCGAGATAGTCGCGCACGCTGTAGCGTACTACCAGCAGCCAGGCCTTGATGCGGGCCATCTCCGCCAGGGTCGGCACGCGCAGGCCGCTGACCATCTCTGTCTCCAAAGGCCGCGTCCTGCGTAGCTGGCGGATACCGGTCAAGATCCCATCCAACTGGCCGAGCACGAGGACCGGCCGCTTGATACGCGCCGTTTGCCAACCGGCCACAGCCTCCAGTGACGCAAGAACCTCATCGAAGCGCTCGCGCAAGTCGGCAAGCACGTGATCGCCGTCCATGCTACGCCGGTGATCGGCGTACAGGGCCGCCGCCGTCCCGCCCACCAGGACGGTGCCCGGAACCAGATGCTGGACGTGACGCTCCGCAGCCAGCAGGTGTTCCCACTCGGGCATTTCTTCCATCGATGCCTCCATATTCGCATGTTGCGCCCGGGTCAGTTCACCTTCGAGAACTCACACGGGTACTCTCCAGATGATAGCAGAATATTGGCCGCTGGGCGAAAAAGCTGGGGTGTTCATTGTACGTTTCAATTGTAAGAACTTTTTCCGTCGTCTATTATCAAAGAAGTTGTTCTTTTCTTTACACTTGCCTGGAGAGTGCGTGAGTTTGTTTACCAAGATGACGTTTTCCCTGGCAGTCAGTTTGGCCGTATTATTGCTGGCTGCTTCTAACTGTGGTTCGGCACCGTCTTACCACGAGGCTGCTAGCGATCATGGAAGTCTGCATCAGCGGGACGGGGTCTGGGTGCTTGAGTTGTCTGGTTCGGCAAAAGAGCGTGGAACCGCAGCCGGTGACCTTGTTGGCGAACAGATCCGCTGGCTGCTTCCCCGTTACCTCAAGGTCAGCCTGGGACGTGAGAACCTTCCAGCCCCCGTCGTCGAGTTGGTCAGGCGATACGAAAAGGAGATTCCCAAAGAGCATCTAGCGCAACTCGGGGCACTGGCCAAGGCGGCCAGGGTGGATCGCGACACCCTGCTGGCCGTTAACCTGGCGCCCGAGGTTTTCACTGCCCTGGGATGTTCCTGTCTGGCGGTCGAAGGATTCCGCACCCGTAGTAAAAAGGTACTGATGGCTCGCAATCTGGATTGGCGCGGTGGGAAGTATCTGTCGGAACTGGGGCTGGTGGTGGTGGAGAAAGGATCCCGGCACGCATTCGCCAGCGTCACCTGGCCGGGCCTGGTGGGGGTGGCCACCGGGATGAACGATCGGGGATTGTCGGCGGCCAACCTGGTGGTGTTCCGGACCGGTCGTGGGGCCGGTCCGGGCGTGCCGGTTATGTTCGGGTTGCGAAAAGTGCTCGAGGAGGCCGGCAATGTCGACGAGGGTTCCAGGATGATCCGGGAACTCAGACGGTCGGTTTGCCAGAATTACGCACTGGCCGACCCGGAGACCACCGCGGTGCTGGAGACCTGCCCGGGCACCCTTCGGGTGCGGACTCCGAAAAATGGAGTAGTCGCGGTGGCCAATCTGCAAAACGAGGATAAGCAGACCCGATCCGGCAGCCGCTATGCGAGAATGACCGGGGTTTCGGCAAGCGGGAAGATGGATGTCGACAAGATGAAGTCGATCCTTCAGAAGGTGGCCCTGGGTGACCTGAACGTGCAAGCGGTGATCTTTGAACCGCAGAGCCGAGTCCTGCACCTTTCCATCACGGCCGTCCCCGCGGCCAAGGGCAGCTGGAGGAAACTCGTAGTTACCTTTCAGTAGTCTGTCGTTCAGCGCTTTGCGAGGACGAAGGCCATGGCCAGCAGGGCCAGACAGAGCGGGAAAAACTTGCCGGAGCCGCCGGAGGCGCAGCCGCAGCCTCCGCTTATGTTTTCGTTCGTCCCGCCGTCTTCCGAGGGCTTGCGGATCTCGAAATGTCCGGCCGAGACGGTTGGGACTTCTCCGAAGTAGCCGGTGATTTTCATAAGACACAAGGTCGACGGCTCGGCGGGAACTTGCCAGGAATAGTTTCCCCACTCCGGACTGCTGGTGCCCACGGAATCGGTGATGTTCTTCCATGTTTGGCCGTCGTCGGTGGAGTAGTCGATCTGGACATCGTCGAGGTTGACGGTGGTCCAGCGGATTTTCTCAGCCGAGCCGACTTCCCATACCTCGCCCCCGTTGGGGGACTGGATCTGGATGGCCGGACGATCGCTAACCGTGATCAGCACTTGGTCGTAGACCTGCAACGCTCCGTCATCAGCGGTCAGGCGCAGGCTGTACTCGCCGGCGGTGCCAATCTGGACTTCAGTGTCCGCCCGGGAGGCATCCACGAAAGTTACGTTGCCCGGTCCGTCGACTTTCGTCCAGACGGTGGTCAACGATCCGTCGGGAAGCCCGTCGTCCGTGACTGTACCGTCGAGGAACAGGCTGTGGCCCAGTTCGATCAGCTGATCGACCCCGGCGTCGACCAGCGGCGCCTGGTTGTCTGTTACACTGATTATCTCTATTCCGTTGACGAAGAAATCGGCCGGTGTGGCCCGGTCGTCGCTGAGTTCGATCTGCAAACCGTCGCCGTCGCCGACCGTGACCGGCAACTCCTTGACCAGCGGGAGATAGGCTCCGCCTGCATCGGTGACGATGTCCAGATCGCTGATCCGCTCTTGGCCTTCGAGCCAGACATCGATGGCCCGCGGTCCGTAGGCGTCCCCGAAATGCAAGCGGACATTATAGTCGCCGTCGGGCAACGCGGAAAAGTCGTAGCCGTAGGCGCTTTCAACGTTGCGGATCCGGTGCCGGCAGGTGATGTAGACGTCTTCGGGAGCCGCGTTTACAACCCCTGAAGTATCGAAGTTTTCGGCGAACACGAAATCAGCGCCGCCCTGCAGGTAGGGCCCGTCGTTTTCCCATCCGGGAGGGGTGAAGGCGTCGTCCCCGCAGTTGACCTTGAGGTGGATCTGCGATTCAGAGACCACATTGAGCGTGGCGTCTGCCTGTACCCCGCCCGAGGAAACACTGGCGGTCAAGACGCCGGGTGTGCCATCCGAGGTGAAACTGGAAGTGTGCTGGCTTTGCGCCGTGCCGGAAGATGTCGGGCTCATCGATCCGCCGCCCGAGACCGCCCAGTCGAAGACAACCGCGAAGGGATCGCCGTTCTGGTCACGGGCGCTGGCGGTGAAATCGGCGCTGTCTGAGACGATTATCATCGCGCTGGCCGGAGCAATATCGATTCTGGTTAGTGTAGGCTCTTGCCCCACGACCAGGCTGACATCGTACGACTTGGGCGAGTTGACCGCGTTTGCGCAACTGACATCCACTGTTGCCTGGTATGAACCCGCGGCCAGACCGGAAATGTCGACCTGGTTGGTCAGAGTCTGCGAGTTTCCCGAGCCCGATACCGTTACAGACAGCCAACCGGTGTTCTCGTTGACGCTGACGCCGTCCAGGCTACCGCCTCCCGAGTTACCTGCGGTCACAGGTTGCGGATCCGGATTGGCTCCTGCCTCGAGTGCATCGAAGGACAGGCTGCCCGGATTCAGCAGCAGAACCGGATCGACCACTGTGCCCGGCCAGGGATCCCCGGAGCCGTCTCCGACTGTAAAATCCCCGTACATTTCGCCGCTGCTCGACTGGCCCATCCGGGTGCAGTAGGTACCGCCGACCTTCATGACCACCATGTAGTTGTATTTCTCGTCCTGCATGGCCACGAATCTTGCGTCGTTGGACGACCAGTCCCGTAAGCGAGATCCTGTGCCACTTTCCGCTCTTGACCAGCACCACTTCGGTATTGCTGACCCAGTGGACACCGCCGTCTTCGGTCACTCCCGTGGCGATCTCATGGACGCTGGCGTCTCCCTTGCGCATGCGGCCCTTGGCCGTAGAACCGTCGATCCAGGCCAGCTTGGAGCTGTCCGGCGAAAACTCGGGCCGGGTGCCCGGCCCGATATCGAAGGTCTGCCCGCTCGACAGCTCGGTCAGGTAGATGCGGTAGTCGGGATCGCCGGCCTGGTATGCCAGCGCCCCGTCCCCGCATTCTCCGCGAAGCCAATCCAGATCATTCGGGCTGGGATCCTGAGCCCGGGCCGGGCCGATTAGAAATCCCAGGATCAGCAGCGAGTATGACACCAGTTTCATTCGCTCGCCTCCCTTTCACATAGCAAGACAGAAACATCCGTGTGCACAAGATAACACTGACCCGCAAGACATGAAACATAAGAGGCGGCGCCGGGTAGGCGCCGCCTCTTTCATCGAGCGGGACAACGGTTCACCGGAGTGAAGCGTTGTCCGCCCCATGGCTCATCTCAGCGGTAGGTGCAGACTCCGTTGATGCAGTAGTCCCAGGTGTTCGGGTTGCCGTCGTCACAGTCGGCGTCCGTTGTGCAGGCGGCGTAGCAGACGCCGTCGTAACAGGCCTCGCCGGCTGCGCAACTCATCCCGCAGCCGCCGCAGTTGGCCGGATCGGAGCCGATGTCGGCGCACAGGCCGGCGCAGCAGACCTGGCCGGCGGCGCAGTCCGAGTTGCTTTGGCAACTCTGCTCGCAGCCCTCGTCGACCTGGCCGTCACAGTCGTTGTCGCGCCCGTCACAGGCCTCGGAGGCGCCGGGGAAGACTGCCGCGTCCGCGTCGTCGCAGTCGGCGTCGCAAGTCGTGTAGCCGTCGCCATCCATGTCGGGGCAGGGATCGTAGGTGCAGGCGCCTTCCACACACATCATTCCGGCCGGGCAGTCGCTGTCGGTGCTGCACTGGTTCTGGTGGACGCAGATGCCGGCGACGCAGTAGTCGCTGGTGCCCGGGTTGCCGTCGTCGCAATCGCGGTCATCGGAGCAGGCCTGTCCGCCTGTGCATACTCCGTCGAGGCAGCTCTCGCCCGCGGCGCAGACCATGCCACAGCCGCCGCAGTTTTGCGGATCGCTTGCGAAATTGAAGCCTTCGTCGATCTGCCCGTCGCAGTCGTTGTCGATGCCGTCGCAGATTTCCTGCATCGGGCTGCAACCGGACACGCACAGACCGTTTTCGCAAAGCTCGCCCGCCGCGCAGTCGGAGTCGGAGCTGCAGGGCAGCACGCAGACGCCGTTGTAGCAGATCTGGCCCGCGGCGCACTCGGCATCGCTGCGGCAATATATCTGGCAACCTTCGTCGACCTGTCCATCGCAGTCGTTGTCGATGTCGTCGCAAACCTCGGGCGCTCCCGGGTGGATGGTCGGGTCGGCGTCGTCACAGTCACCGCAATAGCCTTCGCCGTAACCGTCACCGTCCTGGTCGGGACAGGTGTAGACGCAGCGGCCGCCGTCACAGATCCCGCCGGGGCAGTCCGAATCGCTCTGACACTCTCCTGTGCACATGCCGTTTTCACAGGCCTCACCCGCGGCGCAGACCATGCCGCAGCCGCCGCAGTTGTTGGGATCGCTCATCAGATCGAAGCCCTCGTCGACCTGTCCGTCGCAGTCGTTGTCACGCCCGTCGCAGATCTCGCTTTCGGGGATGCAGGCCACCTGGCAGATGCCGTTGACACAAACTTGGCCGGCCGCGCAGTCGGCGTTGGCCGCGCAACGGGCGACGCAGATGCCGTCCCAGCACAGTTCGCCCGCGGCGCAGTCCGAATCGGCCGAGCAAGGCAATCCGCCGCAGCCCTCGTCGACGATGCCGTCGCAGTCGTTGTCGACGTTGTCGCAACTCTCGTAGGCTCCGGGGAAGATCGTCGCGTCCTGGTCGTCGCAGTCGCCGCGGCAGACGTTGAATCCGTCACCGTCGGCGTCGGGGCAGTTATCCTCGATGCACTGACAGTCGACGCAGATGGTACCCAGCGGACAGTCGGCGTCGGTGGCGCAGCCGCAGAAGGGCTGGCACAGACCGTTCATGCAGACTTCCCAGGGAGGGCAGTCGCTGTCCGCCGAGCAGGGATCCTGGTTGCAGACATTGTCTTCATCGACCATGCCGTCGCAGTCGTTGTCGATTCCGTCGCAGATTTCGGGGGACGGGTTGCAGGTCGTGACGCAGAAGCCGTTCTGGCAGATCTCGTGCGCCGGGCAGTCGCTGTCTGTTCGGCATTCGACCTGATCGTCGAAGCACAGTCCGTCGAAGCAAACCATGCCCGCCGGGCAGTCGGCGTCGTCGGCGCAGGTCAGCGGATTCTCACAACCCGACCGGCAGGTTAAAGTGACGATGAAGCTTCCCGTGCCGGGGCCGGAGGCGCGATCGACCAGCACCAGATAGGTGCCGCTTCCCGGAACCTGCCAGCCCTTTATGGAAATTTCGTCGGCGTCGGCCGAGGCCCAGGCCAGGGCCTGGCCGAAGCTGTCGTTGTCGAAGTGGTAGAGCGCCAGGACGGGCACGTCGGAACCGCTGGTGCGGGTCAGCACGATGTCCAGCACCTCGCCATCAAGGCCCTGGAAGACGAAGCCGATGTAGCGTCCGTCGCCCGGAAAGTTGCCGTCGGCCTGGCCGCCCGTATCGAGCGCATTGTCTCCGATGGTCAGGCCGGCCGAGCCCGAGGTGAGATCGGGCGGAGTGTAGCCGGTGTCATTGGTCCCGGAACAAGCCGCAACCAGTGCGGCCACAGCGATCGCGAGAATTACGAGTTTTGCTCTCATCGTCTTGCCTCCCTTAGGGTTGAATAACGGATATCGACAATGGCATGCATCAGTGCATGCTTCATGCCACCGGACCGGGCACACTCGGCCGTGAGCAAGCATCTTGGAAGCAAAGGAGTTTTTCTTTCGGCGATCGTTCCCCGCCTTTTCCAGGCACGGATCGATCCGCCAACATTGGTTGACAGGCGCGCACACCTGTTTACTTAACTAATTGTATACTCTGGATTAAACCGTGTAGACGGGCCGTGACAGTTTATCGCCCAGCTGACAAAAACTTTTGTCACTCGGGCTGAGCCGGGAGAACCCAGAAGCTTCCCCGAGCTTCGAGTCGCTCTTTGGCGGCGGAGAAGACCAGGGTAGGGATGCGTTCGCCCTTTTCGGCCAGGGGGGAGACGAAGACCTCGATCTCCAGGTTACCACTTGTGTTCGTGCCGAACGAACGGATGAAGACGTCGCGGCCGAATGTAATCTCGGTGGGATAGGCGATGCCGCCTGTGAGAATTTGCTCGAGCTCGGGATCCATACTGGTCACTTCCACCGTGACAGTCTTTCCGCGGCGCCCGAAGTCGGGTTTCAGATCCATGGCAAATACACGCCGCGAGCTTCGCTGCACGCTGTCCAGTGAAGACAGGCTGTCGCCGCAGCCCGCCGCGAGTCCCATTGTCGTGCAGCAGGCGATCAGGATACGAATTGCGGTGACGGACGGCCGGCGCGTCATGGTGCGCAGAATCCCCCTGGCTCGCTGCAGACCTGGTGCTCCAGACACTCGCTGTCGTCGCGGCAGTAGATCACACAGGTGGCGTTCGCGCAGACGAACGCCGCCTCACAGTCGCTGTCGGTCGAGCACTGGCCCGAGCCCAGGCAAACCCCGGCTGAACATAGCTGGCCGGCGGCGCAGTCGGAGTTGGAAGAGCAACCGTCAAGATAGACACAGTAGCCAGCGCTGCTGCAAAAGTCTCCGGTTTGCGGGTCACTGTCGTCGCAGTCGAGATCGGCGGTGCAAGTTTGATCCTGGGTGCAGACTCCGTCGAGGCAAATCTCGCCCGCAGCGCAGGCCATGCCGCAGCCGCCGCAGTTTTCCGGATCGCTGGTCAGGTCGAAATCTTCGTCGACCTGACCGTCGCAGTCGTCGTCATGCCCGTCGCAACTTTCCGGGGCACCCGGGAATATGGTGGCGTCACTATTATCGCAGTCGTCGCGGCAGAAGCCATCGCCGTCCATGTCATTGTCTGAAGGCCAGCAGACGCCGCCATCGCATAGCTCGCACGAAGCACAGTCCAGATCGCTTACGCAGGCTGCACCGCAAATGCCGGCGTTGCAGGTTTGGCCGGCGGGGCAGTCGGCGTCGGTCGCACAGGAAATTTCGCCCACGCAGGTTCCGGCCTGGCAGATCTTGTCGGCGGCGCAATCGGCGTCGCTTTGGCAGCTGTTGCAAACACCCTCGTCGATCTGCCCGTCGCAATCGTTGTCCAGCCCGTCGCAGATCTCCGGGTTGCATTGTTCGCAGGACCCCAGATGAGCGAGCCCGACGCCCGCGCATAGCCGCTCGCAGTTGTTGAGATAGCTGACTCCGTCCGTCCCGCAGACGGGGTCGTAACCCTGGCCCGAGCAGTCGCAAGCGGCGCGGCATTCGCCGTTTTCACACAGCATGCCGGCAGGGCAATCGGAGTCGGCCGAACAGGGAAGCTCAGTGCAGGTTCCCTGATGATCGAGGCCGACACTTGAGCACTCAAGCTCGCACTGGTTGGCGTATGTCCGGCCGTCCGTGCCGCAGACGGGATCGTATGGCTGGTTGCACTGGCAGGGGTCTTCTTTAGTGCAGGTATTCTTCTTGCAGATGAAGCCCTGCGGACAATCTGCGGACTCCACACAAGCCACCGTGCAGGTGCACAGCGGGCAGCCATCGGCATCCCGGGCCAGGCCGGCCGGGCAGTATGGCCCGCAGGCAAGAGCCGGGCAAACAGGCAGATCACAAGCCGAGCTGCAGTCTAGTTGTAGCCGATAACTACCGGCTGCACCGCCGGCCGCGGCCACCAGCACCAGGTAGTCACCCGTGTCAGGAAGCGTAATATCCCACAGGACGGCCTGGCCGCCGGCTTCGGCTATGGCATACGAACGCGCCTGGCCAAAGAGCCCATCGTGGGCGCGCGGTCCATACAATGCTATCGCCGGCGCCGCGGCGGCGTCTTTTGCGCCCAGCGACAAGCTCACAACGGCGCCGGAGTAGGCGCCGAAGACGTATCCGGTAAACGGCGGAGCGACGGCCAGGTCGCCGTCACGAACATCTCCGTAAGCAATCGGCTCGAGTTCGATGGAAATCTCGCTCGACAGGCCATCGCTGCTCAGAAGCAGCGGGGGCGTGAAGGTGACCGCGGCCTGTCCGCAGCCCACGGCAAGCAGGCTCACAAGCGCCGAAAACGCGAAGAACAATGTATACGAGCGCCGCACAGTCTCTTCTCCCTCGGGCACTACATATGCAGCAATCATACCAGTTTGGGTCTCTATAGCCAACATCCCGTAGTGGCGAGGGCTTTGAGTCCGAATGTGCATACCGACCGGGACCCGAAAGCCCACTCGACTGTTATGAAAGCTTGTCGATTGCCCCGTCCGGCATGTAACCAACTGATTTCACAAGCACTCCCTGGTGAAACTATTTTCGCCTGATTGTAAACAAATCTTTCCGCTTCATCCAGTGCCGCTTTGAATAACGTGCGGGTACTCTGCCGAGCGCTTCTGGAAAGAGAGGGCCTTGGGGTTTTGGATCAGCCCGTCGCGGATCTCCAACGCGCGACGCAAGGTCTCGTCATCGTCCCAGGCCTCGGGGCCGGACATTACCTTCTCGAGATATGTGACCACGACGCGTGAGATCTCCCAAGAGGCAGCGCGCCAGCAGTAGCTTGGCGTGTGATCCACCGCGTAGTAGGTGATCCGGCCGACGTCTAAGGTCGGCTGCTCGAAGGAGGTCGGTCGGGCGAAGGGGAAGCCCATCTCGAGGTCGCAGCTGACGTCGACGATCAGCGCTCCGGGCTTGAGCCGTCGTTCCTCGTCGGTCTGGATGAACATCAGCGGGTTATCGGTGTCCTGGAGGATACCATTGACGATAACGTCGGCCTCGGCCAGCGCCTCGATCATCGGGCGTTTGTTGCCGTCCTCGTCGAAGACCACGACCTTGCCGCCCTCGGCGGCCATCCGGCCGTAACGGCAACCAAGCACCTGGTCGTGCACCGCGCAGGGGGGGCGCTGGGTGTAGACCGTTATCTCCTCGATGCCGCGACCGCGCAGGGCATAGACCGCGCCTCGGCTGACCGAACCGAAGCTTATCACCACCGCCTTTAGCGCCGGGCCGTAGTTGCCATCCATCCCACCCAGTCCCAGCGCGTGAATCACGCCGCAGTAGCCCGCCATCTCGTTGTTGCGGTAGAAGAGGTGCAAGTCCCGTGCGCCGTTCTTCCAGGTGAACATGGCCTCCCAGGCGACCAGAGTCAGTCGCTTGTCGATCGCCTGTTGGGTGATCTCCCGCTGCTGGACGCAGTGCGGCCAGCCCCAGAGGACCCCCCCTCGGCGCATCTCGCCGAGGTCTTCGGCCAGCGGCTTGGGGAGCAGCACAATCTCCGATTCGCGCATCAGCTGCTCGCGGCCGGCAAGCGGGCCGAAGCGCTGCGCTATTTCGTCGTCGGATATACCGAAGGGGATTCCGTAGCCGCGCTCGAAGGTGATCTTGGCCGCCAGCTTATCTGATATCCGGCCGAAGTGGGCGGGGTGGACAGGCACCCGATGCTCGTTCTCCTTGCGCGCGCAGGCAATTACCCCGAGGTTCAGGTATTTCATTTTCTCTCGCTTTCCTTAGGCAATGGGCGGCGACCGCAACCAGGGCAATCAGCCATCAATTTCCTACCACGGACGCTTTGGAGTTACAATTTTACTCTCCGCTTCCTGCAACGACGACTCCGATTCGGGCGACTTGACTGCCAGAGCAAGCAATGATCTAACTGGGTTCGATGCGTGAATGGATATTCAAAAACAGGTTGATGGTAATCTTAGGCGCTTTCGTTGTGGCCCTGGCTGCCGCCGTGACCCAAAATCTTTGGGTCGACAGCGAATGGATCTGGATCCGGCCATTGGCGCTTTGGCCGGATGTTCCCTGGGCACCAACGGCGGTCTTGATTGGATCCGGTCTGCTGTGCTTGTTTGCTTTCGGACTGCGCACCGCTGCCGAAGCACGTTTGCGCGAGGTGGTGTACGGGCAAGGAGAAACCGCCGGTTTCATCACCCAGGGTCCTTTCGCCTGGTTGCGCAACCCTCTCTATCTCGGAACCTGGAGTTTTTTCTCCGGGGCGGTGGCGTTATGGACGCCGGCCTTGATTTGGCTGAGCCTTTCCCTGTTGTTCTTTTTCGCCCTGGACGCCATGGTCCGTCATGAAGAAACGATCCTGACCAATCAATATGGAGACGAATTCCAGGACTATTGCCGCCGAGTCAGGCGCTGGTTACCCTGGCCCCGACGTTCACCGACGACATCTGCTCCCGCGGCGTCTGATTATGCCTGGGCGGCCCTGGGCAACCTGGGCCTGGGTAGCCTGGGTTTGTTCCGGATCGCCATCGCACTGGACCTGCCGGTCCGCTATGCCGGCCCCGTCAACGTTGTCTGTCTTGTCATTTGGATAGCGGTGGTGGTGTCCCGGCGCTATGATCGAACCGAGACCGAAGAAAAATAGAATTTTTTGACAACTGGTGCCCAACGGAGACACTAGGGGATGAGACCGGTAGTAAATTGCGGGAGTGTGGCCCGATGATGAACTGGATCTGGCTCGGTATCGTGATCGCCTCCATCCTGGTCGCCGGCTTCACCGGCAACATGCACCAGGTGACCATCCGCTCGTTCGACTCGGCCAGGGAAGCGGTCGAACTGGCCATCAAGTTGATCGGGATCATGGCCTTGTGGCTTGGCATCATGAAGGTCGTTTCCGACGCCGGCCTGCTGCGCATCATCGCCCGCTGGCTGCGGCGGCCGATGCGCTGGCTGTTTCCCGACGTGCCCGAGGACCACCCGGCCATGAGCGCCATGATCATGAACTTCGGCGCCAACATGCTGGGCCTGGCCAACGCGGCCACTCCGTTCGGCATCGTGGCCATGATCGAACTCAACAAGCTCAATAAACGCAAGGGCACAGCCAGCGACGCCATGTGCCTGTTTCTGGCCATCAACACTTCGAGCCTGGCGCTTCTGCCCACCGGCGTGATGGGATTCCGGGCCGCGGCCGGCTCTCTGGATCCGGCCTCCATCTGGCTTCCGACACTGTTCACCACGACTTGTTCGACTCTGGTCGGCATCCTTGCCGCCAAGTTGTTCATGCGCCTTCGACGTTTCAGGATCGAGAACTACCCCGAAGTGGAAGAGGCTGAGACAGACTTGCCAGCAAAGGTCGACCCTGCCGGCGTCGTAAAACAGGCCTTCGAGAAAATCGAACGGGCCGGCTGGAAGACCCGAACCTTCGTCTGGCTGTGCGTGGCGGCGTTTCTTGCAGCCGCGGTCTCGAACTATTGGCAGTGGTGGGGAAGCCCGGAAGCGGCCGGGGTCGGCAGCCGGCCGGTCTTCATGATCAAGGACTTCTTTTCCAACTGGGCCGTCCCGGCTTTAATGGGCGGGCTGCTGCTCTTCGGTCTGTCGCGCAAGGTGCGCGTCTACGAGTCGCTGGTCGAGGGAGCCAAGGAAGGCTTCCGGGTGGCGGTGCGCATCATCCCCTACCTGGTGGCCATCATCGTCGCCGTGGCCATGTTCAAGGCCTCGGGCGCGATGGAATTGCTGCAGGCCTCGCTGGGGAAAGTGACCGGCGCCCTGGGCATGCCCACCGAGGCGCTGCCCATGGCAGTCATCCGCCCGCTGTCCGGAAGCGGCGCCTTCGCCTACATGGGCTCGATTTTCACCGAGTACGGACCGGACTCGTTCATCGGGCAGATGGTCTCGGTGATGCAAGGCAGCACCGAGACCACGCTATACGTTTTAGCCGTCTACTTCGGCGCGGTCGGTGTCAGCCGCGTCAGGCACGCGCTTTTGGCCGGGTTGACGGCTGACATGGCCGGCATCATCGCCGCGGTCGGCTTTAGTAACCTGTTTTTCTAGGTGCCGGGATTGTTACAGGCGTGGTGTCCAAATATTCGGACGACCCTTGATTCATGCCTAATCGCCCTTCTGGTGTTATATACGGAAAAGCAATTTGTTTGAAAACGATCGATAACACTGGCCATCAGAAGCGAAGACATGCGTGCTATGACAAATCAACGCGCACCACGACTGTGGATTTTGCTCAAATCAAGTAGCGAGGATGTTACGAAAAGCTTTTGTGAAAAGTGGATCTCGATCGCAGATGAGAAAGCGATAGTGCCGCAGGAAGCCATCGAAAACATCCGTGAGATTTCGTGTGATCTGCTCCATCCACACCCCTTGCGGTTCGTACTTGATCCCAGCCACCTCGACCTGCCTTGTGGCAAACTTGATGACGAAGAATACGTGGTAGCGCACCAAAATCGACTGGGACAAGGTCGAGGAAGTCGCCCTGGCCTTGGTGTGCATGACCCTGCATGTGTCGCTGCGCTGATGTCAACGATACGAGCCAAGTGCTTCCACTGGCAGGGCATCATAGCGGCCCATCCCGACACCGAGCTGACCATAAGTGTTATCACCCCAACAGACCACTGTGCCGTTCGAGTGACGCGCACAAGCATGTCGATCACCAACGCTAATCTCGGCTACCAGACCGAGATTGGGTATCTCCTTCGGCACAGTACCCAGCTTGACAGTATCTCCAAATAGGCCAACTTTGTGCTGGCTCACCCAGCAGTGCACCTCGCCGTTGTGACGGAGACCGCAAGCAAAGCCGGTCCCGACACCGATTTCAATTGCATCTCGAAGGTCCACCGATACCACTGCTTGCCTCGTTCCTTCGGCCAGATCTCCCCAACACGAAACGTTGCTTCCCAAGTCACGGGTACATCCATCAATAACTCCAAGCGACACCTCGACGAGGTTCGAGAACGCGGGAATGGGCCTTGGGCGAAGTCTGGGTGGTCCGTCGCGAATGGGCGGGCGTCCCCAACAATGAAGCTGGCCGTTCATAAGGATGGCGCAGCTCTGGCCATTTGCCAAAGCGAGTGCTTTGGTCCCGGTTAAACCTCGAACTCGAACCGGTTCTTTGCGGTCGTCCGTCGAGCCGTCCCCTAGCTGCCCCGCCCAATTAGACCCCATGCAGGAAATATCTCCCCGGCTGTGTATAACGCAAACATGGCTATCGCTGGCTGCGATGGTTCGAGCAGCTTTTATTCCAGGTAAGAGTCGTGGGGCAGGATCGAATCGCTCAATTTTTACAGATGGTGGTTGATTGCCCCAGCACAGAACCTGTCCAGACTCTTGAATCGCACAATGGAAACCATTCCCACCAGCCAGACTCCTCACTCGCGCCACCCCCGGTACCTTTACAGGGATGTTTCGGGTTTCGCCAAATGGGGCTATCTGTTTACCATCGTTATGTCCCCAACAAACCACAGATGCGTCTCGCCTTCTGGCGCAAGTATGGAGGTAGCCCGCGGAGATCTCGGTAGCGTCGGTGAGCTTGACGACAGGCCGAAGCCCAACAGAAGCGTGCACACCTCCCTGACGGAAGAGGTTCAGCCCAAAACAAAGAACACGTTTGTTATGCAACATCGCACAGGTATGACTCCCTCCGCCAGCCACAGCTACGACGTGCTTGGGAAGAGCTGCCCAGACTGGCACATTGCGCGTCGTCAGCGAACCATCACCGAGCTGACCAGATTCATTGTCGCCCCAGCACGCCAATTTTCCATCGGAGATGGCGCATGTGTGGTTATGGCCCGCAGATACCGCAGTCACTTTGGTGATGCTAGTCACCGTTTTCGGCACCGACGAGTTTTCAAAACCACCGCTGCCAAGCTGCCCCTGTTGGTTGCCACCCCAACAGATGGCGCGACCGCTCTGATTGACGACGCAAGTGTGGACCAACCCGGCGCTAATGGCGATGACGTCGCTCAAACCTGCCACTTCCCCCTCTCCATTGGGTGATATTGTTCCGATTCCGAGTTGGCCATAACGATTATCTCCCCAACATCGCACGGTCCCCTTTTGGAGTAAGGCGCAAGCATGATGTGGGCCAAGAGCAAGAGCCACGGCGTTGGAAATCGCTGCTATCGTGCGCGGACGTGCGTTGGTCTCTGGTTGTTTGTCAAGAAATGGAGACCCCCAACACGCTACTTTTCCGCCTTGATGAATGGCGCAGGTGCTGGAGCGGCTAGCGGCCAACGTCCGAGCTCCATCAATCCCTTCCACTACAACAGGCCCAAAGCGTCCGGTCTCCTTCCGTCCTGCCTGGCCAGTGTTATTTAGCCCCCAGCAAGATACACGTCCGTCATTGTGGCGTGCGCATACGTGGTTTTCGCCAGCAGCGAGCTCCACCACATCCTTGATCCCATCGATTCGAACTGGCGGACTGCCGTCCATCGTCTTTAGGTTGGCGACATCCAATCCCCAACACCAGACTTCATTACGTTCACGGATAGCACAGGTGAAGTGAAAACCAGTTACTAAAGATCCAGCTACGCTAGGCTGCTCTAGGGATAACCTATGTTTCTTGGAGCATTGGGGACAGCCAAACAGGGTCAGCACAACAATGATTCCCCAGCCGAGTCTCCAGTTCAATCGTATATGTTTGGCCCAATACAGCAACAATGCTCCTATTCAGCGATAAGACACAAACATGCGCTTGAAGTTCCATTGTTTTGTTTGGTTTTTTGGTATTGGCACGATCAGCCGCAACATGCATGTCGCTGGGCCTCGGCCAGTCCACCCTGTACCACACCTTGCAGTTCTTCCGCCTGTACCCGAACGGCTTGCCGCGCTCGCGGCTCAGGCGGGCCATTCGCTCGGGCTCCTATCGCGGCCGGCCGGGTTGAGCCCAGCTGGCGTCGTTTTGCAGTTGGAACCTTTTTGGGTTCCGGCGCGCCGGCGAATGTCAGCTTCCGCCGGCCATCTCTCCGGTGATGGAGTCTGCACTGTAGTTTGGCTTGACGGTGGCCATGCCCTTGACCCGGCAGTCCGGCTCGATCAACTTCTCGGCCACGGCGAACAAGATGGAAATCCCTTCGGGCGTGGTGTACGTAGCCCCAAGACAGGCAAAAATGATATGATTTCCGTCTAGGCACTTGAGACGCCGTGATCTTTACACTTGAGTCAGGTTTCATCGAAGCCACCAGACGCCCGCGAATCGGCCTTGTCCCGCGATTTTTGCGGGGCTAGTGGTTTATGGAGGTGGTGTGCGCATCGCCCGATCGATATTTTCCGTGTTGTTCTTGGTTGCATTACCTGTCCGCGGCGGGGAACAGTGCCCGACCGCTGAGTTCGCCCTGGCCATCGAGCAGGGGGACGTCAAGTCCACATCCGCTCTCCTTCCGACCTGGCGCTGAAGAAGGGCCGCGAGGATCTGGCGAAGCTGATCCGGGGGCATGCAGGGAGCGGTAACACCGAGTGACAACAGGGACTTTGGAAACCTTCGTCCCCAACCGGCGCTCTCCAGATACAACGACATTTTCATGTAGCTACGTTACCCGCCGAGATGACTCTTGACAAAAGCCTCTGTAATAGTTATCATGACAACATGATGTAATGATTAATCACGGAGATCGATCATGATCAGAACGCAGGTCCAACTCGAGCACGAACAATACGAGATGTTGCGCAAGCTTGCCCATCGACACAAGATCTCCATCTCGGAGACGGTTCGGAGGCTGATAAAAAAGGGCATGCGCATGGGCGTAGAGGAAGACCAACTGCCCGACGCGGGTAAATTGCTGAAGTTGTCGGGAATAGCGTCGAGTGGTCACGACGACATCGGCCGGCGCCATGACGACTACCTGGATGAAGATTTCGGGCAATGAAGGCCGTCTTCGTTGATACCTCGGCGCTGCTTCCCTTGATGGATCGCGATGCGTCGGAGCATGACGAGGTCGTCGAAGCCGTTCGCGATCTGGCGGGTGAAAATACCCCCTTGTTCACCACCTCTTACACCCTGGTCGAAGCCGGCGCACTGGTTCGAAATCGCCTCGGGATCGAAGCCTTCCGGGCGCTCGGCTCGGTCGTTTTGGAAGCCGTGGAAATCGTCTGGGTGGACGAGGCGCTGCACCGAAAGGCGTGGCGCAAAGTCGCCTCCGCGGGTTCCAAGGGGCCCAGCCTGGTCGATTGGGTGAGTTTCATCACCATGAGAAATATGGGCATCGAACATGCCTTGACCCTCGACAGGCACTTTGTCGAGCAGGGGTTTTCGAAAATACCGTGATTCAGATACCTTTTTCCGGCAAATTTTGCTAGGCTAGCGGCTGACATGAAAACGATCGGAACAATTGCGTCTATTGCTCTATCGCTGCTGCTTGCAGCCTGCGGCGGGGAGTCTAGGCCGGTCGACCAGACTCCGCCCGTTGAGTTGGTCAATACCTTCATTGGATCCGGGGGGACATATTGGAACTTCGGCAGCGTTTTCCCCGGCGCCAACCGGCCTTTCGGGATGGCCAAGCCGGGTCCGGACACCTGTCCGAGCTTCGACCCCTGCTTCGAGTTTCACCACTTCGGCGGTTACCACTACGACGACGATCTGATCCACGGCTTCAGCCAGGTGCATATTTCCGGCACCGGCGGGGTCGACTACGGCGCGCTGCTTTTCATGCCCACGCGGGGCTTCGACGATCAGAAAACCGGCGACTCGAAATACCTGTCTGCGTTTCAGAAAGAGAGCGAACAGGCATCACCGGGTTACTACTCGGTTGTGCTCGATGATCACGATATCGAGGTCGAGTTGACGGCCAGTGATCACTGTGCCTTCCATCGCTACGTATTCCAACCAGGCGCTGCCGACGGGTACGTGATCGTCAACTTGTCCCACGCGCTTGTCACCTGCAGCGTCTCCGACGCCCATCTGAATATCGACGCCGCGGCCCGTGAAATCTCCGGCAGCCTGCTTTACGACGGCAGACTGACCGGCCGCTCGGGCGGCCTTCGACTTTTCTTCTCTGCGGTTTTCAACCAGCCGCTTTCGCACTGGACCGTCTGGCGCGACGGCGAGTTGCTTACGGACCAGATCAGTGCCGAGGGCACAGACCTGGGTGTGGCTGTGGCCGTGGACACGGCCGAGCCGGTCGAGGCGCAGATCGGGCTTTCCTACGTGGACGTGGAAGGCGCCAGGAAAAATCGCCGGGCCGAACTCGATGGCAAGGACTTCGACAGCGTGCGTGCCGAGGCTCGTAAGGCCTGGGAGGACAAGCTTGCCCTGGTCTCGATCGAGGGCGGCACACACGACGAGCGTATCAAGTTCTACTCGGCCCTCTACCACGCCATGCTGCATCCCACTCTTTTCAGCGACACGGACGGCCGCTACACCGGTTTGGACAAGCAGGTGCATACGGCAGGCGGCTTTCTGTACTACACCGACTTCTCCATGTGGGACACCTACCGCAACCTGCATTCGCTGTTCGACCTGATCATCCCGGATCGCCAGCGGGACATGCTGGTCTCGCTGGTCAAGATGTCCGAGGAGGGAGGTTCGCTGCCCAAGTGGCCGGCCGGCACCAGCTACACCGGCTGCATGATCGGCACCCCTGCCGACGTGATCATCTCGGAGAGCTACCAGAAGGGCATCACCGATTTCGACGTGCATAGCGCCTATGCCGCAATGGTTGAACACGCCAGCGGGCCGGTTCAGAACGCCGGCCGCGGCGGGATCGAATACTACCTGACTCTCGGCTACGTGCCGGCCGACAAGATCGGCGGTTCGGTTTCGCACACCCAGGAGTTCTGCATAGCCGACGCGGCCATCGGCGCCCTGGCCGAGTTGTTGGGCAAGACCCAGGACGCGGCCGACTTCGGGGCCCGCTCGAAGAACTACAAGAACCACTGGGATCCCAACACCCAGTTCATGCGCGGCAAGAACGAAGACGGATCTTGGGTCGAGTCCGACGAGGATTTCGAGCCTCTGGATTGGGGCGCCGAGTATTTCACCGAGGGAGACGCCTGGCAGTACCTGTGGCTGGCCCCCCACGATCCCCAGGGCCTGGTAGAGTTGTTCGGCTCCGCCGACGCCATGGGCGACAAGCTGGAGGAGTTTTTCTCAACGCCCGAACCGGATACCGGTGGGATACCCCCCGAATACGTTCCCCCGCGCTACTACTGGCAAGGCAACGAGCCCGACATCCACGCAGCCTACCTGTTCAACGAGGTCGGCCGGCCCGATCGCACCCAGCACTGGGTGCGCCACATTCTGGAAACCCGCTACCACGCCCAGGCAGCCGGCATTCCCGGTAACGACGACCTGGGCACAATGTCAAGCTGGTACGTTTTCTCGTCCTCGGGCTTCTACCCCATAGCCGGCCAGACCCTCTACTATATAGGCAGTCCGCTTTTTACAAAGACAACCTACCAGCTGGGCAATGGCGCGACCCTGGTGGTCAAGGCCCGGGGCGCCGATGCAAAGAACAAGTACATCCAGTCAGCCAGGCTGAACGGCAAGTCCCTGGATGTCCCCTGGTTCTACCACCAGGACATAAAAGACGGCGCCGTTCTGGAATTGAAGATGGGCCCGCAACCCTCCGACTGGGGTAAGTGAGCTGTCGGCCCGGGATTTGACCATAGCTGTTTCGGTTGCTAGTATCCGGCCTGCTTGTGTTGAATAGGCGCCGTTTTTTTTACGTCTTTCAAAAAGACGGATTGTGGCGCGGGAGAGGGATTGGACATGCTTAGACGCTGGTGGTTGGTGTTCGGCTTCTCGTCCCTGATGATTGGGGCTGGCTGCGGGGGAGGCGGACAGGCTATTCGGGGAGAGAAGCAAAAAACGCACGGGGACCGCACCATGGTGTCTCACTCCGAGGGTCTGGAGCCTTTGTGGATCCAGGAGTGTCCGGCCCGGACGGAACACAGCTTGCCTTTTTGCGGACTGGCCCAGCGGGGAGCCAACAGCGAAATCGCTTGCAGCGGGGCCTATACCGACGCGCTGGGCAAGTTGCGCAGAGCCATCGGGCAGAAAGTCACGGCCAAGCTGGTGGCCGACGGGAAGGGCGGCTACCGTTTCGAGATCGAGGGGGGCAGCGAGCCCTTGACCCTTCGCGGGGTATGGGAAGACCAGCGCTGGTTCGAAGAGTACAGCGGGCCCGGCGGACATTCCTACGATTGTTACGTGATGCTCGTCTATCCGCGCCTCGAGTACGAGAACTTGCTGGGCATGGCCCGCAAGGCGGCCCGGGATGTCGTCAAGAAAGCGGCCGAGTTGCAGGCCGAAGGCAGGCGGCTGATGAATTCCGGACGCTTCGCCCAGGCGGCCGAAGGCCTCGGGCGGGCCATGAAATTGCTTGCCGGTCTCAAAGAGCCGGTCATCAGCCCGGACGGCAGTGTCAACAGCACCTTGCTGGCCGAGCAGGTCAAGGCCGATCTCGATCGCTCGCGACAAGAGGCCGGCAAGACAGCCAAGACGGCTTTGGTCGCCTTGCACCTGGTGGTCGACGGCAAGACGGTGTCTTCGGGGTCGCTGATGCGATCACTTCTTACGCGCACGAAACAGTGGCTCGCGGCCAGGGGCGTAAGCTGTCGCCCGGGCGGGATACCCGCCTTACAACTCGAGGCCGTGCTGGCCGGGGACAAGCAGGAAGCCTCAAAAACCGCGGCCGAGAAAGGCGCCGGGCTGCTGGTGGTCATCGACGTAGATTCCAGCTTCATCTCCCGGGAAGACGGGATCTACTTCGCCTCGGCCGGAGGCTCGTTGCGCCTGGTGCGAACCTCGGACTGCCGCGAGGTGGCCGCGGTCGATCTGGGGCCCGAGAAACAGGGACACCCGAGTTCCCGCGCTGCGGCCTTGAAGCGCAGCGTGGAAAAACTCAGGGACAAGATAATCGAAAAGGCGATTGGCACATGCCTTTCCAGGCTATGACAACAAGGAAGGTTCAATGAACTTGAAAGAGAAGATACTGCTTCTGATGCCGCTGGCGCTGTGCCTTTCGCTTTCGGCCCCGGCCGCTCCTCCCGATGCCGACAAGCCGCAGGCGAAGGTGGGCGCACGGGCCCCGGATTTCAGCCTGCGCGATTTGAGCAGCAACCTGATTCGCCTGAGCGACCTGGCCTACCCGGGTTCGGAGAAGTCCTGGAAGAAGAAGAAAGAAGTCTTGATCGATTTCTTCAGGACCGATTGCAAGCCTTGCATGAAGGAATTGCCCCAGGTGCTGGCCTACCACCAGAAGCACAAGGACAAGGTGCAGGTGATCATGATCGCCTTGCTCGAGTCGGAGAACGGACGCGACAAGCTCGACAGCTTTCTCAAGGCGCACAAGTTCGAGTTTCCGGTTCTGATCGATGCCTACGAGACGGTGGCCAAGAAGTACATCGTCGACGGAGAGACTGTCACCCTGCCTTCGATCTTCTACATCGACCGCAACGGGATGGTGCGCGCCAGGTTCGTGGGTCTCGAAGCAAACCTGGAAAGCTCGTTGCAAAAGGCCCTGGGCGGCTGAGACGCCTTGCTGCTGCGCGGCCTCCTCCACCTGCTGGGATTCCTCTTCCGCTGCCTGCCGCGGCGGGTCGCGAACGCGCTGGGGGCCGGCCTGGGGCTGGTCTGGTACTACCTGGTGCCAATCCGCAAGGGCGTGGCGCTTTCCAACCTGCGGATTGCCTTTCCCGACAAGCGCCGGCCTGAGCGCAGGAGAATCGCCCGGAAGTGCTTTGTGCACCTGGGGCGTTCGGCCGTGGAGTTCCTGCGCCTTTCGGGACTTTCACGGGAAAAGGTTGCGAAGCTCGTCGAGCATCGCGGCTGGGAGAATCTGGAAAACGCCCTGGCCGCGGGCAAAGGCGTTATCGTGGCCACCGCCCACTTCGGCAACTTCGATCTGATGGCCTGCGCCGAGGCCCTCAGGGGTGTGCCGCTGCACGTGGTCACCCGCAGGCAGCATGCCGCAAACGTCGACAGCTACTGGATGAGCACGCGGGCCTGCTGCGGTGTGGGCCTGCTTGCGGACAAGGGCTCGGCTTTCGCCATCCACAAACTGCTAAAGCAGGGCCGCGTCGTGGCACTGGTCATCGACCAGCACATGCCGCCCGGCCGGGGGATGCCCGTAGATTTCTTCGGCCGCCCGGCCTCGACCACTCCCGCGCCTGCGCTGTTCGCCCTGACCTCCGCTGCGCCCATAGTGCCGGTCACAATCGAGCGCCTACCCGGCGGCCGCCACAGGGTGACCGTGGACGAGCCGCTCGAGATCGATCGCCTGGCCGAGCGACAGGAAGAGGTCGCCAGGCTGACTCTGACCCTGAACCGCTGGCTCGAGGACAAGATCCGTAAGCGCCCGGAGCAGTGGCTATGGATACACAGGCGCTTCAAGCTCGGGCTGGCCGACAAAAAGAAGACGTGATACCGGTGGGTTTCTCAGGCCTTCTTGTATTGCGCTGGCGCATGAAGTAAAATAATAACTGAGTTTGAATATATCGTTTGGCTCGAAGGGAGGCAGCCCATGACTTCTTGGAAATACGGGTTTCTATTCGTCCTGGGAGTCGTGGCACTGGCTGCCAGGGGTTGCGATTGCTCCGATACCGGCGGGGATCCTTACAAGGACTGCGTCGACGAAGACGGCGACGGTTACGGGGACAACTGCATGCTTGGCCCGGATTGCGACGACGGCGATCCCAAGCTGAACTTCTCATGCGATTGCGATGTCGTGCCCCACGAGGGTTGTCCCTGCGAGGGCAGCGACGAGATCGAGTGCTTCGAGGCCGACGAGAAGTTTCTCGACGTCGGCATCTGCCAGGCCGGCATCCGCAGATGCGAGGACGGTAAATACACGGCCTGTGTCGGTCAGGTGCTCCCCGAGCAAGAGCGTTGCGACAACGTCGACAACGACTGCGACGGATCCACGGACGAGAGCTTGTCGTGCACCGACTGCGGCCCGCGCTGCCAGGGAGTTACGGTGGGTCCGGGAAGCGGCCAGGAATTCGAGTGGAACGACGACAATCACCACG
The DNA here is from genome assembly GCA_964640665.1 of uncultured Myxococcales bacterium. Taxonomy (GTDB): domain Bacteria; phylum Myxococcota; class B64-G9; order B64-G9; family B64-G9; genus DATKYQ01. Next base: position 62,734 of record CAZXHT010000017.1, read on the forward strand.
GCATCGAGAAAGATCCCTCGGGCAACCTGGTGCTCGAGGAGGGCGAGAACATCCGCTTGACCTTCCTGTACGTGGCCAACTCGGACGAGGGGACGGTGTCGAAGATCAACACCGTCACCGGCCGCGAGGAAGGGCGCTACATCTCGGCGCTTCACAGCCCGGATCCGCGCAACCGCGGCAACGCCCAGGCGACGGGCAACGACCCCTCGCGCACCGCCGTCGACTTCAACGGCGACGTCTGGGTCGCCAACCGCGCCTTCAACCAGCAGGGCACGGTCACCAAGATCGCCAACGACAACTGTCCCGACGTCGACGGGGACGGCACCGTCGAGACCTCGACCGACGTCAACGGCGACGGTGTGATCGGGTTGAACGACCCTCAAGAGTATCTCGGCGAGGCGGACGAGTGCATCCTGTTCACCGTCAACGTGGGCGGCAACAACAGTGTGCCCCGGGCGGTGGCGCTCGACGCCGGGGGCGTCGAGGGCGGCCAGGGCAACGCCTGGGTGGGCGCCTACAATGAGAACAAGTTCTACAAGCTCGATCCCAACGACGGACACGTGCTGGCCGAGGTTTCGATAGGCTTGCATCCCTACGGCGCGGCCATCGATTCCAAGGGAATCCTGTGGGCTACCCAGGAAAATAGCGGGAAGATCGTCAGCCTCGACACCAACGCCAACACCGCCGGCCAGGTTGTCCAGATCCAGGGCTGGGACGGATCCTACGGCATCGCCATCGACATGGAAGACCGCGTCTGGGTCGGCGGCTACCAGCGCGAGGGCGCCGCGCGTTACGATCCCGCAGACGGCTCGTCGATGACCGTGCCAACGCCGGGCGTGGGCGTCGGTCGCGGCATCGCCGCGGACGCCGACGGCTACATCTGGCTGGCGCATTCCTGGCTGACCGACGGAACCAGGGTCGGCCGCATCACCCGCTTCAAGGCCGCCGACGGATCCGAGATGCGCACCTATGACTTGCTCAACGCCAAGGAAACCATCGGTGTCGGCCTCGACTTCGACGGTTATGCCTGGGGCGTCAACCGCCAGACGGACAACGCCTGCAAGGTCGACCCGGAATCGGGGGACGTCGAATGCTACCCGACCGGCGATGGCACATACACCTACTCGGATTTCACGGGTTTCGCCCTGCGCAACTTCACCGCCCCGCGCGGAACCTACAAGCAGATCTTCGAGGGCTGCGCCCTGCCCACCGAAACCCGCTGGAAGCAGGTCAGTTGGGAGGCCAGCGTGCCGGTCGGCACTTACGTGAAGGTCTACGTCAGGGCGGCCGACAGCATCGACGCTCTTCAGACGGCCACCCGTTACGGCCCATTCGAGGAGTCGCCCGCCGACCTGATTGCCGCAGGCGAGATAAGCGGGCACTACCTGCTGGTAGAGGTATCCCTGTCGACCGATATCGAGGGCCTGACGCCGATCTTCAAGGGCCTCGGAGTGCAGTGGGTCTGCGCGGGAGAGAATTGACAGCCGCGGGCAAGGCGAGTAGTTTCCCGCTCATGAACGACCTGACCGAAATCATCTCTAAGTTTCCTGATCTCAGAATTGTGGTACTCGGCGATCTGGTGATCGATCGTTACATCAATGGTACGACACGCAGAATATCCCGCGAGGCTCCGGTGCTGATCGTCCGCGAGGAGAGCCAAGACGCCAGGCTGGGGGGCGCCGGCAACGTGGTCGCCAATATCCGTGCCATGGGCGGTCGCCCGTTGCCGGTGGGGCTGGTCGGCAGCGACGATGCCGGCAATGAACTCACCGAGATGCTGGCCAGGCGCGGTATTACCGAAGAGAACGTCTTGGTCGATCCCAACCGTTTCACCACCGAGAAAACGCGCGTGCTGGCCGGCGGCAAGAGCACCGTCCGCCAGCAAATGCTGCGTATAGACAGGGTCAACGAGTGTCCGGTGACCGCAGCCATCCGGGATATGCTGGTCGAGCGCTTGCTGCGCGCGCTGGACAAGGCTGACGCCGTGGTAATTTCGGATTACGACGAGGGTGTGGTCGAGGGAATCGTGCTGGACGAGGTGTTGAAGGTCATCCAGGCCGGCACAATCCCCGTCTTTGCCGACGCGCGCCGGGGTATCGAGCGTTTCACGGGCGCCGAGGTGCTGACTCCCAACGAGCCTGAACTGGCCAGGGCGACGGGCATCGACGTCCACAGGTCATCCGGGCTCGAAAAGGCGGGCCGCAGGCTTTTGGCCGATACACGGGCTCGCGCGCTGCTCGTAAAGCGCGGCAACAACGGCATGGCGCTTTTTTTGCCCGACTGTGAAACCCAAACGCTGCCCGTCTACGGAACGGCCGAGGTGGCCGATGTCACCGGAGCGGGCGATACGGTCATCGCCGCGTTCGCCCTGGCTCGTACCGCTGGAGCAGAGCCCGCGGACGCCATGCGGCTTGCCAACATGGCAGGCGGTATCAAGGTAACCAAGTCGGGCACGGCCGTGGTCAAGGCCAAGGAACTAAAAAGCGCCCTGCGACGGAAAGATTAGGGCCGCCGCCCTTATCGACATGCCGAAGATCATCGATCTCGAAGGCCTGCTAAATCTCCTGGCCCCGGCCCGCAAGCTGGGCCGTACGATCGCCTTGGCCAACGGCGCCTTCGACCTTCTGCACGTCGGGCACCTGCGCTATCTGCGGGGAGCCAAGAAACTTGCCGACATTCTGGTGGTGGCCGTCAACTCCGACGCATCTGTGCGCAGACTCAAGGGTCCCGGCAGGCCCGTTTTTCCAGAGCAAGAGCGCGCGGAGATCGTCGCCGCGCTGGAGGCGGTGGATTTTGTGTTGCTTTTCGGTGAGGACGACGTGCGCGGGGTGATCCGGCGCCTGCGGCCCGATGTGCACGTCAAGGGCAGCGACTACACGCCCGAAAGCGTTCCCGAGCGAGACGAGGTGTGTGCCTATGGTGGACGGGTTGCCATCGCCGGCGATCCCAAGGATCATTCAACATCGAAGATTTTAAAGCTGCTTGCGGGAGACGACTGAGTTGGGCTCACGGCCGCTAAGCATTCTGCACCTGCTTTCCTGCCACCTGTACACCGGTCCGGTTGAGCCGGTGCTGCGCCTGGCGCAGGAGCAGCGCCGGGCGGGACACTCAGTCAGGCTGGCCGTCGACACGCTGAGAGAGGGTGACATCGAAAGAAGCGCGGCCGAGTTCGGGGTGCCTCTCGATAGGCGTTTGGCCCTGTCGGTAAAGTCGGGTCCGATCTTGCTGCTGCGCGACGTCCTGGCTTTAAAGCGCGCCTGGGCGGGGACGGAGTTCGACATCCTGCATGCCCACCGTTCACACGATCACACGTTGGCCGCCCTGGCGCGTGCCAGAAAGACCAAGGTCAGGCTGGTACGCACGCTGCACACCGCCAATGCCTCGTCGCCCGGGCGCGACTGGCAACTGAAAAGGGCCGACGGCCTGGTTGTCGTTTCCAAAAGGCAGCAAAATGACCTGATCGAAAGACAGACCCTGTCCGAGGATCGCATAGTCGCGATCGACGGCGCGGTCGATGCCTCGCGTTTCTGCCCGGGTCCCGGCGGCGACACGGTTCGCCGGCAGGCGGGCATCGATGGCGACGCGCCGGTGGCGGGCATCGTCGCCCGCATGAAGTCCGGCCGCGGACATGAACTGCTGCTGGAGGCCTGGCGGAAGGTTGCCGCCGGCTTGACCACGGCCCGCCTGCTGATCGCCGGCCGCGGAGAGTTGGCCGGAAGCCTAAGGCGCCGCGTCGCCGATTCCAGCCTGGCGGAGTCGGTCGTCTTCCTCGGATATCGCGATGACCTGCCCGAGGTCTACCGTGCCCTCGATCTCAAGGTCATCTTGGCTCCGGGCAACGACGGAACCTGCCGGGCCGCCCTCGAGGCCATGGCATCCGGAGTGCCCGTGTTGGCCGCCGACCGCGGGGCGCTTGCCGAGATCGTCACCCAGGGCCGCACGGGCCGGATCGTGCCACGGGACGACGGCCAAGCCCTGGCCGCGGCGCTTACCGAAATGCTGTCCGATCGAGCGTCGTTAGAGAACATGGGAGCCGCCGCGCAAACCGAGGCCCAGGATCGGTTTGACGTGGAAAAGCAAGCAAAAAAGATCGAAAAACTATATCGCGCCGTGCTCGAGTCATGATCATCTTGCGGCCGGGGCCCGCTTGAGATATCCTGGTGACCCGGAAGCGTAAAGGCGAACAAGCGACGCAAACAGGAGCCTGATTGGCAGCGAAATTCAAAGGGCTTGGGCATCCGCCGCAGAAGGTCTTGGTGGTGCAGACAGCTTTCATCGGGGACGTGGTATTTACCTCACCCCTGGTGCACGCCATCAAGCGGGCCCATCCCCGGGCGCAGGTGTGGCTGCTGGTGCGTCCCAAGAGCCGGGAGGTGGCGGCCTGCATCCCCGAGGTCGATGGAGTGCTGACCTTCGATAAGTATGGCGGCGAGACGGGGCCGGGAGGGTTGTTGCAGGCGGCGGCGCGGATCCGTCGGGAGAAATTCGACCTGCTCGTGTCTCCTCACCGCTCGGCTCGCTCGGCCCTGGTGGCCCGCCTGTCCGGCGTGCCCTGCAGGGTGGGCTACAGACGGGGACTGGGTCGCCTGGCCTACAACGTGGCGCTTTTGCCCTTGCCTGACGAACCGTGCAACCTCATCCAGAACCTGAAGCTCCTCGAGGCAGTCGGCATACCGGCGGCCGGAACTCGCCTCAGGCTTGCCGCCCCGGAGGACAAGTCTGGTTACGCAGACGACTTTCTCGAACAGCACGCCATCGCCGGAGATGACCGCCTGGTGGCTCTGTGTATCGGCGCCTACTGGGCTACAAAGCGCTGGCCGGCGGTCTATTTCGCAAGCCTGGGCGAGTCGCTCAAGGAGCGCGGATATCGACCCCTGATTTTCGGCGGGCCCTATGAGAAGGAGATTGTCGCCCGGATTGCCGAGGCGCGTGGCGAGCCGCTGGTGAGCTGCGTCGGAAACTCGCTGGCCGAATCGGCGGCGTTGTTAGCCCGCTGCGAGATGGCCGTTGGGGGCGACTCGGGGATGACTCACATGGCGCGGGCGCTGGGGGTGCCCACGGTTTTGATCTACGGGCCCACAGATCAGCGAGCTAATTGCTTCGATGAGAAGACCCGGGTACTGACTGCCAAGGTCAAGTGCCGACCCTGCAGCCGCCACGGCCCCAGACGCTGCCCCAAGCGGCACCACGACTGCATGCGCATGGTCAGCCCGGAGGACGTGCTGGACGCGCTGCGCAAGATAACCGATCTGCAGACCCCACTGCCACGGCCGGCCGGGCACGCGACCCGTGAGCGGCCCGACGCCACACCGGCGGCCGGCTGAGTTCATGCGGCACAAGACCGACAGCTGGAGTGTTTGAAGCTTAACCAAATCTTTACCCACCTTTGCCAGGATGCCTTGCGGCTTGCCGCGGGGAGGAATGGCGAGGTGACCCGACATAGCCTTGGCGAACTCGGGTTCTCGTCAACCCAATTCTCCCGCGTCAAGTGAGAACCGTCCAGAGAGGACCACGTGTTTATTGGATCGCCGTTCCAGTGGCTCCGCGTTGCGCGGATTTCCTTTGGTAGTCCGCAGCCTACGTGCTATAACCCTGCTTGGACTCAGCCAGGCAACGATTCGATTTCATGGCCGAAACATTCGGAAAATACTTGCTAGAGAATAAACTTGCTACCGGCGGTATGGCGGAGATCTTCCTGGCCACACAGAAGGGACCCAAGGGGTTCAAGAGGCTTGTAGCTATCAAGCGAATACTGCCTCAACTGACGAAGGATCGTGAATTCGTCACCATGTTTCTCGATGAAGCCCGTTTGGTGGCCCTCCTCAGCCATCCCAATATCGTCCAAATATTTGAGTTCGGCCAAGTAGCGGGGGGGTACTTCCTGGTCATGGAGTATGTCCATGGTGTGAGTCTTTCCCGCTTGTTCAAGGCGTGTCTTGAGGCGAACACATCGTACCGTCTTGAGTACTGGGTCAAGATCGTAAGCCTGGCTTGCCAGGGGCTGGATTATGCACATAACTTCACGGGCCCTGATGGCAAACCGCTCAACCTGATTCATCGCGATGTAAGTCCGCAGAACCTCATGCTTAGCTACGATGGCGTAGTCAAGTTAATCGACTTCGGCATCGCAAGAGCAGACAGTAATATCCATTGCACTCATGCCGAGACGTTGAAGGGCAAACTCCTATACATGTCGCCTGAGCAGATCATGCAAGAAGGCAGTGGATTGGATCGGCGCTCGGACATTTTCTCGTTGGGAGTCATTCTGTACGAGTTGACCACCGGTCAACATCCTTTCCCCGCAGACAACGATTTCGGGTTGATGTGGTCCATCATTCATTCTCAGCCACCTGACCCGCGTACTATTAACGACGCCATACCAGAAGAGTTGGCGAAGATCATTCTGTGCGCAATCGAAAAAGACCGCTCCCGGCGTTATCATTCGGCCAGGAGAATGCGAGACGATCTGGAGCATTACTTGCTAAGTCAGCAAGAATTGGTCGATATATATACCCTACGTAACTTTCTTATCGAACTGATTCCACCTGTCGAAGTAGAAGTCGGCAACTCGGTGATTGTCCGTCAGCGTACACCTTCAGAAGTACAAGCAGGGAAGGGGTTGGTGGAGAAAGAACACTACGACGATACCGTATTGACGTCAGACCCGGTTACGACAACACCGGAAAAAACGATCAGATACAAGGAAAGGCGAGGCATAAGGACATGGAAGAAACCTAAGTTCGTAGCCATTGGTCTGATTGTAATGACCTTGGCCGTAGTCGGCACGCTTGTTTTTTTCGTGGAAGGCCCGATCGAACCGAAAAGACATGGTTTATCAAGGGCTGTGCCAATGAAACTAGTGACCATCGCGGGAAATGGCGTGCACGATATCAAGGCTGACGGACAGTACAGACAACCGATAGAATCTACGGCCGTTGGATTGGCGGTAGACGACCGGGCTTCCACGGAGAAAGAGTTTGCCGCAGAGCCGAAGGAACAGCAGAGACCAAAAAAAAACAGGCAGCAGGAAATGAAACGGAGACGAAAGAGGCCCATGACGAAAAAGTCATACCTGGCCAAATCGGAAATCAAAACGAAGCCAGCAAAGCCAGAGACTAAACCCCAAAGGGGTCCGAGCCCAGATGGATACGAGATGGCCGACAAACTTATGGCTGAAGCTCTCAAGGCAGGCAAGGAGGGAAAATACCACCAAGCCATTTTCCTATATAGGCAGGCCATGCGGCACAACCCCTCTGATCGGAAATTGCACTGGCTAATTGGCAAGGTCTACGAAAAGGCCGGTGAATTGAAAATGGCGATCCGACACTATAAAAAGTACATTAAGGTGTGTCCCGAATGCGACAAAATACTGGATGCTAAAATTGCTCTGGGGAAGTGCGTTAATAAAGCCCGACAGCAGAAGAAACCAAATGGCAATGACAAGGCCACTACAGAATTTCGAGGCAAGACATCAAAGATTGATAACCTGCTGAAGGAAGCCCAACCCTAATGTTACATAAATTGAGCTAGCTAACCGACTACCTGTAAGAGGGTTTGTCGGACAGGTTCGTAGATGTCGAAAATGGGATGCTGGCCCACGCGAAGACCGGCCGCCAGCAGCCGGGCTCTGCGCCGCTGGCTAATATGGAAAGAAGCTGTTCACGAATGCCGGTAGTGGCTGAGCGCGCGAACCTGTGCCCGCGATGTCGCAGCGCTAGAAAACGGAGATATTTTCGCCCTCGGCCGAGACAACCCTCCGCGCCAGCCCCTTGAGAATCCGGCCGAAAATTTTCAGGTAACCAGGATCGAAGCGCTGCTTCAGGTCGGTGTTCATCAGGGTGAAAGCGATATCCGGGCCGTAGCCATTGAGCGAGGTGAGCGTCTCGTAGCAGTCGGCCAGGGCGACAATCTTGGTGTAGGAGCTCAGTTCGGCGGTTTTTTCCACCATGCTGACGTTCCCCGAAAGATCTTTGATGGCCTTACCGTAGGCGGTCTGGTTGTCGTGGGCGACGATGATTTCGTGGATGCCCGCGTGGGAGAGGTTGCCCGTGCGCAGGTTTCTCTTGACGGTCTCCATGGGGCATTTGAGAAACAGCCGCTCTTCATACGGGGTAAGCTTCTCGGTCTTGATCAGCAGGTCGCGGTCCAATGCGGCCTTGCCGACGTCGTGGAACAGGGCGGCGTGCCCCAACTCGCGCAGTTGTTCTTTAGTCAGGCCCACGTCGACCCCGAAGACGATTGCCAGAAGCGTCACGCTGACCGAGTGGTAGGCCAGGTAATCCTCGTTGTTGGTCGCAGTCACCAAGCCTAAAAAGTGCGCGCTCTGCTCGAAGCTGATGTCGACCAGGTCCTGGATCAGGTGAATGGCCTTCGAGGCCGGCAGCTCGGGGCCCTCTCCGCGGACACCGGCCAGGTAGTTGCGCATGAACTGCACCGCCCGGGCGTAGACGACCAAGGCGTAGCGCTTGCGATCCAGCTTGGACTGGTCGATTGTTCCCTCGCCCTCCTGCTTGTTTTGCAGGATCTCCTTGATCTTCTCGAACTTGCGTAGCTTCAAGGCCGTCAGCTTGCGGGCCGACACCCCGCTCTCGCCGGCGCTCTCGGTGTTATCGTTGCTGAAGATGTACATGAAATTCTGGATTTCCCGGGTGTTGATTGGGCGATCGAGCGAGAAACCACCCACGTTGCAGCGCTCGAGTTCCTGCACCAGGTAACGCGTGGTGTCCAGCGACTTGAGATCGAGTTTGACCTGCATGCTGTTGAGGTAGAACGAATCACCGGCGCTCTGCAGCGCGAGCTGGCCCTCCATGGCGATGATGGTGTTGATGCATGTCTCGGCCTTTTCGAGCGGCTTTGAGAAGATGGCGTTGTCCGGCGCATACAGCTTGACGTTTTTGACAAGCATGTGCAGAGAGCCGACAAGCTCGCGGCCCATCTCTTGCAGCTTGGCCTGGTAGGCTCGCGCGGTGTCGATCTTGGCGGGATCGACCTCGAGCTTGCCGGTGATTTTGAACTTCTCGTCCGCCACGTATCGACTCCTTGTCAGGTGCCCAGCAGCCTCTCCTTGAGACGCTTGCAGGCTCTTTCGACGGCGCCGGCCACCTCTTGATCTCTGATGCCCGCCTCCAACTCGGCCTTCAGCAGGCGGTAGACGGCGATCGATCCCGAGTTGGCCATGCCCGCCACCAGGCTTTTCTTGTGCCCGGCCAGCTTCTTTTTGCCCAGCAGGCTGCTGGTTCTGAGTTGCTTTTGCAGGTACTCGAGAATGTCGGGCGTGCCGATGTTCGAAAGCGCCGTCCAGACTGCAACCTGTTCGCGCTCGGGTTTTTCTGCGAAATCCGTCCGCTCGGCGATGGCCATCAGCACCTGCCGGGCGATTACAGGATCGACGCCCGGAAGCAGGCCCGCGGCGGTGGCGCGCACCTGGGGATCTTTATCGCGCAGGGCGCGGGTAAGATAGGCACCGACGCCGGGATCGTCGCTTTGAGCTATCGACTTGAGCGCCTCCATGCGCAGGGCTAGGTTGGGGTGCGCAAGCAGGCCGGCCACCATTCTGGTCTTGTCCGGCGGGTTGAGCTTGTCGAGGATGTAGAGCATGTCCCTGACCAGGTTGGCCTTAGGGCTGTTTAGCCTTTGCGCGAAAACATTGGGTACGTCACGCCCCAACACGGCCAGGGCCTCACAAAACAGGCGCCGGGCCTCGACCTTGTTGAGGTGCTCGAGCGTCTGCAGCATGGCGCTAGCCGCAGCGGTTTCCAGCCCGACCAGGTAGCGGTAGATTTGCTGGTAGCTTTCCCTGTCGCCCCGTGTATCGAGAATGTCTCCGAGCCGGGCGATGGTGCTCTCCTGCGACATCCTCTGGCGCAGGCCGAGGGCGACCTGGTTGGCCCAGGCCATGCTCTCGGGGGGTAAAGCGCTTTTTTTGAGTTTCTCGATCTCGGCGAAGAGGCGGTCGATGGAAGGCAGGTCTTCGTTGAGCAGGTAGCCGTCGAAGAGCTGGTCGAAGGCCGTAACCAGTTTCTGTCCGAGTTGCTGATCGATCTCCCCGGAGAAGATGTCTGTCAGGATGGTGCTGAAGCGCACCAGCAGCTGGGTGCGATCGTAGGACAGGATTTCCGCCTGGATAGCGTCTTTCTCGGCCTGGCCGGTCGTTTGTCCGGCGATGTTTACGCCCGCCACCTGCTTGACGTCTTCGATCTCCAGTTCGAGATCGTCGAGAGACAACCTGGCGAACTGGTGGCTGTCCGCGCTCTGTGACGTCAGGCGGCCATAGAGGTAACTGACGATCTTGTCGACTTCGAGCTTGGTCTGGTCGGTGCCCTCGCTGCCCAGTGCGAAGGACTCGATTACCACGTACTCGATGTTCTTGAAGTCCTGCTTCCAGAGCAGGCTGACCATGTCTTCGGGCACGGCTTCATCGGCCTGCACATGGGTCAGGCAGACCAGGACGAAGTCGAGAAGTTCCTGGCTGCTCAGGTCCTTGCGAAAAACCAGCAAACGCACGCCGTCGCGGTAGAACTTGAAGGCCAGGTTCTGTTCACCGGCCTCCTCTTCGTATACCGGAATGCCGTGGTAACTAAGAGACATCTGCTCGACCGACAGGCCGATGTTCTCGCTCTTTTCCAAAGCCTCCCTTAAAGCCGTGTAGGCCGGTTCGAGGTAGCCCGTGTACTGCCCTGTGTTGTGGCGGTAGAGACCGATGGTCTTGATACCCTTCTTGAGCTGGACGAAAAAATCTTTAACCGTCTGGACGCGTTGCTTCTCGTCCTCGTCGATCTGTGTGGGCTGATCGGGCATCGGCTCATTATAAGCACCTTGCCCGCCCATTTTTCAAGGCCGCCTTTCGTCGGCGCCTTCACTTACCTTTCCCCACATGACCCCCTTGACAGCTTACATACCCGCGGGAGTATGATCTGGTAATCAAGTAGAAGACAGACAACTCTTTCGCGGGAGGGCGTCATGGCGAGAGTGATCAGGGAGCACCGGGGCATCATGTTTCTGACCGTGCTGCTCATCGGCATGGGCATAGCCGCAAGCTGTTTCATGGATATCGGGGGGGGGGGGGGGGGCCCCCCCAATTGCCGCGGCGCAAAAAGCGCTGACCATCCAGGATGACCCTGGCGCGCTGCCCACAGAAGCCCTGATAGATGACTGGTTCATGCTGCACTACCACCACGATACTTCTCACTTGCCCCGTTGGTTGGTTGAATTGCTCGTAGGGCTGCGCCACGCCCTCGGCCGGCTGGATGTATCGAGCTACGAGTTGATGAGCGCGATCGAATCCGGCGCCGTCGATGCGAGTGTCTACCCATCGCTTGCGGATCTGGAAGCGAATGACCAGGCGGCGACGGTGGTCCTGGCAGCGCTCGATCTTACGCCGTCATTCGAGGGCGACTGGGCCGAGATCGTGAGACTGGTCTACGGCGATTCGAAGACGGTGCTCGAAGTCGCCCTGGCGCTCAACGAGGCGAACGGGAGCCCCCTGACGAGCCAGGAGATCGAAGACCTTCCCTTCCGCGCCCACGCGCCGGTGTACGAGGTGGCCAGGGCCTACGACAAGGTGTCCGGCTGCCACAAGAAACAGTGCCGTGCGACTTATGAAACTGAAATCGCAAGCCCAGTGATCCAGTGGCTGGTAGCTTTTCGTGCCGGCCTGCGCGCGAAGCATGTACAAGGTGATTGCCAAATGCCCAGGCGCCTGTGGCTTGTCGAGAACGAAGATGAGCTAAACCTGGTGATGCACCTGCTCGGAGATCACGAGCCGCCTGCAGCGCCTGCTGTTAATACAGTTCCTTCGCCGACCGCAATCAATCCAGTCATACTCACTGGTACAACCGAAGCAATCAGTCTCGTGGACGTCTCCGGTGGAGCCCAGGCCGCATCGAGCTGGAGTGATGAGAACGGCGCCTTAACATTGGATGTTTTTCTAGTTGAGAATGTCGCCAATGCACTTTTGGTAACGGCCACGGATCGCGCGGGAAACGTCTCCTACCCCGCCCAGCTCGTGATCGTACACGACAGCCTTTCACCGATTGTGACGATAAACAGCCCGGAAGACGGCACATTGGTAGATGCCGATTCGACGCCGGTGCTCGGGAACGTTACAGACGCCGCGGCTGTCACACTGACAGTGAACGGTATTCAAACTCAAATCACGGGAAACTCGTTTCAACTGGACAGTTTGCCCGTAGCCACCGGCATGAACGTCATCGAGGCCATAGCGATCGACGCGGCCGGCAACGCCGGCCGGGACGCGGTGGCCGTCTACCGCCCGTTAGCAGGCGAGTACCCTCCGAGCGGCTTCGGAGTGGTAGGCCCCGAGGGTGGAACAATCTCGACGGGCAATACTGAAGATCCCTTCTTCGGTGCCTTCGTGGAGATTCCCCCCGGCGCACTCGATGAGGAGACGGTGATCGTGATCCAGGCCGGGCAGGGGGCGCCGGCAGTCGCGGACTTCCTGCCGGTAGGACCGGTCTTCCAGCTTCTCCCCTCGGGCCGACATTTCAACGTGCCCGTGAGGCTCACGCTTCCATATCACGAGGGATGGCTTCCCGAGTGGTCATCGGAGGACGAGCTCGGAGCCTACCTGGTCGAGTCCGGCGGCTCGAGTTGGACGCGGCTTGAGGGCACGATAATTTACGAGCAGGATCGTATCTCCATCGAGGTTTCGGATTTCTCATTCGCGGTGGCCGGCGTGCCGCTCGTTGCCGGTCGGTGTGCCGTCGAGCTTGCCAGGCACGAGTACGAGTGTGACGTTATGCCGGCCGATGCGGGCTGGGAGGTGTACGAGCAGGAGTGCGGCAATGTCAGGACGGACGGAGAATACCTGTACGTAGACATGACAGCCCCGTGTCCGGGCTACCCTTACTCGCGTATTTTCTACTACAAAAACGAGGAAGCCCTACAGGCGGCGAGAAGGTACGAGATCGTCACGTCGATGAGCGCGGAGAACATGGCCGACATCCTGCAGGGCCCCTATGATCCCCTTGGATTCGGCGCGAACGACGGCCTGAAAATGCCGAGCGTTTGGGCGTGGAGGTCGGAGGCAGGCGAGACTTTCCTGGGCCTGAGCCTCAAGGAGGGTGAGTTCATAGCCTGGGACTGGAGCGGTTGGCACATATACAGGCTGGTCGTGGACAAGTCGCTCGCTACCGGGAAGGTGGAGGTCTTCATCGACGACGAGACCTCTCCCCGGATCTCTGTACCCTACCAGTCATTCCCGGATTCGAGCCCGAAGGTGCCCTACACCTTTCAGACCTGGAACCAGGGTTGCTTCATAACGATGGACTATTTTCACTACGTCGCCTGCGATTTTGCGGACGGAGACGGAGATGGGCTCATAGACGATGGTGACAACTGCCCGGGCAGCTACAACCCGGGCCAGGCGGACGCCGACGGCGACGGTGTCGGCGACGCCTGCGAGACGCCGCCGAGCGTAAGCATCACGAATTTCGCAGACGGGTTCATCACCTGGAGCCCATCGATAATAGTGAGCGGCACGGCCCAAGACGCCGACGGCGACATCGTGGGCGTGGAAGTCAACGGGGTGCAGGCCGCCTGGACCGGCGAGACGTACTGGGTGAGCGTACCTTTGGCCATGGGCGTGAACACGCTTACCGCCACGGTGACAGACCGCGGGGGCAACACGGCCGCTGCGTACATCCACGTCTACCGCGGCGAGCAGGGCAACCTGCCGGTGGCGTTCGGGGTTGTGAAGACGGGCGAGGAAACCGTCATCGAGGTCACGGACACGGAAAGTCATCTTTCCGGCTCGCGGGTGATTGTTCCTGTCGGTGCGGTGAGCGGGGAAGGAGTTGTCACGATTTTCCGGGCGCAAGCGCAGGTGTCTTTTTCCGCCGGGTGGCGTGAGATCGGCCCGGTAGTGGGAGTGGACATCGAGGAGGTGCAACTTCTGGCGCCAATTACTGTGGAAGTTCCCTGGTCGCGGTCGCTTCTTGATTTCTTCCGTGCATCGCGTGGCCAGGTGAAGCTTCTCTCCCTTGAATCCGGTCAAGCTGCCTGGACGGAAATTGAAGGTTCTCAAACCATCGTCGGCAAGAATACCGTGGCAGGCGATACACTGAGACTTTCCATGTTCCAGGCGGGAATACCCGGGCCCGGTTTCTCCCTGTCCAGGTACATCGGGGTGGATCCACCGCTCGCCGACCAGGGTAACTACTGTGCGCTCAATGATGAAGGCAACTGCGACCATGGCAATCCAGAAGGTTGCATTTGTGGCCCCGGAGTTTACGGTGGCCCGCCTGGAAGCAGCGTAATTCAGAACCCGACGGCGGTCGATATGGTATCGTTCGAATATATGGGCAGGCCGGTAATGATAATTATCTACAATGAGATTCAAAACGTGGGTGACTTCGATTCTTGGCGCAGTGCCGTTTCTGGCTATCATAGCGCGCTGGAAAGTCTAGTCGGACTGGATGAGTCGACTCCAGTGTATGATGAGGATGGCGTGGGCAGGACAATGCGCTATACGGCGCTGGCCGTGAAGAGAATGATAGACGAAAGCAGCGGCGAAGGTTACCAGTTATTATACTATGCGGCGGCGTACATTGAGAAGAATCCAGGCGAGCTGCCTTTCAACTGGGGTTCGATAATCTACAAGTATGATAGCCGGGTGAACGAGCCGGAAATAGTCGCCGGGTATCCGTACCTTGGCGATGGCGGTGAGGACGTGCCCGCAGAGCAGGCCCAGATAAATGTTGTAAACGGATTGGCTATTGGTGATGACGGGACAGTTTACTTTTCCGAGACCAAGTTTGCAGACATCCTTTTCGGACCACAGCTTATTATGGCACATCGCGTGCGCAAGATATATCAGGCCGATGATGGCAGTCTGCTGGTGCGCACGATTGCCGGAACGGGTGAGCCCGGGTTTAATCCCGACAGCGGCGATCGGCAACCCGCCTGCGCTACGGACGTGCCGCTAAGGCTTCCCGAAGACGCCGAATCCGGGGTGGTGGCGCTCGATGCAAGCGTGTTGTTCGTGGTCGACAAGGGCAATGCCCGAATACGGGCAATAAACGTATCCGGCGCATGTGATTCCGGTCAGGGTATTGATGCCGTGATAGGCGGAGTGGACGGTGCGCCGCAACTTGTGTTACCCCCGGGGTACGCTGTTACGGTGCTTGGCACGGGCCCTGGTGGAGATGCCGGGTGCAACCGCGAGGCCCCGGCTACATACGGGGATTTTGGGCAAGATACCGAGATAAGTTGTCCCGGGGGCCTTGCGGTTGTCGATGTCTGCGATGATTCCGGAACCTGTTCGGATCGATACCTGGTTGTGTCCGATACCGATCACCAACAGCTCTTGGCGATGTCGTTCGAAGACCTGAGCGTTGGCCGTTTCGCCGGGCTTACCGATCAGGCGGGTTACTCATCCGGGCCAATGGACACGGCGACGCTCAACCAGCCGCATGGTCTTTCTTACGACTCCGGCGCAGACCTTTTCTTCGTCGCCGACACCGGCAACGACATGATTCGGGTAGTCGGTTTTGACCCCGATCAGGACGGCGTTGCCGGCAACTACGACAACTGCCCGGCCGACTACAACCCCGACCAGACCAATACAGACACCGACGATTTCGGCGACGCCTGCGATAACTGTGTTCCTTTTTCTAACCCCGACCAGGCCGACTGGAACTGGGACGGGGTGGGCGACGCCTGCGATCTCGATGCCGACGGAGACGGGGTGAGCATTGACTGGAACGGCGACGGTATCTGGGGTGACAATCCTTGTAGTGGTGGCGATTTCGAAAACTGCGACGACAACTGCCCGGAAGTAGAAAACCCTGACCAGGCCGATTCCGATGGTGACGGCATCGGCGATGCCTGCGAGTTGGATTCCGACGGAGATGGAATCCCAGACGAGGGAGACGGTTCGGCCATTGCGGGTGACGCTCCTTGCACTGGCGGCGATAACGAATACTGTGATGACAACTGCCGTTTCACGTCAGATTCAACTCAGTCGGATGCCGATAGTGATGGTTGGGGCGACGCATGCGACAACTGCTGGGAAATTGCAAATGTCGATCAGGCCGATGCCAACATGGACGGCGTCGGCGATGTCTGCGAGATAGACATCGACGGTGACGGTTACGAAGATACTGACGACAACTGCCCGCAGCATGCCAACCCCAGCCAACGAGACCGAGAAAACGACGAAATCGGCGACGGAATCGGCGACGCCTGTGACAATTGCCCCAATGATTTTAACGACCAGCAGATTGACGGTGATGGAGACGGCGTCGGAGACGCGTGTGACAATTGTCCGGCGATCATGAACCCCTGGCAAGATGACTGGAACAACGACGGCGTGGGCGATGCCTGTGGCGACGCGGACGGTGACGAGGTACCCGACGACGGTGACGGCAGCGGCATCGCCGGTGATTATCCATGCAGTGACGGTGAAAACTTTGACTGCGACGACAACTGTCCTTCAGTTGACAACCCTAACCAAGCCGACGACGACGGCGACGGCATCGGCGATGCCTGCGACTGGTGCAGGTTCATTCCGAGTTATCAAATAGACCGCAACGGCAACTGCGGCATGCCTCCCTACGACACCGATCCCCAGTGCGGCGATGCATGTGACGCCGGCGACGATATCGACGGTGATGGCATTCCAAACGATGAAGATTATTGCCCTGTATTGAAAACGCCTTCCTGTGACGTCCCTGAAGATTGTTATACGGGCATCACCTGCAATCCAGTCGGGCGCTGCAGCCAGCATTTCGACTCGGACGATGACGGCGTCGGCGATTCGTGCGACAATTGTCCCATGGTCCCGAACGCTGGTCAGGAAGATACGGACAACAACGGCAACGGCGACGGAATAGGCGACGCCTGCGACCTAGACGCCGATTTCGACGGAGTGCCCGATGACGGCGGATTGCCCTGTGTGAACTTCAATGACGGCCAATGCCGTGACAACTGCATCGACGTGCCAAACCCCGACCAGTACGATTGGGATGGAGACGGCGTTGGAAACGCGTGCGACGACGACATCGACGGGGACGGCGTTGACAACTCAAGTGACAACTGTCCGAATGTCGCACCAGCCGATCAGACCGACGCCGACGGTGACGGCGCCGGAGATCTGTGCGACAACTGTCCCAAGATGATGAATCCGGACCAGGCGGACACGGACGGAGACGGTTTCGGCGACATGTGTGACGGAGACAGTGACGGCGACGGAATATCGGATGCGCTCGACCCGTGCCCCGAGAAGCCGACCGCTTTCTGTACGACAGATGAAGACTGCGGCCTGGCCATCGACGATTCGCCTATAACATGCAATGCAGAGATTAATCGTTGCGCAGAGGCGCCCGACACAGACGGTGATGGACTGGGCGACAACTGCGATCTGTGCCCCGAGAAAGCCGATTACAGTAGTTGGCAGACGGATGCCGACGGCGACGGCGTCGGCGATGCTTGCGACCTGTGCCCGAACGATTATGATCCGACGAACGGCGACTACGACGGCGACAATCTAGGCGACGCCTGCAGCGACACGGACGGCGACGGGCTTTCGGACCTCGAGGAGCGAACTCCCGGCGTCGACGGCGTCGTCACAGATCCGGAAGAAGTCGACAGTGACGGCGACTGTGTCGACGATGGGGAAGAGCTGTCCATGGGCACCAACCCGGACAATTGGGATACCGACCACGACGGTAAGTCAGACGGTTCGTGCGTGCCGCCGGATTTTCCGTCGGGCACCACGGACGATCTACATCCCCTCGACAACCTGGGCGAGCCTCCGGAGATGATATTCGTGGAGATCAAGGAGATTCATCTCAGCAACACGCCATCCGAGCCGAAAGAATGGCCGACAATAAACATGAACCTGAGAAAGAATGCTTCATTCTTGA
>CAZXHT010000018.1:0-79512 GCA_964640665.1 uncultured Myxococcales bacterium
GCCGTTTGCAAGCCCTTTGGTTTCAAGCGAGACGATAACCCGCTCTCCCTCTGTGAGACCCTCGACAACCTGAGTCCGCTCCCAGTTGTTCATCCCGGTCTTGATGTCGCGCAAGCTGGCCTGTCCATTTTGCAGAACATAGACCTGCTCGACCTGTCCTTTGCGCATGACCGCGTTGGTGGGGACGTAGAGCACGCCGGCAGCTTTTTTTACGACGATCTCGATATCGGCCGACATGCCGACCTTCAACAGCGAGGCGTCGTCCGGCAGGCTGACCTCTACTTCCAGGTTGCGGTTCTGGCGCAGGTCTTTCAGCACGACCGGCGCGATGTAGGTCAGCCTGCCTTTGAAGTGGCGCCCGGGATAGGCGTCGCAATCAACCCTGACCGGCATTCCCTCGCGCAGGCGCCCCGCGTCGGCCTCGTCCACCGAGGCCACGACGGTTATGCCGCTGTCGTCCACGATATCCATCACCGGCGCTCCCACCATCAGCGACTCGCCTCGCTCGACATACACGCTTACGATCCGGCCCGAGAACGGGGCGCGGATGCGTGTTTCTTCTAGAGCGTCGGCCGTCAGGTCCAGCGCCGCCTTCAGTTGGGCAAGGTTGGCCTCGGCCGCCGTGACGGTTTCTTTGGCCACGTCACACTCCGCCTGTACCCGGTCGAGCGCCTGGTCGGACAGCACGCCCTTGGCCGAAAGCTTTTTCGAGCGCACAAGAGATCGCACGGCGACATCGCGCCGCAACATCGTCGAGCGCAAGGCGCTGCCGCCGGCTGCCAGGTTAGCCCGGGCCAGGCGCAGCCTGGCTCTCAGAGAGGCACACTCCAACTCGACCAGCAGATCGCCCTCCTTGACGCTCGATCCCCGCTCGACGTGTATATCGGCGACCCGGCCCAGGCTGACCGAGCGCAGGGAAGCCTGCCGGTGAGCCTTTACCTCGCCCGCCTGCAGGGACGAGACAATTTCATCCACGTCACCTTTGGAGATCTCAACAGTGCGCACCACGATGACGTGCTCCGGCAACAGCAGCATGACAACCACTACCACGACACCGGCTAGTACGAGCTGAACAACCCGCCTGAACCACACCTGCCTTCGTGACAAAACGGGACTCATGCGATCAGCACCTCGCCGGGCAGTGCAGCCATCTCAGACACACGGCGGGATGTTAGCACAGGCAATTCAGCTGAGCCAATTTACTGCAATCAAATGTTGGTTACACTGTCGCCCGCTGGAAGGGCGCTTCCTGATGGGTGGGGGTGAGGATGGTGTTGTCTTCATCCACCAGAACGACCTTGGGCTGGTGGGTGCGGGCTTCTTCTTCACTCATGCGGGCGAAAGTGGCCAGGATGACCTTGTCTCCCGGTTTTATCAGGTGAGCCGCCGCTCCGTTGACGCAAATGGTACCCGTCCCGCGCGGCCCGGACAGGGTGTAGGTCACCAGGCGCGAGCCGTTGTCCACGTCCCAGACATGCACTTCTTCGTGGGGCAGCATATCCGCGGCATCCATCAAGTCGGCGTCGATGGTGATGGAGCCTTCGTATTCAAGATTGGATTCGGTGACTGTCGCCCGGTGGATCTTCGACTTGAACATGTTTCGCTCCAAGACTTTATCCTCCCGATCTGGACTCCATCGAGTGCCAACAGGCCGTAGATCCCGGAGTAGGTTGGGAATTTCCAGACAACCGGTCCCGGTCACTCGCGGATCCAGGCGCGGCCGACAATCGAGTGGGCCGTTTTCGTCCGGCCGTGGCCTCCTGAAAAAGGTAGGCCCGACCAACACTTGGAAATATAGATTTTTTCAGGTAGATTGTCAAGCTGGATGTTTCATGCGAGTAAAAAACCTGGATTATGGCTGGTCGGAGTGCTGGTTATCGTTGGGTGTTTGGTCCACACGGGATGCGAAGACCGCAAGAAAGGCACTCAAGGCCTGGTTCAGATACCCAAGATAAGAGAACAGCTCAAGATCGACGGCAAGCTCGACGAGCCGGCCTGGTCCCGTTCCGGGGGAACCTGCGCCTTTATGAGATTCGACGGCAAGGCGGTGGCCGGACAGAGCACCGAAGCCAGGCTGGCCTGGGATGAGAAAAATCTATACCTGGCGTTCGTCTGCCGTGACCGGGACATCATCAGCAAGTACAAGCATCGGGACGAGCCGCTTTATTTACAAGAGGCGGTAGAGGTATTCCTAGATCCAGACTCGGACGAGAAGGATTACATGGAATTCGAGGTCAGTCCGGCGGCAGTACTTTTCGATGCGTCTTTCTCGGCTCGTCGCACAGGCATGAAGTTAAGCTTCAACCCTGATGTACAAGTATCGGTATTTACAGACGGTACGCTAAACAAGAGCGACGACGAAGACAATTCTTGGACAGTAGAGATGGCAATTCCCTTCGACCAGATGACCGGCCGGGGACGGCGGCCGCCACTGGCCTCCGACTGCTGGCGGATAAACATGTTCAGGCTCGATGTGAGCAAACATACAAGCGAGGCATCGGCCTGGAGGCCGACCCGGGGTGACTTTCATGATCTTACGGCCTTCGGAAGCGCCTGCTTCACGCAATGACGGCAGGCGCGCTCTTGTCGGTGGGGCAACTGTTGTAACTTCAAAAAGACCGGGCATATCTCTTGTAAGTCACTCCGTTTGTGGTAGGATTCCGGGCCATGATAGAAACAATCGTACGCGGCGGATTCATGATGGTACCCATCCTGCTGGGCTCGCTCCTGGCATTGACCATCATCATAGAACGCCTGTGGTTCTTGCAAAGATCGCGGGTAATCCCGGAGGCCTTCCTGTCCCGCATGAACGAAATGATGAGATCCGGCCGCAAGGCAGAGGCGCTCTCGGCATGCCGCGAAAACGACTCCACCATCGCCCGCATCCTGACCGCCGGGCTGGAAAACTCGCAAAGGCCGCGGGCGGAGATACAAGAATCGCTGCAACTGGTCGGCCGCGGCGAGTCCTCGTACCTGTCCCGCTGGGTGGGCGCCCTGGGAGCAATAGCGGCGCTGGAGCCGCTGATGGGGTTGCTGGGAACCGTTCTGGGACTGATCGAGGCGTTTCGCGAGGTCGAAAAGCTTAAGGTCGTGGGCAACCCCAGCATCGTGGCCGCCGGCGTGTGGCAGGCGCTGATCACGACCGCAGCGGGCCTGATCATCGCCATACCCGCCTATGCCATGTATCGCTACTTCAGGACGAGGGTCAAAAGCCTGGTTATGGAGATGGAGCTGGGCGCCTTCTCGGTTCTGCAGCATTTGTCCGCGGAACCGGGAATCACTCGCGAAATAGAGGATGATAAGTGAATTTCATGCAACCCGGAGACAGTGACGAGGAGATCACCCTGGAGATGACCCCCTTGATCGACATGGTATTCCAGTTGCTGATCTTCTTTCTCTTGACGACCACCTTTGCAATTAACGTCAAGGAAGGGGGGCTCGAGGTCGACCTGCCACGGGCCAAGTCGGCCCAGATACCGTCGATGGCGCAGCACATGGTGATTGCCATATTGAAAGACGGCCGCATCGTGGTGGGAGGAGAGACGATGTCGGAAGAAGCCCTCAAGGGAAAACTGGGCCAGGTGTACAAGGACAATCCGCAAACGATGGTGATCGTCCAGGCGGACAAGACCGTCGAGCACGGCATCGTCGTCAGCGCCATGGACATGGCGGCTACGATAGGTCTCAAGCACCTGGCCATTGCAACCGTCGAAGAGTAAAACCGCGGTGAGTTACGGAGCGAAGGTTTCTTTTCTGCTGGCCATGGCCCTGGCCCTGGGATTCATTGCCTATACCCTCTTGGGGCCGGGCGGGGGGGCGAAGCGCGCCCAACTCGAAGCCGAACTCGATCGTATTCAAGAGGAAAACAACAGGCTCAAGGAAGAGAACCGCCGCCTTTCCCTGCAGGCGGAAGCGTTGCAGGACAGTAACGACTTCATCGAGAAGACGATCCGCGAGGAACTGGGACTGATCAGGCACGACGAGATGGTTCTGAGCATGCCCCCCGGTGTCGGCGGGCCCGATGGAGGCAAGGCGCACACCGGGGCGCATGCTCCTGTCCGGCAGGCAGACAACGCCCGGGGTGACGGAGGAGATCTCAAAAAATGAGTCTCGGCCGACACATGGGACGGGGCCTTACCTGGTTCGAACGAAAACTCCTCGTCGAGTCGGTCGGGGCGGTGTTTGCCTCAATGCTCTTTTTCGGGCGATTTTCTACCTGGAACATTCCTCAACTGGTGCTCACCGGTGTACTGGCAGTACTTCTGGCGGTCAGGTTGTGGCGCTTTCTCAAGCATTTTTCTTCCGATGCCGCCAAACTGGAAGGGCTCAGGGCGGAGACCTTCCAACTCGAGCTGATTCTTCTGTGCGCGATATACCTGTTCATCGGCGTTTCAGGAGGCATCACCAGCCCGTTTTATCCGGCACTTTTCGTGCTGCTGGCGGCGGCCGGGGGGTTCGACTCATCGAACGTCAATCGGTTGGCAATCGTGAGCGTGGCCTTTTTGTTCGAGTTGTTGACATTCTTTGGGCGGGCCGGGCCGGCCAGTTTCCTGGATTTCAGCGTCCACGTTGCCGCCATTGCGGCCTTTCCCATCCTGATTGTCACTTTTGAATCCGCCTGGACCGAATTGGTGCGCCGAAGACACGAGGAAGAAAAAAAGAAATTCCAAGAGAAAGTCGAGGAGGACGCCAAAGAGTATCGCATGAGCGGCATGATGTCGGTAGAAATTGATGCACCGCGCGAGAAACGCAAGCAGGACCTGACAAGAAGCTCGATCAAACAGATCAACAGCAGCATGAGGAATCTCCTGGGAGTGATCGAAGGCGCGCTGCGGCCGCACATTGTGGCGGTGTACTGGCTCTCGACGGATGACAGGTATGTCACGCTCAAGGACTCGCTTCCTGAAGAGCACAGCGCTTTTGTGCGCCCCGGGCCGATGGAATCGGGAACCGGCTTGATCGGGGCTATTCTCAAGAGCAAGCAGCCTCTGTTCAGGAACAACCTGCGCAAGACGGATCGCGGTATAACCTATTACAAGGAGAAGACGCCGATAACCAAGTTCATCGGGGTACCTTTGCTGGAGGGTGAAAAACGCTACTTGAGGGGAGTTCTGCTGGCAGATCGCAAGGTCGACGTCGCCTTCGGCCCGGACGATGAAAAGCTGATGCAGGCCGCCGCGCTCGAACTAATGCGCACGATCAGCACCGAAGAACGGCTGAACAAGATCGATCTGCTGAGAAACGAGGCCCGTGAGATGTACGGCACGACGGAAAACATGATCTCAACCAATACCGTTCAGGACGTCGCCGAAGGGATATCCGATTCGTTGCTGCAGTTGTTCGAAGGAGCCGATTTTTCGGCAGTCGTCCTCGAAGAGGAAGGCAAATCATTGATCGTCAAGGCCGTGGCGGGCGCCGAGTGTTTCACGCACTGGAAAAACGAGCACCTGGCGGGCGAGATCCGGGACAACCGCAACCTGTGTTCACTGGCGATGCGTCAGGGCCTGATCCTGCCCGACAAGTCGCTTGCCAATAGAAGCAGCAGTCAGAACAAAGTGTTCGGTGAAAAGTGGGATCCCGCGGGCCTGAAGTCGGTCAAGGTCGCTCCGCTCAAGACGACCGGACGGCAACAGGGTTCGATCGGGGCGCTGGTAGTGGGCAGCAGCAAACAGGCATTTTTTCACCAGCAGGGAAGCCGGGCCGAGGATGTCAGGCGCAACCTGGAGACGATATCGAACATTGCCGTGCTGGGCGTCCAGTCCGCCAGAAGATTTGAACTGCTCGATAAGTTGGCTACCACCGATGCGTTAACCTCTCTTCTGAACCGCAGGCGTTTTTTCGAGATCATGGATAGGGAGATAGCCGCGGCCAAAAGGTACGAGAGGCCGCTTACGTTCATGATCGCCGACGTCGACCATTTCAAGAACGTCAACGACACCTACGGTCATCAGATGGGTGACGAGGTTCTCACGCGGGTGGCGCGCGTGCTGATGGAGGTCGCCCGCACAACCGATCGGGTCGGCAGAATCGGCGGTGAGGAATTCGCCATATTGTTGCCCCAGACCGATCGGGAGGGAAGCCTGCTGCTGTCCGAGAGATTCCGTGAGGAGATCGCCGCGCAGTCATTCAAACACGAGGGAAAAGACTTTTCCATCTCGCTGTCTTTGGGAATATGCTCTCTGCCGGAATTCGCGCGGCACGAACAAGAACTGATCCAGAGGGCCGACCAGGCGCTTTACTTTGCCAAGGAACACGGGCGTAACCAGTCGGTGCACTACGCCGACGTAAAGGATCGCAACGATCCCGGGGGTCAGACATGAAAAAGAACTTCATCCTCGACACCAACGTGCTGCTTCACGATCCGCAGGCTATCTTGGCTTTCGGAGACAACGACGTGGTGATTCCGATCTATGTGATCGAGGAGATAGATCGTTTCAAGCGCGATCTTTCCGAACTGGGGCGTAACGCCAGGGTTGTCGGCCGTTACATCGACGAGTACAGGATGAACGGCAAGCTCACCCAGGGCGTCGACCTGCCCGGCGGTGGCAAGCTGCGGGTACTTTTTTCGTCCCGGGAACTCCCCAAGGAAATCGGCCTGGAACAGAAAATGGACAACAAGATCCTGGCCGTGGCTTTCGAACTCAAGGAGAAGGAGGCCGACAAGCCGGCCATCTTCGTCACCAAGGACGTCAACCTGCGCATCAAGGCCGACGTGCTGGGCGTCACCGCCAGGGATTACGATACCGAAAAGGTAGCAGTAGACGAGATATACACCGGTTTTTCACAGATCCAGGTGCCGGGTGAGAAAATAGACGCCTTCTTCAAGGCAGGCAGCCTGCCGCTGGAAGAGATTTCAGGCGATAGTGACGATATCGTCGCCAACATGTTCCTGCACATGAAGGACGGCGTCGACGAGAACCACAGCGCCTTGGCCAGGATGGACCCGGCCGGCAAGGAAGCCTGTGGAATCCGCAAGGTGCGCGGCGGAGTTTGGGGTGTGCAGCCGCGCAACAGGGAGCAGACCTTCGCCATGGACCTGCTGCTGGATGATCGTCTCAAGCTGGTGACGCTGGCAGGCAAGGCCGGAACGGGTAAGACGCTGCTTGCCCTGGCGGCGGGGCTGTACAAGACGGCCGAGGAGGGCCAGTACCAGCGCTTGCTGGTCTCGCGCCCCATTTTTCCGATGGGCAAGGATATCGGCTTTTTGCCCGGCGACATCGAGGACAAGTTGAATCCCTGGATGCAGCCGATCTATGACAACGTGGATTTCTTGTTGAACCTCTCGGGCAAGGACAAGCGCCGCGGCCGGAGCTACCGCGAACTGATGGACATGGACATGATCGAGGTCGAGCCGATCACCTATATTCGCGGGCGGAGCATTCCTTACCAATTCATAGTGATCGACGAGGCGCAGAACCTTACCCCGCACGAGGTCAAGACGATCATCACCCGGGCCGGAGACAGTACCAAGATCGTCTTGACCGGCGATCTGTACCAAATCGACAATCCTTATGTGGATTCTTCGAACAACGGGCTGTCTTACATCGTCAATCGTTTCAAGG
Organism: uncultured Myxococcales bacterium; assembly: GCA_964640665.1. GTDB lineage: Bacteria > Myxococcota > B64-G9 > B64-G9 > B64-G9 > DATKYQ01. The sequence goes on from CAZXHT010000018.1 coordinate 7,563, forward strand.
GCCGCTCGATCGCGGGGCACATCACCCTCAGAAAGGGTGAGCGCAGCGAGCTGGCCGAACTGGCCAGCGATCTGCTGTGATGATTATTAGAGGGGTTGATGAGTGCGGTTGACAAATCTGTCCGTTTGCAGGCGCTAATCCAGGGGCGGGTGCAGGGTGTCTGTTACCGCTGGTCGGCGCGGGACGAGGCCGAGTCGCTTGGCGCGGTCGGCTGGGTCAGGAACCTGCCCGATGGCAAGGTCGAGCTGGTTGCCGAGGGACCACGAGAGGCGCTCGAGAAACTCGTCTCCTGGTGCCACGCGGGACCGCCCGCGGCGCGCGTCGGCGAGGTGAAGTTGGATTGGCTCGAGCCGACGGGCGAATTTTCGGAATTTTCCATTCGCCACTGAGTCCTGGCAGGAGGTCGATATGATGACACGGCGTCTTATCTTGATTGGGGTAACTTGTTGCTTGAGTCTCTGCACAAGGGCACGGGCCGGAGGCAACTTCAAAGCGCTGCATGAGGTGATCCGCCACTATCAGGTGGCTTTCGTGGGCCGGGCGAACCTCGAGTCCCTCTTATCGGGGGGCTTGAGCGGCTTGAAGCTGGCGGCTCCCGGTTGCGAAATCAGTGTCCTGGCTACACCGTTTCGTTACCTGGTGCGGGCAAAGTCTAAAACCTTGAAAATCGGCCGGACGGCGACAGCCGGCTTTGTCGGGCTCGAAAAAGCGCTTTCCAGCGCGGGAAGGCTTGTCGAGCGGGCCGGGCTTTCCAAGGATCACCAGCGACTGGAACACGGCATGATTCGCGGGATGACCGAGTGTGACGGAGATCCCTGGACTGTTTTCCTCGATCAGCGCCTGTACGGCAGGCTGCTTGATGATGGCACGCGAAAAATGGGTGACCTTGGTCTGCTGGTGGAGCCGCACGGCATGAAGCTTTCGGTGCTGGATGCCAGCCCGGGCATGCCGGCCTACAAGGCCGGAATCCGTGTCGGCATGGAGGTGGAAAGCGTGGCCGGCAGGCCGGCGGGAAGGCTGGAAGAGCTGGAAGCGCTGGCGTTGATGCGCGGAGAAGTCGGCAGTCGGGTCGAGTTGCTGGTTGGCGGCAAGAAATACAGTCTCGAAAGAGCACCGGAGCCCAAGCGCAACATCTCGGTAGATCCGCCCGTCGACGGAATAGCCGTGGTTCATCTGCTCAACTTCCGCGCCGGCACGGGCGACAGGCTTGCTTCAGTCTTGCGTAAACTGGCCTCCATGGGCATGCATGGCATGATCCTCGATTTGCGCGGCAATCCCGGGGGGCTGGTTACCGAAGGAACCGGAGTCGTAGGACTGTTTATCAATGGAGGAAAGGTCGTAAGTGTCGTCGGTCGCAATCATCTCAGAACCGAAGTGGAGCAAAGCCCGCGTCCCGGGCCCTACAGGCAACTGCCGCTGGTTGTGCTCACCGATCACCGCTCGGCCAGCGTCTCGGAAATTGTTATCCTGGCCCTCAAGGACTACGGGCGAGCCAAGATCGTTGGCATCAAAACACTGGGTAAAGGAACAGTCCAGGTGATCATGGAATTGATGGATGGTTCGGCGCTGAAAATATCCACAGGCAGGTACTATTCGCCCAAGGGCAATCCGCTCTATGAGGGCATCGAACCCGATGTCAGCCTGGCCTGGGACGGTGTCGGAAAGGACATACAGCTGGAACGGGCCAAGGAGATTATCTCCCGGCTGATGAAAGGAAAATAACACGATGAAAAACCTTGCGATGTTGACGACTTGCGCGGCGATTTCCCTGCTCGTGGCCGGCCAGGCACAAGCGCTGAGCGGTGAGGAAATCTTGAAAAAAATGGATGCCGCCGAGTACGCGGCCAAGGACACGATCGCCGTCATCTCCATGGAACTCGAGGAAGAGGGCGGCCGTATATCGAAGCGTAAGATGAAGATGTACCAGCAAGGCGCGAAAAAACGCCTGATCCAGTTCAAGAGCCCTGCCGACGTCAAGGGCATCGGTTTTCTGGATGTCGACGGCAAAATGTACGTCTACCTGCCGGCCTTTCACAAGATTCGCAGGATCGCGGGCAGCGTAAAAAACGAAAACTTCGCCGGCACCGATTTCGCCCATGACGACCTGAGCAGCGAGCGCTTCTCCGATAGACTCACGGCAACAGCGGTGCGTGACGAAGGTGATCATTACCTGGTCGAATGCAGGGAGAAGGACGACTCTCGTTACTCCAAGCTCGTTTTCGGTGTCCGCAAGAAAGATTTCATGTTCGACTCGGTTGAGTATTTCGACAAGTCGGGCAAGCGCTGGAAAGTGTTCAAGCGCAGCCAGTTCAAGCCGGTCGGGAAATACGTACAAAGCTACTTTGCCGAGATGACCGATCTCAAGAAGAAACACAAGACGCGCATGATTGTCGAATCGATCAAATGCGACTCGGGCCTGCGCGAGCGCAGGTTCTCCAAGCGGCAGCTGAAGCGCCTGTAACACACCAGACACTGGAGAATGACTGTCGTGAAACGCCTGGAATGCTGCTTGCTGCTGATGCTTTTTGCGATCTGCCCGGCAGCGCTTGCAGACATGGAGTTGAACGGTGTCATCGCCACCGAGAACTACCTGGGCCTGAAGAAGGCCGAGTTCTACAATTTTCGCAACGCCAACCTCTTGCGACTCAAGATCAAGGCCCACCCCGCAAAACAGGTCGCCGCCCTGGCCGATATCGAGTTGCGCAACACAAATTTCACGGCGCTGCAGACGATATCCGACCTGTGGGACAGGGGCTCGGTCGATCCAGTCAGTTGGAGGATCAACCAGGCCTACCTGGACATCTACGGATTCCTGTTCGACAGCGATGCGCTGACATTGGACATCAGGGCAGGCAAGCAAAACATTGCCTGGGGCGAAGCCGACGGATTCAACCCGACCAACAACTTCGACCCCTACAACCTCGAAAACCCGCTGGATTTAAAAGAGCACCTCGGCAACGTTGCTTTCAAGGCCACTTTCACCATAGCCGACGAGTTGCTCACTATCGAGGGCGTTGTCGCCCCGCGTTTCTTGCCCGCGGTGCTGCCGGTGGAACTCTTCATCGGAGACGATCCGCTCAACAACCCGCTGGTACCGGCGATCGACCCGCAAATGCTGGCTTTACTCGAGAGCCTGAACACGGATCTTGTCGGCCCGGACAACGACGCCATCCGCACGCTCGCTCCCGACTGGAACGCGGGCAACATAATGGCCGGCGCCAGGATGAAATGGTCGCTCTTCGATATCGACATGTCGCTGAGCTATTTCCACGGACGCGACAGCATCCCGGTCCTGGGCGGCAGCCAGGGTGAATTTGCCTCATCAGCGGATCAGGGCTGTCCGATCGAGGGCCGGGGGTGTCTGATCATCAGCGACGTCGAACTGGTGTTTCCAAAAATGGACGTTTTGGGATTCGATTTTCGCGCCGATGTGTGGGGCATCGGTGTCTGGGGTGAGGCGGGCCTCTATTTCCCGCAGGGCCTGACGGCGATTACCACCGTGGCCGGCGGGGAGATGGCGCGAATAAAAGTGATAGACGACCAGCCGTTCACCAAGTGGACGCTGGGTGCCGAATACACCTTCACCGGCGGCTGGTATCTCAACCTGCAATGGGTGCACGGTTTTTTCACCGAGCATAGCGGGCACGACCTGCACGACTATCTCTTCGCTGTATTCAGAAAGAGCCTGCTGTCCGAGCGCCTTAAATTCGAGCTTACACTGGGAGGTGAGTTGGATACGACCCGTGGGCGCCGTGGTCTGGCGGGGCTGCTGGAGGCAACCGTTTCCTACCAACCGTTCGACGGGGCGGAAGTGCTTTTGGGCTATATCATGACGCGTGGGGAGGGGGGAACCGGTCTCGATATGTTCGAGCCGCTCGACCAGGTATTTCTGAAATTCAAGGCCGAGTTCTGAGGACTGTGCAATGGAAAGCTTTGCCCGCTGGGTGATCCGTCATCGATTGGCCATCGTCGTCCTGGTGGCCTTGCTGACGATCGCGGGAATCGTCTCGATTGTGAATTTCTCAAGGGTGGAAAGCGACATCAGCAAATTCCTGCCGCCGGAAGATCCGGTGGTGGTTCGTTTCAACCGGGCCGGCGAGCGCTTCGGCACCGTGGCCGTGGCCATGGTGGCAGTGGAGTCGGACGATCTCTTCGGCAGGCCGGGGCTCGAACGCATCAAGCGTCTGACCGACTCGTTTGTAAAGATCCCCGGCGTTTCATGGGTAGTCAGTCTGACCAACGTCGACGACGTCAAGCAGACCATCATCGATGGTGAAAAAGCCGTCTCGGTTCAGAGACTGTTGCCTGACGGCGCAGTACCAAACGACCCCGCCGGCTTGCGGAAGTTACGCGCCTACGTCTTGTCACGTGAGCGTCTGGTCGGCACGGTCGTCAGCCGGGACGGCCGGATCGCCAACCTGATCGTCAACATCCGGGCCGACGCGGACAGGGTCGAGGTCGCGCGCACCATCGAGAAGGCGGCTCGACGGGCAGCGCCGGGCGCGCGCCTGTACTTCTCTGGATTTCCCTTCTGGATGAAAACCATGTCCGACATGATCCTGGGTGACATGATCATCCTGGTTCCGTTCGTCACCCTGGTGATCATCATCATCCTGCTTTTGTCGTTCGGGTCGCTGCGCGGTGTTTTGTTGCCCTTGGCGACGGTGCTGATTAGCTCGGTCTGGGCCATGGGGCTGATGGCCGCCCTGGACATTCCCATTACCACCCTCTCGAATACCGTGCCGGTGCTATTGATCGCCCTGGGCACTGCCTATGCAATACACCTGCTGCACCGTTACAACGAGGTCGCGGGCGCAAACGCCCCCGGCGATGAGTTGATCGGATCCGCCATGGCCGACGTGATGCTGCCGATCTGCATGGCCGGCCTGACAACCGTGATCGGTTTCTTGTCCTTTCTGACCTCGAGCCTGGTGTTCATCCGCCAGACAGGAGTGATAGCGGCCTTCGGTATTTTTACGGCCATGTTGATCGCCTTGATCTTCCTGCCGGCGATTTTGTCCTGGCTCAAGCCGCCGAAAGCAAAGGCTGCAGAACACGGCAAAATGCTGTTTGTCCTTACCCGCATGGCCGACCGGGCAGGCCCTGCGATCATACGCCGGCGCCGGGCAGTGTTGGTTGTCTCAGCGGTTGTAGCCGTGGTGGCGGCGGCGTTTTTACCCTCGCTCAATCGGCGCTTCGACATGGTTGCCTACTTTCCCGCGAACAGCGACGTGCGCCGGGCGGACGACATGATGCGCCGCGAGCTGGGTGGCAATGTTCCTCTGTGGGTGACGGTCGGAGGCCGGGTCAAGAACGTCTTCACGCTCAAGTCCATGCTGTTGGTCGAAAAATTCCTGAGGACCGTTCCCGGTGTCAACAATCCCAGGTCGATAGCCGGCCTGCTGGCCGAGATAAACTCGGCCATGAACGGACGCCTGGCGATTCCAGACACCAACGCGGGAGTCGGCAACCTGTGGCTGAACCTCGAAGGCAGGGATATACTCGATCAGCTCGTCTCATCGGACGGCAAGCATAGCTTGATCCAGGCCGTCTGCGACACCGCCGACACGGCCGTGCTGAGAAAAACAGCGAGCAAGGTCGAAGCGTTTATAAAAAAGCTTCCCCGCCGGGCAAGACTCGTGAATCTCGACTCGGCCGCAGAACCCCTGGCCGCCCGGGCCAGGCGCGCGCGGATGCAGCGTACGGCGGAGTTGGCCGCGCTGGACATCGAGTTCAGATTGGGAGGGGCCTTGCCAACCCGGAAGATCGAGGCCTTGATATCACAAGTCCTGCGATCGAAGCCTGAGACCAAGCCCGAAAGCTTAGCCGGGAAATTCACGGCCTTCATGTTATCCGACGAATCCGACCTCGAGTTTTCCGATCGGGAGCTGGCTGACAAAGTGGCCCGGGCCGCGGCGAAACTCTTCTCCGGGCGCCGCGCCGATCCCGGGGCGTTGCAAAAGGCAATTCAAACAAACATTCCCGCCGAAATGCTGAGCGCGGACCCCGAAGCGGCCGATTACCTGGCCAAGTCGTTGTGGTTGCTGGGCCGCGAGATCGATCGCGAAAACCAGGAGGAGATGCTGCTCTCCGAGCTGCTTCAGGCATTGCCGCCGGAAGCTGCAGATAACAGCCGCCTGCGAGAAGATCTCAGGGGCGACATTTCCGAGTTGAACGACGGGCTGGTCTACCTGCCTCTCGAAGCATCCGAGAATGCGAATACGGCCGAGGTGCAAAGCCTGCAATTTCAGCAGACGGGCATGCACCTGATCTCGGTCAACGTAGACAATCGTATCATATTCAGCCAGTTGTCCTCATTGGGCCTGGCGGTGCTGATGGCCACGATCCTGTTGATGCTCCAGTTTCGTTCGTTCGTGGCCGGCCTGCTGGGCATGATTCCGATGCTGCTGACATTGCTGGTCAACTTCGGCGTGATGGGGGCCTTCAAGATCGACCTCGAGCCCGCCACGGTCCTGATTGCTTCAATGGTCGTCGGAGTGGGCATCGACTACACCATCCATTTCATGTCGCGCACCAGGCTGGAGATGATCAGGCGCGGCGAGATGGCTGGCGCCCTGGATGTCACCCTGCGCACGGCCGGGCGCGCGATTGTAATAAACGCGCTGACGGTTGCCGGCGGGCAGCTTGTGTTCTTGGCAGGTCAGATGGTTCCGCTGAAGACTTTCGGCGTGCTGCTGGCTCTGGCCATGCTGATAAGCGCATTGACCTCGGTGATCGTCATGCCCGCCATCCTGATGTTTTCCAAACCGAGGTTTATCGCAGGCGGCAAACCAGGCGCCTAATGCTTCTTCCCGGCGCGCTTGTGCCTTGCTTTTCGAGAGTTGAAACGCATCGGGTAGCGACCGACTTCTTGGCCCTCGATCTTAATCGTAAAGTAGTAAATGCCGGCCGCGGGGATCTTCAGGTGGTCCCAGTCGACGGCCTGGCTGACTTGGCCCACTCTGCCCAGATCCAGCACCCCGTCCACATGCTGCAGCCTGTCGCCGGCCTTGTCGATGATCGAGAAGACGAACTCCACCTCGCCGCTGGTGGTCGGCGACGAGATCGTTGTACATGACTCGAAATGGGGGATCTCGGCCGGAAAACCGGGCAGGTGCCAGGCTTTCAGTGAAACTCCCCCGGTCGCCCGGCAATGGCCCTCCTTGTCGAAGCTCACGCCCTGCGCGAAAAGCTGGCTTGTAATTTTGAAGACCGGAGTAGACTTCTTCTTCGGCTCGTCGTCGGCGCTCACTTGGGGAATGGCTGCAAACAGCATAAAGGCCATGATAAGTCCAGCTATCATCATTGCACCTCCAATTTGTTTGTGTCACAATCCGACGGTGGTTTCAAAAGGTAGTTTTCCTGCGGGGCAGGGGAGGCTCGCTTGAGTAGGTGGACGCTTTTGGAATTCAGTTCCAGGGAGATGCTTTCGAAAAGCATCGAAGATCGGGAGAGCCTCGTTCTTTTCTACCCGGCCATCGGTCAGATGCGGGCGGGACAACTGGTCGATTTGGACATTGCTGTCGGGGACATGAACGTGCTTTTCCCCATGCGGGCCACCGTGATTGCCAGGCGCACGCGCCCGCGCGGAACCAGCAAGCCACGCGGCGTGTACCTGGAAGTGATAGCGAAGGACAGGGAGCGTTTCGGCAGGTTATGCGAATTCGCCGACGGGCTCTGGGAGCCGGGCGTGCGCCGGTCTTCACCACGCCTGAGAACCGAGATGCGAGCCAGTTATTTCATTCCCGATAACCTGCACCCGGGCACGATCCAGAACATGTGCGTCGAGGGATTGTTCCTGCGCACGGACGGCCCGCTGCTGGGCGTCGGTCAGGGGTTGTTCGTCAAGATCAAGCCTTCGGGTCTCTCGGCCTGGCTGAGGTTGGAATGCAGGGTTTGCTGGATCGACCCCGTCGAAAGCCGACAGGGAATGGGCCTCTATTGTTTCGGGCCCAAGAGGGGGCTGAAGCGACTTGCGGCCCTGGCTTCCCGCACAAGACGAAAGATGACCTTGCGAACTCCGGGGTGAAACTGGTTCGAAATATTTTTTGGAGGCGAAGATGAAAAAGGTGATTGTTGCCGGACTTTCTTTGTTGATGTTTTTGGCCGGTTGTACGAAATCCAAATATGACAAACTTGCCGACGCTTCCGAGGCAGAAAAGAAGGCGGCCGTAGAGTTGTGGGACAACTATCTTGCGGCGCTGGGCGAACGCAGTGCCAACAAGGATCCTGTCAGGCTAGCCCACTTCTTTTCGGGACCTTTGCTTGCCAGCCTGACAGAGGCCGATTTCAGCGCGCGAATAAAGAAGTGCCTCGGGCGTAAGAGGGCCGGCGCTTTTTCTAAGGTCAAGGTCGTATCGCTCAAGAACTCCGCGGACGGTTTCTTGATGATACTCGACTCCAGGGCGGGCGAGGCGGCCATCCCGCTGGTGCGGAAGGGAAAGCGAATGAAGTTCTCCGAGTTGCTGGCATCTACCGGCGACTGGACGTCCGAGCCGAAGGCAGGCCCGACCGCGATGCCCAGGGACAAATCGCTGCTTTACATCATGATGGTGATGAAGGACGAAAAAGCTCCCATCACAGACAGGCTGCGGGCGGCCGTCGGACTGGCGAAAAAGAAATATCGCCGACAGATCATAACCAGCCAGAAAACGGTGAGCAATCCCATTGTCAGGCTGGGCCTGGGCCTGGCCAGGGTCAAGATCGACGGTTCGGACGAGTCCTTCATCCGCAATTTCCCGACCGCCGCGGCCGGCCTCGAAGCCTTGCAACAGGCCGATAAGGACATTTTCGAAGAGATGCTGGTCAAGCTGACCAACATGGGCTCGATGATCGAGGATCCGCCGGTAAACGAGGCGCTTTACAAGGTCGCGGCCGGAGCGCCCGACTCGATGCGCCAACGTATGGGCAAGGCCCTCTACACGCTGGCCGAGGCCGGCCCACCCAGGTTCGCAAACGCTGTTGGGAATTTGGCCAAGGACATGCAGGCGGATAAGTCACTCAAGATCTACCTTGAGGAAGTCAAGCGCCGCGGCGGCAAGGCTCCAAAGATGTTGAAATTTCTGGGCAAGTTTTCCAGGATCGGAGAGCCGGCCGAGAGGAAGCTATGCAGGGAGTTGGCTGCACAAATCAACAAATCGAGATAGTGCCTTGCCAATAGTTGATTTTTCCTAGATTTTTTTGTGATAGCCAGACGGCCGGCGGCCAGAGCCTGTGCCGCTGCGGGAACTGATCTCCGGTCGCGACGCCCCCTTGACATTCGTGAATACCGAACAATCTTTCATGTAGTGATAGGCAATCCGGGCCGGGGAACCCGGGGGACAAGAAATGACAAGGGAGGTGTGTAATGTCCAAGGTTATCGGAATTGATTTGGGTACGACCAACAGCGTTGTGGCTGTTATGGAGTCGGGCGAGCCGAAGATAATCATCAACGAGGAAGGTGCGCGCACTACACCCAGCGTCGTCTCGATCAACAAGGACGGCGAGCGGGTGGTCGGCCAGGTGGCCAAGCGCCAGGCGGTCACTAATCCTGAGAGCACGATCCTGTCGATCAAGCGCTTCATGGGCAGGCGCCACTCCGAGGTGTCCAGCGAAGAGCAGAGCGTGCCTTACAAGGTACTGGCCGGGAAAGAGCAGATGGCCGAGGTGGAGATCCGCGGCAAGCGCTATCGACCTCAGGAGATCTCGGCCATGACTTTAAGGAAGCTCAAGGCCTCGGCCGAGGCCTACCTGGGAGAGAAAGTGACCCAGGCGGTGATCACCGTACCGGCTTACTTCAACGATGCCCAGCGCCAGGCCACCAAGGATGCCGGGAAGATTGCCGGGCTGGATGTCAAGCGCATCATCAACGAGCCGACCGCGGCGGCCCTGGCCTACGGCATGGACAAGAACAAAGACCAGAAGATCGCCGTCTTCGATTTCGGCGGCGGAACATTCGATATCTCGGTTCTCGAGGTGGGCGAGAAGGTCGTCGAGGTGCTCTCGACCAACGGTGACACCCATCTCGGCGGCGATGACATCGACGAGGTTCTGGTTCGCTACCTGGCCGCCGAGTTCAAGAAAGACCAGGGCATCGACGTGCTGGGTGACAAGATGGTCATGCAGCGCCTGAAAGAGGCGGCCGAGAAGGCCAAGGTCGAGCTGTCCAGCACCAACGAAACGGAGGTAAACCTGCCTTTCCTGACGGCTGATCAAAACGGCCCCAAGCACATGAACCTGAAGTTGACCCGCGCCAGGCTCGAGGAATTGATGGAGCCGATCATCGAGCGCTGCCGCGCCCCGTCAGAGCAAGCGCTCACGGACGCCGGCCTGTCCGCCTCGGAAGTCGACGAGGTGGTACTAGTGGGCGGCTCCACGCGGATTCCTCGCGTGCAGGAACTGGTCAAACAGCTTTTCAAGCGAGAACCCCATCGCGGGGTCAACCCGGACGAAGTGGTTGCCATGGGCGCCGCGGTGCAGGGCGCCGTGCTGACAGGCGATTATTCCGATGTCCTCTTGCTGGACGTCACGCCGCTTTCGCTGGGAGTCGAGACACTCGGCGGCGTGATGACAAAGTTGATCGAGCGCAACAGCACCATCCCGGCCAGGAAATCCGAGATGTTCTCGACGGCCGCCGACGGACAAACCTCTGTCGACGTCCATGTTTTGCAGGGCGAGCGCTCCATGGCGGCGGACAATCGCAGCCTGGGCCGCTTCAAGCTCGACGGTATTGCGCCGGCGCCGCAAGGGACGCCACAGATCGAGGTTGCTTTCGATATCGATGCCAACGGCATCGTCAATGTCTCCGCGACCGACAAGGCCACAGGCAAAGAGCAGCATATCACCATCAGCGGAGGCGGAGGCCTGAGCAAGGAAGAAATCGACAAGTCCCTGCATGACGCCGAACGCTACGCCGACGACGATCAAAAGCGGCGCGAGTCGGTGCAGCTCAGGAACGAGGCCGACCAGACCTCGCATGAGATCAGGCGCATAATGAACGACAACAAGGAGCGCCTGGATGCGGATACCCTGGATGCGATCGGCCAGAAGATCGAGCAGGTCGATCACTTGAAGGATTCCGACGACCCGGGCGGCCTGCGCTCGGCGCTGGAAGAGCTGAAGACCGTGGCGCAGAAAATGGGGGAAGCGCTTTACGGCAACCAGACCGCGGGCAGTGAGGAATACCAGCGCCACGACACGGAGACGGCGACACCCGCTGGATACGGAGGAGACGACGTCATTGAAGCGGAATTCAGAGAACAGTAAACCCTACATGTAAACACAGGTTTTTCGGCACTCCGGAAGGGGTGCCGATTTGACTTTTCTCCCCCCGCGGATAATACTCTCGCAGAAATTACGCTTGAGTTTTCAGGATATGGCTAACTATTACGACATCCTGGGTATAAAGAAGGGCGCGAGCGACAAGCAGATAAAGAGCGCTTATCGGAAACTCGCCCGCAAATACCATCCGGACGTGAATCCCGGCGACAAGTCCTCCGAAGAGAAGTTCAAGGAGATCTCCGAGGCCCATGACGTCCTGGCGGACAAGAAGAAACGCGCTCAGTACGACAGGGTAGGGCACCAGGCCTGGAAAGCCGGCTTCAAGGATGGCGCGCGCCCCGGGGGCGCCGGCGGCCGGCCGTTCGACGGCTTCGGGAATGTTCATTTCCATTCCGGCCGGGGAGGGCCGGGTTTCGGCGGCGCAGGCGACATTGATATCGAAGATCTCTTCGGCGGTATGTTCGGTGGGCGGGGAAGGCGACGTTCCCGGGGGCCCATGCGCGGGCAGGATTCGCTGTCTCGCCTGGCGATTTCCATGCTGGATGCCGTCCGTGGAGCGCAGACGAACATCACGCTCACCTCGGGTGGGGGCACGCGAGAAAATCTTTCCGTCAAGATTCCCGCTGCCGTGCGCGAGGGGCAGAAAATCCGCCTGGCGGGCAAGGGCGAGCCGGGAATCAACGGAGGGCCTCCCGGAGACCTGCTGATAGAGATTATATACGATCCCGATTCACGCTTCAGTCGCGAGAACTCGGATCTGACGATAGAGGTCCTGGTACCATTCTCGGATGCGGCGCTGGGCGGCAACGTCTCGGTACCCACTCTCGAGGGTCATGCCGATCTGAAGATTCCCCCGGGCACGCAAGGCGGCCAGAAGATGCGCCTCAGAGGCAAGGGTTTACCCCGTGCGGGCGGCGGTCGCGGTGACCTTTTTGCGCGCGTCCGGGTGGCCGTACCCAGGAAGCTCGACGCCAAGGGCAAAGAGTTGATCGAGAGTCTCAGAAGTTACGAAAAATGACCTCGCCTGCGGAGGGATGAATTGGCAAGAAGCCCGCGCATAGTAACTCGACGAACCGTGATCCGCAGGCTCTCCCTGGACGGCGAGGTGCTGGACAGGCTGGAAGAACTCGAACTCGTAGTGCCTGTGCGCCGGCCGGGCAAGGAAAGGGCCTATCGTCTGGACGATATTGATCGCCTGCGCGTATACCGGCTGCTGACGCAAGAACTGGGTGTAAACCCGCCCGGCGCGGAGATCATCCTCAGGCTGCGTGGGCGCTTGATGGATCTGCAACAAATGCTCTATCGCATGCTGACCGGTATAAGAAATCGGGGACTTTTGGAAAAGGTGCGCGAGGTACTCTCATCGCTGGATGAAGAGCCCTGGTGATTTCAGAAATTCACTTCCAGCGGGCTGCGATTGCCGCTCATGACCGTTTCGGCGATGGCATCGGCGCGCGGCAGGAAAACGTCCACGAAGAACCTGGCACTGTGGATCTTACCGTCGTAGAAGCTGGCCTCGGGATTGTTCTCGACCAGCTTGCGCTTGTCGTCATCGGAAGACCTGCCTGAGGGCAGGCCGGCCTTTTCAAAAATGGCGGCGAGTTTTTGCTCGGCAAGAATGGCCATGTCGACTAAAAAGTACGACATGGCAATCGTCCCGCACATCTCGAGGAAAGGAGTTGCGTACAGTAGCGGGTAGTAGAAGTCGCCCTCGGCGCCCACCTGCTGGAACTTCATCACTGTCTGGGTCAACCTGTCCCTGGCCGCGCCGATTTTCTTTACCTGCTCTCCCAACAAGGGGTGCTCCGAGTTGCCGTCGACAAACTCGTTGAGCTGGCTCAGGAAGGTCATGAAAGAGGCGGCTCCCTTGCCGGCCACCTTCCGCCCGAGCAGATCGAGAGCCTGGATTCCGTTGGTTCCCTCGTAAATCGAGGCGATCTTGACATCCCGCAGGTACTGTTCGACGGGGTATTCCTGGGTGTAGCCGTAACCCCCGAAAACCTGGATGCCGATAGAGGTAATCTCGAAACCCGAGTCGGAGCAGTATCCCTTGCAGATGGGCGTCAGCAAGTCGAGCATCAACTTGTTCTTGTTGCGCGTTTCCTCGTCTTCGGCATTGATCGCAAGGTCGGCGCACAAGGACGTGTAGTAGATCATTGCGCGCATGCCCTCCACGAAAGCCTTCATGGTCAGCAACATGCGGCGGACATCGGGATGCTTGATGATGGCCACCCGGGGGGCGTCGACATCCTTCATGTCCTTCATGTCGACCCCCTGGATGCGTTCCTTGGCGTACTGCAGCGCCTCCTGGTACGAAGCCGCGGAGGCCCCCAGGCCCTGCAAGCCCACCCCGATGCGGGCCTCGTTCATCATCAGGAACATGTGGCGGATTCCCTGGTTTTCTTCGCCGATCAGGTAACCCCTGCAGGGACCGTCCGCGCCCAATACCATGGTGCAGGTGGGCGCTCCGTGAATGCCCATCTTGTGCTCGATGTTTCCGCAGACGACATTGTTGAACTCGCCGGCTGAACCGTCGTCGTTGACGCGCAGCTTGGGAATCAGAAACAGGCTCACGCCGCGGATTCCCTTTGGTGCGCCCTCGACGCGGGCCAGGACGAGATGCACGATGTTGTCAGTCAGATCATGCTCACCAAAAGTGACGAAGATCTTCTCGCCCTCGATCAGGTAGTGATCGCCTTCCCGGACGGCCTTGGCCTTCAGGTCGCCGACCGCGCTGCCGGCGCCCCCTTCCGTCAGGCACATCGTCCCGGTCCATTCGCCGCTGTAGAGCTTGGCCAGGTATTTTTGCTTGATCTCGTCGCTGCAGAAGGTCTCGATCAAGTCGCCAGCCGCGTGGGTCAGGCCGGGAGCCAAAAGGAACGGCATGCAGGCCGTGCCGTGGATCTCGGTGACTGCGGTGTTCATCGTCAAGGGCATACCCTGACCGCCGAATTCCGGATTGCCGGATGGAGACACCCAGCCACCCTCGCAGAAGCTCTTGTAGGCCTTGTGACACTCCGCGGGCATGGTTACCTTGCCGTTTTCGAACTGGATTCCCTCCCGGTCGAGAATGGTGTTTAAAGGAGCCAGCACGTCGGTCGAATACTTTCTGGCCTCGTCAATGACCATCTCGAAGACTTCTCTGTTGAACTCTGTGTATTTCGGCAATTTACAGAGGTTTTCAACATCTAGGTACTCGAACAGGCAGAACTGAATGTCGCGCTTGTCGATGGCAAACGGACTCATGAGCAGCCTCCTTGGAAAAAAGAATATGGAAGGGTGTCTCGATTCATGACGCGTTGAGTCTAATACTTGTTGACATGACAGTCAATGATAAAAAATCAGACAAGCATCCAGTTTTGATTCAATATGTTACGCTCTATTTCTTTGCGCCGCGGTCGGGCCGCGACGAGGCCGACTTAATGACTCCCGCCCTGAGCAGGCGAAAAAAATGCGACCAGCCGAAAATCAAGGGGTGACGCCGCTGTCGGGGGGTCAACTGAAGCTTGATCCCCTTGGTACGCTCGATCTTGGCCAGGATGATGTCGACCCACTCGTCCACGGTCACCAAGAACTTGGGCCAGCGAAGTATTCCCCTGATGCGGCTTTTTTTCAGAAACCAGCGATAGCGTAGCCTGCGAATCGCCCGGACGAGTCTTCCGCCTTCCGGGCGGTAACGCCCGTCTTCGGCTTTTGCGGCCATCTTGCGGGCCAGGGGAAGCTTTGATAGTAGCGCGGGGTAGACGTCCATGTAGAAGTCACGCTCCGAATCGAACAGCTTGGGCACCTTGGTGCTTGTCTCGACCCTGGTCTCACCCGCATAGGACAGGTTCAGGCAACCCAGGGTGAACGATTGCTCGTCGAAAGGCTCTCGCATGCCACGCAGCGTCCAGGGCACGACGTTGGACATTGCGCTGAAGCAGCAATCAGTAAGCCGGGTCCTTGCATCTTCGTTGCGCGCATACACCAGAGCCACGCGTTTGCCGAAACGTCCCAGGACATAGATATCTTTTGCACGCCGAGAGCACTCGCGCCTGAATCGCCCCAGTGAGATCAGGTTGTATTTGCAGCGCCTGCGATCGTCCAACCTGAGATGAAAAATGTGCGGCGGCAGGAAGTAGGCCAGCAGCCAATGCGACAGGCGACGAAAAACGCGGCGGTATCCGTCCGTGACCACGAAGAAATCAGGAAAGGAGGTATTCGAGGCTGTAACCGAGCTGAGCATGGAACCGTACATGAAGATGCCCACGACTTTGTTGCCGTAAAGACGCAGGATGGTCTCGACGAACGGCAAGATGTCGGGCCGGGAAATATCGAGTGTCCGCCGGCGAACGGCTTTTCTGATTTCATCCACGACGTCGCCGGATGTAGCAGCCAGGGACATCCGTGTCAAGACCCGTTGCCAAGCTTCATTCGTTATAATAATATGAAGTCAGGAGGAAAGGCATGCATTTTTCTAACACCCTGGGTTGGGTCCTTTTGGTTTTCATGGCTCTCGGCTCCGGTGTGCTCGGCGGGGCGATTCTGCTTTACTTGAGCAGGCGCCGGCGAATGGTCGATCCCACCAGCTACCTGCTCGACAGGCTTGGTGTGCTGGAATCCGACCTGCGCCGCGCCTCGGAAGACATTTTCTTGATCCGCGAGTACCTGTGTCGCAAGGGACTGGTCGACGAGGAAGATCTGGCGCTCCTGCGCCGGAAGCTTATCGAACTGCCCCGGCAAATGGAGGCCGAGCGCGCCGAGTTGATCAAGGGCGCTCTCGAGAAAGACAAGGAAGAACAGCTAATCAAGAACATTCCCGACACACTTCACTGAAACGCCTGGGTACTATAATCCTTTCGGAAACAACGGTAGTCCATCTCGGGGAAGATGTTGTGCCTCTGCTCCAGGTTGATAAGCAGAGAGCGGCTCGGCCTGCGGCGACTCAACTGGCCGGTCAAGCGACGAAAGGCGTCGAGATGCTCGGTCGTGCGCCTGTGTGCATATGGAACCATGGTTCCGGTTTTCATGATGAAGGCCCAGTCGCTGGCCTGGCCCAGCATCAATTCGCGGGCCGCCTGATTCAGAATTCGCCTTTTCAGGGGCCCGGGGTTGTGGACACGCTCCGCCACCGAGATCATCCGGTCACAGGCCCAGTGAATGTGCCTGTAGATCCAGTCGTTCGATTCATTCAGCCACATCTCGTTGTAACCGCCTCGTCCCCAACTCGAGGGCGCAGGCGTGCTCTGTAGCTGAAGCGGGTGGAGTCTCAGGTAGTCGCCGGGCGTGACCAGCTTGAAGACGGCCTGTCCGGAAGCCGCCTGCCGTATCAGAGCCTCAAGGAAGAGAGGGCCTTCGAACCACCAGTGACCGAACAGCTCGGCATCGTAGGGAGAGACGACTATCGGGGCAGGCATCATTTCGGCAAGCTCGCCGATCTGCGCCTCCCGTTCGTTCATGAAATGCTTGGCATGCGACTTGGCCTTTATGGCGGCCCGTTCGGGCCGATATACCTGTTTCTGCTGGGTGCGCCCGGTGATGCGGTGATACTTGATCCCCGTGCTCCTGCGTTCGCCTGTCGATTGGATATGGTTCTCGAGGTAGCCGGGATCCAGATCGAAACCGATGTCACGGTAGAAGTCACGGTACTCCGGATCGCCCGGGTATCCGACCTTCGAGCTCCAGACCTGCATGGAACTCCTGCGGTCGCGTCCAAAGACGGCCAGGCCGGGCCGGGGCAGTATGGGGGCATACACGCCCAACGGCGGGCGGGGGGTGGCAAACAACAACCCGTGCGTGTCCGTGAAAAAGTATCGCAGCCCGTGTGAATGGAGAATCTCATCCAGGCCTTGATAGTAACCACACTCGGGAAGCCAGATGCCGTCTGGACGCTTACCCAAGAGCTGTTGATGGCAGGCGAGCGCACAGCGAATCTGGGCAGTCACCGCCATGGGGTAGGTCTGCAACAATGGCAGATAGGCATGAGTAGCGGCGGATGTGATCAGCTCGAGCACACCGGCGCTCTCGAGCGCCCTGAATGCCGAGATCAGGTCGCCATGATAAACCGCTTTGAAACGGTCGCGGGCAAGGACGAAACGCCGATGGTAGAACCTGGACAGCCGTTGCATGGAAGAGTCGCCCGCGGTGCGCCTGACCTCCCTCTCGGCAAGCGCTACAAGCTCCTCGACGTGCTTCAGGTAGCGCGCCTTTAGAAGATCGTCCGCCAACATGCAAAGCAGGCTGGGAGTCAAGACCATGGTGATGCGAAAAGGCACCCCGTCGTCGACAAGGCGCTCGAAAACCTCCAGTAAGGGCAGGTAACATTCGGTAAGGGCCTCGTACAGCCAATCCTCTTCCAGAAAACGTTCGTGTTCCGGGTGGCGGACGAACGGAAGGTGCGCGTGAAGCACTAAGGCCAGATATCCCTTTACGGGCATGCGATTGCCATTGAGAGTTCGTCAACGGGGCGATCGGACGTCAGCCGTCCGTCTTGTGCCCAAAGCCTGCCGAGCCGATCTCCTCCATCCACTGGCGTGTCTCCAACGCCCTGGCCGAATCCATACCCGGCCCCTCGATCCCCACCGAAAGCGCCTGCAATTTGTCCGCCAGCTTCTCGTCGGTCTCGAATGCCACACCGCCTGGTACGTTCCGTTGCTCTCCGTCGGCGTGGGAGGCAAGGCTCGAAGCTAGCCTGTCGGAAACGGTTGAGGGCGGCAGGCTGGAGGGATTCGATGACATGATCGGCTCGAAGCCGCCTTGCTCGTCAAGAAGCCCTAGTTCCGCTTTGTATGCGCCTTTCGGGTTGGAAACCTGGAAATACCAGCTACGAGCCGCGTGTGAAATGCGAACCGGTTGGATCAGCATCTTCTCATCGTCTTCGATTCCGATCACCCTGATGGCCGGCATGCCCCGCTCACCGTCGAGACGCCTCTGCTGCTCTGGAGTAGGATCCCAGTAGCAGTACAGCCAATCGGGGTCTCGCGGCAACAGAATCATGCGCCCGTCGCGGTAACCGGCCGGCAGGCTGGTCGTCTCGATGTCGCCCGCCTCGCGCTTTTTGGCTTTTATACCGGAAGTCCGTCTCGTCCTTTTCCCGTTGGGTCGCCGTCGGGCTCTTGCAGTTTCCCTCGGAGCGGCCTTCGCCGCGGTCTTCTTTTTTCGCGCCGGCTTGGCTTTTGCCCGGGAAAACTTCACGAGCTTCGCATTCAGCTTCTTGACGAGTTCGTGTTTTCGAAGTCTTGACAGTCCGACGAGCCCCCACTCCCGGGCCATGGCCGTGAGCTCGGCAAGGGTCCTGCCCTTCAGACCTCCGGCTACGAGCTTCGCAAGCTCGCTCTTTGTCAGCCCGGTGTATCCACGCAGGCCCCAGGCCTTGGCCATCTCGACAAGTTCGCGCATCGATTTACTTTGTGCTGTCTTCATTTTCCCCTCACTTACGCTTGAACAGGCCCTTCTTTTCAGAACGCATGCTCATCAGCCTCAATTCACGCGAGGCTTCAACGAGGCCTCGATCCAGATTGATGGCTTTCTTGAACATATTAACTGCCTTTTCCTTGTCTCCACCAGTCTTATAGATTCGTCCCAAAAACAGAAAACCCATCGCGACTTCGCCGGCGCGCATCTTAAGACCCTTGCTGATCGTGTTGATGCAATGATTCGTCACGGCGCTATCGGAGCCGGTGTTGGACATGAACCTGGCGTATCCCTGGTAGATGTGGAATTCGCCCTCATCGGGATTGAGTTGAATGGCTTTCTCAAATTCGTTTAGCGCCTGTCCGTATTTCCTGGCGCCCAGCAAGACCTCTCCACGCTGAAAGCAGTTTTCGGCTTCAATGATGTTGCCAACGTCGACCTGGCTGTCATCGAGGCCCGATTTCAGCGCCTCGAGATAGTTCGTACGCGCCTTGTCATCTGAGAGTTTCTGCTGCGCCTCGTTGAGCAGCGAGAATATCTGCGTGTAGAGATCGCGCGTCGAATCCGGAATGTCGCCGGGGACCTGGTCGGGATGATATACTCTGGCGGCATCCAGAAACGAGCGGCTGACGTCGGACGACGATGCCGTTCGTTCCAGTCCCAGGCGCTCGAAAAAATCCTGCTCCTTGATCTTGTTGAGTTTCTCGAGCAGCTTTTGTTCCTGGCGGCTGACCGGGGGAGTGGCCAGAATAGCCGCCGATAGCAGATCGTCATCTTCGGCCTGTATAGCGCTATCGTCAGCGGTCATGCTCAAGTCCCATTCCTCAGCGGCCGCAGCGTCCCCGGGCAAGTCCTGGACTGATTCGTATTTCTCGCCGAAAGTCAGCAGCTCGAGTTCGAGGCCCATGTAAACCGTACCAAGAATGACCTTGTCTTTTTTCTCGTCGCCGCCATGGCGTGCGAGAATGTCACGCAGGGCCCTCTGCGAGGATGTGGCCTTGAACACCTTGAGTTCCAGCGGGTGCAAGTCCAGCTGGTTGATGTGCAGAGTCTTGTTTTCCACTTTGAGAAGAACGTAGTTCAGGTATTGCTCGAAAAGCGCTTCAAACTCGGGCAATTCGTACCCCTGGCGCACACCTTCCGAGATCAACTCCCAGGGGTTCTGGTTCATCGGCAGAATAGATCCCTTGTACTCTTGCCCCTCGTAGAAAGCGTAGCTCCCGACCCGCCAACTGAAGACCTCGTACACCTTCTCCTTCAACTGATCGGAAAGGTGTACAAACAGTTCGTGTGGCTCGACGATCTTGTTCTGGATCAGGTATTCACCGAGGCGTTCGTCACGGTTGCTGGCTCGATCGAGTATATCGTCGAGTTGATCCTGGGATATGACCCCCTTGCGCAGCAGGTGTTGCCCGAGCCGATCTCTCTTCAGATTCGATATAGCCGCCACCAACTTGCCGTTGATGAGAAAAAGTTCCTTTTTCACAACCTGGTTGGAGACCAGGAGCCTTCCGGTGACCTTGGCCGCGATGAAATGATACAGCAGCTTGGGCAGGCTGACTTCGGTGAAATTGCCCGAGTACAGCGGGGCGGCTTCGATCAGATCGTCATCGGGGAGATCGGGAATATCGCTGTCCGTTTCGACCGAGAGCAACGTTGCGAGTTCGGGGAACGATTTCATCGGTTTGAAATCCTGGCCATCCAGCGACACGGGCGTGTTCGTCTTGACCTTGTCGGCCCGGATCATCTCGGCCACGATGTTCAGGTTGAACGGACCAAGAGACGAACCGTCCGTAGACCTGAAATAGTACCTTCTCGGAGACATACCCCAATTCCCTCGCTTATTCCGGAGAGGAAAAATACCATACCAGGCATATCGCTGTCACCAACTTTGAGCATGTTGAGAATTGACCGGCGGGACGTGAGGGAATACTCTTGGTTGACGAGAAGATGCGTACTCGACCTGCAATATTCTGGCTGTCGTTTGCCCTGGTGTCACTCATGCTTACCAAGGTCGCCGCAGCCGACGAGAACCACGTCAACGACAGCCCCTTGTGGCCTGCGCCGCGGGATGGTTGCATGATCGTCGAGCCGGGCATCGGCTATTCCGAAGGCGTGGACATCTCGGGCACGACTCTGTTTATATCGGGTCTGTTCACATTCCGATATTTCATGGTTGGACTGCATGGCCAGGTTGTCTTTTCCGCCTCGGGCCCGCTCTACGATATGTCACTCGACCTGAATATGCGCTACGGACCTATATACCTGGGTGTCTCCGCGGTCGGGCACTGGTTTCCCGGTGATTCGACCGAGATGAAGCCCGGCGCGGCCGCAAGCTTTGGAGTCCACGTGCCGCTGCCAATCGACGGGGTTTTCCTGGATCTCGGCTACCGACCGGTCTTCGTGTTCCTCAACAGCCGCACGATGTTGTTTCATGAAATCAGCTGCGGCGCAGTCTTCGAAATAGGTTCGTAGAGGCCTTTATGCCCGACTTCAACTTCAAAAGCATTGTTGTCTGCACAAATCCCATGGAAATAGAGATCTTCCCCGCGACGCTGCGCGAGCAAGAGATACCCCATCGTACCGAGTGGGACAAGGAGGGTGCGCTGTCCATCATGGTGCCCGAGGAGTGGGAAGGGGAGGCGCGGGCCGCACTCGATCGAGCGGCGAAGATTTTTTTCAATGAAGGTCGCAAGAAGCAACAGGCGCCTGCCGAGGACGTGGGTGAGACCGAAGAGGAGCAAGAAGACGAAGGCGGCTTGTTTATGGATCGTCCGAGCTTTTTCGACCGCGACGGCCTGCCCAGTCCGGAAGAATGCAAGATAAGACCTGTCTGGCCGGCATGGGCTCTGTCGGCGATTCCAGGTACCGGCCTCGGTCACCTGTATGCGGGCAAATTCCAGATGTTCCTCTACCTCGTTTTTATGTCGATCCTCGGCCTGATGTTCTTCGAATACACCGGGTCCTGGATGTCGTTCCTTCTGAATCTCTTCGCCTGGTCGATGGACCTCGGCTTTGCCGCCCTGCACGTCAAGGAGCACAACCGCCGCGCCATCAGGTTCAGGAAACTGAGCAAGAAATTGGAAGACAATTTCTATAGTTCGCTGAAAGAGCCGCGAGAGTGAAAGAGTTCCCCAAGAAGAACGACTACGAAACTATCAGGAGCCTGGGGTCGCGAGGACCCTTCGACCTGGAAGTCGGCTGGCCTAAAATAAGTCGGGGCATCGAACAAACCGTTTTGCTCAAACGCCTGCGCCGCGGTTGGCAAGTGCACCCAGACGACGTTTCAGCTTTCGTGGCCGATTCGCTTGCGCTTTCCGGCGTTATGCATCCCAATCTCCTCGAGGTGATCGACGCGGGTTCAGAGGCTGGGCGACTCTACCTGGTCAACGAGTACATCCACGGAGTCACGCTGTCTTCGATACTGCAGCGGGTTAAAACCGTCGGCAGCGGACTTCGCCCGGCTATGATCCTGGAAGTGATCCTGCAGGTGGCCGGTGGACTTGCCGGGGCCGCCGGCATCGAGGGACACGAAAGTCGCGGCCTGGTTCACGGTGCTCTCGGGGAGGAGTTTGTCCTTCTTGATTTCAAAGGCAGCGTCAAGATCGCCGACTTCGGCGTGTATCGTCTTATCAAAACCAGACAGGCGCTGGGAACACTGCCGGCCAATGCACTCTCTCCCGAGCAGAGGGCCGGCAGCCCTCCGACTCAGCGTTCCGACTTGTATGCCCTGGGAGCCCTGGCTCACAAGATGATTTCGCTCCTTGCAGTCGACGACGAGTCGGCAGCCGGCCTGGCCGAGCTGCGACAGGTCGTAACCCGCTTACTGAAGACAGACCCGGAAGAACGCCCGGCCGGCGCCGAGCAAGTCGTCGAAGAACTTTCGCGACTTACTACTTTGAGTGGAGAAAGCCGGGACGCGGCGCTGATCGGAGTTTTCCTGCGGGGTTTATTCGGTGGCATAACCAAGCGGGAGGATCAAGATCTACAAACCGAGATGTCCCCGCAAGCCCATGGCGCAGACGAAATCGACTTGCTCGATCCGGGCCGGTTCTGGAGCGCCACGGGCCGAACCGATGGTGAGCCCCAGGCGCCTCCAGAAGCCGCGAAGGACGAAGATGACGTGGCCGAGATTGTCTCGCCCCGGCCCCCGAAAAGCCCGCCGCCAGTGCTCCCCCGCGTATCGCAAGCCTTGCCGGCTGCCATCTCCATCAGCGTCAGGAATCGGAGGTCGAAGACTTCGGGTAGACGTGGAGTTTTTTCTTACTTGATCGCCGTCGTTGTACTCGCCTTGGCTGCTCTCTTGGCCTGGCGGATGCTTTCCGGCCAAGGGAGCACGCCGCCGCCTTCCGGGCCCAACCAAGCCAACGGCGGGCAGGCCGGCCCACCAGCGCCACGGGGTGCTGCCGCGGCAACGGACGGAGCACCGGCCGCGAGTCCCGAGTCCGGCATTCGCAAGCCCGGCAGCCTCAGAATAACTTCAGATCCGTCCGGGGTCGCGGTGTTCATCAACGGAGAGAAACACGGTGCGACACCGACACGGGTTCCGGATCTGCAGTTGAACACCGCATTGTCCGTCAGCCTCGATATGGACGGCTTTCGCAACTGGTCTCAGACGGTAACGCTCGATCGTCGCAACCCGTCGCGCGAGATACACGCCGGCATGCTCGAGGAAAAAAAGTGCGACCACGGCAGCGGCTGGATCTACGTAAACAGCAAGCCGTCGGGGGCCACCGTGGAGATCGACGGCAAGCGCCTGCCCGGCAAGACACCCCTGATCATCGACAGGATTTGCGCGGGCGAGAAGCACAACGTAAGGGTTCTCCTGGCTGGTTACGGTACATGGTGGAAAGATGTGACGCCAACATCGGGCCGCGTGCTGAACCTCAAGGTCGATTTGCAGAAATAGCGCGCCAGCCAGGCTGTGGACGAAACGACTGGTTTTGGTATATTATACTACTAGTCTTGAGAATCTTCGCGTACCGCGAAGATTCTCAGTAGTACTGCGCGGATTTTTTTTCGGCTGAGGAGCCGCGCTGTAAGGCTTGGTCTTGTGACGGAGGCGTATCATGGTTTTCCGAGAATTTCGAACCGAGGCGGCAATCCTGGTTTGTTGGCTGCTGGCAATCGGCTTGTGCGCCTGTAACTCCGGTACTTCCGCCGACGCCGGCGTGCCCTGCACGGTCGATGAAGAATGCGGCATCGGGGAGTACTGTCACGCCGGCGTCTGTACCCCTTTCGGGGGCGACAAGGGCCCGCAGTCGTGTACCGCGGACAGCGAGTGCCAGTCGGGAGAAATCTGCACGGAGGGCATTTGCGTACCGGGCGAGCGCCGGGACGGAGGCGACGCTGGAAGTGACGTTCCCTCGGATGGAAGCGCCGACGGGGCGGACAGCCCGGCCCCCGAGCCGCAGATCACGCTGGCTGGAGACGTCATCACGCACCAGGACGAGCATGGAACACTCTACGAGATAAACTTCGGCAGCGCGACGGTCGGGGTTCCGGTCGATGCCAACCTGGTGGTCAGGAATACCGGCGGCGCGAATCTCGATCTGAGCGTTGTAACACTGGGCGATGACCCGCAGCAGGAATTCGGCATGGCACCCACGGTGCCGCCGCTGGTTACCCTCGCCCCGGGAGAGGAACAAACGCTGCTGGTGACTTACACCGCCAAGGATGGCTTGACCGATCGGGCAGTGGCCAAGGTCTTTTCGAACGATCCGGACGAGGGCCAGCTCGACGTGCAGCTCATAAGCGAGTTCAAGGGCGAGGCGATGATACACCTCGATCCGGTCGCGCTGCAGTTCGGCGCCGTTCCCGCTGGACAGCCGTCGACCCTGCCGCTGACCATCTCGAACATGGGCACCGGAAACGCGGTCTTGCGGCTCGACTCGGTTGAACCCGAGGTTGGCATTTCGACAGCTTACACTGTCGTCATCGAAGATCCAGACATGGGAACACAGCTCACACCGCCGGTATTCATAAACCGCGGAGACTTCGTCCTGGCCCAGGTGACCTTTTTGGCGCCCGGGCGCGGCGACTTCGACGGCAACCTTATAGTCGCAAGTAGCGACCAGGCCGCTTCGCCGGCCACCGTCGCCATGACGGCCAGCGCGGGCATGCCGGAGATCGCGATCGAGCCCGCCGGTATCGACTTCGGCAACGTTGCGGTCAACGACAGTGCGACTGTTGATTTGATCATCCGCAATGACGGTGTCGGCGACCTGTCTGTTCCTCTGATCGATCTGGCTGCGGGCAGTTCCACGGATTTCAGCCTCGAAAACCTGCCGGCGCCCCTTCCGGCACAACCGCTCAGGTTGGCCCCATCGAGCCAGGCTTCGGTGACCGTGCGCTACAGTCCGAGCGACGTGGCCAACGACATGGGAACCTTGCTGATCGATCACGACGACCCCGAAGCGGGGCAAGAGGCGCAGGTGCTTCTGACTGGCAACGGTTTCCAGGGCAACGAGCCGCCAACGGCCGTTATCCTGGCAAATGGAGCGGACACCGCCGTGCTGGATGCCATGCTGGGAGAGCAGATCATCCTCGACGGCAGCACAAGCTTCGACGATGTCGCTATCGCCGCATACCTGTGGGAGATAATCGAGCAGCCCGCGGTGCAGAAATGCGGCACACCGCTGACGCTGCCGGGCGCCGCCAACGATGTGACTTCCATCATCCTCTCCGAGGCCGGCTCCGTGAAAATCGGGCTGAACGTCACCGACAACGACGGCGCCGACAGCCCCACGGACACACTCGATATCATTGTTCACGCCGGCCCCGAGGCGAAGATCAAGGAGGGGGGCAACGACACGGGTTACGTGGCCGTTGACATGGGCACGGATGTAGCCTTCGACGCCAGCATGTCATCCGACTGCGACGGCGCCGTGACGACCTACAACTGGCAGTTCATCGAGTATCCGCCCGGCAGGGGCGCGCCCCCGCCGATCGGCGGCGGCGACCTGTATGCCACGGTGGCGTTCGATTTCCCGGGCGACTACAAGATCGGCATCGAGGTGGGCGACAACGACGTTCCCCAGAACCTGAGCGCTCAGGCGACGTTCGATATACACGTGAGAGGCCCCAAGGCCTTTCGTGTGACGCTCGACTGGTACGAGCAGGATCCCAACAATCGCAAGGTCGATGTCGACCTGCACCTTCTCAAGCCGGGCTCCAGTAATACATTCTCGCCGGACGACTGTTGTCCGACCAAGGATGACGGCTGCGAGCAGCAGGTTAACTGGGGGGGCTACGGGTCTCCCGTCTACCAGACGGACAACTGGGAAGATCCGGATGGTGCCTTGTGGCCGAACCCGGGTAACTTTGGCGACGAGATTGACTTCAACAATCCCGGCATGGGAAATTATGCCCTCTACGTCTATTTCCGCTGTCACTCGTCGATGAACACGAGCACCTATTACTGCTGCGACGATGCTTTGCCACCTTGCCCGTTTTCACCCTGGTGCGGCGACAACTGCGACAGGGCGGCCGCGGGCATCATCAGGTTCTTCGTAACCGGATACGACAACCAGGAAGTGGAGATCGCCCAGAAGACATTCGCCTTCACCCACGGACAGGTTCTGACATTCTTCCAGGTCGGGACGATAAGCTGGCCGAACGGGACACTACAGTAAAAGGTCAGGAAACGTCGCTTTCTTCGAGACCCGCCGACAGTTCGGCTCCGAGTTGCAGCGAAAGCAGGCGCTTCTGTATCTGCCGGTCGACAGTTTTGTTCAGGGCCGTCACCGCCGAAGCGTCGTCCGGATTGGCTTCTGAACCCTTTACGAAACAAAGAACGACCAGGCCGAGAGACAATATTATCAGAAAGCGTCTCATGTCCCACCTCCACTGTGTAGGTAGTAAATATACCTACATTGTACTACATAGGGCCGGCCTGTCAATTTTTGTACTACAGAATCTTTTCTACTGCGCGAAGCAGGTCGAGGCGGTGGACGAGATCCGTCACGTAATCGATGTGATCAGAGTCGATCTGTATCAACGGAGACAATTTGTAGTTCGATATCCACTCGGAATATAGCTTATCCAGCCGCCTCAGGTAGCGAGTGGGGATGTTCTGTTCCATGCCCCGGCCTCGATCGCGGATGCGCTTGCGCATGGTCCTCACCGAACAGCGCAGGAAGATCATGATGTCGGGGGGGGTGAGATCCCTGCGAATGGTCTCGTAGAGTTCGCGGTAGGTCGCGTAGTCACGTTTGTTGATGTAACGCGATCTGTGCAGGTTCTTCGCGAATATCTCGGCATCCTCGTAGATCGTCCGATCCTGGATGACAGTGCCCGGGTACTTCTCCAGTTCCCTGTGTAGGCGAAACTTGTGCGTCAGGAAATAGATCTGCGAATGAAAGGCCCAGCCGCGCATGTCGCCGTAGAAATCCTTGAGGTAAGGATTCGTATCGTTGGGCTCAAAAAAAGGCTTCAGTTCGTAACGCCGGCAAAGAAAATCCACAAGCGATGTCTTGCCCGCCCCGATATTTCCGGCAACGGCAATGTATTTTTTCATCGATCCTCGATATTATATATTAATACGGTAAGATATCAGTAACTCTTCAAGCATTGCTTTCTGCATTATTCCGATTGTCGCTGTCGCTTTCGCCCGATTCATCATGTCCCCAAGAAACGGCGCGACGATGAAGCACCTTGAATGCCGCCAGGCCGACGGACGCCAGCGGCACGGCGAAAAGGGCTCCCACTATTCCATAGAAATGTTCGCCGGCCACCAGCACGAAGATGACCAGTGCCGGGTGAATCTTGGCGGAATCTCCGATGATCTTGGGATTAAGGAAGTTGGCTTCCAGCAGGTGAATTCCGATGATCCAGCCAAGCGCTCCCAGGCCGGTGTAAAAACCGGATGTCAGGGCCAGGGCAACAATTGGAACCGAGGACAGGATCGAACCGAATATCGGTATCAGGCTCAAGACCGCTGCCAGCGAGGACAGCAGAACCGGGAACTTCACGCCCAGGATCAGCAGGCCGATGAAGGTCAGCAATCCATTTATAAGACAGATTATCACCTGCCCGCGCACCACTCCCGCAAGCCCATGGTCTATCTCGACGATGACTTCCTGGTATCCCCGGTGCAGGTTCCGGGGCAAAAGAGACCTGAAGAAATCTACAACACGCTCTGGATCCACCAAAAAGAATGCCGCAACCATCAAGATCAGAAACGTCATCAAGATGGACCTGAAGAGTTTAACGGTGAAGGCAGGGCCCAACTTCAGAAAAGCGAAAAACGTGTTCCTGGCGCCTTCGGCGATGTCGGCAACTGTTTTTCTGATCACCTCGTCGAGATTGAGCACGAAACCGGGTTGTCGACCCTCCTCGGCATGCGTGGCCGGAGTGGTTATCCGAACCGGTAGGCCGTTTTCCTCAACCCAGCGCTTGATGTCCTGGCTGTATTCCTCGATCTTTTCCGGTGTCAGCGATAAAAACAGTTTCTCGCCATCACGTGCCAGTTTACCGAATTCGGCACTGATACGCGGCACCGCCAGCATACAGTAGCCCCAGACGATAAACCCGAGCACCAGGTAGATTGAGAGCACCGCCGACCAGCGCGGCATGCGAACTTCCCTGCCTTTGACCCGCAGTTTGCCCATGCGTCTTACAAGCGGTGCAAGCAGGTATGCGATCAGCAAGGCGCCAACGAAAGGAGCGGCCACATCGCGCAGCAGGAAAAAAAAGACGACCAGGACCACCCACAGCAAGGGGAATGCAAATCTCCTCAGCCCTTTCCAGGGCGTCTTGCTGATCTCCGTGGGCATCGGCTGAAGAGTTTGCAACCTGCCGGACGGATTAGCAAGAAAAAGGAATGGGGGACGTTGCATCCCCTAAACAAGTTGCAAAACGAGGGCGCCTGTTATTAGATTATAGTATCATGCGCGACTGGGCGTTTATATCGACGATCTTGCTCAGCGCCTCCATTGTCGGATGCGGAGGGGGAGGATCTGTGCCTGGGCAACCATGTAGCACGGCCCTCGATTGCGCTTCTGTGGCCGATGGCGCATGCATCTCAGGAAGCTGCCTGGTTTTTTCGGAAGCCCAGGGGTTTGGAAGCGCCGTTGTTGACCTGAGCTTCGCACGCGAGATTCCAAAGGTGCCATCCAGCGGGCAGGTCCTGTTCATCGACTCCAGGCGTGCCACCGGCGTCCCTGTCGATTGTGACGACATCCTGAATGGTTTAGTCGCTCTCGACGACCAGGCGCTCAATCCGCTCATGGCGGAGCCGAAGTACCTGGTTTTCAACTGCTGCGGCACTTTTTTCCCCAACAACCTGATCCAGTTCATCAGGCCGTCGGAAAGCGCGCTGGCGGTAGCGCTGGGTTACGAGCGCCTGGGTGCACAGGGAGACCTGACGACGATGGGATGTAGCGAGGGAATCCGGATAGTAAAGGATCAAGCACTTGGGGATCTCGTCATCTCGCTCAAGACGCTTTGAGTGACATGGTCGTGCCGGCCGATTCGTGGTATTATTGCTCCGTTGGGAGATGGTGTCATGCCGAGCCGTAAATCGTTTTTTTTGTCCATGACCATGGCGCTCGTATTGAGTTCGATCGGCGCCCATGCCAGTGATCCTCTCGACGACCTGGATGGAACCGAAGGCTGGGACCAGGTCGTCCAACCACGGCAAAAACAAAAACGGCAAGCCGACCTCGAGCGCAGCACCTTCAAGCGGGAGGTGGAAAACTGGGAGGCAATCAGGCAGGCATGGCAGGAAGAGCGCGAGCAGTACATTGCCGAAAAATCCAGCCAGCAGAGAATGCTTCGCCAACTCAGGATAGATCGCCGGCCGCCACCGGAGGCCGATATCACCGAGAACTCCGACGATCGTGGAGACTGGGGAGATCAACCCGGTGAATCGCTTTTCCAGCCGACGGGCAGCATCGATCGAGCGATTGACGACGAACTGGGAGAAAGCGGGGCCGTGCCCGCAGGATCCGCCGTGCCGGAGGCGCCGCCGTCGACAACGAGCACTGTCCGGGGCTCCAGCGCGGCACCCGATCCTTACGCGCTCAGGCGCGAACGCGACCGGGAAGAGGATCGCAAGCGCAAGGCAGAACAAGAGGCGGCCATGAAGCTCGAAAAAGAAAGGGAACAGCAGAGACAGGCGGAACTTGCGAGGAAGAAGAAAGAAGAAGATGAGCGTTTGCGCAAAGAGCAGGAAGCGCAGGCAGGTGCCGCCGCCGCCGCGGCACTCATGAAACAGCAGGAAGAGCAGATGCGCAAGGAGCAAGAGGCCCTGCGCAGGAAAGCCAAGCTGAATGTCGATACCGAAGGACAGGTCGTAGATCCCGAACTGCAGCGAGAGATGCAGGACGGACCGGACAGCGAAGAAAATTCCGGTAACTGACAAAGAAAGGGCACGGCCAAGGCCGTGCCCTTTTGCCAATAAGTACTGATAGCTTACTTGCAGGCGCCCGGTTTGACCTTTTTACTTGGGCCGGTAAGCTTGTTCGCGCAGCCCTTCAATCCCTTGTTGTAACGGCAGAAGTTGTTCTTGATGCTCTCGGGGTCCAACCCGGAGAACTTGTACAGGTTGTTGGCGTACCAGGTGGGGCTGCCGCTCACCTTGAGACCATCGGCGATCTTGATGTTCTTGCGCAGGAGATTCTTGCCCTCTTCGCCGCCGGCGCACTTCTCGATCTTCTTGGTATCTATCCCGGTCTTGCCGCCCGTGCATGACTGCCAATCGGTTGAGCGGATGTTCTTGTCGCGGCAGTAGATGTATTCCATGAACTTGTAGTTTTTCTTGTAGTACTTGGCGGCGCACAGCTCGCGGATATTCTCATCGACCTCGGCCTGGCCATGCAACGAGCGAAAACCCTTGCCCTGCTCGCTGGCAATGTAGTTTACGCGGAAATCAATATCGTTTTTAAAGTTATCCAGGACCTCTTTCATGGCATCCAGCGCCCGGGTACCGTAGGGGCACTGGGCCATTACGAAAACTTCCAGCTTCTTGGCGGCCTCCTTGCGGCAGGCCTTGGCGAACTTGCAATCGGGATCGTCGCAGTCGACCTTACCGTTGCCGGTGTCGTCCTTCTTGTTGTTGCAGACCTCCTTGTTGGGATCGAAACGTCCCCAGCGATCGTGGATCAGGAAGTCGCCGCCGGGCTTCAGAGAACGCTGCATACGGGCATAGTTTTCGGCCTTCTGCACGTCCTTGCCGAAGAACATCACCGGCAACCTCTTCAGGTCGTTATCCTTGTACAACTTCTTGCCTTCGTCGGTCCCCCAGTCAACGACCTTGACCTCCGCACCGGGGAAGAGCGATTTCAACTGCTGCTCGATCATACTCGTGCGGCATTCCTTGCAGCGCTCATCCGAGAGGATGGTGATCGGGAACTTCACCGGCGGAGGAATCGAGGAGCACAGCTTGGGTTTGTCGCTGGGAAATGCATTGCAGATGGCCCGGGTGAAGGCCTTTTCCGTGCGCCCGCCGCGATAGAGCTTGCCGCCGATGTACATCGTCGGGCTGCCGCTGGCGCGCCGCGCGCGCGACTTGTTGAACGACGCTGTCAGCAGATCCTTGCCTTCCTGGCCATCGACACAGGCGCGAACCTTGTCGACCGGAACGCCGGCGCTCTCTGCGCACTTTTCCCATCCCTCGGGAATCTGCCGGGCATTTTTATTCATACACAACAGCATGTCTAAATAGTTGACGGGTGCATACTTACAAGCGCATATCTGCACCATATCACCCTTGACCTCGGGTTCCTTGTGCAGCGAGGTCAACTTGCCGTTGCTGACGTTTCCGATGAAATCCAGCGAGAAGTCGATATCTCCGCCCATTTTCTTCAAGACGGGGGCTATGGCGTCCTCGACCCGCGTGCCGAACGCGCACTTCGACATGATATAGAACTCAACCTTCGCCTTCTGGGAGACTGTCTGCTTCTGGGCCGTGGTCGTTCCCGCTGCGCCCGTTTCGCCTTCTTTTTTTTCTCCCACCTTGCAGCTGAATGCGCCCAGACCCACGGCTGCCGCCAAGGCGCAAACCGACGTTAGACGAACCAATTTGCTTGTCGAAATCATTTCATGGCTCCTTTTCCTGTCCTGTGAAAATTCGGATATCATTCATTGTCCAAGACAACGTACTTATACACTGATTAGGCCAGCATAACGTGGCACTAACGAATCAAAAAACGATTCGTAAATGCCACTAACACGTGAAGATTTCTTGTGCAAGAAAAATATCGTGCAATGCCGGGATCTCCCACCCCTGCAAGTTGCCGGTCCCCGCCGACAAAGGGTAACGGAGTTTTCCGGGGCCGTGAGTAAATTTATCGTTCATCAATCAGGTGCAGATGAAATTCCATAGCCCACCGGCCAAACAGAGTATTTCGAAAACTGGTGGGAGGTGGGGGCAATGGCACCCGGGTTGACAGGTCGGCCATGCGAAGTTATACTATACATATGTACAGTATTCCGTATTCAGACTCGTCTCACTTGAAGGTTGAATCGATCGAGTCAGACAAGGCCTTAGAACGTTCCAGGCGAGTTTGCATGCAGGACATGGCGATTATCAACCCCACCGAGGGTTGCATCCTCCAGTGTCTTTTCTGCGGCAGCAACAGGCGCGATCTTCCCGCGGGTACGGTTCGCCTTAAAAGCAACCTGCCTGCTCTCCTCGAAAGGGAGCTTCTCATAAGACGCCGCAAGGGGAACTTGCCTAAAGCGATTTTCTTCAACACGACTTCGGATTCATTTCAGCCGATCGATAGCCTCTACCAGCTTACCTTCGAGTGTATGCGAATTGCTCTCGAAAATGACTTGGACTTGCACTTTTTTACGCGCGGCCTGGTGCCCGAGGAGTTCGGCGATCTTTTTCGCGAGCACCGCGGCCGGATCCACGCCCAGGTTTCCGTGTTCACCATGGACGACAAACTCGCAAGTCTCTACGAGCCCGGCGCCGCGGCCCCCCGGGAGAGGCTCGAATCGATGCGCAGGCTCTCATCCTGGGATGTCGATGTGCGTGGCAGGTTCAATCCGCTCATTCCTTTCCTCTCGGACACGGTTGCCCACATCGAGGAGTTGCTGCGTTACCTGAGATCTGTCGGAGTATCGCACACTTCAGCAAGCTACGTCGTATTGCGACCACACCTGCTGGATATTCTCGAAAGTACCTTGCCAAGCGCCCACTTTCACCTGATCAAGGGCAGCTTCAAGGGCCAGGCCTGGAGGAAGATCGGCGTGAATCAAATGACGAAACTTCTGCCGGAGCGCACCCGCCGCAAGGGGTACGAGCGCCTGGTCAACATCGGCAAACGTCTTCAAATGGAGATCGACATTTGCGCTTGCGGTGATCAACCGCTCGGATCTTCCTGTCTGGCACCTTCGTCTCGTCAGCTTCGCGACCAGCCGGCCGCGGGACAAATGAATCTTTTTTCTTGAGCCGCAGGGTCTGAATTTTCATTGTTGACCTTGATCCGTGCCTCTGTTAACTTCTTGGGGCTTTTTTATACAAGAACTCGAGGGAACCGTGAATATCAGTATCTATGGTCAGACCGACGTCGGTAAGAAGCGCGATCACAACGAAGACGCATTTCTCGTCGATCGGGACCTCGGCCTGTTTCTGGTCGCCGATGGAATGGGAGGACATGCGGCTGGTGAGGTCGCCTCGGCCACCGCGGTGGATGTCATTGGAAAAGAGGTGCGGGCCGCCCAGGAATTGCTAAAAAGTTACAGGTATGACGTTCCGCACGAAGTCTGCGAAAAGATCCTGAAGATGGTGGAGTTGGCGGCTCAAAAAGCCTGTGCGGCAATCTACGACATGGGTCAGCAAGACAAACGGCGTCACGGGATGGGGACCACCCTGTCCATGATGCTGGTTGCAGAATCCGGCGCCTTCATAGCTCATGTCGGAGATTCGCGCATCTATCTCATCCGTGAGGGGCAGTTGCACCAGTTGACGGTGGATCACTCCCTGGTAAACGAACAGTTGCGGCGGGGCACGATTTCCAAAGAAGAAGCCCGCAAGGCGAAGTACAAGAACGTCATCACACGGGCACTGGGAATTCAGTCAAGAGTCAGGGTTGACACGCTGCACCTCGACGTCTTGCCGGGGGATCAGTTCATCATCTGCTCCGACGGGCTCCACGGGTATCTTAGACCGGGAGACGTGGAAAAAGTGATCGAGGAGGGCGACGAGAACCAGGTGCCGCAGCGTTTCATCGACCTGGCCAACGAACGCGGCGGCAAAGACAATATCTCCGTGGTCTACTTGCACGTCGCCGAGGACGAGGTGGAAGCGGCTGAAGAGTTGCGCCAGCGCGTTGATTTCATGCGCAAGGCGCCGTTGTTCAGGTACCTCAGCTACCGCGAACTGGTCAACCTGATGAACCTGTCCTACGTCAAGACCGCCCGCGAGGGAGAGACGATCATCGAGGAAAACATTACCGGCGACGAGATGTTCCTCCTGGTTCAGGGGCAGGTGAGGGTTTCCAAGGGAGACCAGGAAATCACGTTGCTCTCGCAGGGCAGCAACTTCGGCGAGATGGCGTTGATCGACAACGCTCCTCGCTCGGCGACAATCACCTCGCTCGGGCCCAGCCGCCTGCTGGTTATCGGGCGCAAGCAATTCTACGAGTATATCCGTAAGGATCCACCCTCGGGCATCAAGCTGTTATGGAGCTTCCTCCAGATCCTCACATCGAGACTGCGCAGCACCGATGAAAAACTGCTCAAGGCGCGTGAAGAACTCTGCATCCAGGAAGTGGAACCCGACTGGATTCTCTCGGAAGATTGAAGGCAACTAAATATCTCAAGCTGCCTGATAGGGCATCAAGAAGAAAACCTCGTAATTATCTGAGGGATTATTTTCCAGAAGCAATAGCACGCTAGTATGCAACAATATATCGGCACGAGCACCTTCCATGCTTTTTCCGGAAAGACCCGAGTGGCATAGGGCGCGAACACGGCCGCAATCATGCTGCCGAGAAGCATGGACGGGAGCAGGATGAAATCGATGACCATCCCTTGGCCGAGCATTGTCAACCAGATGATGACAGAGACAAGACAGACCGACCCCTCGGATATCGCGGTCACGGCCATCATGCTTTTCACAGGCACACCGGACATAATGCCTCCTATCGTCACCACGGGACCATATCCGCCACCTCCGATACCCTTATTGAAACCGGCCAGGGCACCGAAAAAGAACATCTTCCTGGGCTTATAGATTCGATCCCGCCTGGCGCCAACCAGAGAAACGAAACCCATACAGACCAGTAAAACCGCCACGTAAAGCTTGATCCATATCGTCGCCAACTTGATGATTCCATATACAGCCGTGATGGAAAAAGCCACCGCCAAGCAACCGATGACAGAAATTATCAGCCACAGCTTTATGGTCTCCGACATCGGTTTAAACTTCCACTCAACATTTCCAAACTCTTTGTGCAAGAAGGTGCCCAGAATTCCGGCGGCAGCCTGCTGGATCATGACAACCGGAACGATCTGTATGGGATCGAAGCCCAGTACCAGCAGCAGTGGCGTGATTGCAGTTCCGTACCCCATTCCCGCGGAAGCATCTAAAAACTCCAGCACCATGGCGATAGCCACCACCCACCAGAAGATGCCCCAGTTATTGGTACCTACCCATCCTTTCGCCTTCAATACGTCAGATGCAACCCTCTGTGTGGATTCGAAGGGATTTCCCGCCAACCAGCACCCGACCAGGAATAGAACCAGGAACGCAATCAGCCCGTAGACGACTGCCTTGATCTCTCTTTTTTCAGGCTTGAGCCGCTTCAGTATGGTGGGTTTTTCCTGTTCAAGTGTCTTGGCAACCTCCCAACCCATGATACCAGGCTTTGCTTTCGTTTCAGTTCGTGTTGCCACAAATATACCTCCAATGGATAACTCAAGGGGCGGGAATCCCCCACAGCAATAATCGCGCCATGTTGCGGAATGCCTCGAATTGCCTTGAATTTTCAGAGGAATAGAAAATGCCGTGGGAACTTGACTATTTATATACAGTGAAATATCCTGGCTTACTAGGTTATTTAGCAGGTAGCCGTGTGATTTGCTGTAAAGGACAGACCATGCCACACCTGGCGACGCTATTGTTGAGTATCTGGCGGGAATTCTGCCATGGTAATGAAATTCAAGAGTCAATTGAAAGCATCATCTCGCTGCTACGAGACCACATGCCTTTAGATATGATGATGGTCCAGCACATCAATCTTCAGCAGTCCTATATTGAGACCGTCGGAGCATGTACTTCGGGCACCGTCCTGCCACCGGCTCGAACAAAAGATATTCGTTCTCCCGATGAGGTCAAGCGGTTGCTTACCTGGTGCCGGCGGGGTGAGATTGCTCATTTTTCCCATGATGGCGATACAAAAGAACGTGACCTGTTAGTGTCCAGGGGCGTGAACGGAGACATATTGACCGGCCCGCTATGCAATGACATGGGGCCCACTGGACTCTTGCTTCTTGCCAGATGTTCTCCTGGATCTTTCGATGCCGGACACCTGGAAATAGCCAGGGCACTTCTTGAGCCGTTTTCCGTGGCGCTCGACAATGACCGCATGTTTCGCACGATAAGAACGAAACAGGAAACGGCCATGGCTGACCGCCTCTCGCTGCTTACCAAACTGGGCCGCCGAGAGATCGGCGAAAACATTGTGGGGGCGAAGTCCGGTCTGAGCCAGACGATGGATCGCGTCGAGTTGGTCAGCCGCTCGGATGTTCCCGTATTGATCATAGGAGAGACCGGGTCGGGAAAAGAGGTGATCGCCCGCGCTGTCCATTCCCGTTCGGGGCGGGCCTCCAGACCGTTTCTGCGGGTGAACTGCGGCGCCATACCTCCAGAGTTGGTCGATTCAGAGCTGTTCGGGCACGAGCGCGGGAGTTTCACGGGAGCCGTTGGCCTGCGAAAAGGCTGGTTCGACCGGGCCGACGGGGGCACCCTGTTTCTGGACGAGGCCGGCGAGTTGCCACTTGCCGCCCAGGTTCGCCTTCTCGGGGTCCTCCAGGATGGAGCTTTCGAACGGGTTGGCGGCCAGCACCAGCTCAGGGTTGACGTCCGTGTCGTCGCGGCTACCCACCGTGACCTGCCAAGCATGGTGTCATCCGGTCAATTCCGCAGCGACTTGTGGTACAGAATCGCTGTATTTCCCATATACCTACCATCCCTGCGCGAGCGGCCCGAGGACATGGAGGCGCTGGCCACACACTTCGCTTCGCGTGCAGCAAGACGCTTCGGACTACCCGCCTTGAAACCTTCCCTTGAAGACATCAGTCTATTAATTTCTTACCACTGGCCGGGCAACGTTCGCGAGTTGGCCACCGTTATCGACCGTGCCGCTCTCCTGGGAGAGGGCAATCGTCTGGAAATAGCCAGAGCTTTGGGAACCGGAGTTCCTCCGCCTGCGCCGTATGTCGGGGAAAAGACTTCATCCACCGCTCCGCCGATTGCGGAGTTTCCATCCCTGAATACAGTCATCTGCGAACATATCAAAGAAGCATTGACTTCAACTCACGGTCGCATTGAAGGTCCCCAGGGCGCTGCCCGATTACTCGGAATAAATCCGCACACCTTGCGGGCTCGGATGAGAAAGCTTGGCATCGATTGGAGAAAGTTCCGTGAAATCGCTTACTCCGCCCCCACCTCGATCCGAACAAATACCTCTGCTATTAGCTGACTTGTGGTGGCCTACAAATCCTCGATCTGGTTGTCGATCAGGAAATCGTAGGCGCGCTTTCTGTCGGGCTTGCTTAGGATGGCAAAGGCCTTTCTGATCCTCCCCAGAACCGCCGAAAGCCCCTTCAATACATCGGGATCAAGAAAATCGGGTGGCGCCGGCGGCTTGAGCGTGTCGAGAAGCCGCTGATAGGCCGTCTTTATCTCGTCCGGCCCGGCTTCCAGTCCGATCAGCAGCGTATGGTAATAGGTGTCGCCGCCCACCGCCGCGCGGTAGTCGCCCAGGGCGGCCCGCAACTTGTCTTCTTCTTCGCCGGAGACGATCCCGACAGCTGGCACTGATTCCGGCTCGGCTTCCTCCCGACCTTCGAGATCCACGCTCAACTCCAGATCGTCATCGGACTCGGTCGTGGCCTGGTCATCTTCACGCGCGATTTCTTCCTCGACAGAGTCGAGCATCTCGTCCAGCTCGCCGAGCATGTCATCCGCCTTATGATGCCCTTGGTCTTGCGCTACTGGTTCCCTTTCGTTCTCGGGGTGCATCTTCTTCGAGGCCTCGGCCTGTGGTCCATCATCCTGCCGTGCCGCTGGACGCTGGGAACAAAGATCCAGCACCAACGCAACGAGGTCCTTGCGTTTTGCCCGCGACACATCGTCGAAGGCAATGGCCATGCCGGGAGGAAAGCCGGAAGAGGCGCTTGCATCCGGGGTAATACTTCTGACTACTTCGCCC
This sequence comes from uncultured Myxococcales bacterium, assembly GCA_964640665.1. GTDB lineage: Bacteria > Myxococcota > B64-G9 > B64-G9 > B64-G9 > DATKYQ01. Next base: position 45,603 of record CAZXHT010000018.1, read on the forward strand.
TGGACCTCAAGGGGTTCTCTGCCGGGAAGCGAGAAAGAAAGCTTGACCCGTTTCCACAGGGGAGGCGGATCGGCCGTTCTCAAGAACATGCCGCCGGCGCCGATGTCGCGACTCACCAAACGCACCTTGCGCATTTCACCGGCTACCTCGACTTCGACATCAAGTGCCGCAGTTGCCCGTGGACTGGAGCGCGGGGCGCCGAATTCTGGTTGCCTGTTTTCCTCTGTCATCTTCCCGTCAGAAATAGTTTTCAATATCCGCGCGATTATTCTACTCCAGGATGACGATTCTACTCCAGGATGACGTTCGGTTCAAAAAAGAAATGCCGGTTATCAGACGTAGATCTACTCGGGCTTGCTTGGCGGCGGAGAGACGGTCGTCTTCTTCTTGCGGCGGCGGCGGCGTTTTTTAGACGAGCTCGCCGTCTTCTCGGGCGGCTTCGAATTCTCGGGTTTTTCCGTAGCCTCGGTTTGCTTGTCGCGGACAGGGTCGCGCTTTCCGGTTTGTACGCTCTTACGGTCAACTTCGGCACGCCGGATATAGTTCACCTGCTCTTCGGAGTGTCCAAAAGAAGAATCGGCCGTGACTTCCACGCGGATGCCGAACTCCTTTTCGAGCGCCAGGAGATCGCCACGGCGTTTGTTTTGTACGAAATTGGCCTCGGCGGGATGAAGCCTGACCAGAACAGATTCGATCAGGCCGTATGCCGCCTGTGTCTTTACATTCCTGAGCAATCGCATGGCAACAGTCTCCGGAGCACGGATCTTGCCGTCGCCGTGACAGGTTGGACATTCTCGAAAGCCGACCAGGCCAATCGGCCGGTCGATTCTCTGCCGGGTCAAGGTGCAAAGACCGAAGGCCGAGATCTTGCCTATTCGGTGTCGCGACTTGCCAGCGCTCATCGCATTGCGCAGAGATTTCTCCAGGGCCGCATTGTGAGCCCTGCTGGTCATGTCGATAAAATCGATGACAATGATGCCGCCCAGGTTCCTCAGGCGCAACTGGCGGGCAATTTCGATGGATGCTTCCATGTTGGTCTCGAAGGCTGTGCCCTCCTGGGCGTGATGGCGCGTCATCTTTCCTGAGTTGACATCGATGGCCACCAGCGCCTCGGTCTGGTCGATGACCAGGCTTCCGCCGGATGGCAATTCGACCCTGCGGCGCTGGATGCCGTCAATCTGTTCCTCGACACCGAAGTGGGAGAAAATGGGTACGCGTTCCGAATAGAATTTCAGTTTCTTTTGCTGGCGGGGAGCGAAGAGCCTGAAGAAGCGACCGGCCTTCTCCCTGACCGGATCGTTGTCGATCCATACGTGATCAAAATCATTCGCGTAGTAGTCACGCAAGACGCGCTGGATCAGATCGTCTTCCGCGTGAAGAAGCCCGGGACCTGAAGACTTGCGAAACCTGTTCTGGATGTCGTTCCACAGGCGCACCAGGAATTTCAGGTCTCGTTCGAAGGCTCGCTTGTTTTCACCCCGGCCGGCCGTCCGGATGATGAACCCCATTCCCTTGGGCACCTTCAACTGTGAACCGAGGTTGCGCGCGTCCCTGCGTTGTTCTTGGTCTTCGATCTTTCTCGAGACTCCAAGATTCTCCGAGAAAGGAGTCAGAACCAGATATCTCCCGGCCAGGGAGACATCCGTGGTCAGGCGGGCGCCCTTGGTCGAGACTGGCTCCTTCTCGACCTGGACGAGAATAGACTGGTGTCTTTTCAGCATGTTCTCGATCCGCGCAGGGGCTTTGCCACCGGCCGTCTTGTTCCAGCAAGCGGGAACAATCTCGCTGACGGGCAGGAAACCCTGTCGGTCTTCACCGTATTCGACGAAGCAGGCGTCCAGGCTTGGCTGGATGCCGGTTATCTTGCCCCGGTAGATGTTTGACCTGGTCCTGAACGTCTCCTGCGAGTTCTCGAAAAATTCCGCCAGGCGCCCGTTTTCGAGAAAAGCAACCCTGATATTTTCCGGCGCCAGCGCGTTGATTACCATTTCCTTGGCCATTTTTTGCTCCTCGATTACCGGCTGCAAACGCCCACCCGGTTATCCCACTGACGACCATGTTGTCAAGGCCGCTAAAAAGTTCGTGATTCGCAAAAAAATTTTCAAACGCTGGTCAATTTTCTATTGACAACACATGACAGACAATATAGTGTATTGTCACGTCATGGATTTCTTGAACAAATTTTTGCGTTCCGGCCTGGTTTTTTCGCAGATGAAGGCTGTGTATTTCTGCGGAAAGGCCGAAAGCGGTTGCCGGGTCGCAAGTGGTAGCACCGGAGGAGGCGTCCTCTAACGGCCCCCTAAAAGGGGGCAAGTAAACCGGGCCACGAAGACAGGCCAAGGAGGGTATCATGGTAGTGAAGAAGAAAGCCGCCAAGAAGAAAGTAGCCAAGAAGAAAGTAGCCAAGAAGAAAGTAGCCAAGAGGAAGCCAGCCAAGAAGAAAGTAGCCAAGAAGAAAGTAGCCAAGAAGAAGCCGGCCAAGAAGAAGAAAGTAGCCAAGAAGAAAAAGTAGGCTCAGCAACAGTTCTCGCCGGTGAGCAGCGCGGTCGCGGCCGGCTGACACCGAGTGGAACTGACGCCAAATCGCAGTGTAGCTATCACCCGTGAGGGCCCGGCCATTTTGGCCGGGCCCTTTCGGTTTCGGGTCGATCTTCCATTTGTTTCCCGGCCTGGGCTATGGTATGTGACTCTGTCATGGAGGTGGCATGTTTCGAAAGGTTCTGTTCAGACTCCTGAGGTTCTTACGCCTCGTCATTCTGCCGATCATTCCCGCCTGGCTCGTTCGGGCTCTGACCCGCCTTTTGTTCTCCAAGTCATGGGCGCGTTTCGAGTTTGCCTCCCAGCATCCGCGGGAAGTTCAGCAAGCCATCTTGCTCGGGATTATGCGCCGCTGTGAAAAAACAGAATTCGGAAAAAAGTACGATTTCGCCTCAATCAAGACGATCTCCGATTTTCAGAAGCGAGTTCCAATTTGCAACTATGACGATCTCGACGCGTACATTCAGAAGATGACCCGCGGCGAGCCCGACATCCTGACTGCCGGCAAGACCGCGTATTTTGCCCGTACCAGCGGCACTACCGGCCCGGCGAAATACATTCCGGTCAATGAACTGTATCTCGAGGAATTCAGGACGGCCCGGCGGGTTTGGTACCGGCAGGTTGCGCAGGTTTTCCCTCGTATGGTTCGGGGCACGATCCTGACCATGCACTCTCCTCGTGTCGAGGGCGAGACCGAGGGGGGGGTTCCATACGGTTCCATCACCATCGCGACAGGAATGGTGAATACCAGCCGGGAAGGAACGTCAGGCGGGATGCCCGAGGCCTGGGAACACTTTCAGAAGATTCCCATGTCCATTTTTTTTATTGAGGACATCGACACGAAATACTACCTGTTGCTGCGCTTTGCCATCGCCACCCGTATCTCCTTGATGGCGGCCATCAACCCCTCGACACTCATCCTGATCTGCCGCAAACTGACCGACTTTGCCCCCGATCTGATCCATGACTGCGAGCAAGGCACTCTGAAGAAAGACCTGCAGATCGATCCCGAGATGCGGTCGAGATTTGAACGCCGCCTGGGAAAAAGTCGCAAGGCGGCCGCCAGAATGAGATCGTCACTGGAAAAATACAAACGCGTGCGTCCGGTGGACATCTGGCCGAAATTATGCGGGTGTATCTGCTGGAAGGGCGGCTCGGCTCCTTTCTACCTGCGTCAGTTCCCTCAGTGGTTCGGAGATCTGCCCGTGATGGATTACGGATTCGCCGCCACCGAAGGGAGTTTTTCGATAGTTATGTCGGCGGAAGGAAGCAAGGGAGCGGCAGCCGTCACCGGGCACTTCCTCGAGTTCATCCCGGAAGAAAACAAAAACGACGAAGAACCACACGTTCTGACAGCGGACAAACTCGAGATCGGCAAACGCTATTTCATCCTGGTGACAGGATCGCACGGACTCTATCGCTACGACATGAACGATGTAGTCGAGGTCGTGGATTTCTACCGCAAGACGCCCATGATCGTGTTCTGCCACAAGGGTGGCAACATGGTCTCTTACACCGGAGAAAAGATATCGGAAAGCCAGGTTGTACAAGCCGTGACCGGCGCTCAGGAGACGTCCGGGGTGGCCCTCGACGAGTTCTGCGTAACGGTTCGCATTGACTCTGAACATCCCAGGTACGTTCTGGCTATCGAGCCCGCAAAGAACGTATCCGATGAAGATCTCGAGGCGCTGCTTCGGGGGTTCGAGTCCAACCTGCGTCTTTCAAACATTGAATACAAGCATAAGCGAAGTTCCCAGCGCTTGGGCGAACCGCTTCTGACCGTCGTTCAGTCGGGAGCCTTCGAGCGGTTCAGGCAGGAGCAACTCGACTCCGGCGCCGCGGATGCGCACGTCAAGTCGCCGCATCTGAACGGCGATCCATCGATTTTAGAAAAACTCGGAACTGTCAAAACCGTGGATCCGGCGGCAGAATGAGTGATTCCCCGGGCATTCGAGCCGTCACTCTTGATGTGGACGGCACGCTGTACAGCATCAGGGGCATGCTGGCGCGCAGCCCGGTGGCAATGATGAGCATGATGGATTTTTTTCATGCTCTGCACCGGGTACGCGACGAAATGCGGGGTAGGGGGCCCTTCGAGGATTTCAGGGCCGAGCAGGCCGGACGTCTGGCCGCCGTGCGCGGTCTTACCGCGGAACAGGCGGCCCGCCAGGTCGAAGAAGTAATCGATCATCGATGGGCGAAGGTGTTCTCCAAAGTGCGGCCCTATCGGGGCGTGCGGCAAGCGCTTCAAGATTTGGTCGGACGCGGCGTGAGGCTTGGCCTGCTGTCCGATTATCCAATCGCCGCCAAACTCGACGGCATCGGGCTTTCCGATTTACCTTTCGGCGCCATGGTGGTCAGTGAGCAAGTGGGCGCGCTGAAACCACATCCGGCATCTTTCATCCAGGCCGCGCACGCACTTGGTGTGGAACCGGGCATGATTCTCCACGTGGGGGACCGTGAAGACTGCGATGTGGACGGGGCGCTGGCGGCAGGCATGCACGCGGCGCTTTTCCACCGTGGCCGCAGGGCGCCTGTCACTCGGGCCGAGATCGTCTTCTCGGACTGGAGAAAGTTTGTAAAGCTTCTGGGCGACAGCAGCCTACTGCCGCCGGAGTAACACTGATTAGGCCAGCATAACGTGGCACTAACGAATCAAAAAACGATTCGTAAATGCCACTAACAAGACATTTCCTGTTGAAAGACAAACCGCGATGCGATACAAGGAAAGCATCGATACCAATATCCTGTAAAAGGGGCAAGCCAGATGAAAAAGGCAATCTTTCCCGTGTTGCTGGCAGTTGGCGTGGCCATCCTGTCAGTGATGATCACTCGCTGGAGCGTCAAATCCGAGATCGAGGAAGGGGCCGGCTTCAAGACCGATCTGTACAAGATGCAGATCGAGTTCCTCGAGAATAACTCGATTCTGAGGCCCATCACGGATATCCAGAAGCGTCCCGACTTGCAGAAATACCTCCAGGAAGTCAATACGCTGGTCAACTGGTATTTCAAAAACCCGGTGGCCAAATTCTGGGGCAAGCATCCCGGGAAGAACGACCCGGAGAGGATCATCAAGGAGAAGCGCGAACTTGCCAAGAAAGAAGGTTCCCGTCAACGGGCTGCAAAGGGAAACCTGCCGATCTTGGAAGAAGCTTACGAGATTGTGCACCGCGTCTACGACCAGTTCAAGCAGGGAAACTACAAGGCCGTCGCCAGCGGGTACCAGGGATCAGTTCGCCTGGACGTTTTTTCAGTCAAGAAAGACGGCAACAAACTCCGCTGGGAGATCATGGTGTGGGGAGGCATCGGGCCAATCGTCTACGGCGGCTGGAACATGAAATTGTTCAAGTCTCCCACGCCCGAAGATCAGGCCGCCTACGAGAAGGAGTTGGCCCTGGCCAAACGGAAGCATCGAGAGCCGGAGATCAAAGACCCGGCAAGCGAGCATTTCGCCGAAAGCGCATCGGCCAGCAAGCACCCGGTTTTCAACTTCAACCTCGAGGGATCCGACTACATCGCCGACTTTCCTCCCGGGGCGCGGCTGAACTATTACTTCACGCCGCCTTGCCCGCCGGAAGCGGAAAAAGTGAGGATGGCCTTCAGCCTGAAAGCACGAGCCATGTCGGGCCAGGACCAGACAATGACCTTCGAGTTCGACATCCCTGTGGATGCCTCGTGGAAAGGGAACTGGGACGGTGTACAGAAGGTGGAAGCCGCGCCGAGCTACTGAGCTGGTTTTTCTTCTTCCGTCTTGGCGGGGGTCGTTGGCTGGGAAGTCTTGGCTGCTTGTCCTATCCTGAAGATCTTGTATTTTGCCTTCTTGCCAACGACGTGAATCACGGCAGCCATCCCGACGCTCTCGGTCCCGTCGTTCATGCTCCAACTCATGCTGTCGGCCGGACCCGGGTTCAGGTACAGCGAGTCAACGTACTTGTCCTGGGGAATGATTTCCGTGCCGTCGAGGTTTGTGGCCTTACCGCCGGCTTCCTGGATGTTGCCGAAAGCGCCGAAGGGGATAGACGCCTTGACGATTGCATTTGTCAGCCAAGGGTTACCGACATTGGCGCCCTCGGAGACAACGTCGATGCCGTTGCGATCCTTCTGCCTCGGGGGACCGTGCGAAACCAACATGACCGGGTCGTTGGCCTGGTGTGCCAGATCGACGAGAGAAAGCGTGTCGCTTTCGTAGTACAGGCACTTGTCCCAGGTGCAATGGACATACTCGGGATCGTGGTAGCCGGGCATGCTGATGATATCCAGGTCGTCCAGGTCGGCGCGCCTGATCTGATCGAGGCTGAAAACATTCGGATAGTCCTCGGATAGCGTGGTCATGGCGCTGTTAAATGTCGTCTTACACTCACGGTTGCCGATTATCGCCAGGACCGGGAGATCGCTCTCAGCAAGAACCGATACGACCTCGACGATATCTTCGAGGCTTTTGGCCACGGCCTCGCGGCGGGACTTGCTGATTACGCGCCGCCGATAGCGTTCTTTCTCGGCGCTGCTGAGAGGCTTGCCCTGGGCGTCTTTTTCGGGGACATCGATTTCCTCGGGGACTGGCAAGATACTGGCAATATCGCCCAGGTGGATAATAAACTCGGCCTTTTCCTGCTTGAAGAATTTGACAATCTTGTCGATGTTTTCCAGGTTCTTCTCGGTTTTTTCCTTGGTGTCGGAGATAATTCCCACTACCACCTCGGAATCCGGGTCTTTATCGAGTTGGGTGAGCAGGTATCCATCCAGCTTGAACTTATGATCCGCAACCGCAATAACCTTCGGCTTGCCGCTGAGCTTCACAGGCCCGATACAATCATCCAGCGAAGCCTTGAAAACCGGCTGGGCAGGCATTGCCTGGTGAGTAGCCGCAGGCTGCTTCTTCTCGTTTTTCTCGATCTTCTCCTTGTCTTTCCCGAGGCAACCCGCCGCGAAAACAGCGCAAACAACCAAGGTTACCGCCCAGGGAAAGAACAACCTGGAAAGGCTATTCATGATGACCTCCTAGAGTGCGCAGGCTTGCCTCGCACGCATGAAACCCGGATCTCGGGCCAGTATACACAATCTGTCTCACCCTACAAGAAATTAGTTTCCAGTTCCCATGGTCTTTCATCGGGACTCATGACGCGTTGACTCCATGCACCGGGCTGGGTAGTCTGAAGTCCGGACAGATGAAGGAATCGAGCATGCATACGGCACTGCGCGGGCGGGTTGCCGCGTTTATCCGCGCCAACGGACTCTGCAAGCCCGGAGACCGGGTTCTTGTGGCCTGCTCCGGGGGCCCGGACTCCACGGCCATGATGGATCTGATGCGGTCGCTTTCCGGCCGGCTGGGAATCGACCTTGGTGTGCTGTACGTCGACCATCACCAGTTTGCCGGATCGCGGCGGGCTTGTGCGCAGGTCAAGGCGCGCTGCCGGCGCTGGCGCCTGCCATTCCGTGAAGCATCACTCGATCGGAAGACCCCGTCCGGATCCTCCGAGGCAAACCTGAGAGAGGCTCGCTATCGGGTTTTTTCGCGCGTCGCCCGCCAGGGCGGCTACGGGCTGGTGGCCACGGCCCATACACGCGCCGATCAGGTAGAGACTGTCTTGATGCGCATCTTCCGTGGCACCGGTGTGGATGGACTGACCGGAATACCCGCCAAGCGCTCGGGCATATTCATCAGGCCGCTTCTGGAATGCGATCGGGAAGAAATTCTCGACTACTTGCGTTCGCGCAGGCTGCGCTGGTTTGACGATCCCACAAACAGCAGCAAAGCATATCTCAGGAACAGGATCCGGCACGAATTGCTCCCTGCGATAAGGCGTATTGCCAACCCTTCGGTCGGACGGGCAATCCTGCGGCTCTCGAGAGCGGCGTCCCGTGACTGTGACTTGCTTGGTAAGATGGCTGTCACGCTTCAACAGAGTTCACTCGATACCGGACGTACGGCGCTGCCCGTTGACGTTCTCACCAACCTGCACGATGCCGTCCTGTCGAGGGTCGTCCTGCGCATGTTGAGAGGGCTGTCAGGCGTCGGCGCAAACCTCGAACAGGATCACGTCGAGCGGATCATAGCCATGTTGAGGACTTCTGAGCGATCCGCCGACTGGAGCCTCGATTTGCCCGGAGACGTGTTTTGTCGGGTCCAGCAGGGGCTTTTTTCGTTTCAGCCCCGGCGCCCGGGGGCGGCAAGTATGTTCAAGGCTGAGTTGAGCGGCCCGGGGGAAGTTATTTTGATGCCTACCGGTTCGCGGATCGAATTGCGCTTTCAGTCTGACTGGGATCCTTCCGAGGCTTCTCACCTTGCGGCGTTCTTCGACGGCAATCAGATCGACTTTCCCCTGATTGTGCGTTCGCCGTCACCCGGAGACCGGATCGACGTCTGGGGAGGAAGCACCAGGAAAGTCTCGCGGGTTCTGCAAGATGCCAAGATCCCGCGCCACATGCGCCCGGGCATACCGTTGTTGGTAAGCGGGACAACAGTATTGTGGGTTGCGGGACTGCGGCGCTCCATGACCGCACCCGTCAAGAGGGGCTGTATGAAAATCCTGGCGGCGAAACTTATCTCGCTGCATGATAACCTGTAAGCGTTTGACAAATTAGCCCGCCGGTGCTACTTACCTGCTTGCATTTTAAGCCAAGGAGTTGACGATGCTTGTCGGAATAATGGCTGACTCGCATGACAATTTACCAGCGATAGAAAAAGCGGTTGATTTTTTCAATGAAAAAAAAGTGGGCTTCATCATCCATGCCGGGGACTTCATTGCTCCCTTCGCCTTGAAGCCACTAGACAGAATTCGCTGCCCGTGGATCGGAGTTTTTGGAAACAACGACGGCGAGCAGGCGGGTCTTACCGCCGAATCGAAGGGCCGGATCCAGCCGGCGCCATACGAGTTGAACCTCGACGGCAAGAAGGTCGTCGTGGTTCACGACCTGACGGCGGTCAGCGTCGACAAGCTGGTCGAACAGGGCGCCGAATTGATTGTTTCGGGACACACTCACAAGGCCGAAATCAAGAAGACCGACGGTGGCACCTTGCTCGTCAACCCGGGCGAAACTGGAGGTTGGCTCTACGGGAAAAAGACCATCTGTATAGTGGACACCGGCAATCTCGAGTGCACGCTGCATGAAATAAAATCTGAACCTATTTGATGATCGTGGCGAAGGCGTGAAAAAGCTCGCCTGTAAGCCTGGCGGAATGTGCCCGGCCACCGGATCCAGCGCGAAGATAATGATTGAGCACTTTTCCCGTGCCGGGTTGGCGCCTGGTGTGGGGCGTGAAGAGATTCATCTTGTAACGCAGGACGCCGCGACGGACGTGGTGAATGAAGGTCACGGTGCCATCGGAGTCGACACGCTCCACGATGCCGACGTGAGTCAGGAGATCGTTGTTGCGCCCATCGCCGTTGCGGTCGAAGGTGTTGCTGAAGAAGACCAGATCTCCGATTGCAGGCACCTTGTGGTGATGCACGAGGCCGCGTTTCCACACGGCCGTGTAGATGGCGGCCACACCGCTTCCTCCGGCGCCACGTGCCTGGAGAAGATTCGTATCGATTCCGTCCCGGGTGAGGGTGGCAAGCACGAAACCGGAACAGTCCTGTCGGAATCGACGCCCGTTGATGTTATACTTCGGATGGTGCAACATGGATCTGGCCTGCGAAGCGAGGGCCAGGTGGAGATCGAAAATGTCGGAACCACCGGCGGGCGTGTAAAGAACTTCGAGATGCTCACGGGGCGATACGAGATTGTTGCGACAACTGTTGAGCAGAGGATGTGAGAATGAACTCGTACAGGCTGGAACCGGCCGTCTGACGGCAATATCGGGCATAATCGATGCCGCTTTGGAAGTGGAATTGCCGAGTTCGATCCTGGAATCGTGAAACAGCGGATGACGAAGTTGCGGAAAAATCGAGGGAGACGTGGCTGAGATACAACCTGTAAACGTGGTTCCAAAAACCACGACGATTCTCAATCTCGTAATAAGTCTCACAGAAATCCTCCTTGAAACAAATCGTATCCCACATTAGACTACATGTCAAATAATAGGCTACATATACCTACATTATACCACCTGGCACTGGGAAGCCTGCTTTCTTGCCTTGTGTTTTCCCATATGGCGTGCCTAACCGGATCTTGGGATCGCGTAAAGGAGAGTCAGGACGTCGATGAACTGATGCGTTTCGTCCACGAGTTCCCAAAAGACCCGAATGCCGCCGACGCGTTGCGCCGGGTAGAATTGCTTCACTACCGCGATGCCGTTGCCGCGAACACTCTTTATGCTTACAGGCTATTCCTGCGTCGGCATCCGGGCTCGGTCCACGCTATCGAGATCAAGCACCGGTTTGAAGACCTGGGCTTCGAAGTTGCCCGCCGGGAGAACGATCTCGTTGCGCTTAAGACCTTTCTCGATCACTGGCCTCATGGGAGATTTTCGAGCCGGGCGGCGGAGTTGATCGTTGAGATCGCATGCAAAAATTTGCTTGGCAGCAGAGATCCCGCGGCTATCTCGAAATTTGTAAAAACAAACCCGGCGGCCCCTTGCAAGGATGAGTTGCAAACACTCGCCGAGAAACTGCTCTTCACGCGTGCCAGGGACTCCGGGGGAGTTCGCGAACTTCTGGAGTTTATCGACAGCAATCCCGCGGTCCGGTTTACCCAAATGGCCAGGCGCACCGTCGTCACCCGGCAGGTCAGCGCCTTGTTGAAGGCTGCACGATTCGAACAAGCGAAGCGGTTAGTCGCCGGCCTTGCCGGGGCGCCGGCGCAGTCCGTTCTTATGAAGACAATCGAGCAGGCCAGGCTCGACTGGATCTCGTCCTCGTTCGATCCACGGGCCATGCTCGCCGAGCTGGAAAATCTTCCCGCCGACAGTGCGTCGCGGGTTCACAGACGTGCGGCCGTCATTCAGAGGAGGCCCAGGATCTTCGGGCCCCTGGCAAATGCAACCGGGATACTGAAATCGCCCCTGGCCACCCTTGCAGGGGTAGCCGATCTTCGCGATCCGCGGGATCATTGGATGCATATCGACAGATTGGCTCTTCTTCCCGACGAGCAATGCGCGGGTTTACTGCTGGCCGCCCTGGCCGATTCGTTCCTCGAGGTGCGCAGACAGGCGTTGCGCTCCCTGCGCGAAGTTTTGGAGAGATTTGGGGAAGTCCGATCGGAAAGCTGGCTGCATGCGAAGACGGCGGCGATCGAGGCAAAGGCCCGCAGCGGAGCGCTGTTGCTGAAACTGGCCGTCCTGCGAGCGCTCGCGGGCGACAAAGAGCGGGCGCTAGAGATGCTCATGCGAGAGACAGAGAACACCGGGAGTGAAGACATTTTCCCGGGCTACCTGGCGGCGCGTCTGAGCGCCGAACTCGACAACGAGAAACGCGCGGCCACGATGGCCAAAAGGTTTTCAGACACGGTCAGGCAATTTTGCAACGACAGAGTCACGGCCTGGCGTGAAGGCGGTTTAGCAGGCAGCCCGAATGGCTGGTTGACATTGCGGCAGCTTTTCGGAGCCACCAGGTTGTGGAACGAGGTGTTGGCACCGTTCGGATATGGGAAAGTAAGCAAAGCGCGAATCTCGGCCTTCGAGTCGTTTCTGGGCCCCTGGTTGGAGCGAAGCGGCAATGCGCTCGACGCGACAAGGGCCTTTCTCGATCAGGCCGAATCCGGCTGGGCGAGCTCACATGCCGGCTACGACCTGTCGGCGAGCCGGCATGGAATCGGGCCGCGCCGGGACCAGGCTGCTCCCGGCGAAAAGGAAGCTCTGTCCAGGCTGGCTTTCTGCGGCAGAACGGCTGCTTTAACCTCGCTCTCGTGGGCAGCCTGCTGTCATCCGCGTAAAGAGACTCGCAGGCTGGCCGCAAGTATGAAGTTGCAGGCCGATCTTGTGAGCAGAGTCGCATTGCTGTGGCCGCTCTTGGACTGCGGGCGTTGAGAACCGGCTAAACAACGACGTCACCCCGAGAAATAATACTTGTCTCTTTCGGCCGTCTATGTCTTCATTTCAAATGACGACGGGCGGGCGGGGTAGTATCTACCCGACTCGGATCAGAAGGAGTTGATAGTGCCCAGGTTCATGTTGCGGGCATATACTATGGGTTTATTCTTTTCAATGGCCCTCGCGGCAACTGTCGCGCAGGCCGATGATAAGCCCAGTGTGGCCGTGATAATGAGCAGATCGATCCCTCCCTATCGAAAAGCCCTCGAGGGGTTCAAAAAAGCACTGCCGTGCAGGGTGAAGGTGTTCGAAGTAAAGAAAGAGAAGAGCTTCGCCGATGTGGCCGGCGAAGTGAAGAAGGAAAAGCCCGACCTGATTCTGGCGATCGGTTCCAGCGCTCTCCGGCTGGCGATCGACAATTTCAAAAAGACCCCGGTTGTTTTCAGCATGGTACTCTCCGCCCCAAAGCTTCCCAAGAACGCCTGCGGCATATCCATGATGTTGCCGGCCAAGACGCATCTGAAGGGTTTGAAACTTGTCGCGCCTTCCGTAAAAACCATCGGAATCGTGTACAACCCCGACAATTCCGGCAAACGCGCGGACGAGTTCAAGGCGGCCGCCGGGAAACTCGGCATGAAGGTTGCGGCCATAGCGATCAAGTCGAGGAAGGAGGCCTTCTCCTCGATAAAGCTCCTCAGCGGACGGGTGGATTCCGTCTGGATGATCATGGACAAGGACGTGGTGGCCAATTTCGGCCTGATGCTGACGCTCTCGGTGCAGCAGAAGATTCCTTTCGCGACTTTCAGCTACCGCTACGTCGAAAAGGGCGCCTTGCTGGCACTGTGCCCCAAGTTCGCCGCTCTCGGACGTCAGGCCGGCGAGTTGGCCGCCAAGATCCTGGGAGGCGCACCAGCCTCGCAATTCGGTGTCGCCTATCCCGACAGCTTCTACTACTCTTATAATGTAAAGACCGGAATGAAGATCCAGGTGGGAGTTCCGCAGGCGATCTTGAAGAGTGATCACAGGCTCTACGGTAACTGACGTCATTAACTGTAATGAAGAACTATCTCCTGACGGCTCCTGTCGTCAAAACAGGCCGGCATTTCGAAGATCAACTGAATCCACAACAACTGGAGGCGGCATGCGCACCCGACGGGGCCGTGCTGGTGATTGCCGGCGCCGGTAGCGGCAAGACGCGCATGCTTACCTACCGGGTCGCCTTCCTCTTGCAGAAAAACGTCCGCGCGTCTTCCATCGCTCTGTGCACTTTCACCAACAAGGCCGCCAAGGAAATGCTGACCCGGGTCGGGCACCTGGCGAGCAGCGGGTCGAATGACGTCATGGGAGGCACATTCCATCACCTGGCCAACAAGTTTCTCAGGGAATTCGCCGCGCGAATCGGCTTCGAGCCGGATTTCGGCATCCTCGACAGAGAAGACTCGCGTGATCTCATGGCGGACTGCATCGCCGAGCGTGAGAAGAAAGGAAGCGGGCGCATGCTGCCGCGCCCGCCCGTTCTTTGCGATCTGGTCAGCTACGCCGCTAATACGTTGCAGCCCCTTGACGATGTCGTGTCTCAAAGGTCGCCCTCGCTTGCGCGCATTGCCGATGAAATAATGGCCATCGCGACAACCTATGCGGATCGCAAGCGCAAGATGAACACGATGGATTTCGACGATTTGCTTACCAACCTCAACCAGCTTTTGGCCGAACAGTCGGACGTGCGCGAAGAGATCTCCTCCCGCTGCAAACATGTTCTGGTTGACGAATACCAGGACACAAATCCGCTCCAGTGCCGGATCATAGATTGCCTGGCCGCGGTTCATGAAAACCTGACCGTGGTCGGAGACGATGCGCAGTCGATCTATAGTTTCAGGGGGGCCAGCCTGGAAAACATGCTGACCTTCAGCGATCGCTGGCCCGCGGCGCGCCGTTTTTTCCTCGAGACCAACTACAGATCGACCCCGCAGATACTCGTTGTGGCCAATAGATCCATTGCCCATAACATGCACCAGCTTCCCAAGAAGCTCTCGGCGGTCCGCGGCGACGGCCGGCCGCCGGTCCTGGCCGTCGTCCGCGACGTCGATCAGCAGGCCGCATTCGTTGCCCAGCGATTGCTTGAACTGGCGGGGGAGGGAATCGCGCTGAAGGACATGGCAGTGCTTTACCGCGCTCACTACCACAGCATGGAACTCCAACTCGAGCTATCCCGGCGCGAGATCCCTTTCGTCGTGAGATCCGGCGTGCGCTTCTTCGAGCAGGCGCATATCAAGGATGTGCTGGCCCACCTGCGTCTGTACACCAATCCGCTGGATGAGCTGAGCTGGCTGCGGGTTTTAAAAATGCAGTCGGGTATCGGCAGAAGCGGGGCCATAAAAATTTTCAGCATCCTCGGTAAATCGGGCTCGCCTTTCGAGTCTGCTCTCGACCTCGGTGAACACGATTTGCCCCAAAGGAGCCGCCCGGGCTGGAAGCGCCTGCAGGAGCGCCTGATAAAAATAAGCGAGGCCGAGAGCGGCGGCACGCAAGCGATCATCGAAGCCGTGTTGCAATACGGCTATCGCGACCTGTTGCCGACCCTGTTCTCCAATCCGGAAAATCGACTCGAAGACATCGAGCAGTTGGCGGAGTATTCGAAGCACTTTCAGGACACACGGGCATTCTTGTCAGAGCTGAACCTGCTGTCGAGCATAGGCTCCGAAGACGTGCTCGGCGCCGACCACCAGGATGATCACTTGATCCTCTCGAGCATTCACCAGGCCAAGGGCCTGGAATGGAAGGCGGTCTTCACAATAGGGCTAAACGAGGGCCTTTTCCCCCACCCCCGCTCGCTCTCCGAGGAGAGGGGGGATGAGGAAGAAAGGCGTCTCTTCTACGTGTCCATCACCAGGGCAATGGACGAACTGTACCTGGTCTGCCCGCTGGTGGCCGATCGGCAAGGCCGCAGGCGGGCCGTCATGCGCCAATCCCGCTTCGTGGATGAAGTGGCCTCTGGCGACGCCGTGGAGCGCTGGTCGATCAAGGATGCCCCGGCTGGTAGCGCTTGATGGTGCCGTCGTCGAAGAGCGGATCGAAATGCTGTTCGAATAGTTTCGTGTTCTGGACGTCATTATTGTTGTGTGCTAGGCTGCGCAAATATCGAATGTGCCATTCAGGAGGCGGGATCATGACGGGAAAGAAAACCTGGATCTGCGTGCTCGTTTTTGGGGTTTCACTTGCGGCCTGTTCGGAGCCTGTCACAAATCCCAAGTGTAGTCTCAACACGGATTGCATCGCCGGCTACCTGTGCAACTCGGCGGGAGAGTGCGACGAGGCCGAACCGGTCTCGATCAAGGCGGTCACGCTGCCGGACGCGGTGGTGGGCGACGGTAGCTACAGTCAACCCTTGCCGGCCGAGGGCGGGGTGCCTCCCTATAGCTGGTCTTTTGTCGCCGAAACCAGCGGGGAAGACAAGCTCGGCTGGCTGGAGATCGACGAGTCTACCGGCGAGTTGCGCGCCAGAACCGGCCAGGCGCCCAGCGAGTCCGGCGAGGGTTTACGGATCGAGGTAACCGTTCACGACCGCTCCAACGGCGGACAGGGCGACAGCGCCCAGCGTTTATTGGACTTGAAGATCGTCGACTGCAATAAGGAAGAGTTGTGCTACACGGCCGCGGGCGGCGCCTGTTACGAGGGTATCCAGCATTGTGTGGCCGGCATCCTGCAGGCCGCCTGTGAAGACACGCTGCTTTCCAACAATATGGATCACTGCGGGGCCAGCTGCGAAAGCTGCCCGGCGGGCGCCGACAGTTGCAGCGCGGGCCTGTGCAAGTGCGGCGACATAGACGCCTGTGGGGGTGCGGAGTCGTGCTGCGGCAACGACGGTTGTTTCGATCTGCAGACCAGCCCGAACCATTGCGGCGACTGCGCGACAGACTGCGCGCTGGATGTAGCAGGCGTTGCAAACTATTTCTGCGACGCGGGTGTCTGCGACTACGACGCCTGCGACGCAACTCACTTGGATTGCGACGGGGACAGGAAAAACGGTTGCGAGACGCTGATAGACAAGTACAACTGCGCAGCCTGCGGCGACGACTGCACCGACACGACGACCTACCCGCACTCGACGGGCCAGGACTGTGAAAACCACGCAAGCTGCACGTTCGGATGCGAGAGCGGATACGACGACTGCCCGAGCGACGGCGCGGGCTGCGGGACGGTACTGGGCACAGACACCGACTGCACCGGCTGCGGAGACGCCTGCAGCGGCGATATAGCCCCGGTGTGCCTGGACACGGGAGATCGTTGCGGCTGCAACGAGCAAGCGGACTGTCCGGCAGACCGCCTGTGTTGCGGCACGCAAACCTGCATAATTCATTCGGTGGATAACTGCACGGGTTGTGGAGAGGCATGTTCGGTGAAGGTGGGCGGCAATCACTGCAATGGAGACGTCGCAAACGGGTGGGCGTGCGAGTGCGATGGAAACGACTCCGATTGCAAGGGTGTCTACGAATTTTCGAAGGAGACGTGTTCCGGCACGTATCAATGTCAATGCAACGCGACGGAGAACTGCGCGGGACTGCTGGACGACATGTGCTGCTACAAGGGCGGCGAGTTGCATTGTGTGGACCTGTTGACCGACAAGGACAACTGCGGCGTCTGCGGCCGAGCCTGCGCAGCCGACGAGAACTGCACAGACGGAGTGTGTGGCTGCGGCGGGGGGGAGTGTGGGAACGCGGGGGAGAAGGATGGTTTTGTGGCACAAGCAACGTTTGCGTCTGTACAGATCTAGTCGGTACCTCGAGCCCCGAACCCTGCCCCGCGGGGCAGTATTGTTGTGATAGTGCAAGGGGTTGTTGCAACGTTAGTTGTGGAACTGCCGTTGCAAGCGATTGTAGCTCGGGTTGTTTTCTCGATCACCCCGGTGCCTACTGGTGTTACTGGGGCTGCTGTACCGGTTGCGCCGCCGAGGACGAGTGCGACCAGTACGCCCCCGCCAACTTCCCCTTCTCCCAGTAGGCTCCGCCCAACCACCGACAATGCCCATTGAATCGGGATACTCCCTGGATGTAGACTGTTGACATGCTCGAAAAAGTCGCAAAGAGAAGATCCTCTGCCTGTTTGCTGGCTGGGATGATTTTACTTTCGGGAAGCGCTTGCGTGACCAGCTCGCAAAGAGCCCGCTCGGCTTACCTTAAGGGCAAAATGGAGTTCGAGAAGGGCAACGTGCTTGACGCTTACCGCACTCTTGACGGCCCGCGGCCGGACAAGGTCGCTTTGGGGCTTGGCTACACGAAGTTGCTCAGGAAGGTTACGCGCGCAGCCGAGTACCTGATCGAGCAATGGTTGCAAAAAGGCGATTTCTGGGCCAAGCAGGGCAACCTGCCCAAGGCCTACAAGTACTACTCGGACATCGCCGGGAATCTGCCTGATAGAGATCCGCTCAGAAGAAAACTTCTGGGCAAGGCCAGGCTTCTGGGCGAGAGATTGAGCTACCTGAAGAAGAGCATCAGCGATCTGGTCAAACAGGGGCGCGATGATTTCAGGCGCAGCCGCGTCAAGGAGGCTCGCGCCAAGCTGCTCGAAGCCCGCTGGATGGCCCTGGAGAACAACCTCTCGTTCGATATCGGCGTCGAGAGATTGATCGAGGAATGCAACCGACGCGCGCCCAGCGAGTTCGACCTGGCCCTGAGCAACGAACCCGAAGTGGGGGTGGTATCCCCACTGCAGTCCGCTCTCAAGATCCCCTCGGCGCCCAGGAAAAGCCGTAAGACACCCTCAAAGACCAAGCGACCAACCACCCGGCCGAGCAGTCCTCCCGCGGACATTCTTGCCAGAAGCGTTCAGGTCAAGGAGATGCTGCAACAGGTGCGCGATCACATGCGCACCAGAAAATTCGTAAAGGCGATCACCCTGTTGAACAAGGCCCTGGCAATTGACCCCGAGAACAGGGAGGCCAAGGCCTTTTTTATCAGACTGGCACCGATCCGTAAACAACTGGTGTGTGACCTGATGAAAAAGGCCAACGACTACTTCGCCAGGGAGGAACTGGGAAAGGCCAAACCCTTTTACCAACGGGTACTACAGATCGACCCGAACAACATCAGGGCGAAAGAAGGCCTTCAAATGTATCGCCGTCTGAAGGAACTGAGAGAGCGCGAAAAATAGTCTGACGGCGTCACGGCGGCGTGCCGGCTTCGATGTCGCCATCGGCCCGGGCCGGCGGAAGGGTTACGAAGAACACCGAGCCCTGGCCGGGCTTGCTCCAGAATTCTATTGATCCCTCATGCTGCTTGACGATCCGCTCGACAATCGAAAGGCTCAACCCGGCGCCCTTGCGGGTGCCCTTGGTGGTAAAAAAGGGAGTGAACAACCGCGGCTGGTCTGCCTCGGCAATGCCGCGCCCGGTATCCTTGACCATGACCACGACATGCTGCCGGTCGTTGGTGTTGGTGCTCAATTCGAGTGTGCCTCCCTCCGGCAACATGGCTTCCCGGGCATTGGTAACCAGCGCGCTCAGAACATACCTGAGCTGACCGGCATCGCCCATCACCCGGGGGAGGTCCTGCGCCATGTTGAGCTTCATGGTCACTTTTTCCTTCTCGAGACCGTCTGTGAAACTGCGGCTGGTGTCGAGCAGCAGTGAGTTCACATCGAGCGATTCGGTGGGAAAGTCCTCGTCGCGCACGCAGCGCAGGATCCTCTCCAGCGCCTCGCGGCCTGAACGAGCCTCCTGGTCCATGAGGGTCAGGTAGTTCTTGAGTTGGCCATCCAGGCCCGGTTGCCTTAAGGCAATCTCGGTGTAACCCACTACGCCGGCCAGAGACTTCTGCACTTCGCGCGCAATTCCGCGCCCGAATCTCTGCAGCGCCTCTCGGTTTTGCAGGCGCGCTCGCGCCTGTGCCTCGGCCGTATTTTTACGATCGCGTTCTTCCAGAAATACTCCCAGTTCGCGCAATTCAGACGCAAGCGCGGATAATGGAAGCAACTCGCTCGATCCCTGGCCGACTCGGAAGTCTTCGCGGCCGAGTTTCTCGACCACCAACCGCATCTCGTCGACCGGACCGGTTATCGCGCGCGATAGCAACGTGGCGGCGAGCGCGGCCAAGAACAGCACGATCGCCAAGACAACCAGCGCCCGCAGGAAAAACTGGGATACGGCTGCCTGGCCGAGCAAGCTCCACATGCCGATTCCCAGGCCCGCCGCACAGCCAATACCGGCCAGCAACAAGAAATAGACGAGAAAAAGAAGGCGGCAACTTCTATTCATGCGATGCAGCCAGCTTAAGGTCCCGGGGAGTGAACTGTCAAGAAAGCGGTGGAACCTCGGAAGGTTCTCAACAACTCCCAATAACCTCTTGACCGCGTTGCCGCAACGTGTGTACGCTGCGCCCCCATGCTTCAAGTCGACGAAGTAAATTCAGACTGGAGTGTCCTGCTTGCCATGGGCGAATCGGAAACGGTTCGCTTGCTGGGGATCGTTCTGGACGGGTTCGGATACACGCCGATTGAGTGCCGCAACGGGGATGCGGCCTTCCAGAGCCTGTCCGCCAACACTCCTTTCGCGGCGGTCGTCGATATGCGTCTCGAAGACGCCGAGCGAATCTGCAACATGGTGAACGAAAGAGGCGGGGTGTGCCTGATCGTCCTGGTCGATGAAGACAAAGGCAATCCAGAGGAGATCTCCAGTCGCCTTCAGGCTCACGCCTGGCAATCTATCAGGGCCGAGCCCGAGAAACTTCTCTCTACGCTGCGCGAGATCGCCATACGCATCAACGGCGATGACTGACGCCTGTCAGCAGAAATGATCTAGAAAAGCCTGCGAATCACCGTCGATCAGCCTGGCGGCAAACTGCACCAGGTGCTTGACTTGCTCGTCGCTCATGGGCGCAGCGGCCGCCCTGGACATGTGCAAAAGAAAGAAGTCCCTCGAAAACAGCCTGCGCATGATGCTGCGCAGTTGAGGCATTTTCTGCTCTTTGACCCGGCTGACCCTGTAAGGAGTCACTTTCTGTGAAGCCGAGAAACCCTTGGGCTGCACCTGCCGCAACTCGTCAATCTCGACCAACTCCTCGACATCCATGGCGGTGAACTTATCGAGCACTATTTCGCCGCTTTTCGTCTCTTGTTGAAGCCGGGAGGCCAGGTTCACGGCCGTCCCGCATACGGTATAGTCCATTCTACGATCCGAGCCGATGTTCCCGACAATCAGGCGTCCCGTGGCGACCGAGAAACCAAAGTTGCGCGCTTCCAGAACCACGTCCACACCGGAGCGCATGGCCTCGCCGATGACCTGGTTGAGAATCCAGACCGCCGATTTCATGCTTACCGCGGCCAGCGTGGCGCGATGCGAATTGTCTATTGCGCGCGCCTCCGACGGCTCAAAAAAGGCCATAATCGCGTCGCCCATGGTCTTGTCCACCACTCCGCCAAACTGGTGAACCACTTCGAAAAAGAGATCAAAGTATGTGTTGAGGATCCAGACCACATCGGAAGGTGAGCGCTGGTTGCTCATTGCCGTAAAGTCGCGCATGTCCCCGAAGAGCACGGACACCTGTCGCAGGGTTCCCCCGGGACGAGCCAGGCTCTCGTCCCGGACGAGTCTTTCGGCAATCGACTTGTCGACGTAGCGAAAAAACAATTCTGTTCGGGCAGCCATGTCGTTGAAAGCTCCGGCCAACTCTCCGATCTCGTCATTGCTCTTTACTGTCAGGCGAGTCGAGAATTCTCCCCGGGAGATGCGCCGCGTTCCCTCGAGAACCATTGCCAGCGGCTTTATAGTCCGGCTGAGGGTGATGAAGCCGATCACGATTACCAACCCGGCGATGATACAGGTGATCAACAGAACCCGGCGCGTCGCCGATTTGACGGCAATTCGCAAGGCCCCCCGACCGACCCGCACGACGACCAGGCCGACCTGTACTCCGCTGAATTTCGCGACCCGGGCGAAAACGAGCTGATCGTTGTCTTCGTCCACCGCCTGGACGGACGAGCGCACATTGCGAACATCCACTACGGGATCGTAGAACGGCTTGCCCAGAGCCCCCGGCCTGGCGTCTGCCACTATCTTGAAGTCGTGGTCCAAGATCGACACAGATTCGACGTCCGGTTCCTTGATGGCGCTCGCCAGAGCGGCTCCAATCTTGGCATCGTCCTTGCTCAAGAGCAGCGGAGCGACGGTATAAGCCATGTTTCGGGCAACCGCGCCGCCGCGCTTGTACATCTCGGATTGCAACTCCTCCTTCATGTAGCCGAGGAAATACCAGCTCAACAAGGCACTGGTTGCCAGGATGGTGAACATGATCAGCAGCGAGTACTTGACGGCAATAGGGATTCGCATCTCGTAAACCCTCGTTAGACGCGGCATCTATTATCACACCGCGCTTTCCCTTGCCAGAAATGCGATCCGATGTTAGACAGCCAGACAGGATGAAGTTTCCCTCTTTTCACACACCAGAGGCGATTGGTCGCACAATTGCCAGGAGTTTCCAGCAACTCCCCACCAATGTGATCTCCCGCTTCTGGGGAGAATTCGCACGTAGCCGGGCATCGCGCCACGTAATCAAGCCTTTCTCGCATTTTTACGACATTGCCACTAAAGAGGCCGAGAAGGACATCCGGCAATATAAAACGCTGAACGAGTTCTTCACCCGCCGGCTGAAGCCCGGCGCCCGGCCGATCGACCCCGATCCGCAGGCGATTGTTTCTCCGGTGGACGGTGCCGTGTCGGCCTGGGGACGTTGCCAGAAGGACCGCTTGCTGCAAATCAAGGGAGTCCATTTCGACCTCTTCGGCCTGTTGCGTGACGGGCCGATGGCAAAGCTGTTCGAGAACGGTCACTACGCGACGCTCTACCTCAGCCCGCAGGATTACCACCGCGTGCATGCGCCCGTGGATCTCGAGATCACCGGCCTAGGCTACATGCCCGGAACCCTGCTTCCGGTCAATCCCCCGAGCGTCCGCTGGATTCCGGGCCTGTACACCCAGAACGAAAGGATCGCCGTCTACGCCGACAGCCCCGCGGGACAACTCGCCCTGGTCCTGGTGGGAGCCCACTGCGTCGGGCAAATCAGCCTGTCATTCAGCGACTTTCGCTCCAACCGCTGGGGCGCGACTCCAATCAGCTTGAATTTCGACGAGCACCCGCTCGTCAAGAAGGGAGAAGAGCTGGGGGCATTCGAGATGGGTTCGACGGTGGTGATGATCTTTAGAAGCGACAACGTCGATCTGCAGTTTCCGGATTCTGACCTGCCGGTTCGGGTGGGTCAACGGGTCGGCTCGATAAACATGGAAGAAAAACCCAGGGAGGAAAAACAATGATCGCAACCAAGCACAACTTTCCAGCTGCGCTGGTTTGTTCCCTTGTCATGCTCTGGTCGGCAGGCGCCGGTGCGCAGTACTACGAAGAGTCGCAGAGCGGGTCAAACCCCACCAACCGGCTCTACCTCGGTATTTCAATGGGTGACGGGGCCTACTTCAACTACAGGTGTGACTACGAGGGCGGCTGCAACACGGCCATCGCGGCGCCGCTTGACTTCGAGATCTTGCTGGGTTTTCAGATCTTCAGAAACTTCTACCTCGACCTGGCCGTGAACTGGGCCGTGGATTACTACCAGAGCTATTATGACAAGGTGACCTACCTGGTGGGCGTGCGCCCCGGCGTGCGCTTCTACTTTCCGGGTCTGTTCCACAGACATTTCTTCCTGCGCGCGGCGGTGCCGCTGGTTTATACCCTGGACGAGGCCAATAACTTCGTGGCCGGCCTATTGCTGGGTTTCGGCCTCGAATGGCGCTTCGGCAACATGGGCGTGTTCGTCGAGGCCGACATCATGCCCTATTTCATGGAGATCTACCCGGGTTACTGGGCCATTCCGGCCCAGGTCCGCGGCGGGGTGGCCTTCATGTTCTGATGGCGGGCCATGCGCCTACTGGGCGCAGGGAAGATCTTCGTCGTTCCAGCCGCATAGCTTGACACAACAGCCAAGATCCTGCTCGGCGTTCGGGCCGCCGCTGCCGCCCGACGCCCCGTCGCAACAGTACTGTCCCGGAGGACAGGCGCTATCCCCGGCGCCCGCGTAGGCGCAGGCGCAGGCGCTGGCCGAGTAGCAACTGGTCGCGCTCGCCTGGGAGGGGCAATCATCGTCGCTGGCACAGGCGCAGCCGCCGTCGACACAGGCTCCAGCGGTGCAGGCCGCTTCACACACTCCACAGTGATCGGGATCTACGGCCGCATCGCGGCAGACGTGCTGGCAGCAGATGTGTCCCGCGGCGCAGCCCTCGGAGAGACCTGATGCGCTGTCGAACAGGCAGCCGCACACATGCAGGTAGGGATTGGCCCCGTCGGGCGTGATGCAAAGGCTACCCGCGGAAGCCTGCGCGCATTCAACACCGCAGGCGCCACAGTGGGTCTCATCAAGCAAGTACTGCTCACAGCCGTTTCCACGTTCGCCGTCACAATCGCCGAAGTCATTCACGCAGTCGCCCGTGTAGTCGCACACGAACTGATCGCCGGTATCGCTACAAATGCGGTCAGCGACGGGCACGTGAGCCAGGTCGGTGTTGCAATCGCGATCACACGCTCCGCAGGTGCCGATCAGAACCTGTTGTTCACAGCCGTTGTCGCGCTTGGCGTCACAGTCGAGCCAGTCTCGATCGCATTCGCCCGAATAATCGCACAAACCCTGGTCACATAGGACCGTTGCACCAGAGGCATGCGCGATCCGCTGTGAACAGTCGTTCTGACAGGATCCGCAGTTTGCGGGGTCGCTGAAGACATCGGTGCAGCCTGCGGCACAACATTTTTTCGCTTGATCGCATATGGCAGCCCCTTGACAACTGCACAGGCCGTTGGTGCAGCCGTCGGCCACGGCAGCGTCACACTCGCCGCAATCTTGGCCACAATTGTGCTTGTCCGAAGAAAGATCCGCCGAAGCCTCGCAGTCTCCCATCCGGCCGCCGGTACAGGTGCGAAAACCCTGGTGACATGCGCCTGCCTGGGCGATGTAGCACAGCTCCCGGTCGCCTTCCCGGCAGGCAGCGAACGTAAGTGAAAACAGCCGCTCGACGGTCTCACCCCCGCCGTACCCATCGTCGGTAACGGATATGGTCAGCTCGGCGCCCTGGATAGGGGAGGATGCCGTACCTTCGAGCAGGCCCCGCGAGGAGAGTGTCAGAAAATCGAGCGCGGGATCGACGTCGTGCATGGACCATGAGTAGGGCACCAGCCCGCCCTGCGCCTCGATCTGCCGGCTGTAGCCGAACCCGACCCTTCCATCCGGAAGCGAAGTGGTCGTGATTACCAGCGGCTCGGCCGGCACACATGCCCGGTCGCGATCGCATCGCTCGCCCGTGGCACAGGGATGCGTCTCGAGATCGCACACTTGCGTCCCGGAGTCGCCGGCATCGGCGTTTTCCGAACCAGAACCGCCGCAAGCGGGAATTATGATCAAAAACAACCCGGCCACGACCGATAAGCCTCTCATTTTCACATTATCCTCCAGAAGGGTTGACCGGATTGACAGCCTTTGGTATTTATTATTACGGATTTCCGGACCTCGAGCAAGGCTTGTATCGCCGAGCGTTGAGCGACACTCGAACAACAGGCAGGGAGGATATACAGATGGCCGAAAAACGACAAGAGGCTGTGTCAGCGTCGATCCTGACAGAAGAGATGCGCCTGGTTTTGAAGAGCCTGTGTGACAGGGCCAAGGCCGGCGCACGACCCCGGCTCGGTGACGCCCGTAGTTTTTTAAAAAACAGTCTCAGCCTGGATTTTGCCGACTATTTCAAGTTTCTCAAGCGTTACAACTACGTGATCATCAACCGCGGCGACCAGACGCTGGCCGTTACCGAGGAAGGCCGCATCATCGCGGAACAGGGCGAGGACGAGGAATTCGTCGGAGAACTCAAGCAGCACTTCGGAAAAGAAATAAAAGATGGGCAGGAACTGATTGACATGGATGACGGTGAGGATTTCAACATTCAAAAGGAGAAGAATCACTCGACCAGAGTCGCAAAGGGCAAGGAAAAGGAAAAGAGAGAGGGGTCCGAACCCGCCGGACAGTCCAAGGGCAGCAAGTATGATTCCAAGTACACCCGTTATGGCGCTATCGGCAGCGGCGGCATAGGCACGGTCTTCAAGGGCAGGCACAACGCCCTGGCACTCGACGTGGCCATCAAGGAAATCAAGGATCTTTTCACCTACTTCAACTTTCTCCAGCGCTCGGACGTGGTAAGGCATCTGAAGGAAGTCGTCGGGATGATGGCCACCCTCAACCACCCTCTGGTTGTGAAGATCATCGACGAGAACGTCGAGATTGCGCACCCCTATTTCGTCATGGAATACCTGACGGGCGGCAATCTCAAGGACGAGATGGCCAAATCCCGCTTGGCGCTGGATCGTGCGCTGATAATGTTCACTCAGATCTGTTACGCTTTAAACGCGGCCCACAAGCAAGAAGTGATCCATGGGAACCTGAAGCCCGAGAACATCCTGGTCGACGGTCAGGGCAATGTCCGGGTAACCGATTTCGGGATGACCAAGCTCCTGCAGACCGAGACAGACAGGCCGGTGCCGCAAGTCATCACGGGATCGATAGGCTACCTGTCCCCGGAACAAATGAAGGAGAGATCAGTTTTGACCAAGGGGGCCGACATCTACTCGCTGGGTATACTCTTCTACGAGATGCTTACCGGAAACCTGCCTGGTCGTCGATCTCCGCTGCCTTCCGAGATCAACAAGGATGTTCCCAAAGAAATCGACGATCTTTTCGAGAAGATGACGGCCGACTCGCCCGAAGAACGCCATCCCGACTTCGACGCCGTTCTTTCTGACTTCTACGATCACTTCAAGGACGGTCGCTTCATGGAGAAGGGAAAGATGGTCCTCTTTTGCGAGGCCGATAAGGCTCCCGAGTCTTGATGGCGGCGATGCGTTCGTTTACCAGACTGCCTCTGATTTTCGTGTTATGCCTACTGCCTGGATGCTGTCCCCGACCTGCTGTCAGGGCAGATCCGGCTGTTTCACTGAAAGAATATCTCAAATCGAGCAGCCAGGGAAAAATAGAGGCTGCCCGGGAACTTTTATCTGATCGGGCACGCAAGGAGGCCAGCCCGGAAGTTTTCAAAAAATATATCAAGGCGGGCGGACAGGCGCTCTTGCGGCGCTTCGAGTCCCTGGCCGGAGCCGACAATCTCGAGATGGTAATGCGCGCCAGCCTGAGCGACGGACGAGGCAACCAGGTCGAAATGGTTCAGGAGGACGGCCGTTGGCACGTTGACGGCGGCCGGGTCGTTCCGAGTCTTGTGTCGAGCCCGGAAGGGGCGCTGGGGCGCTTTTTGCGGGCGGCCGAGGCCGGAGACTGCCGGATGCTACTGAGCTGCGCTCCTCCCCGGATCTTCGAAAAGCACACCCGTGCCCAGGTGCTGGCCGGGTGTCGCAGTCAGCAAGCGACATTGAAGGAGACGGCGGCGGCCATCAGAAAATCTGAAAAAGAGCCCCGGCGGGTCTCCGACACCAGGGCCGAGGTGGAATTCGGTCAAGGCCGAAAGCTTATCTTGGTAAAGGTGGCCGAACGCTGGTATATTGAAGACCTGTAATATTTATTGTCCATCATGAGGGATATGGAAATGGAACAGTTCAGTGAGGAACCCGATCTCGAAAAAAGCCAGGAATGGGCATTGCCGGATCTCATCAAGAAGGCCCTGGTGGCGGGCGTGGGAGCCTTGTTCATGACCGAAGAGGGGATACGCTCGTTCCTGGGAGATCTCAAGCTGCCCAAGGATGTCATCCAGTTCGTCGTCGGCCAGGCATCCAAGACCAAGGAAGATCTTTTCAAGACCCTCTCTCGCGAGTTGCGTCTTTTTCTCGAATCCACGAGTTTTACCGATGTCGTGCGAAAGGTCCTGGCCGCAACTTCCATCCAAATTGATGCCAGCGTGCGCTTCGTGCCGGACGGGGAGAGTCTGCGGCCCGAGATAACGGCGACGACCAGGGTGAAGCGCAAAAGCACAAGCGGCAAGACTCGGAGAAAAAAAGCCGCATCCCAGGCCATCTGAGATGGTACCATCTTTACAATCCGGTTTGTGCGGCCTGGCCATGCTTGTTCTTGTCATTACCATGGCGCCGGCCTGTGACGGTGGATTCGAACAGGGTAGTTGCGAGCCCGGTTATCTCGAAGTCCACGGTGATTGCAAGATTGCCGTCGGCCAGGTTTGCACGGGAGGGGGCGATTGTCTTTCCGGCATCTGTGAGAAACCGGACGACACACAGGGTTTTTGCACCATTGGATGCAAAGGCGACGCCAACTGTCCCACGGGTTTTTACTGCAATACAACAGGCGCAAGACGGTGCTTTCCCGGAAAGCGCCCCGAACCCTGCCAGGCGGATGGTGATTGCCTGGCATGTCAGTCCTGCCGGCAAGGGTTCTGCGTAGACATCTCGGGCTGTCAAGCCTGCGCCGCGGATGAAGACTGCCAGGCATGCCAGCGATGTGATTCAGAGCGCTGTATCGACGTGGCCGGATGCCGAGCCTGCGCCGGCGATGCGGATTGCCAGGCATGCGAGAGCTGTGCGCAGGATGGGGTTTGCCGGGTTCTGTCGGGATGTGTGCTGTGCTCGTTTGATGGTCAATGCCCGGGTTGCCAGGAATGCGAGCAGGGCGCCTGTATACACATCGAGGGATGTGGAACCGATCATTGCTTCAACGACACGTTTTGCCCGCCTCGCACCAGGTGTCTGTTCAATTCCTATTTGAACGACACGACATGCCTGCCCGTCGACCTCCCTTTCGGCAGCGATTGTCAGGCGGGCGGCGACGAGACCTGTGCGGGCGGGATTTGCATCGGAAACGAAGACGGCTCGATGACCTGTTCCACTACCTGCGTGACCGACGACGATTGCCCAGAACGCAGCAGTTGCGCTCCGGACGAGAACTGTCTTTGGGCATGCAGGAAGCCTTACACGCCGCCGGCGGGATCCGCCTGTCTCGACGACGCTGACTGCGAAGATGACCGCATTTGCGGCCTGGTTCCCGATCTTTCCGGAACAGCCTGGGACACCCGTTGCCTGGTGCCCAACACATGCGTTGGCTCCGCGCCCGACGAATGCGATCCTGGCCACGGCGAGCAGTGCAGTTCGGGGATTTGCACACTGGACGGCTTCTGTTCGCCTGTTTGCGCGGGCGATCTGGACTGCCCGAGCGGCTTTCTTTGCGACATCCTCCAGTTGTATCTGCCGGCAGGACAGGCAGCTGAGTTTTACGGTTGCGGGCCCGAGGGTGCGGTCTCCTCTGAGATCGGTGAAGCCTGCCCCAACGGAGACGCGGATTGTAAGAGCATGCTGTGTATGCCGAGCACAATCGGCGGCCCCGGGTCTTTCTGCACCCGTGTCTGCAATCCCCTTAGCGCCGATTGCCCCGACCTGTTCTCCTGCAGGCCGGATCCGCAAAACGCTGAAAACTACCTCTGCCAACCGGCCGTCATCGGTGGAGAATGCGGCCGGGACATCGATTGTCCCGACCCGCAGGTGTGCGGGCTTTTGGATAAATGGAATGCTACCCGTTGTATGGATGCGCTTCCCGGAGGTGCGCTGCCGGGAGAAGCATGCAACTCCCAGACGCCATGCGCAGGCGGCTTGTGCCTCGATTTCGGAAGTTGTTCGAGCTTTTGTCTGGCTCCTGATGACTGCCCGGCATCATTCATCTGCGACTACCAGGAGCTTGTCGGCCCACAGGGGGAAAGGGCGTATGCCGGCCTTTGCCGCCCGCCTCCCGGTGGCCTTACGCCTTGCAAGAGGGATTCGGATTGCCAAGACCAGGAATCCTGCAGGCCGGTTCTCGACATGCGCGCTACCGGCCTCGATGGGCGATGTACGAAGTCCGGCAACGGCAGCGACGTTGGTGTAGCCTGCGAAGCGGGTTACGACTGCAGCAGCGGCTTCTGCCCGGAGATCGGAGTCTGTAGCAGCCTGTGTCTTGAAGACGCCGACTGCCCTCAGGGTTACAGGTGCCAAGAGGGGCTGATCTCGTTTTGGAGCGCAAAAAGCTTTTCCGTCAGCATGTGCATCGAGTTCGTCCCGGCCGAGCTTTCCGAACCGTGCCCCGGCGGAGATCCAGACTGCGCACAGGATCTGAAGTGCTTTCAGCCGACCGCGGGCGAAGCCTACTGTTCAAAGCCTTGCCAGACCAACGAGGATTGCGCCACAGCCGACAACATGTTCTGCCTCGATGACGGGAACGGCGGGTTCCTTTGTCAGACGCTATGAACCAGGCTTCCGCTCGGGGCTGGAGGATACACCTTCTGAGAAGGACGCTGCCGCTGGTTTTGCTGGCGGCCGCCGTGGCACTGGCCGGTATTCAACTGCTTTCGATGATTCCACATGATGTGACGGCGCAGATCGAGATCTCTCCGCGGCATATCGCCAAGCTCGAGACTGCCCAGATTTTCGTCACCGACGGTTCCGACGAGAACTTGGTCTTATCGACCGTACAGTTTCGTTTCGATACCGGGCATCGCCCCGCTAAGCGGCTCGATCACACCTTCAGCCTTACAAACGGCGACTATATCCTGAATTTACGCCTGACCCGGGAAGATGGAACACAGGTCGACTTACGGCGCAGAATCACAGTCTCCGGCAAGATGTCCCTGGTGTTGCCGGCTTTGTAGCGGCAAATCGCTTCTTGACTCGCCCGCTTACTGAGCTATCATTGTGCATGGCGGTGGGGAAACCAAAGGAATGTCATGACCGACCGTCAGGTTTTCGAACCTGAAGAGATCGTTTTGGCCGGCAAGGTACTTGCCGAGCTGGCAGGCGTGGGCAGCGAGGAAGCCGCCTCCAGCGCTGAATACTTGCGCATGGCCATGGAGCAACTCGTGCGTCTGCGACAAGTGGTAACGTCGTACACCTCGGTGATCGATCCGCACATGGTGGCCGGGCACCATCGTGACGTGCACACTCTGGCGGAGGCTATCTGTCGTTCTAATCCCTACAACATAGAGGCAATCGTTCCAACCCGGGCCGTTGTGGGGCGCGCCTACCTGGTGGCCAGGTTCAATTTCTTGCGTCTTTTGGGCCGGGTTGCCGAGTATCACATGCCCGTCAACAGTGAGAGGGACGAAATGGTCGATGACATCAACCGTTTCGTCAGGCAGGCCGTCACTACCATCATCGCCGAGGATATCCTGATCTCCATCGCCGGCGATTGTAACTTGAGACTCGAGTTGCGGCGCAAGGCGACTTTCGTGCTGGCCGATCTTTGGGAACATCGCACGGCCCGTCCCGTGCGCGAATTCTTTCCGGTGCTGGTCTCTGTATGGGAGGCCAAGAGCCGCCTCGCGGTCTCCTACGGAACCCTCAGCGGCACATCTGAACTGCTGGAGCTGATCCGGGAGGGCTGCGATCCCGCGGCTATAGACTATTTCACCTCCGACAACCTGAGCAAAGAGGAACAGCAGGCGCTTTTCGAGATGGTTTTCAACGCCACCTACGAAGAACTCGAGACCATGCACCGCTACATGGAGCACAACCGTAAGGACGTCCTCGGGCCTTCCGAAGTCGCCCAGCTTTTCAATGTCCCGCTTTCCGATCTGCACCAGACGATCGAGAACCCCAAGGACATGTTCTTCACCTTCCGCGAGAGGCAGGTGAACGCCTACCATAGGCTGATGCACAATCTGACCGGGCCGAAGAAGACCGCCGAGGAGTACCTGATGATCTTCCTGCTAGAACAATCCGATATCCAGCCTCCATCTTACGATCTCAGTTGCAGCACGAACGGCGGACGTTTATAGGTGGTAAATTCAGAGGGTTTTCTCGCCGACCGGCGAGCGTGTCAGTGGCCTCACCCGGCCGGGCCGCACTTGGCGGCCACCTCCGGCTGGTAGTAGGTGTTGAGAAAACCTCTCGAGAACCGCTTGCGGGCCATCTTCGGCTCGACCTTGAGCACGACGTCGATCCAGTACTGGGTGATGGGAGCTGTTCCGTAGTTGCTGGCCATCTCCTTGATCAATTCGATGGCCATGGGCCGCTCGTAAGAATCCCACAACCTGCGCACGGCGTGGTTGTACCCCGCAGGCTGGCCGCTCTCCGATCGCTTGGCGATGGCATCACGCACCGGGCCCAGGTCCCTTTCCCGAACGGCCCGCGCTACTGCCTTGTCCAGGCTCGGCATGAAAGCCCGCCAGAACACAAACAGCAGAAAAATGCCTCCGACAACCAGCCAGCCGGTCAACGACATCCTAAAACCTCCATCTACCATAAACTAGCATCGAAAAAGGCACGGCGCAAGCGGTGCCGTTTACGTCGCCGCAGCCGGAGAAAGGGCTTTTGAAATTCCTCCACGTTAAAGTCTGATTTCTGGTAAACTTAGGAAAGGAGGGGTTTCGATGAATAAAAATAGAAAAACTCTTGTTCCATCGGCGAAACATTAAGCGAGGCCACCACGAGCGGCGTAACTTTCTGGCGGCACAATCCTGAATCTTATGTCGTGCACGTCTATGCAACACCGTTTAATCATGGACGCTACAACATTATTCGGACAAGATATTAGATATTGGAGTGAGCATTATGACTGGATCATGGACATATAGGTTTGGGATCATAGTTGCGATTACCCTATTGGGGATTTTACCATTTCTTCCTTCGGGTTGTTGCAAACCCCACTGTGAAGAAAAGCAATGCTGTGGAGATGACGGCTGCGGGGGTACATGTCCGGATAAATGTGATGAATACGAGTTCTGCTTTACTACGAATTGCCTATGTTATATTAAAGAACCTAGTTGTTGGGGTAAATGTTGTCCTATTTATATTGATGATGGGAATTGTCATGACATTTGCTTCCATCCTTATGAAATATGCAATAGGGAAACCTGCGAATGCAACCGGTCGGGTCCACGACCCAGTTGCATGAAAATCCATAAGCGCTGTGGAAAATGGGATGATGGCCAAGGAGGAGTTCTCGACTGTGGCATATGCCCGAACGGCGAAGTATGCAACGACGGTGACTGCGCAACCTGCAAGCCATGGAGCTGCGACATGATCGGTGCGAAATGTGGCAGATGGCATGCGGGTTGCGGAGACAGATTCAGCACAGATGATACAGTCATCGGTTGCGGCAAGTGCCCTGATGGCCAGTCCTGCAATGAATTTGCAAGGTGCGAGGAGGGCGATTTGGGTGCCATCGGCGACCCGTGCCCGCATGCCGGCGGGATTCACGAAAATGAGAGTAACTGCGCCCTGGGTTCGACCTGCATCGGGGAGTACGATCTTGGCGCCTGCACGGACGTCGCCGACTGCGGGCTGCCTGCCGAGTACCGGCCCGAGTGTCACGACGGGGCCTGTGGCTACAGCTTCTGCAGCCAGACGTGCGATTTTCAATGGTGTCCGTCAGGTTTCATCAAGGACACCTCTCTCGGCGCATGTTACTGCTTCCCATCTCCATAACAGGCATGATGACGTGAAAAAACTTGAATACAGGCGCGCCGCTTTGTCTTGCCGGCTTCTTCGTCCGGTTGAGGGCCAGATGGGGATGCCGGTGATGTCGAGTCGGCAACGGGCTTGTCCGTGTCGATGCGAGTGCCGGCGTCGTCGGCGACTTCTACTAGGCAGTTGGACATGAAGACCAGCTCCTGTGTAGTATAATCATATGCCGGTTGTTTTCAGATAAAAGGGCTAGCGGTTCTTTTTCCACTCAAACGAGGGGAATCCGAAAAAAAAGAGATTATCGAGGAGTACTGGAATGAGCACTTTGCTAGCTGAGGCCTTGGCCAGGCATATCTGGTTCGACGATGACACGATGTGGGTGAATCTCGCGGACGGGCGTCAGCTCGGCGTCCCGCTCGCTTACTTCCCGCGCCTGCTACGGGCGACGCCCGATGAGCGCGAGAAGTATGTCATCAGCGGAGGCGGAACGGGGTTGCATTGGGACGACCTGGATGAAGATATTTCCGTTCCTGCTCTGCTGATTGGCGTAGGCGATCGGACGCGAAAGGCATCCTGATCTGCCCGGAAGGCGCGTAGACTCTTGAAGCGCAACATCTTCCCAAGTTGCGCAAGAGGATGCTATCCTGGAATGGCCACGCTGGCTGGACCGTCGCCCGGAGGTTCACCAAAGCATGGCAAGGAGGCTTCATGCCTGATGCAGCACACAAGAAACGCCGGAAGGCCACCTACCAGAACCTGATGGAGGTTCCGGACCACCTGGTGGCGGAGATTATCGACGGAGAACTGATAACGAGCCCCCGACCGGCATCCCCTCACGCGCTGGCATCCTCGGTACTGTTGGCTAACCTCATGGGGCCGTTCCATTTCGGAACGGGCGGAGGCGGCGAGGGACCCGGCGGGTGGTGGATTCTCGTCGAGCCCGAGTTCCACTTCGGCGAGGATATCGTGGTGCCGGACCTCGCTGGCTGGCGACGCGAGCGGATGCCCGTCCTTCCCAACGTTGCGGCGTTCGAACTGGCCCCGGACTGGGTATGCGAGGTGGT
>CAZXHT010000019.1:0-79422 GCA_964640665.1 uncultured Myxococcales bacterium
GTGGTGTCTTGCCTGTTCGAATGGCCAGGTGAAAGTGATTGTCGAGCAACGACCATGCATAGACAAATGCCGCACCACCCCTGCAAACAGCAGTCAACCGCTGCAGGAAATCCTCCCGATCTTCATCACCCAGGAAGATCTTCCGCCGCTCGATCCCCCGCGCCCATACATGATGAAAAACCCCAGGCGCATCCAGTCTCGGTCCTCGTGGCATACGTATAACTTAGCTCAACCCAAAATGGGCAGTCAAGAATAATGTTCTTAATGTACCAACGTCCCCTATCCCTATCCCCCTACAAAATGGGCAGTCAAGAATAATGTTCTTAATGTACCAACGTCCCCTATCCCTATCCATCCTCCTTTTCATAGAGGGTCAAGGTCAGCCCCGAAAAGTTGTGGATCTTTCGTTTCTTTCCGACCAGGCCGTGCTTATGGGTTAGCTCCTTGAATTGTTGGTCTTTTCTAGTCAGCGTCCAGATTCGTTTGTTCTTTCCGATCTCGAAGTCCTGGTTGTCGAACACGGCAATTTTCATCGTCCCGGCACGTACGCGTCGATCGAAGGCTCGGATGCGCGAAGATAGGCACTTCAGTGCATCGAGGCCTGAACATTCCTCCGGCCAATCCGAGAGGACTTCTTCGCCTATCGATCGATCCCAGCCGGGCCCCAGGAGATACCACTTCAGACACCAGCCGACCCTTGGACCGACAACGATGACCAGGTCGTCTGGTGTACCGTGCTCTTGAATATACTTCGCGGCCGAGGCGTATGCTTCCGGCTTCTTGTAGCGGATCGTGTAATCCAGCGCACCGCGCGCAATGAGTACGATCATGGCCAGCACCAGCAGCCGCGTCATCAGGGTCTGGAGCCGCCCCTTTCCTTCGAGGAAGAAAGCCAAGGCCAGGCCGATGGCGAAAAACGGCACGAGAAATGCGAATGTCCTGTTTCCATGCCACATGGGCTTACTCGCGTACGAGATCAATGCCGCTAACGGGAACGGAGCACACAGGAAAGTAAGTGCGAACCAGCGCCGTGCATGTTTCTTTCCCAGCGCCAATACCAGCACCAACAACACGAAGAGGACGGCGGCGATCCAGACCCAAGTGCTTCCCTTTTGTGTCGGACCGTTTACGAGAGTCGACAGTCCGGTGAAGAAGTCGTACACGCCGGGCCGCCTCATGTGTCCCAGGCTGCCTTGCGCGAGTGGAAAATGCAGACTCGCCGAGCCGACAATGCCCACCAAGATGTGCAAACGAACCCAGCGGCGCCGGACGTCCTTCTGGCCTTTCGTTGTGATGAAGAAGTAGAGCCAGATGAAAGACAAAATGAAAAAGCCGGTGACGTGACTGTAGACAATGCCGAGCTCCGTAAGAACGATGAATAGTGACAGGCGTCTTTTGATATGCCCGGCATTGAAGTACAGGTGGTTTGCATAGAAGCAGGCCACGCACAGGAGCATCAACAGGCTGTACATGCGCGCAAAGTGTGACCAGAAAATGGCAGATGGGTGGATGGCCATGATCAAGGCGCTGAGAATGGCGTGTTTCTTGCCGAACACCTTGCTTGCCACATGATAAACGAGAACAACCGCCACCAGGTTCAAGAAAACTGAGATCAGAAGGACGACGAAGTCGCTCTTCCCCAGAACTAGCCACAAACGCAGCAGCAGGTAGTACAACGGTGGGTGGCAATCGTATACCAGCACGCTATACAGAGAGTATGGAAAGGGGCGGTTGGCAAACGTGACCGAAAGCAGATCATCGTACCAGAGCGACAGGCTGTCTAGTTTGATCCAGCGTATCCATATCGCAATGTAGAAGATCAGGAAGGGGAGCGAGCTGATGACCAATCCCGCCCACCGCCGTTTCGAAGACTTTTCCATTAGTAGACAAACCGTGCCGTGACCATCTTGGCCGCTCGAACGACGGGAACTGTGGTTGGCCTGGTGCCTGCGCCGCAAGCGGTCTAGCGCATCGTCAGCGCCATGACCGCTTTCTGTACGTGCATGCGGTTCTCGGCCTCGTCGAAAGCCGCCGACTGGGGACCGTCGATTACCTCGTCGGTCACCTCGTAGCCGCGGTCGCAGGGCAGGCAGTGCAGGTAGATGGCGCGCTTGGACGCCTTGCGCATGGCCTTGGCGTCGCAGATCCACTTCTTGTTGCGATCGAAGACGGCCTGGGTCTTTTCGTGGTCACTCTTGCCCACCGGGGGTTGGAAGAGGGGAGTCGCGCACCAGGCCTTGGGATAAACGACGTCGGCGCCCTTGAGACCGTCATCGAAGTTGTTGGTGATCCGGAAGGAACCACCGTTTTGCTTGGACAGCGTGCGACAACTGGCCAGTACTTCGGGATCCAGTTCCATGCCTTTCGGGTGGGCCAGGGTGACCTTCATGCCCATCATACTGGCGGCGATGATGGCGCTCTGGGGCACCGAGCGCGGCTTGTGGACGCTGGGCGAGTAAGCCCAACTCATGCTGAACTTGACGTCCTTGAAAGTGCCGAATTTCTCACGGACGGTCAGGACGTCGGCCAGCGCCTGGCAGGGATGGTACTTGTCGCACTCCATGTTGATGATCGGGATGTCCGACCAGCGGGCGAATTCGCGCAGCATCTCGTGGGCCCCGCCGTACTCCCAGTCGACCGGGTCTCCGTAGCAGCGGATGGCGATGCCTTCGCCCATGCGCGCCAGCACGCGCGCCACGTCGGAGACGCGCTCGGTGGAGTAGGCCACTTCGCGCCCTTCCAGGGCGGGGGTGTAGATCTTCGAGGGATCCAGGAAATGGGCGTGGCCGCCCAGGTGAGTCATGCCGGCCTCGAAGCTGTTGCGCGTCCTGAGGGACTGGTTGTAGAAGATCATGAACAGGGTCTTGTCATCCAGCAGGTGATGTTTCTCGCCCGTGGCGCGCTTGCGCTTCAGATCGAGGGCCACGTCCAGGATGGTATCGACTTCCTCGCGCGAGTAATCGAGCAGTGTCAGAAAATCACGTTTGCGAAAGGTATCAGTTCTCATTTGCGATTCTCCCTTTGAGTGAATGAGTTGTTTCCGGTCTTCTCCGGCGGGCGAAAAGCTATCTCCGTTACTAAAGACTGTCAACCCGAATCTCAGCGAGCCCCGATTCGTTCGTCCAGCCAGCGAGGGGAGGGCGCGCCGACGTGGATGCCGGTCAGGTTGCCGTCCGACCCGACCACGAAGCACGAGGGCACCGTGTCTACGCGGTAGGCGCGCGAGGCTTCTCCCTTATCGTCCACCAGGAAGATGCCTGTCTTGTATCCATGCTGCCTGGCGAAATCGGCGACTTCTGAAGGCGTTCCGCCCTGGTGGACCAGGAGCAGCTTGACGTCGGGATGCGCGCCGGCCCAGGCCAAAAAGCCGGGCATCGACTTGACACAAGCCGCACACCATGTGCCCCAGAACTCGATTACCACAGGCTTGCCTGCAAGCGAGCCAAGCGCCAGCGTTCCCTTGCCGTCGGCCCGCGGCAGATTGAAAACTGCGGCCCGGTCGCCGGCCCGGGGCGGGCGGATCTGGTCGAAATGCGCGTTTATGTAAAACCCGCCGACGGCCCAGGTCGCAAGAATCCAGGCTCCCAGCGCAAAGGCGCAGATTCTCGGCGGAGCCTTGGCGGATTCGGCCGGTTGCCTGGATGCCTCTGCAAACAGCAACCAGGCCAGCCAGGCGCTCCAGCCGTAGGAGACCGGAATCCTGATGGCCAGAAGCCACCACTGGATCCCGGCCCGCAAGGCGACCGAGATCGGGATGTTCGGCAGCACCCAGGTGGGTGAGCCCAGCAATGCAAGCGCCGAACCCAGCAAACCCAGCACCGCCACCGGCACCCACAGGTATACCGCCGCCGTGACCAGTCTCTCCAGCGGAACCCGGGCGCCCCGCAGGCGTAGCAAGCCTGCAAGCAACAGCGCGATTGCTACGCAAGCCAGAAGCGGCGTCGCAGCGAACCCGATGAACATCGATACCAGGCGGGACAGAAGCAGCCCCAGTTGCGATCCGGCGCCGGCCGCCGCCCGGGCTACCGGGACCGGGGCGATGCCCAGCATGACCGGAAACATGAGTACCAGGACGTCAACCAACCCGCCGCCCTCGCCCGCGATGGCTCTGCGAAACAGGGCACGGGGAAAAAACAAAGCGCCGCCCGTCCTGACAAGCCACCCCATGACCATTCCTTCAGCGCGTTCCGGCGCTGCTTTTGACCTGACCATCTATATCTGCTAATTAATCGTACTGGCAAGCATGTTGCACCCGAGTCACACCCGTGCCAGAGGGACATGACAGAGATTCAAAAGGGCAAGGGATCTCCCTTGGATAGCCAGATCCGCGACTACCTGCAGATCCTCAAGCAGGATCCACGCTCGCGCGTGTTCGCGCCGCTGGCCGGCCTGCTTCTCGACGGCGGAAACCCTGCCGCCGCGGAGAAGGTCTGCCGCATGGGACTGGAAGTCAACCCCGGTTTCACCGACGGCCACCTGGTCCAGGCCCGTGTGCTGGCCGCCCTCGGCCGTCCTCGGGAGGCCCTGACCGCAGTCAAGACCGCCCTGGAACTCAACCCGCAATGCGCCGAGGCTTACGCGATTGCTGCTGAGGTCTACTTGGCGAACGGCCAGGCGCGCGAGGCTTCGGCGGCCTGCATGAAGGCCATCGATATCGATTCTGAAAACAGTCTGGCCCGGCGGCTGCTCAAGCAGATCGGCGCGGCAGGCATGCTGGCCTCGGGCGGACAACCCCGTGAGCAGGTCAAGGCCACAACCAGGGAGTTCAGGGCGGTGGCCGGAACCTTGCCCGGCCAGCGCCTGTCCGGAAAGCCTCCCTCGCCGGCCAGCCTGTTCGGCGACGAACTGGCAGACGCAAGCAACGGTGCTATCGAAAGAGTGTCCACCTCTCCGCAGCCGTTTTCGGCCCTGTCGTCCGGCAGCCAGCCGCCGGTTGCGCTGGAGACGGAGGCCGACGATTTCGAAGTGCCAACCAGGCCGGAAAAGAGCCGGCGGGTAAAGGCGCACTCGGGCACTCCCATTCCCAGCCTGCCCGTGCACCCACAAGCGCCCGAGCCGGTCGCGTCCCGGCGCCGTGAACCCGTGATTCCCGGAGGTCCGCGGGTTACGGCGCCTCCAGCGGGTGGACTAAACATGCCGCTGGCCGACGAGGTTCAGGCGGTTATCGATGCCTATAGCGATGAACAGACAGACTTTCCCGAAGACGAGGCGCGACTCAAGGTCCCGCGCTCGGGACGACTGAAGCTGGTTGTGGGCCTGGCGCTGGCGCTGGCAGCGCTGGTGGCCGTGGTATTTTTGGGCACACGGACACACCGAAAAAAGGCGGCCAGGCTGAAAGCTCCCGTCGCCGATCTGGCAGCGGGCGCATTTGCGCCTCCGGTCGAGACTCCTCGACCGGCCCCGGCCGAACAGGCAGACAGCCCGGCTCCTGTCGAAAAGGTCGCAGTCGAACCGCCGGCCGAGGTCGGCAAGATCGATCATCGCAAGAAAAAGAAGCTTACCAAGACCAAGCGCCGGCGCAGGCGATCCCGTGTAAAAAAGCACGGCCGCAGGCGCAGGCGAGGGGTGAGAAAGAAGAAGTCATGAACCGCAATCGTGGATTGCTGGCTCTTGTTTGCACGCTGATCGCGCTTGCCTGCGCATTATTCCAGGTGCCGATTGTTTCCGGGCTGGTGTGGCTGGGTCACAGCCTCTCGCAACCGCTTCCGGAAGACCTGCCACCGCTGGCAATTGCGCTCAGCCCGGCCGACACGCC
The DNA here is from genome assembly GCA_964640665.1 of uncultured Myxococcales bacterium. Classification (GTDB taxonomy): domain Bacteria; phylum Myxococcota; class B64-G9; order B64-G9; family B64-G9; genus DATKYQ01. The sequence continues at coordinate 5,756 of CAZXHT010000019.1, forward strand.
CCAACTCCCACGCGGGCCGGGGCAGGCCCAGCCCGTTACTTTGGTCGAGATGCGATGGGATCAGCGCGCCGATCCCGAGGTGCGCCGCCTGGCCGACAAGTACCGCTTGCCTTTTACGCTGCTCAAGTCTCATCTGGCCTTTGCCTCTTGCGGAGTGGCCGCCGCGGACGGCATGTTCTGGCCGCGACTGCCGGCTGGAGAGGACGACTCGCGCTTGAAGAAGCAGCCCGGCGAGGCTCTGGCGCGCACCCGGGCCGCCGCGGCCGTTCTGGCTCGCTACCGCCGGGAGACAGGATCTATAGCCGGCGCATTGACGGCCTGGAAGATCGGTGTGGTACGCAGCCTGCATGCCCTGGGCGGCATCGGTCGGGGAATCGAAGAAGTCACAGACGCCTTGCGCCGGCGCCTGCCGGCTTTCGATTTCAACGCGGCCCGCCGCTACCTGTGCAGCGTCTGGGGACTCTCCCTGGCGCTCGAGGCTCGCTGGCCCGCGCAGAACCTGCGGGCTAGCCCGCAGGCAGGCACAAAGGATGGCGGTGTTTCCCTGAGCGTTCCGGCTGGCGGGGCAATTGTGGCTCCCATGGCGGGAAGCGTCGGGTGGATCGGCCACAATGGCCGGCAAGGATTATGTGTCGAGATCGTTCACGGCTGCGAGTTGCGCACGACGCTTTGCGGCTTGGCGGAAGTTCTGGTGCGCCCGGGCAAGCGCCTGCAGCCGGGATCGATCGTTGGCCGGGCGGCCCCGGGAGGTACCTGGTTCGGCCTGGATCTGGGCTCTTACCACCTGGATCCGCGCGTGTTAAGGGCAGGGCCCCGGGACGACTAGCGCCCCACCCTCGTAGTTTGAGGGTCTGGCGCTAATTCTGTTCTTTCTCGTCCGTGTATGCCTCAGAAGCGTCCAGAAGAACGAAGTCTTTCAGAAACTGCTGCAGCAGGTCTCGTTTGTCCTCGCTGACCTCCTCGAACGAGACCCCGACACCGGCGACCTGCTTGGGCCTGGCCGGATCGGCCTGCACGGAACGAACCACGCGTCCGACGAGATCGAGCTTCTGCAGCGTAAGCGGGTGGATCAGGGTTACCTGGATGGAACTGCCAACCGGCGGCCCCTCGAGAGTCTGGATGAACACGCCGCCCGCGGACACGTCGCGCGCCAGCGAGGTGCCGAAGGCGTCGACAGCCTGGAACCGGAGTTTAACCTGGCGTTCCACCCGCGGCGTTCTGCGCCTTTCCATCTCCTGCGCTTCGTCCCTGCCCGAGACCCTCAGCCCCAGGTAATCCCGCACCGTCGCAAGGCTGCTGTCTTCCATCTGCAAGAAGCGCACTCCCAGTCCTGCCGGGCGGCCCGGCGCGGGATCGTCGATCACCCTGACCACTTCGCAGATGGCCTTGGCCGAGGGCATCTCCCCCGGCATGTGCAGGATGACTCTGATCTTCTCTCCCGCCGGAACCAGGTGCTCGGTGGCGATGAACATACCCCCGAGACTCAGGTCTTCGGTCTTGAGCTCGAAGAAACCCTCGGCGTAGACGAACTCGACCTGCAGCTTGGTGTCCACGCGGGCGAACCGGCGGCGCTCCAGCAGCTGCTGATGCAAGGAGTCGTCGACCAGGCTGTAGACGCTGCGCTTCTGTTCGTAAGTCAGGTCGATGAACTTGACACCCATGCCCCGCTTGGCCGGGTCCCCGCTCTCGTTTACCCATACCACATGCCCCTTGATCGGAAAGCTCAATCCCTTCTGGGCCAGGACGATTTCCAGCTCGATTTCCGAACCGACAGGAAGCGGATCCACAGTGGCCACGAACAGGCCTCCCTCGCCCAGCACAGGGATGTAGCGATCCTTGAGTTCGTTGCGCGTCCAGTAGCGCACGGCCAGAGAGACGGGCACCCTGAGAAACTCGCGCGTATCGGCCGCGGGGTCCGGCTCGGCCTGAAACAGGATCTTCTCAAACTCGCGCCGGTACTCTTTCCACTGCCCGCGCTCCTGTTCGGACAAGCTCTGAGGATCTTCTCGTTTCCTGGCGTTGAGATCCTCGAACGCCTCTAACATGCTGGAAAAGCCTTCCATCAACTCCCTCTAAGTATACCGATAGCCTCGACCGAACCGAGAACCCTTCCGAAACCATATGCTATGTTCTTGAGGCTGGCAAGGTGCAGGGTGGGGTCGGCGGCGGCGGTGCAGTCACCCAGGAAAAAGACATTGAAGTCGCGCACGAACGCCTCGCGGGCGGTAGTCTCGCAACACAGGTTGGTCATCACCCCGCCGATGAGCAAGTCGCAGACAGCGCCCGAGCGCAGGATCATATCGAGCCGCGTGCCGGCGAAGGCGTCGTAGCGGCACTTGCAGATCACGGGCTCGTCCTGGCGCGGCTGGAAACGCTCGGCCAGCTCGGAATCGGCGCTTCCGGCGACGATCAGGCTGCGCCACCAACGCGACATGGCGCCCCCGTCCCGCTCGGGGTATTCATGAACGTGACGGGTGAAGATCACCGGCACCCCGGCCCGGCGGCAGGCGTCGATCACCGTGGCCAGGCGTTCGCCGGCCGCTGTCGACATGGGGATAAAACTGCCTCCCTGCGGGTCGACGAAAACCCGCTGCATGTCGATCACCAGCAGGGCGGTTCGCGCGGGCCTGAATGTCAGCCCGGGCCGGTCGAAAGGAGCGATGGCCGCCGCCAGGTCGCCGTCGATCTTAATGTCGGGCTCGATCTCGGGGGAGGGGATGGCGACCACCATCTCGCGCCGCAAACGAACAGCGGGGGGCGTCTCGCTTGGCAGGAGTTCACGGGGCGCCGTGGCCGGTATTTCGTTAGTGGCCCGGACGCCTTCTTTTTCGAGCCAGGCGCAGGCATAGGCGTAGACCTCGGCGTCCTTGAAAGCGAACCACTCTTGCCTGACCTGCGGGTAGGCAAGCAACTGATCCTTGAAACGCCGGAAAGCGCCTTTTCCCACCAGCGTGGCCGAGAGCTTTTCGACCAACACCGGATCATCCAGGGTGCCGATGAAGTTCTGCATGGTGCGGTATCCCTCACGGGATGGACGCGGCTTGAGGTAAAGAAAGTTGTCGGCCGGCTCGGGCGGCTCGGGAATTTCCACAGAGCCCGTAAGGGTAACTACCTTGCCGCTGGTCAAATCCAGAAAGCTATGCGACCGCGGCAACTGGTTTTCGAAGGACACAGCCAGGGCTTCCCAGTCCAACTCGATCTCAGCCCGCAGCTGACTACCAGCCAGTTGCTCCTCCTCCTCACCGGCCGTCTCGAAAACGTCTTCCATGCTTTCCCTCTATTGCACCAAGGCCCGCCTTTTTCAATATTTTACGCCATATCAAAATATCTCTCAACCATATGAGAATAATCGCCCTGCCGATAGCCGCAAGATCATGCTACCTGTCCGATTGACTGGCTCTTACAATCGTGTATCATGCCCCTGCTTCGCCGAATGGGCGGCGGGGTTTCGGGAGGAAATGGCGTGTCCGGCAAGAAGGGCTCCGGTCAACTGCGGCTCAGGAACATCGGCATCATCGCTCATATCGATGCCGGCAAGACCACCGTGACCGAGCGATTCCTTTACTACACCGGCGTGATTCACCGCATGGGCGAGGTTCACGACGGGCAGGCTGTGATGGACTGGATGCCTCAGGAACAGGAGCGCGGCATTACCATTACCTCGGCCACTACCGTGCTGCCCTGGCGCAAACACGAGATCCATCTTATCGACACCCCGGGACACGTCGATTTCACGGTCGAGGTCGAACGCTCGCTGCGCGTGCTCGACGGGGCGGTGGTGGTCTTCTGCGCCGTGGGCGGGGTCGAGCCTCAGTCCGAGACCGTCTGGCACCAGGCCGAGCACTACGGGATACCGCGCCTGGCCTTCATCAACAAGATGGACCGCGTCGGCGCCGATTTCGAGGGCTGCATCCGGCAGATGGAAGAACGGCTGGGTTGCCGTCCGGTTGCTATCCAGATCCCCCTGGGCAAGGAGGAAAAATTCGAGGGCGTCGTCGATCTGGTGAATTCGTGCGTGCTGCGCTGGCACACCGACGACATGGGTTCTACCTTCGACAGCGAACCGCTACAGGGAGAATTGCTCGAAGAAGCCGCTCCCTGGCGCGAGCGCATGCTCGAGGCGCTGGCCGACGAGGACGACCGGATTGCCGAGGCGTTTCTCGGCGGCCAGGATATCCCCCCCGCCGATATCGACGCCACGCTGCGCCGGGCCTGCCTGGCCAACCGGGCCGTGCCGGTCCTGTGCGGCTCGGCCTTGCGCAACAAGGGTGTCCAACCGCTTTTGAACGCGGTGATCGACTACCTGCCGAACCCGATGGAATTGCCTCCCGTCGGGGGAGTGGATCCGCGCACCAAGGAGCGGGTCGAGTTCGAGCGCACGCGCAAGGCGCCCTTCACCGGGCTGGCTTTCAAGGTACAGCTATGGGACGGCCGCAAGCACACCTATCTGCGGATATACTCGGGGACCCTCTCGTCCAGCGCCACCATCTTCAACGCCAGCAAGCAAAAGGACGAGAAGATCTCGCGCCTGCTCAAGCTGCACGCCGACAAGAAAGAACGTCTGCAGAAGGCGCAGGCCGGCGATATCGTCGGTGTTGTCGGCCTGAAATTGGCGACCACGGGCGACACGTTTTGCACAAAAGAGCACCAGGTAATCTTCGAGCAGATGGAGTTCATGACCCCGGTCATTTCCATGGCCGTCGAGCCCAAGACGGGCCGCGACGAAGACAAGCTGCTGGAGTCTCTGGGCAAGATGGTCGACGAAGATCCCACCTTCACCGTGACCGAGGACACCGACACGGGCCAGACGATTCTGAGCGGGATGGGCGAGTTGCACCTTGAGATCATCTCCGACCGCCTCAAGCGCGAGTTTCACATTCCCGTAAACACCGGCAAGCCGCAGGTCGTTTACCGCGAGACACTCGAGCGCCCGGCCGAGGTTAGCGAGCTCTTCGAGCGTAGCTTCGAGGAATCATCCCAGGCCAAGAATATGTTCGCCGGGATCACGATCTCCGCCAAGCCTGCCGAGCGCGGCGCCGGCATTACTTTTACAAGCGAAGTGGAACAACCGAAAGAAGGCCACCCGATTCCCGCCGAATGGATCGCCGCGGTTGAGCAGGGCGTTCGTGAAGCCGCCGGCAGCGGTCCCCGGACGAGCTACCCGATGGCTGACATCTCGGTCGTGCTCAAGTCGATCGAGCAACGCGAGGGTGAGACGACGCCCGTTGTCCTGCACATCGCCGCCGCGGCAGCCTTTCGCTCGCTGTGCGACAAGGCCGGCACAGCCGTGCTGTTGCCTATCATGGCGCTCGAGGTGGTGACTCCCGACGATTTCACCGGGACGGTCATCGGCGATCTCAACGCCCGCGGCGGCAAGGTCGAGGGAATCGAGAAACGCGCCACGCGCACGGTGGTCCACGCCAGGGTGCCGATGACCAAGATGTTCGGCTATTCGACCGACCTGCGCTCGATAACCGAGGGCCGGGCGACATTCAGCATGCAGTTTTTGAAGTTCGACACGGTCTGAGATCGCTTCTCAGTAAGTGCTCGGGAGTGTATTGTAGGGTGCATGAACCGGAATGACGAACGGGCGGCACGCAAGCGCAAGCGATGGATTACCAGAGGAGCGCTGCTGGGCGTTTTCTTGCTGGGACTGGGCCTGGGGTGGTTGCTCGTTCCCGCGGGCGAGTGGGCCTATCTCGACCTGCAGGCCGACTCGGACGCGGTTCATCGCTTCGCGGTGTTGTGGTTGCCGATTTCGGGCGTCGTCTTCCTGTTCTTCTGGCCCATCGGCCGCGTTTTCGAGGAGTTCGTCTGGGTGCGCCGGGTTACCCTGGCCGTCATGGCTATAGCGCTCGCGTTCGGCGCCGGGGTAGCAAGTCACGTTCTGCGCTTCGACGGCGGCATCGAACGCGCCGGTCTGCGAGGCCAGATGTTGGCATACAGCACCAAGGTGCCCGGGATCGGCGGTTCCTGGCTGCTTGGCCCCTATCGCGAGGACGACGACGGGCCGGGAATCGCCACGGACAAGTTGCCCGGGGGCGATTATCTGACGCTCGACAAGCGCAGACTGGCCCGGCGGACGGCTGCTGACGGGTATCGCTGGAGCCGCCACCGGGACGGTCTCTGGCCGGCCATGTTGGTGGTAACGCCCGTTACAGTGCTTCTGGCAATGCCGTCGGGGCAATACCCAGACGATATCACGATCAGCGCGGTCGAGTTGGTGTCGGGACGCGGGCTGTTCGATTTTCATTGCCTGGGCAACCGGGTTTCGGCTCCGGTGGTGCGCGGCGAGATTCTGGCCTTCACGATCGGCAGACCGTCGAGTTCGGCCGTCTACTTGCTGAACTTGCGAGAAATCAAGCTCGCCTGGTCGAGGTTTCTGCCCCAGGTCACCGGGCTGCCGCCGCGTCTGGACGCCTCCTGGGTGGAGGTGGCACAGGGTTCTACGATTTTGCGGCTGGCTGCGCGGGACGGTCGTGAGATCGGACGCAGCCAGGCCTGCGCGGATCCGGCCGCCGCCCGGGTTGCCTGCCGCGCCGGGCAGGTGATAGCCTGGCTTAACCAGGAGTGATGGTGAGACGCGATCAGCAGGACATGTTCTCGGACCCCGTTTCCCGCGCGCGCGAGTTGAAAGTGCGGGGACGGTTCGACGAGGCGCACAAGCTGCTGCAGGCAGCCATCGCGGAAAATCCGGTCGACTCCAAGGCTAGGGCCTCGCTGGCCGACCTGTTCTATCGCCGCGGCGAGTACCGCCGGGCGATGGGCTTAGCCGGAGGAATTCTGCGGGACGATCCGGACGATCCGCGCGCCCTGGTGGTAATGGGCAACGTGCTGCGCAAGCGGAAAAAGCCAGGCGAGGCACTCGAGTATTTTCGCCTGGCCCTGGCGATAGCCGAGACGGATTACCTGTGGCTGCGAGTGGCGGCCTGCCGCCTGGATCTGAAGCAACCAAACGAGGCGCTGGGCGCACTGGCGCGCGCCGATGAATTCCGGCCGGACACGCGTGAAGGACTGCGCCTGCGCGCCATGGCGGCGCGCCTGCTCGGCAACGCCCGCATGGAAGAAGAGACCTTGCGGCGGGCCGCAGGCAAGGCTCCCCTGGATCCCGATGCGTTCGCCGCCTTCGTAATTCCACTGCTGGCCGACTTGGCGCCTCGAAAGGCGGCCCTGGAATCCGAGAAGATGCGTGCCGAAGCCGGACAGGAGGCGAACTCGGGCTTGCTTCTGTTCGAGGCCCGCCGGTTGCACAAGGGGCACGACCCGGCCAGAGCCCTGGAGCGGGTCGAACTGTTGCTCTCCCGGGATCCGCTGCCGGAGATACGCTCAGCGGCGGAAGAACTGCGGGAGAGCCTCACGCGGATCATGCGGCCCGAGGATGGAGTGTATAAATGAAACGCTCGACATTCACATGTTTGTGCGCCGCCTTGGCCGCCCTCTCGTGCGCCTGCGGCCCGGGTCAACGCGCCTGCCCGCCGGCAAATACCGACATCGTACTGCCGGGCGATGAATCGCCGCATGCTAACGACATGGAATGGTGGTACTACACCGGTCACCTGTTGACTGCCTCGGGTCGGCGCTACGGGTTCGAGCTGAGCTTTTTCCAGACCTTTGCCAACGAGCAGGTGGGTTACGTCGGCCACTTCGCCGTCTCCGATCCGCGGGCGGGAGAACACACCTACTCGCAGAAGATCCAGGCTCCGCCCGGCATTTTCCCCTCGTTCGATATCGATATCGACGACTGGAACATCCACCGCGAAGGCGACTCGCATCGCCTGCGGGCCGATATGGAAAACTACGCCATCGATCTCGAACTCGTGCCTGAGAAGCCTGTAGTTTATCACGGCAAGAGGGGCGTGATCGAGATGGGCGGAAACATGCAGTCCTACTACTACTCGATGACTCGCATGCAGGCGAGCGGAATCATGAAGGTCGACGGCCTGGACGAGGCCGTTACCGGGATAGCCTGGCACGATCACCAATGGGGCGACTTCGACGCTTTTGCCTCCGACGGCTGGGACTGGTTCAGCATGCAACTCGATGACCAGACCGAGGTGATGATCTTCATATTGCACTTCAAGGATCAGGGCCCGACTCTCACCGGCGGTACTTTTGTCGACGCCGATGGTTGCGCGAGCACGTTCGATTCCTTCGAGGCCCAGGCGCTGGGCGAATGGACCAGTCCTCACACCGGAGGCGTCTATCCGATGAACTGGAACCTTTCGATCCCATCGTTCGACCTCGATCTATTGCTGAGCGTGACAGTGGACGATCAGGAGATGGATTGCCGAGCCACCACGCTAAACACCTACTGGGAGGGAGAGATCGAGATCGCCGGCACCCGGCGAGGGATCGCGGTTGATGGCCTTGGTTACGTCGAACTGGCCGGTTACGGCCCCTGGGGCCCGTGAGACAACGTTATGGATAGGGCCGGGACAGCCTGACGGCTGTCTGTCCGGCCGAATAGCTGCCGTGTCGCGGATCGATTACCTCGAATCCGTGGCGCGCGAAAAATTCCAATCCGACGCTGTTGGTATCGGCGCAGGTGAGCTGGATCTCGCGAATGTCGCGCCATTCGCTCATCTCGTCGATTAGCCGCATGGCGTTTGTAAGCAACTCGCCGCCCACACCGTGTCGCCGGTATTCGGGCGTCACCGCCAGCGCCAGCAGGTCGGCGATCCAGGCCGAGGAATCGGTCTCGCCCTTGGTCCAGGGGATGAACCCGAACATGACGAAGCCGACAATTTTTGGGCCCACCCGCGCTACGAAAGTGGTTACCCCCTGCGAAGCGAAAAAGCGCGGCAAGATCTCGCCGTAGTCGCCGTAGACGCCGAAAACCTGGCCGGCGATCCCGCGAATCTGCTTTAAATCTTCGGGGCGTGATTGTTCGATCGCGGCCATGGGAAGAGACTGCCAGCCGACAATACAGACGTCAACCATGTTGAGCAGGCGATGTAAACGGATCGGTTCGATTCGATGTTGCCCCGCCTGGCCTGGAAATGATATCGTATTATCCATCAATTGCGAATGAGGTGCCTGATGACGAAAAAAATTCCCCTATTTCTGTTCGTCGTGCTTGCTCTGGGGCTGACCCTGGCAGCCATGCCCACATGGGCGGGAGAACTGTTTTCGGTTGTGCCGGACAACGCCTCGCCGGGCGACAGCCTGCAAATAATCATTACCGCCGGCCAGGATGACGTCTTTATTTTACCGGCCGTCGTGAATTTCGACCCCGGCACGACAATCATGACGGACGAACCAATCTTGTTGGACACAAACGTGATGGTCATTACCATACAGATTCCCGAGGCCACGGAAGGCAGTCATTGCGGGTTGCAGGATGTGACGGTCGTTGACCAGATCACAACCTACAACGGCCAGGGACTGTTCGAGGTCGTCTGCGGAACGAGCCAGCCACGGCTGATCTCGGTGGCTCCCGATTCGGCCTATGCCGGCCAGGCGCTTCAGGTCACCGTGACGGGGGTCGACACGCACTTCGAAGAGGGAATTTCGAGCCTCTCGTTCTCGGGCACGGGTATTACCGTCAACTCGACTTCCGTCGCCGCCGCCACTGCGCTGACCGCGCAGATAAGCATTGATCAGGCCGCCGCCGCCGGGGCCCGTAACGTCAGCGTCACCACGGCGGACGAGACGGCTAACGGCGCGGGAATGTTCACGGTGGAAGAACCCCAGGTCGAGGTAACGCCCTCGATCGGTACGCAGGGCAGCATGTTGCCTTCGGTGACCATTCACGGCGGTCCGGGCACTTTCAGTACCGGGACAGGAGTCAGCCTCGGAGAAGGCGTGACCATCGGCTCACAGGCCAGCCCGGACGGACAAACGCTGGTGTTATCCGACGTGACTATTGCGGTCAACGCACCGGTCGGGTCTCACGACCTGGTTCTGACCTCGCCGGCACTGCAACAGCCGGGCGCCTTTACCGTCGTGCAGGGGCCCGACACGCTCTTGTTGTCGATCGATCCCACCCACGGCGACCGCGGGCACCCGGGCCTTTTGGTGAGCTTGGTCGGCCAGAACACTCACTTCGATGCCGGCGATGTGAGTGTTTCGCTGTTTGCCGACAACACCCGGTCTACAGGCCTCGATGCGAGCGACCCAACCCACCTGGACGCCAAACTGATTTTGGGCACTCTGTCGCAGGAGGGCCTGACCGATGTCAGCGTCGAGTTGGGGCGCGCCTCCGTCTGTAGCAATTGTGAGAAAGTTATTCTGGCCGACGGTTTCGAAATTACGACCCCCGGCGCCCTGACCGACATCGTCCCGGCCGTGCTCGAGGCCGGCGGGAGCGTCGACATCGAAATCACGGCCAGCGACGGTCAGTTCGTTCAGGGAGAGACCAGCCTTGTCATCTCGCCCCCCGAAGATATCGAGGTGACCGGCCTGAACGTGACGGACGCCGACCACTTGAGCGCCACATTGAATATTAGCGCCGACGCCTCGGGAGAGCCGCGAAACGCTGCGGCCGTGACCGGCACGGAGGTCGCTCTGGGTGAGGGCCTGATCGACGTATTCCGGCCGGCCATCGAAAGCGTCATCCCGCCCAGCGGTTTGGTGGGCACAACTATGTCCGTGACGATAACCGGTCAGGACGTGGTCTTCGAGGAGAGTAACGAGGTCTTGTTCTCGGGCGCGGGCATCGACGTCTCGGCGCCGGTTGTGAATCAGGACGAGACCAACAAGATCAAAGTCAGCCTGACAATCGCCGCCGATGCCGAAAAGACGGCTCGTGACGTGACCGTCAAGATAGGCACCGTCGAACTAATCGCCCCCAAGGCTTTCCAGGTCACCAGCCTGCCAATCAAGCCTCCTCCCGGCGGCTGCGGTTGCGGGGCCACGGCCCCGTCGCCGCCGGCGGGGCTGCCAGGCCTGCTATTCTTGTTGCTGATCGTCAGGCGTCGCACCTGACGCCTGCGAGATTTCCCGCTCGCCGCCTGCGCCTCGCCCGGTTGGCTCGCATGTACTGAGGTAGTTCGAGATGCGCCGGTATTCCCGTTCGGAGTCGGCGGCCAGGGCGTGGTAGCTTTCCTCGACATCGATATCGATTGCCGGACCCACCTCGCGGCCGACCGCCAGAATGCCGCGCGCACCGATCATCGTCGAGCCGGTGAACTCCACGTCTTTTTGGCCTAGAAACAAGCGAAAGGGCCAGGACAGCCAGCGGCCGGCGCGGTGCGTGAGTCGAGCCAGGCTGGCCGCTGCCATGCTTGGCAACAAGTTGAGCATGCCGCGCAGAAACCGGAACCAGCCGTTTACCTTGATCGAGTATGCCAGGATTGCCCTGGCTATCAAAACCCATTTGCGCCAGTTGACCGATCCGTCCTGTTTGAGTAGCCAGCGGTTCTCGTAGAGATCGGCAGCCAGTGCGTATATCTCCGGGTTGATCATCAGCGGGCGGAAGAGGAACAGGTTGGAGAACCTGACGGAGAAGGAGCGAAAAGGAATGGCGCCCAACTTCCACTTGTCGAGGGCCGACTGTTCACCGATGACCGACATCATCTTTGCTAGACCGCGATGGTCGCTAAGGCCGATCACGACGGCGGCATTGCCCGGATCGCGGTCGAGAAAACGGTCGATGTCGGAGGACTCAAGAAAAGGCAAGTCCGAGGTCACCGCCAGGACGGGCACCGTTCGCGACTCGGGAACGCGCCGCTGGTAATCGGCCACGGCAGAGGGATCGAGCCGCGGGCAATCGGGACTACCCAGGTTCCTGTGCGGTAGCAGGTTAAGAAAAAAGGCCCGGTAGCCGTTTTCAACCAGGTTTTCCCCCTCGGACACGATGTGAATCCGCCCGGGCTCTTCGCGCAGCAACGGTTCGAGTGCCTGTTCGAGCTTCTCGCTATCGCCAACCACGAAGACACTGCCGACCCGCCCGGAGCCCAGGGTGGCACGCACAACTTTACGAACCAGGGGCTCGCCTCCCAACTCCAGGTAGGGTTTGGGCAGCTTGCGCCCGCCAACCATCATTTCCAGCGAACCGCGCGAGCCGGCCAAGACGACAGCGTCGACGATCTCGTTAGCTGCTGATTTGGAACTTGACATGGCCATCGTGTGCGTTCACAATCTGTACCTGCTTGCCGGGCAGAGTAACGGATATCAGACATGGGTTGCCCGCGCAAGGCGAACGGAGAAATCAACGGGTGGAGAAAAGGGTCTGCTTGCATCATGTCCTGGACGATCCAACTGGTTTCGCTCTTCATCTTTCTGGCTTATTCGCTGGCTTATGCCCTGTTCGTGGCCTGGGTCTCCGAGCGGGCCGACGAAAACCATCCCCGGCGCCCGATGCGCAGAGCAACCATGGCGCTTGGGGCCGGGTTGCTCCTGCCAGGCTTCCTGCTGCTCGTTTCTTTATGCTAAAACCGGTATTCCGCAAGACGACATCGATTCACTTCAGAACATCAGAACCGTCAGGAAGTAGTCGAGAATCATGATGCTCACCGAGCCGATCACCACTGCCTGGGTGGTGGCGCCGCCGACTCCGCGCGCGCCGCCCTCGGCCCGGTAGCCCTTGTAGCAACTCACCAGCGAGACGAATCCTCCGAAGACGGCCGCCTTTACCAGGCCCGAGATCACGTCGTGGGCATCTACGTACCAGCTGATCTTGGCCAGGAAGTTGCCCGGGTCGACGCCCCACATGTTTATAGCCACCAGGTACGATCCGCAGACCCCGACCAGATTGAAGATCATCGCCAGCAGAGGGAACATGATCAGCGCAGCCAGGAAACGCGGTACGAAGAGGTACTGCACCGGGTTGACGGCCATCGAAGCCAGGGCGTCGATCTGTTCGGTTACCCGCATGGTGCCCAGTTCGGTGGCCATTGCCGAGCCGGCCCGCCCGGTGATCATCAGCGAGGCCAGCACCGGTGAGAGCTCGCGGGTTAAAGCCAGGGTCACGGTGGCCCCGACCATGCTCTCCATGTTGAACATTGAGAAAGCATACAGGCTCTGCAAGGTGAAGACGGCGCCTGCGAAGGTTCCTGTCAAAATAATGATGAACAGCGAGCCGACTCCGATGAAGTCAAGCTGCTGAACCAGCAGGCCCGGCCGGAATGGAGGTAAAAAGCAGTAGAAGATGGTCCCCAGCGAGAGGATGACGAAGTTGCCGACGCCGGTCACCTTCGAGACAAGGTAGCCGACGGTGTTTTTGGGTTTTGTCATGCCATCGTCGATACTATCCCGCCCTGGCGGCCGGTCAAGCGTTATCGGTGCCTGTACATCATCTGTCCGGATGGTTATGCTGGTTCAATGTTTGTCGTTATTGGCTGCGCGCTTCTATTGCTCGGGCTGGTCGCAAGCGGCTCTGTCTGCGCCATACGGTTCGTGCGCGCAACAGCCGCCGGAAAGTCGTCTGCTTTCGGGCTGCGAGCGTTGCTTGTGGTCGTTGGCTTGCTGGCAGCCGTTTTTGTCGCCGGCTGGCTGCGCTTCTGCCTGGTGCCCGCCCACCACGTGATGTACGTCGACGAACCCTGGTATCTGGAGATCGCCGCTAAGATCTCGGTGGGTGAGCGTCCAGAGTTGTGCAGGGCAACCTGGACCGGTCGCGAGTGCGAGGCCTTTCCCAAGTCGCAAGGATGGCCCACGCTGCTGGCCGGAGCCTTCCTGATCGGAGGACGCTCTGAGACAACGGCTTTTACTACGACCCGCCTGCTGGGAATTCTGACGGTGCTGCTGGCCGCGGCAGGCGCACGATTGCTGGGGGGGAAGACGCGCCACGTTCTCGCGGCGGCCGCGCTTGCCGCGATATTCCCATCACACGTGGCTTGGTCGGCCACGGCTGAGACCGCAGTACCCGCTGCGGCATGTCTGCTGGCCGGTTTGTGCGGCAGCCTGCTCTTCACCCGTTGCGGTGGAGTATGCGCGGGCTTGCTGGCGATTTCGGGGCTGGGTCTCGCGGCTGCGATTCGCCCGGAACTACTGACGGCCGCGATCCTGGCCGGGGCGGTCGTCTTTTTCATCCGCCGGCCCGGATGGAAGGCAAGCCTGGCCGCGGGCGCCGGACTGCTGGTGGCCGTGCTGGCGGCGGTGCCAATGTGGAGTCTCAACCGCGGGATATATGACGGAATCTTCTTGACGCCAACTAACCTGCCGCGGAGCCTGATGGTGCTCATGGATTCCACGAGCTACGGGGCGGCTGACTTGTTTTTACTTGCCCTGGGCTTGACCGGCGCCGCGGCCGCGTTTTTGAAGCGCGGTCGGCGATGGACGGCGTCGGTACCGCTGGCCGCGGGAGTAGTCTCCTTGCTGGCAGTCCTGATGTTCGAGCTCTTCCAGGAAAGAATGATGATTGCCCCGCTGGCGGCCTTGTTGCCATTTGCGGGTTTTTCCGGCGACCTGATACCGGTTGGCCATGGAAGTTTGTGGAGCAAGCTGCCGGCCATTGCGACCGGCTGTCTTGTCGGCTGCGCGCTGTGGTTGTTTTATCCGGGCCTCGAACGCGCTTCGCGACCTCCCGAGACACAGTTGCTTCAGACGCGGATGGCAAGCTCGCTGGAGAGTGCCCGGCTGCCGCCCGATGCGCTGGTGTTGGCCGAACACCCCAGCGTGCTGGCATTGTCCGGCGACCTGGAGGTCATGGCCACAGGGTACGCATTGGCCGCGGGGTCCGGGCGCCTGGTCGAGACGATCCGGCGGCGCCCCGTTTTCTTGCTGCGCGACATGTATTGCGAGCCGGGCTTCGAGGGCAATGATGGGATCGCCTCCTGCGGGCGCGTGCTGGCCGGTTTTGAACTGGAGCCGTTCATGACGATTGGCCTGCACGAGCGCAGCTACGGGCTTTACCGGCTGGTTTGTCACGCTTTACCAATCCCTGGAAAACGACGACCGCTTGGGTTATAGTCCTGGCCATGGCGACGCTGGGCGAGGATCGGATCATCCATTACGCATCAGAGGCGGAGTTTCTCGACCAATACGACTCCCACATCTCGCAGGGCGGGTTCTACCTCGAAAGCCCGAGCGAGTGGCCGTTGCGCACGCCCGTCGAACTGGGAGTGCAGATCGGGACAACCGACACCGGAGTGCGCATCGAGGCCGAAGTGGTCTACTGCGGAAAGGGCAAGGTGGGCCTGCAAATTGCGCCCGCCTCGGAGGCCACCGCGGCCATGGCCGAGCTGGCCGAACAACTCAGGGGCGGGCCGATCCTTACCGACGACGGCGTCGTCAGCTACGGATCGGTCACCGCCTTCCTGGCCGACTTCGAGGCAAACGTCGCCACGGGCGGTTTCTATGCTACTTCGACGGGCGACTGGCAAGTTGGCGAGCTTCTGCAGTTTACGCTCCAGGTCGGCGGTGTCGAGGCGGATTTGCCCTTCCGGGCCAAGACGGTCATGTCTCAGAGCGGCATGGTCAGCCTGCAAATCGAATCGACGCGCGAGAACATCTCGGCTATTAACGGTTTGGTCGTCGGGCTGCGCAAGCAGCGCAAAGAAGAGATCGAATCGCTGGCCGCGAGAAAAAGAGAGCAAGAACAGGCAGAAGAGCATGCCAAATCCCTGAAAGAGAGCTTGCAGCCGCCTGGGCCGGCCCTGCATGCGTTCCAGGGAATCGCCACCGCCTCGCGCGACAAAGAGGAGTTCGAATCGATTGGGCCGGTTCAGTTTGGCGACCAGGACGGCCAGACTGTGACTCTCTTCGAGTTGATCGCCACACTGACCGCGGTCGGCCGGGGCAGCCGCGTGTTGATCGAATCCAACGGCGACAGGATGACCTTTCGCTTCAATGCCCAGGGGGAGCTGTGCGAATTCGAGGGACCGCGGTCGGAGGTGGAGTTTTTGAAGCGCCTGGTCAAGGCGCGCTTCATAGACGACGGTGTCGCGGACAAACTGCGCGCACAGCTTGGCGGAACAAGGAAGGCCGGAGAGCTGGCGCTTGAACAGGGTGTCGTCACCGCACACCAGGTCTCGATCGTCTTTTGCGACCAGGTGATCGACGCTTTTGAGAAGTGCCGCTCGCGTGGCCAGGTTCGTTTCCTGCTCGATCCCGAGCCGGTCGAGTTGAAGGACGGGCTGCCCTTCGAGAGAATCATCATCCCCTGGCTGGAGCGTGCCCTGGCGGCTCTGGATGCGGCGATAGTGAAAACCATGCTGCGGCCCATATGGGAAAGCACTCCCAGGTTGAGCCGAGAGCCTCCCTTTACCCTTGCCCGACTCGATCTCGACGATCACGGCTATCGCTTCGCCCAGCGTTTCGACGGCAGCCTGACGCTCAAGAAGAGCCTGGCCGGAATGGACAAGAAGCTGCGCGACAAGTCGGTTCGCCTGGTATTGTCGCTGCTCGCCTTGGGAACGCTTGAAGTCGAGTTCACGAACGAGGCAAAAGCAGACAAGCCGCAGCGTGCCCGGGATAGTACTCGCGCTTCGCCTCCACGGGATACGACGCCGGCCGACGATCAAGCCGCTGAACTCGGGGAAGAGCTGGCCAGGTTAGAGGAATGCGGTCTGTTCGACAGACTCGGAGTTCACTGGAGCGCCCACCCCCGCATGTTCGTCACCGCCATGCAAGAGCTGTCCCGGCATTTTGGGCCGAGCGGCGAATTGGCGCAGTCATCCGCCGGCCTGGCTGAACTGTGCCTGCGACGATTGCAGATGGCCAAGCAGGCTTTCGAGGTGCTGACCAATCCGCAGCGGAGGATGGAGCAGCGTAGTCAGGAAGTGTCCATTGCCATGCGCTCACAGTCGGCCAAGTTGATGTTCAGCAAGGCCGAGCAGAAACTCAACCAGCAAGAGATCTCCGAGGCCGTCGAGTTGATCGAGATGGCCGTCGAGCTGGATCCACGCCCCGAGTACAAGACCCGGCTGGCGACCGTGCGCAGGTACTACAAGAAATGATGCTCGTGCGCCCAGGCAACGGACTTCGGGCCGCAGCGCCGAACTCTTTCGACGGTCTGTTACTGGCCTTCGAGTCATTAAACGAGCGCAAGCGGCTCGACCAGCAGAGTCTTTCCAAGACCGAGAAGGCCCGCTGGCGAATGATGCGCTGCCAGATCGAAGAAGCCCTCTTCCAGCAGGTCCGCGATCCGGCCACCGACACGCGTGAGTTCCTCAGGGTGCCCATCTCGCTAAAGGTATGTTACGGCGCGGGCGGAAAAAAGCGCGAGAGCTACTTGACCGTCCTGGGCGAGGGAGGGTTGTTCATCGCCGATAGCGACCCCGAACCGCTTGGCAGCCGCTTGCGGATCGAAGGTTACCCGGTCGGCCGGGGAGCGCCTTTTCGCGTGCTGGGTGAAGTGGTCTGGTCACAGGGAAAAGGCAGACCGCTGGACTGTGGCATGGGCATCAAGTTCGTCGACCTGGATGATAACGAGCGACGACTGGTCAATGCCTTGGTGGACGACCGTGTTCGCCAGGGCTTGCTGGAGCGCCGGCGTTTCGCCCGTATCGACACGCGGCTGGAGGTGGCTCTTACACACGCCTCTTCCAGCATCAGCGCTTTAACCCACGACTTGTGTATTGGGGGAATGTTCGTGACCTGTGATCTGCCGGCCCCGGTTGGTGCCAGGCTGGGGTACAAGCTGTCGGTGCCGGGCGGTCTGCCGACCGACGAGGGCACGGCAGAGGTTGTACACCGTACCGAGAAGACCGCGCAGGGCGCCGGGCAGGGAATAGGGCTGGCCTTCATCCAGCCCGGCCTGGAAAACGAGCACGTCATCCGCAGCTACATGCGGCGGCGTGTCGCGGGCGAGATACGCCATCCTAACGACGAGCCCCGGCGGCACGCGCGCCTGATTCGCAGAACCAAGGTTCGCTTCCAGGCCGAGAACGGTTTTGGAACAAGCGACGCGCGTGACATCGGTTGCGGGGGTATTTTCCTGCAGAGCCGCATGCCGCCCTCGCTGGGCAGCCGGATAGAGATGAGCCTGGTGGACCCCTACACGTTGAAGACGTTGGAGATGTCGGGTAAGGTCGTCAGGGTGATCCAACCCGATCCCCGTAATCCGAGCAGCGTGCCGGGCGTGGGAGTGGCGGCGGATCCGCGCGACACGGCCTCGATGGATCTGCTGCGTGAAATCCTTACCAACTTGGCGGAGATGGAGACATTCCCCGCATGAAAAGTGCGCGTCGAGACGGGTGCTAGAGCTTGTCCGGCCTGGTTTCCTTGATCGACGAGAGACCCGTTCCGGTGCAGAAATCGAAGATCACGTTTCCGATTTGGATTGTGTCTTCGTCGTGCAGGACTGCCGAGTGAACTCTTACGCCGTTGAGGTGAACCCCGTTACGGCTGTTCAGATCGATGCAGGAGTACTCCCCGTTGACTTTCTTTAAAAGCAAGTGTTTCCGGGAAACCTGTTCGGAGTCGATCCTTATATCCGCTTCCGGGGAGCGTCCCACGACGGCGGTATCCTCGGAGAGAATGAAATCCCGGGGCGCACCCGGGCCTTCGACCTGGCTGAGGATCACGACTCGCGGCAGCGACCTCGAAGGGGTGACGCAGACTTCGGTCTCCCGCGTTACTTCCCCCTCGTCATTCCAGTCAAGCGGCTCGTCCATCTTGCTCATGGCAAGCTCCCGGCACGGTGATTCATGGGGTTACTCTGCCGGCGGCCGGGTCCTGCTCGTTCTGCTCCGTCACGGCCGGCGACGGGGGATGATCGGTCTCGCCCGAGTAACTATCTCCGACCTCGAGTTGTCCCACCTGCCTTTTCATCATGTACAGCGCCACTCCCACCAGCAAGCAGGAAAGGACTAATATGGTCAGTATGCGGCGCATGGTTGCCTCCTGTGTGCCCTGGCCAGATTCTACCCCCGTTTGAACATACGATGCAATCTTGTCTCCGGGGCCGTCCAGTGCGATATTCAGATCGGCGGGGCGAAAGGCAAGCGAGGCAATGGACGAGCACACGGTCGGAATCGCGGGTATCGGCAGTTACTTGCCGAAAAAAATCATCGATGCCTGGGAGGCGGTCAGGGGCACCGGGGTAAACCGCGAGAAGTTCGATCGCATCGGCTGCAAGCGACTGCACCAGGCAGGCCCGGGCGAAATGCCCAGCGACATGTCGATCGAGGCGAGCCGCCTGGCCCTCGATGACGCAGGGCTTACTCCCGCCGAGATCGACGTCATCATCTACACCGGCTCGGTCAAGGATCACACACGCTGGCAGGCGGCGGCCAAGATACAATACCAGCTCGGCTGCAAGAACGCCTATGGCTTCGACATCTACCAGGGCTGCAACGGCCAGAACATGGCCATGAACATCGGCCGCTCCATGATCAGCTCGGACCCGCACGTCAAGACCGTGCTGATCACTTCCGGGGAACGCTTCGACAGCACCCTCGATCCTCCCATCCTGGGGCGCACCTACCTGTTCGGCGACGGCGGCAGCGCGGGAATTCTGAAACGCGACCATCCTGAATTCGTCATCATCTCGACCGCTTACAAGACCTGGGGTATTCACCACGGCAACTTCTGCGTGCCTGAAATCGGCGCCTTTTCGAAGCTGAGCATGGAGGTGGTCGAACGCGGCGGCCACCAACTGCAGATCTGGCGCCCCCTCTGCACAACCCGGGAGGAATTGCAAGAGTTCGGAGAACGCCTGATCGAGATTGCCGATCAGCTGATCGATAAAGCCTGTGCCCGGGCCGGCGTGACCCGCGACGAGATCGACTTCGTCGCCACCGTCAACGGTTCCAAGAGGCACAACAGCGTCTTTCTCGAACGCATGCGGCTTTCCGGGTGCAAGTCGAACATCGACTATATCGAGGAGTGTGCCCACATGGGCAGCACCGATACCTTCTACAACCTGGATCGCGCCCGGCGTGAAGGGGAAGTCTCCAAGGGTGACCTGATCCTGTTCTACACGGGAGGAGCCGGCTACACCTGGGCGATCACTATGGTGCGCTACTGAGTCATCACTCCCAACCTAGCCAGCCCGATCCCGAGATCGGAGTGATTCGTGAAAAGCAAGGCCTGCATACCAACTTCGCGGGCCCCTGAGACGTTTTCTTCGAGATCGTCTATAAACAGGCAGCGCCCGGGCTCGACGCCGACGTTTCGAGCCGCGGCTTGGTAAGCCTCCCGGGCGGGTTTTAGCACTCCCGTCTCGAAACTGAGAGTCGGCCGTTCGATCAGGCCCAGCCAGGGGTTCCTGTCGATCTCGTGCCGCCAGTGCAACGGATCGGTATCTGACAATAATCCCGTGGGTAGGTGTGCGGCAACAGCACGCAGTGTTTCCTGCGCTCCTTGAAGATCATGGAACACGTCACACCATTGCCTGGCGAAATCGGGGTAAGGCATCTCCTCGCCCAGCAGGCGGCACACCCGGGTGTGGAACTCCCCGGGGGGCATGTGCCCTGTGGCGAAGAGGGAGTAGGTTTCACGCCAGGCGCGCCCCGCCGGCGTTGCGCTGTTTTGCTTTTCCAGAGTGGCCAACAGTCGCTTCCAGAGTCCCCGGGAAACGTCGACACCTACCAGCACCCGGCCCAGGTCGAAGATCACGGCCTCTGGCTTGGGCATGTTCGACTCAGACAGACTTGGTGACCAGGTACTGCAGTCGTACCTTGCCGACCTTGAAAACCATGCCGTTATTCAGTACCAGGCTATGGATGGGTCTCCCCCTGAAATTGATACCATTGGTGCTGGACAGGTCGATGATGACGTGACGGTCGTTATGCAGGTAGATATGGGCATGGCGCCTTGAAACAGACGCGTCATCGATGATGAAATCGCATTCATGGGGATCGCGTCCGACGATCTTGTCGCTGCCGCGCAACCTGAACTCCAGACCGTCGGGGTGATCTTCGACAATCAGGATTCCCTCGCGAACGCTCACACGCGAACGACCCAGCGGAGGCATAGTCCCTGACGGCCGGCCTATCTTGGTCGGGACATTGAATAGTTCGAGGTGGCTCGTGAGTGTTCGACGAGTCGCCGGGCTCAGATCGGTAAACATGACCCGCTTGCCGCGCCCGTTCTTGTCGACGCCGACCACCTCGCCCGTAACCCGGACGGCAGCCTCGCGACCGGCCAGCGTCAGGGAAAGTCTTATACTTGAGCCCCGTGCGAACGGGATCGGTTGGTGAAACCCGACACCACCGGCGGAAATGTTGGCGGTGCGGCGGTAAGTTCGCCGTCCGCTGGTTTCCACCTCGACCATGATCTCGGCTGCCACCCGTTTCTCGTGCCGCCGTTCGCCCTTGCGGCGTTCGAGCGCAGCATCATTGACCTCTTTGCTCGTTCGCTTGCGCCGTTTGCGTCTGCGATCCATGCTTTGTGACCTCAAGTGTAGATTTCCTTCTTTAAGCTGCGCGACATTAACCCCACGACGGCGTCATTGGCGGGCAGATCCTCGTAGATCATACGATAGACCATCTCGGCGATGGGCATTTCGATCTGTTCGCGCCTGGCAAGGAAATGAACCGACTTGGCGGTTTTTATGCCCTCGGCCACTTGGCGCATGTCTTTCAGGATCTCTTCCATCTTCATTCCCTGGCCGAGTTTCTGGCCCACCGTGCGGTTACGGCTCAGTCCGCCCCAGCAGGTAAGGACGAGATCGCCCATTCCGCTGAGACCCGACATGGTAAGGGGATTGGCTCCCATCTTGATTGCCAGACGGGTAATCTCCGCCAGCCCACGGGTGATCAAGGCCGCGATGGTGTTGGTTCCGAGGCCCAATCCGTCTGCCGCGCCGGAGGCGATGGCAATCACGTTCTTCAGTGCGCCGCCAAGCTCGACCCCGGTCACGTCGGTCGTGGTGTAGACCCGGAAAGCCCCGCCGGACATCATTTCTTGCACGGACCTGGCGACCTTCTCGAAACGCGCCGCCACGCTGACGGCGGTGGGGAAGCGCTGCCCGACCTCGCGGGCGAAGCTCGGTCCGGACAGAAACGCGAGCATCGGGTGTGCGGCGATTGGCAAGACGTCTTCGAGCACCTCGCTCATCGTCATCATGGTATCATTTTCGATCCCCTTCGAGGCGCTGACGATCGGCACGCCGGGCGGTATGTGCCGGGCGGCTGCGGTCAATACCTTGCGAACGACATGTGAGGGAACCACCGACAGGATCAGGTCGCGGCCGGCCAGGCACTCGGCCAACTCGGCCGAGGCCCGCAGATTTTCCGGCAACTCGATGCCGGGAAGATAAGTTTTGTTCTCGTGATAGTTGTTTATCTCGGCGACTACTTCGGGTTCGAAGGCCCAGACAATAACGTCATCACTCTTGTTGGACATCAGGTGGGCCAGGGCAGTGCCCCATGCCCCGGCCCCGATGACTCCAACCTTGAGACTCATTGATGACTCCAAGGCGCTTTTTCCTATTCCTGTTCGAAAAGATCCATAAGCGATTGGTCCAGGCTTGCACGCCGCGCCCTCGTCTTGGCCCATTCACGGAGACCTTTGATCTTTTCCTCGTAAGTGGCGTAAAGGGGGACGATCTCGTCCAGTTCCTTGCTGATATCCGCGCTGGTAACTTCGCGCTTTTCTCCGAAAGCGCGGTACATGCCGGCCACGACCCCCTGCTCGAGCTCCGCTCCCGAGAAGTACTCGGCCTGGCGCGCCAATTTTTCCAGCTCGTACGTCTTACTGTCGCGGCCGCGGTGCTCGAGGTGGATCTCGAGAATGTCCCGGCGTTCGTGAACGTCGGGCAGGTCGACGAAGAAGGTCTCGTCGAAGCGGCCCTTGCGCAAGAGTTCCGGTGGCAGGTCGCTGACCTCGTTGGCCGTGGCCACGACGAAAACCGCGTCGCGCTTTTCTTGCAGCCAGGTCACGAACGAGCCGAACACCCGCGAAGCGTTGCCCGAACCTTCGCCGGAAGTGGCAAACCCCTTTTCGATCTCATCCACCCATAAAACGACCGGCGCCAGCGATTCGGAGATGGTCACGGCCCGGTGGATGGCCGTTTCAGGCGAGGCCGAGCCGAATACCGCTCCGAGATCCAGGCGCACCAGGGGCAGGCGCCAGGCGCCGGCGACCGCCTTGGCGGTCAGGCTCTTGCCGCAACCCTGAACGCCGATCAACAGCAGGCCCTTGGGAGCCGGTAGCCCGTATTGTTGAGCCTCGTCATCGAAAGCACGTGAGCGATCGGTTACCCAGCGCTTGACCTCCTCGAGCCCGCCCACGTTGTCGAGCTGCTCATCCAGCTCGAGATACTCGAGCACTTCGCTCTTGCGGATGGATTTCTTTTTCTCCTCGAGGATCAACGAGATGTCATCCAGCTTGAAGCCGCCTCCCTTGTGCAGTGCCTTGGTGAACACGCGCCGGGCCTCGTTTTCAGTCAGGCCGCGCGCCGCCCGCACGACGCTCTCGATGAAGTCCTCGGGAAATATCACCTGCTCGGCGGCGCAGATTCGCCCAAAAAGCCCGTCGAGATCCTCGCGCGACGGCAACGGCAGCTCCAGCAGGGCGATGTCCTTCTCCAGTTCAGGGGGCAGAACCAGGACGGGTGAAACGACGATCAGGCTGTGTCCGCTGCGGCCGAGCAGGGGCAGGATATCCCGTATGCGTCGCAACACCTCCGGGTCCCGCAAGAAGTGGTGGAAGTCGAGCAGCAAGGTAGCCCCGGCCTTGACATCATCCAGCGACCTGAATAGTCGGGCGGGATCCTTGAGCTCCTTGCCACCGACGCCGCCGGTGCGACTCCAGATACCAGCCTTCAGGCCCAGTTCTGTCATTACCCCGGCCACCAGCCGCGAGGCGCGCTCCTCCTCGTGTGTCAGCAGGTATATCAGCGGATACCCGGACTCGATCAGCAGCTTGAGTTCCTCTGTCACCGGGTGCATGATTGTCCTCCAGCTCAGTCGGCTGTGACCCGGATGACTTCCTCGAAGGTGGTCACTCCCTGGGCCAGTTTCTTGATGGCTACCTCCCTGAGCGTGTTCATTCCGTCCAGGCGGGCTACCTTCATGATTTCCTTGGTGTCGGCTTTCTCGTTGATCAATCTGACGATCTTCTCGTTAACCGGCATGAGTTCGTAGAGGGCCACCCGCCCGAAGTACCCGGTGCCGCGACAGGTGGGGCAGCCCTCGCCGTAGTAAACCGGCAATTTTTTCTGGCTACCCTCGGGCATCTTCATGCGCAGCGAGTTTATCTGGTCGGGTGTCAAGAAAGTTTTTTGCTTGCAGTTCTGGCAAATCGTGCGAACCAGGCGCTGGGCCAGCACCCCGACCAGGGTGGACGAAAGTAGAAACGGTTCTACCCCCAGGTCGTTCATCCGGCCGATGGCTGCCCCCGAATCGTTGGTGTGCAGGGTGGCGAAAACCATGTGACCGGTCAATGCGGCCTGCACGGCGTTCGAGGCAGTCTCCGCGTCACGCACCTCGCCGACCATGATAATATCGGGATCCTGGCGCAGGATTGTGCGTAGCGCGGAGGCGAAAGTGATCCCGATGTTCTGCATGACGGCCACCTGGTTGAAGTCTTCGACCACCATCTCGATCGGGTCTTCGATCGAAACGATGTTCACGTCGGGTCCGGCAAGGTACTTCAGTGCCGAGTAGAGGGAGGTGGTCTTGCCGCTGCCGGTTGGTCCGGTCACCAGGATCAGCCCGTGGGGCTGGGTAATGAACGACTCGAACAACTTGTATTCCTTGGGATAGAAACCCAAACTGGAAAGATCCTGCATTAGCAGGCTCGGATCGAAGATGCGAATGACGACCTTCTCGCCGAAGGCCACCGGCATGGTCGAGACGCGCAGCTCGGTTTCTTGCTCTCCCTTGCCGGTCTTGATGCGGCCGTCCTGGGGGCGGCGTTTCTCGGCGATATCCAGGCGCGCCAGCATCTTGATTCTGGAGACGACGGCGGCATGTACAACCTTGGGCAAGGTCGTGACGGCGTGCAGGATCCCGTCGATGCGTACCCGGACCCGGCTGTGATCTCTCTTGGGCTCGATATGAATGTCCGAGGCCCGCTGATCAAATGCGTAATGGAGCATATACTCGACGGCGTTGACGACGTGCTTATCGGTCGCCTCCAGATCATCGACCGCCTTGAGACGGACCAGTTGTTCGAGGTTGCCCAGGTCGGTTCCTGCTTCCATGGTCAGCGCGGCCGCCTTGACGCTGGTGCGGAACCCGTACATCTCGGTGATGATGCGTTGGATGTCGCTCTTGGCGGAAACCACCGGCGCGATCTGGTAACTGGTGATCCGGCGCAGGTTTTCGAGCAGCTCGACGTCGAAGGGATCCGCCACCGCCACGCTGAGCGTACCGTTATCGAGCCCGAGAGCTAGTACGCTATGCCTGCGGGCAAACGGCCGGGAGAAAATCGAGGTCACCAGCTTCATGTCTAGCTTGAGGGGATCAACCTTCTCGTGAGGCAGCTTGGCGGCTTCCGCCAACACCTGGGCAATGCGATCTTCCGTCAAGGTTGCGTTTTTCTTGCCTGGAATCGGCAGGTTGAACGATGCCAGCAATTCAGGGTTGGCGATCTCGATTCTGTGACGACCCTGTCGTGAATGCGCCTCCTGTCCCTTGAGCAGCCGCTGGCGCTGAGCGTTTTCCTTGGCCAGCACATAGCGCACCTGCTCCTCATCGATCAGTCCGCGCTCGAGCATCAGCGAACACAGGTCTCTGAGATCCGGAGAATGAACTGCCATGATTACGTGATGTAACATGCGTGCTGTTTATATGTCAACGAGCAGCGGCCGGTTTTTACCTCTTGCGCCGTGCCGATGTCGATCGTATTATGGTCGAATCTTTGCAATATCGGAGGTATGGGAAATGAAGAAAATTCGAATCTTGCCATGGCTTCTCGCGCTTTTTATGATGGCGCCGGTCGCCCTGGCCCAGGGGCCTCGGGCCAAAATCAGGCCGAGCTTCAAGAGGCAGCTTAAACTGAAGAAACTCGCGGCCCCGTCGGTCCACAACGTCAAGCCGGTCAAACAATCCGGCCCGGCTCCCGTGATTGCCTGCGACGGGGCGGATTATGACTTCGGGTCGGTCTCCCAGGGCGATGTGGTACAGCATGTCTTCCGGATAAAAAATAAGGGTAAGGGCGTGCTGAACATTCAGCGCGCCCGCGGCGGGTGAGGCTGCACGGCTGCCGTCGTTTCGGCGTCGGACATTCCCCCGGGCGGGGAAGGAAAAATTGAAGTCAAGGTAAAGACCGCCGGTCGCAAGGGCAAGCTGCAGAAATCGGCCACGGTCTACTCCAACGACCCCCAAAAGCCGCAGTTCAGACTCACCTTGCGTGGACAGGTAGAGGTCATCGCCGGCTTCGAGCCCGCGCGGCTCAATCTGAAGAACGTGGCCATGGGAAAAGGCATCACCGAAACCGTTAAAGTAATCGCCAAGGATCTGGACAAGCTGAAGATTAGCGAGGTGACCTCGAGCAAGCCGGATCAGATCACGGCCGAGCTGATCGAGCAGGACGGCCGGCAGGCCGTCAAGGTGACGCTCAAGGCCCAGGAAAAGCCGGGCCGCATCTCGGCGCAGGTGAAAGCCAAGACGAACCTGGCATCTCCCAAGGAGTTGCAGCTCTATATCTACGGCCAGGTGTCTCCCGACCTTGTCGTCGATCGACCTTACGTTTTTTTCTCTCCGGCCGGGTTGTCCTCAAAGGGCAGTGCGCTGGCCCGCTGCTCCGGGCTGGTTGCGGGAATAGTGGGCAGGCGCAGCGGCATCGTCAAGATCAAGGTGTCCTCGCTGGGCGGCAAGCCTTTCAACATCAAGGGGGTCGACGATCCGAGCGGAGTCGTCGTCGGCTACCCGGAGAAAAATGATAAAGACTGGTACGTCTATCTCGCGCTGGCAGGCCAGCCGGCCAAGCGCAGGGGCACGTTCAAGATCAAGACCGATCGAGACGACCAGGCGTCGATCGACATACACTACGGCACGGGAGCGGCAGTCGGAAGCCGCCTTCCGCGGCCGGTTCCGGGGCAGCCGCCTCCGGGCGCCCGGGTGTTTCAGGCACGTCACGCCCCGGGACAGCCGGGTAGCATCAAGTTGGCGCCCAAGCTGAGAAAAATCCCGCCGGCTTTGAGGTCGAAGCTTGCGCCGCTGAAAGTGGTCAAACCCAAGACGAAGAAATAACCAGGGGGTCTGTTTCAAATGGCATTTTTCTGGAAAAAGCAGGACACCGTTGAAAAAATGTTGGCGCAATACTTCGAGCGCTGCGACACTTGTTTCGAACTTTTCGAAAAAGCCTTCAACATATACGTCGAAAACGGCCATGGCGCCTCTTTCGAGGCCGCCGTCCAGAAGGCGCACGAGGCCGAATCGGCCGCCGACGACCAGCGTCGCGAGATAGAACTGACCCTTTACGGCAAGGCACTGCTGCCCGAGTCGCGCGGAGACTTACTGGGCCTGCTGGAGACCTTCGACACACTGCCCAACATGGCCGAGACGGTGCTCTTCGTGATCCTCTGCCAGAAGACCGTCATCCCGGAAGACCTGCTCGAATATTACAAGAAGCTGGTCGAGATCAACCTGCAGGCCTACTATCTTGTCCGTAGGGCAGTGGACGAACTGCTGAACAATCCAAGGGCGACGCTACACACCACCAAGGACGTGGACGAAAAGGAAAGCGAGTCCGATCGCCTGGAACGTAAAGTCATTCGGAGTATATTCGAAAAGCAGGAGTTGAGCCCGGGCATGCAGCTGCTGCTCAAGGAAATCGTCCTGATGATTGGCAAGATCTCCGACCGCGCCGAAAGGGTGGCCGACCGCATCGGTATTGTGGCCATCAAGCGCCAGATCTGATATGTGGCAACTTGTTTCGAGCGTTTTTCTCGGTTGGTCGCTGGGGTCGAATGACGCGGCCAATGTTTTCGGCACGGCGGTAGCGTCCCGCATGGTGCGTTTCTGGGTGGCGGCCATCCTGTGCGCCGTCTTCGTCTTGCTGGGGGCGGTTCTCGAGGGACAGAAAGGGATCGAGACCTATCAGCGCCTCAGCCCGATCTCAGTAAACCTGGCTTTCATCGTCAGCCTGGCGGCCGCGCTGACCGTCAGCCTGATGAGCTACTGGCGCCTGCCGGTCTCGACCTCACAGGCGGTGGTGGGCGCGCTGGTGTTGATCGGCGCTATGAACTCCAGCCTCGACACGTCCTCGCTGACCAAGGTCGTGCTATGCTGGGTCGGAACGCCAATCGGCGCGGCTTTAGTCACCTTCGTGCTGTATTACACGGTCGGCAAGCTGATCAACCTGATTCAACCATCTCTTTTCATTTACGATAAGGGCATGCGCTGGGCCTTGATCATAGCCGGTTCCTATGGCGCCTACGCACTGGGGGCCAACAATGTGGCCAACGTGACCGGGCCCTTTGCCGGCCCGAACATGTTGTCTCCTTTGGCCGCCTGTCTGGTGGGCGGCAGCGCTATCGCCCTGGGGGTGCTGACCTACAGCAAGAACGTCATGATGACGATTGGCAAGGGCCTCGTCCGTCTCGACGCTTACACTGCCTTCATCACCATCCTGGCCGAGGCCATTACCGTGCATATCTATGCCGAGGTCGGCGTACCTGTCTCGACGTCCCAGGCGATGGTCGGGGCGGTGCTGGGCATCGGCATCATCAAGGGAGCCAGGACGATCAACCGCCGCGTACTCTGGCGCATCCTGTTCGGCTGGATTGGCACACCGGCAATTTCGGCCGGGTTGGCCTACGTGTTGTTTATGCTCTTTGTCGCCCTAAATCTCGTATCTGGTTGACAGCCTGCCTATTCGTACAGCGCGGCACCCCTGCGATACACCGCCCTGGCATTGAACCCCGCATCCGGCGGTGATATCCTCGAAAATATCATGAACCGACCCGGCTTGTGGGACCGTGCGGGTCGGATTGAGGCAGGTGCAGACTCAAAGATGGGCAACGTTCGATACATTGAACCGTCCGCTCGTGTGGAGGCGGCCGAACAGGTATTTTCGTTCCTTGAAGAATACGGATTCGGCCTTGTGCAATCCGGCGACAACTCGGTTCGTTTCGAATCCGGCAACATGTTTCTGACTGTTGTTTTCAAGCTGGACAACGACCGGGTCGACCTGTCCTTCGGCCCGTTAAGAGGCGAAAGGCAAGCTGGCGGTGTCTTCGATTCCGAAGACCTGGCCGAATTAGCCGAACCGCCGGGGCGCCTGCGTTGGCGGTTCGCGCGCGCCAGAAGCCCCGAACTGCTCATGTCGATCCTGGAAGGCTATGCGGGTTTGCTGCGAACCCGCGCCGTCGGTCTGCTGCGCGGTGCACCGGCGGTTTTCGAGAAATTGTCCCTGGCCCGCAAGGCACGCGAGAGACGGGCGGCAAGACAATTGAGCCGGCGTCTGGCTGTAAATTCCATTCGAGACGATGCGGACGGCGAGGAGACAGCCCATGTCGTGGTCGGACAACGTACACGACATACAATCGACGAGTGGTCAAACGTTCTGGACAGGGCCGAGCAAGAAGCCCATGCGCTTCTGTCCCTGTCGCTCGACAAAGAACAGGCGGAAACGTGGGAGCAGAAGTTTTCTATGCTCGAACCCCACCCGTTGGATTACGAACGCGTGTTCAAAGGCCGGGCAGCTTCCAGTGC
Source organism: uncultured Myxococcales bacterium (assembly GCA_964640665.1). Taxonomy (GTDB): domain Bacteria; phylum Myxococcota; class B64-G9; order B64-G9; family B64-G9; genus DATKYQ01. The sequence continues at coordinate 35,194 of CAZXHT010000019.1, forward strand.
CTTGAAGGCCTACCTCGGTCTATGGGGTCAGATTCGCCCGGCCATAGTTCCCGGCCCCGATCACACCGAAGTCAAGGTCACAGCTTGCCTTTCAGAGTGGTTCGCCAGCGGCAACGCGCTCGCACGCCGCTTTCCGGAGAGCTACAATCAAATCGCCGGGTTGCTCGAGCCCGGAGTGATCTGGGTTGCCTGGAAATACGTTGGCCCGGGTAAACTGGAAAGCCTGGATTACGACGGTCTGGTGTGGCTCGATAACTACTTTGCCTGGTTTCCAAAACCATTCCATATACTTGCCTCCCTGGTAATGCAATGAAAGCAAGTGGAGATCTCAGGAGAAGTCATGTCTGAAGAAAATCCGACTCAAACCAGGACCCTCACCCTGGGCGATTTTTTTGAAGACGCAGCGTCTTACGATGTCAAAGGCTTCGCCCTCCGCCACGGAGAGGCATATCTCATCCACCACGGCCCTCTGGGAAAAATCCGGGTGGTAAAGGACATGTCCTCGACCCAGGCCATCGAGCACAAAGAAACCGCGCGTGCCTTCGACCCGGGCAAGGATTTCCTTGTTTTCCCGCTCAGCAAGGGTAAGGGCAAGTCGGAGGGAGATGTTGTAATCCGGCTGGGCCGCGGTGGCCACAACGATATCGTAGTACCGGATGCATCCGTGTCGGACAACCACGCGTCTGTGGAAATCACAAAGCGCGGCCAGTTCCAGATTCAGGATCTGGGCTCGCGTAACGGAACCTTCGTCCAGGAGCAACAGGTGCCCGTTCAGGGATCCGGGCCCCCGGTTCGGCTCGAATCAGGCATCCGCATCCGGATTGGCGGATTGAACATGACCTTCCTGGAAGCCGCCGAGTTTCACAACCTGGTGATACAGTTGCTGGGTTGACAACGGCTCTCAGCAGCCAGTGGTAACATTCCACTTTGGAATTGACAGCCTGCACCATCCCCCATAAGCTGCCTTCCTGGAAGTGCCAGGGTCACTGGTGGGCTCCCCGGGCTTCAAACCCGGTGTGACGTGCGAGCAGCGCGTTGGGTGGGTTCGATTCCCATGCACTTCCGCCATTGAACTATTCGCGCGCCTATACGCGTCGCCGTGTGGCGGGGTTCTCGCGTTGGCGGGGGTCATATGCCATGAAGCCGGAAGACAAAGGCAGGGTGCAGGTAGAGGTGGTTCAACGCATACTCGATCACTGGACCACGGACGCCACATGTTGCGAGGAAGCCCTCTTCGATACCATTTACCACGAGCGGCGCCGGCTGGAGTCCGAGAAGAACAAGTCGCGGGCCAGGAAGGAAGGCGCTTTTTACGAGCGGATTTACCACCAGGCACTCAACGGCAAGAGCGCTTCTCATCGCCAGTTGCTCAAAGAAGTGATCCGCTTCTTCTCCAACGAGGTGTTGGGACACTTCGACCCGCGCGTCTACTCCCTTGCCACGCGCATAATTCCCACCGGTCTGTGCCTGCTGCTGAACACCGTAAGCCCGCTGCGCCTCGTCGAAACCCTCCAGGGAGCCGACGGCCTTGCTGACCAGTTGGTGATCGGAGGCGAAATCGAGGCTTTGCGCCGGGTCGCCAAGATGGGGACTACTATCCTGGTTCCCACCCACTCGAGCAACCTCGACAGCATCCTGATAGGTTTCGCATTGTATCGCCTGGGCCTGCCGCCGTACACCTACGGCGCGGGATTGAACCTTTTCTCAAACAGGCTGATCGGCTTCTTCATGCATAACCTGGGCGCCTATAAAGTCGACCGGCTCAAGAAGGCGCCCGTCTACAAGGACGTGCTCAAGACCTATGCCGGCTACACCATGGAGCTGGGCTACCACAACCTGTTTTTCCCCGGCGGTACCCGCAGCCGTTCCGGCGCGGTGGAGAGCAAGCTCAAGATGGGCCTGCTGGGCATGGGCCTGGACGCCTACATTCACAACCTTGCGGCCGGCAAGGAGCGACCCGACATTTTCGTCGTTCCCTGCACGATCAACTACCAGCTGGTCCTCGAAGCGGAGACGCTGATCGACGATCACCTCAAAGATGTCGGCAAAAGCCGCTACATTATCGAGGATGATGAATTCTCAAGACCGAAGCGCATCTTCGAGTTCATCCGGCAGCTCTTCTCGTTGCACTCGACAATTCACCTGGTCATTTCCAGCCCGCTGGACGTTTTCGGCAATCTTGTGGACGACAAGGGAGTCTCCCGCGATCGGCGCGGTCGGCCGGTCGATCGCTCACGTTACGTGATTGATGCCGGCGGCCGGCCGGTGTTCGATGCACAGCGCGACCGGGAATACACCCGGGAATTGGCCAGCTCGATCGGCGCGGCCTATCGCAGGGACACGGTGATCAAATCAACCAACCTCCTGTCCCGGGCGGTCTTCAAACTGCTCGGCGACAAGAACCCCGGGCTCGATCTCTATCGCCTGCTGCGCGGCGTCGGCGTGGAGGAAAGCTTTTCGCTGGCCGATGTCTACCGCAGCGTCGAGGATACGCTTGATACGGTACACATGCTCAACCAGCGCGGCAAGTTGCGTATAGACGACATCGTGACCCGCAAGGACCCGGTAGCCATCGTATCCGAGGCACTGGCTCACCTGGGCACCTATCATCGCAAGCCGGCCCTGGTTCGCCGCGGAGATCGCCTCTTCCACGTCGATCGCACCCTGCTCCTCTATTATCAGAATCGTCTGGCGGGTACAGAGAACGGAGAGCTGGCATGAGCGGCGCTTCAGGGAAGGATCACGAGGGCCTCGATATCCTGGTGGTCGGCGGCGGGACTTTCGGCACAGCCCTGGCCTCGATACTCTCAGAGATGAAACGCCGGGTGCTCTTGTGGGTTCGCCGTCCCGAGCAGGCCGAGGAGATCAACTCGAAGCACACCAACTCGCGTTACCTGGACGGGTTCGAACTGCCGCTGAATCTCAGGGCCACAACGCTTCTGGAAGAGTCGATTCGCAGGACGCCGATCGTCTTGATCGTGGTTCCCTCGAAGTCTTTCAGGGAGATAGCCCGTCGAATCGGAAACACGGCCAAAGGCAACCAGATTCTTGTCCACGCGACCAAGGGCATCGAAATCGATACTTTCAAGCGCATGTCCGAGGTCCTGAAGGAAGAGACATGCGCCTTGAAGATCGGCGCCCTGAGCGGTCCCAACCTGGCACGCGAAATCATGGGTGGCCAACCATCCGGAGCGCTCTTGGCTTCGCGTTACGACGAGGTGGCCACGACACTCCAGCCGCTTTTCGTCTCCAGCCGCATGCGCATCTACAGCGGCCGGGACGTGATTGGCACCGAGATCGCGGGCTCATTCAAGAACATCATCGCCATCGCGGCCGGAGTGGCGGACGGCATGAAATTGGGCGATAACGCCAAGTCTCTGCTGGTCACCAGGGGATTGAGCGAAATGGCTCGCTTTGGCGTCGCCCTCGGCGCCGACGTCTTCACCTTCGGGGGTCTGGCCGGAATCGGCGACCTGATGGCCACCTGCGCTTCGAAACTCAGCCGTAACCACCAGGTTGGCGAGCGCCTGGCAGGGGGCGAGGAGATTTCAGGGATCCTGGACGGCATGACCCAGGTTGCCGAGGGAGTGCCGACCACCAGGGCCGTTCACGCTCAGGCCCTGCAGATGAATATCGAACTGCCCATCGTCAGGGCGGTGCATGGAATACTGTACGAGGACTGGAGTTGCAACGAGGCGCTCATCAGGCTGATGTCCCTTCCGGCCGAGAAGGAACTCGCCGTTTTGAGCTACCGGTGACGGCATGTTGCAGTGTTACCCACTTAGCCTGGAAGAGCAGCGAACCTATGCGGACGATTTCGACGGCAAGGTCTTCGTCTGGGACATAGACAAGACCTATCTGGCCACCCGTTTCTCATCACTCAAGGGAGTGGCGCGCATTCCACTGGAGTTTGCCGTAGACAAGAAGGCCATAGCGGGAATGCCCGAGGTGCTGCGCGGCCTGCGCCGCGGCGCCGGCCGCACCTTCGCGGCCGCCCCGATCTACTTTGTCTCGGCCAGTCCGCCGCAGATGCGGCGGGTGATCGAGCGCAAGATGCTCATGGACGGCGTCGAGTACGACGGGATAGCTTTCAAGGACTGGGCCGCGACGATTCTCGGATTGCGACCGGGCAGGTTGCGCGAGCAGGTGGGGTTCAAGCTATGCGCCCTGTTGACTACGCGCCAGAACCGCTCGCGTTCGAGAGAGTATCTCTTTGGTGACGACGTCGAGAGCGACGCCGAGGCTTTTCACCTCTATGCCCGTTTGCTGGCGGGCGAGCTTTCGGCCGGAGAGGCCGAGGAGGTGATGAAAACCGCCGGTGTCAAGAAAGACGATCGCGACTGTGTCCGCGCGCTATTGGATCGTCTGGGCGAGAAGCGCGGCTCGGTGGAGCGCATTTTCATTCATCTGGCGGCGCAGTCCGCGCCGGAGCGCTTCGCCGACTTGGCACCGGCGGTGGTTCCGGTAAAGGACGCCTTCCAGCTGGCGTTGGCCTGCTACGAACTGGGTCTGCTGCGCGCCGAGGCCGTCGGCCGCGCGCTGGATGCCTGCCGGGCCTCCCTGCCGCAGTTTGAAAAAGAGGAGTCAGGCCGGGACGCACTGGAACGCGGCCTGATCTCGAAAGACAGCTACTCGAAAAGTACTTTTCTCAGTTCATCGGCGTCGCCGGCGAGGTAGTCCGGCTGGGCTGTTTTCACGGGCGCGGATCCTACGAAGCCCCACAGAACTCCGCAGGTGGACATCCCGGCGGCGCGGCCGGCCTGAATGTCGTTATGGTAATCGCCGATCATGATGCCGGCTGCGGGGGGCCGGCCGAGTTTTTTACAAGCCGCAAGAACCGGCTCGGGATTGGGCTTCAGGTTTTCGGTTTCGTCTCCGCCTATCAGCACTCCGATGCGGTCTGACAGGGACAGCCCGTCGAGAATCATGCGGGCGAAGTAACCCGGTTTATTGGTCACCACGCCCACCCGGGCGGGCCGCAGATCGCGCAGGATCCCAAGCAGGCCGGGGTAGGGGCGGGTGTTATCGAGGGCATGCTCGCGGTAGTAGGCCCTGAACAGCTTGATTTGCTCGTCGACGTCGTCGCGCCCAAGCCTTTCTAAGACTCGTTCCATCAGCCGGCGTACGCCGTCGCCCACGTAGCCGAGCACTTCTTCCTGCGGCAGGGGCGCCAGGCAGAGATCCTCCAGGGTGTGGTTTACGGCTGCGGCGATATCCCGGCCGGAATCCACCAGCGTGCCGTCCAGATCGAAAAGAACAGGATCGAAGCGTATCTTCATGTCGGAAGAATAACACGCTTAGGCTTGACATGAAACGCCGTTCGAGGCATTTTCCTGGAAAGGAGCGGTGGCCGGTGCAGGAGCTTTTCTGGATCACGGTTGGTGTCGCGGGGGTCTGGTTGGTGATCTTTGTATCCAGCCTTTTCGAAATGCGCTCGTTGCAGAGAATCAGACCGGCTCGCGGCGCGAGCCATGGGCATCTCCCGCGGGTAAGCGTGATCGTCCCGGCCCGCGACGAGGAGGCCAACATCATAGCTTGCCTGGAGTCGCTGCTCAGCCAGGATCACACCGATATCGAGGTCATAGTGGTTGACGACGGTTCCTCCGACCGCACCGCCGACCTGGTTACCCGCATGTCCCGCCAGGATTACCGCGTGCGCCTGGTTCGCCTGGGCGATCTTCCGGCCGGCTGGACGGGCAAGTGCAACGCTGCTTACCAGGGAGTAGTCAAGGGGCATCCCAGGGGTGAGTGGCTGCTGTTCACCGACGCGGACACGCTGCACGAGTCACAGAGCATCAGCGCCCCGCTGCAGGTCGCACTCGACCGTAATCTCGATTTCGTCTCGTTGATTCCGCATCTAGAGGCCCGCAGTTTCTGGGAACGTCTGATGCAGCCGACGATGGCGGCCTTGATCGCGATGTTCCAGAAGCCGGCTCGGGTAAACGACCCGCGCTTGCCGGACATTTTCGCCAACGGGCAGTACATCCTGGTTCGCAAGGCAACATATGATCGGGTGGGCGGGCACGCGGCAGTTGCCGGCAAGGTTCTTGAGGATGTCGAGTTGGCCAAGGCCGTAAGCGCTTCTGGCGGGCGGGTTTTTCTGGCTTTGGGGCGCGATCTTTTCTCGACCCGCATGTATACAAACTTACATTCCCTGATCGAGGGTTGGGCCAAGAACTTCTACATGATCCTCGGCTCGAAATTGCCGCGGGTCATCCTGGCGGTGAGCGCGGGGTTTATGCTCGGTATATGGCCGGCGATCTTCGGACTGACTGCGGCGGGCTCGCTGCTGCTTGATCTGCGCCCCTGGCCGCAGACATACTTGTGGGCCATGGTCGGCGTCTATGTCCTTGTGCTCATCTTCCAGATCGTGCTACGCCACTTGAATCGCTGGTACCCGCGCTATGCGCCCCTCGCTCCACTGGGGAGCCTGCTGGCCGGTTACGTGTTGCTGCACTCGGCCCGGCTTCATCGCACGGGTTCCGGCGTGCGCTGGAAAGGGCGGGTGGTGTTCGACGACAAGGAAAATGGTGGATGAACGCCGAGCAGCAAACGATTGAGCGCATGCCGCTTTCCGATCTTCTTGGTAAAAGGCTCGGTCGCCTATTGGACCAGCTTGACACACATCGCGTGCCGCACCTCTACCGGCTGGTGCTCGACGAAGTCGAGAGAGTGCTGATCGAGCAGGCCTTGCGTCGATCGGGAGGATCGCGAAAGCTGGCAGCCGAGATACTCGGTATACATCGAAACAGCCTACGCAACCGGATCAGAGCGTTGGGCATCGAAAAACAGCGCTCATGAAACCGTTTTGTCTTTCAATCGCCGGGTTCGATCCTTCCGCCGGGGCGGGCGTTCTCGCGGACGTCGAGACTTTCACCGCCCTGGGGGTCGGCTCGGCGGCGGTGGTCACAGCCATCACCGCGCAGAACAGCAGGCGTGTTGACGGCGTGCATCCCCTGGCCGCAAACTGGGTGCTCAAGCAGGCAGACATGCTTCTCGAAGAGGGTTCGCCCGCGGCCGTCAAGATTGGCTTGCTTGGTTCGGCGGTTGTGGCGCGCGCCGTTGCAAGCCTGCTGGATCGGTTGCCGGGCGTGCCGGTAGTGCTCGACCCGGTACTGCGGGCCTCGGCGGGCGCCGAGTTGCTGCCACCCGCCGAGATCAAAACTGTGCGTGAGTTACTGTTCGAACGTGCGACGGTTATCACCCCAAACGCCCAGGAGGCCGGGGCGCTGATCGGCCGCAAGGTAGTCGGCAGCCGCGGTATGAGGCGTGCGGCCCGCGATCTTTTCGCATCCGGTCCACGGGCCGTGGTGGTGACAGGCGGCGATCGCCGCGGAAACCCGCTGGACGTGCTGTTCGACGGACGGGAAGTCGTGGAATACGGCGACCGGCGCATCCCCGCAGGACCGGTGCGCGGGACCGGCTGCCGGTTCAGTTCGGCCCTGGCAGCCGGCCTGGCCCAAGGCCTGTCATTACGCCGGGCGGTGCAGGGCGCGCGGCGCTACGTGCGGCGCTACCTGCGAGCGCAGCTCGGTTTATAGCTCGACAAGCCAGCTTTCTTCCTTTTGGCGTTGCGCCTTGTGCAGATCGTTTACCTTCCAGAGCATGTCCTGGCCGGTCTTGATCTCGGGGTGCGGGTAGGATACCAGGGCGGCGCTCATGTTGACGGTTGTAATGTTCTTGTTACCGGTAACACTGGTCAGAGATTCGCGGATTCTCTCGACTGCCCGGCGTGCGCCCCCTGAGGCTGTCTCCGGCAACAGCAACAGGAACTCGTCGTTGTCCAGGCGGTAGATACGATCGACCGAGCGCAGTGTTTTCTGTAAAACGGTGACCAGCGCGCCAATCAAAGAAGCAGCCTTTTTACTGCCCTGCTCGTCGAAAATACTGTCGTAATCGGTGAGGCTGAAAAGCACGCAAGCCAGCGAGTGTTCGTAACGCTGGGCCCGACGGAACTCGTACTCGAGGCCGCTGCGTAGTTGACGATAGCCGCCGATTCGTCCGGGGGTGTCGATCTCTCCCAGCTTGACCAGCTTTTCATGGGCCTCCTTGAGTTGCCGCCTGTATAACCTGGCTTCCAGCACAGTCCGGATGCGTTGTTGCAACTCGAACAGGCGAAAGGGCTTTGTCACGTAGTCGTCGGCTCCAAGTTCGAGGCCGCGCATCTTGCTGTCGATGTCATCCAGGGCCGTGACGATGATGATCGGCAGATCGGAATACTCTTCCCCTGAGCGCAACTCACGGCAGACGTCGAAGCCGTTCTTGCCGCCCATCATGATATCGAGCAGCATCAGATCGGGCGACTCCGAGCGGGTAAGATCGAGCGCCTCGTTGCCGTCATGTGCCTCGACGACACGGTAGCCGGACGTCTCGCAAAGCTCACGCATTAAAGTGACGTTGAACTTGTCATCGTCGACAACCAGTATCTTTTCTTTCTCGGTCATTTTACCTCATATAACACAGCGCGGCTCCGCCGCAAAATCAATGACCCGCGCAGTGCTCAAAAATCTTCGCGGGCCGCGAAGATTATCGGTGTCAGTAGTACAATCATCAGTCCCTGTCGCGCGCCAGGTTCTCGAAACGCGTATACTCCGGAAAGAACTTGAGCCTGATCTTGCCGATGGGCCCGTTGCGCTGCTTGCCGATGATTATCTCGGCGATACCCTTGTCGGGGGTGCCCTCGTTGTAGACCTCGTCGCGGTAGATGAAGATGATCACATCCGCGTCCTGTTCGATGGCGCCGGACTCGCGCAGGTCGGACATCTGCGGGCGCTTGGACTCGCGTGACTCTGGCTTGCGGCTGAGTTGGCTCAGGGCTACTACGGGAAGGTCCAGTTCCTTGGCCAGCGCCTTCAACGAACGAGAGATCTCCGAGATCTCTCTCTCGCGGCTCTCGACCCGGCCGCCGACTGTGCCCAACTGGAGGTAATCGACCATGATCATTCCCAGCTTCTTGTCTTGCTTGGCGAGATCCGCCTGCAGGCGCCTGGCCTTGGCGCGCATCTCCATCACCCGGATGCCGGGTGTGTCGTCGATGTAGAGTTCGGCCTCGCTGAGCAGGCCGGCCGCCCGGGCCAGCCGGCCCCAGTCGCTGTCGGTCAGGTGGCCCGTACGCACCTGCTTGAAGTCCACTCGCGCCTCGGTGCTGAGCATGCGCATGGTCAAGGACTGTCGGCTCATCTCGAGCGAGAAGAACAACGTTGGGGTCTCGGCGCGATGAGCGGCGTACTGGGCCATGTTCATTGCCAGGCTGGTCTTGCCCATCGAAGGCCTTCCGGCGACGATGATCAAATCGGCCTTCTGGAATCCCGACGTCATGTCGTCCAGGTCGCGATAGCCCGAGGGAACCCCGGTGAATTGGCCCTTCTCCTGGTAGAGCCGATCGATGGTGTCGAAACTCTCGCGCACGAGATCCTTGAGCGGAACGACTCCGGCCAGGCGGCGCTGCTGCGAGACGTTGAAAATAAGCTGTTCCGCGCGATCGAGATAGTCGGAGACTTCGTCACTGTCCTCGATGCCGGCCTGCAGGATCTCGGTGGCCGCGCTGATCAGCCGCCGCGCGACGGCCTTGTCGCGGACAATCTTGGCATAGTGCGCGACGTTGCCCAGGCTGGGTACCGCGTCAGTCAGGGAAGCCAGGTAAGATGCTCCACCGACCTGGTCGATTTCATTCCGTGACCTGAGCCGATCCTCCAGGGTGAGGTAATCGATTGCCTCTCCCTTTTGCGCCATTTCTTTCATGGCAGTGAAAATCTTGCGGTTTGCCTCGCGGTAGAAATCACCCTCCTGGACCATATCCAGGATCTGATCGAGCACAGCGTTGTCCAGCAGCACCGCCCCCAGCACGGATCTCTCGGCCACGATATTCTGGGGAGGCTTTTTTGCCGCTGCGGCCTGGCTTTCCATGTCCCCCTCGACTGACGGGACGGGTGTCAAGGCATGCTTACTTGGCCACTACCCAGACCTTGAGTTTGCCCGTGACCTCGGAGTGCAGGCGCACGTCCACTGTATACACGCCGAGGCTCCTGATGGGCGCCTCGAGCATGATCCGCTTGCGGGAGAGTTGTATACCCTCCTGGGCCAGGGCCTCTTCGATGTCCTTGGAGGTCACCGAGCCGAATAGCTTGTCCTGTTCTCCCACCAGCATCGGAATGGTGCAGGAGACGCCCTCGATCTGCTTGGACAGATCCTGCGCCTCGCTTCGAACTCTGATGTGGCTGGCTTCGATGATGCGTTTCTGGTGCTCGAACTGGTGGATGTTCTTGGTGTTTGCCCGCATGGCCAGGTGTTTTGGGATCAAAAAGTTCCTGGCATACCCATCCTTGACAGTCACCAGGTCTCCAACCGAACCGAGTTCGGGCACATCTTCGCTCAGAATGACTTTCATATCTTTTTCTCCGTTGCTTGCCCGATCGTCAGATGGTCGAGGTACTGTACGGCAGTAAAGCGATCTGCCTGGCCCGCTTTATAGCCATGGAAACCTGCCGCTGGTGATGGGCGCAGTTGCCCGATATGCGCCGCGGAATGATCTTGCCCCGCTCGGTAATAAAGAACTTCAAGCTGCCGGCGTCGCGAAAATCAACAATGAGGGATTTATCGGCGCAGAAACGGCAAACCTTCCTCCTGGGAATAGGCCGACGTCTTCTGCTTTTCTTGTCTTGGGGCGGGCGCATGGTTTATTCCTCCTCCGTGTGCGGATCTGTTGGGACTGTTTTTACGGAATCCGGCGTCGTGGACGCGACTTCCTTGACCGCGTTCTCCGCGCTTGACTCGGAGGCGGCCCTTTCTTTCTCTGCGGTCCTGGCAGCGGAAGCGATTTCTTCGGCTGCGGCCCTGGCGGCTCGCTCTTCTCGACGCTTTGCTTCGATGGCCTCCTCGACCCTGTTTTCCGCCGCTTGCTCCTCCATGCGCTTTTCCACGTCGACCCTGTCGCTGATCATGATGGTCTGATACTTCAGGACCGGATCGAAGATCTTCAGGTTGCGCTCGAATTCCTTGATCGTTACCGGTTCCGAAAGGTACTTGAGCGAGACGTAGATGCCCTTGGGTTGTTTGTTAATCTCGTAGGCGAGCTTCTTTTTCCCCCACACGCTGTGTTTGAGGATCTTGGCGCCCTCGCGATCGAGAACGGCGGAGATCTTCTCACCGACCTTGGCCTCTTCTTCGTCGGCCAGGTCGGGCCGCAAGATGTAAATGGTTTCGTACTCTCTGAGTAACATTCCGACCTCCTCACGGGTTACAGCCCCCTGCCCCGGCTATGTCCCCGGGGCGTGGAGCAAGGAGCGTATCGAGCGCGGCACCAGCGGAATTACTGTTGCCCGCCCAGCATTTCTTTTCGCTTCTCCCTTATCATCTGAACCAGCGCCGCCTGGGTCGAGCCGAGAACCAATCCGGCGATACCAGGAGCGATCCGACTCACATCCCCGGCGCCGATCAGATCCGCCAGGATCCAATAGAATAACTCGGACATGCCCCAGATGAGCATTCCGGTGACAAACCCGAATATAGCCATTCGCTTGAAATTCACTTTTTTTCCTCGCCTTGGTCGAAAGCGTTATAATTATCCATCGCCGTCGTCAGCCCGTCATGCAGCCAGCATTTTATTGCCCCAGACGCCCGTTCCAACGAGTCTTCAATCTTCTGAAGCTCGTCCGGTTCGAATGGCCGCAGGACGAAATCGGCGACCTCCTCATCGAGGCGCGGCCGGCCGATTCCCATGCGTATTCGCACGAAGCCTGCCTCGCCCAGTGACTCGATAATCGACACCAGGCCCTTATGCCCACCGTGTCCGCCACCCCGCCTTACCTGGATACGACCCAGCGGAAGATCGACGTCATCGTGAATCACGATCAGACGCTCCGGCGGAACCTTGAAGAAGCGAACCGCCGCGGCAACCGACTTTCCGCTCAGGTTCATGAAGGTCACAGGTTCCAGGAGCAACACCCGACAATCGACGATCGAGCCGCCGCCCGTCCTTGCAAAAAAGCGTTCACGATCAAGCGAGATCGCGTGCTGCTCGGCCAGGAGATCCACGACCTGGAAACCTGCATTGTGCCGCGTACGATCGTATTTTCGGCCGGGATTTCCCAGGCCCGCAATGACAAAGAGCATTCTGCTACTTCTTGGTGTCCTTCTTTTTCCCGCCTTCCGCGCCCGCCTTGCCGGCAGGCTCTTTCTTGTCTTCTCCCTCCTTTGGGGTGCCCTCGGAAGCCTCGCCCTCGGCGGCCTCGCCCTCGGCAGGAGCACCCTCGACGGCGGCCTCCTCGGCCGGGGCCTCTTCTTTCTCCTCCGTCGGAGCGACTATCGCACAGATTGAGTAGTTGCGATCGTAGATCGCCTTGACTCCCGCAGGCAGGTCGATGTCCTCCGCGTGGATCGACTGTCCGACGAGAAGTTCAGAAACGTCGATCTCGACTTTGTCGGGGATCTGCGCCGGTAAGGATTCGATGCGGATTGAACGGCGGCTGAACTGCAGTACGCCGCCCAGCTTGACACCCTCTGGTTTTCCGGACAGGAAGACAGGAACGTTACGGGTCAACGGCTTGTCGGGGTCGACGTGGATGAAATCCACGTGCAGGAGGTTCCTTTCAACGGGGTGTTTTTGAAAGTCCTGGACGAAGACGGTTCGATCTTCGGCTCCCTCCAGCTTGATCAGCGAGTTCAAGCCACGCGGGCCGCGCAAGATCTCGATAAGCTCATCCGGATCGAGCGAAACAGGCAGGGGTTGCTTGTTATGGCCGTAACAAACGGCCGGGATGCGACCCTGGTTGCGCAGCTTGGACGCCGACCCCTTGCCCATGGTCTTTCTCTGTTCGACTTTCAGTACGGGGATGTCCATCATTTCCTCCGGTAGCTTTAGGCTTTCTTAGACAAACAAGGCACTCACGGAATCCTGCAAGTGAATGCGCCGGATGACCTCGCCCAGAAGCGGCGCGACCGTCAGGACTCTGATTTTCTTACAACGCCGAGCGTTTTCATGTAGCGGGATTGTGTCGGTAACCACCAACTCCTCCAGGGGGGATTTTTCGATTCGCTCGATCGCCGGCCCCGACAGCACTGAATGCACGGAGTATGCCACCACCTTTTTGGCGCCGCGATCCATGAGTACCTTGGCCCCCTGGGTCAGGGTACCGGCGGTGTCGACCATGTCATCTAGCAGGATGGCGTCACAGCCTTCGACCTCACCAATCAGGTTCACCACATGGGAGACGTTCGGCGCGCTGCGGCGCTTGTCAATGATGGCCAGCGTTGATTTCAGGCGTTTCGAATATGCCCGGGCGCGCTCCGTTCCGCCTGCGTCCGGCGAGACGATGACCGGGGGCGTCTCGAACTGCTGCTTGATGTCTTCGAGAAAGACCGGCGCGGCATAGAGGTGGTCGAAGGGAATGTTGAAGAACCCCTGGATCTGTCCGGCATGCAGGTCGATGGAAACCACCCGGTTGGCGCCGCCCGCGGTAAGCATGTCGGCGACCAGTTTGGCGGTGATCGGAGTACGCGGGGCCACCTTGCGGTCTTGGCGCCCGTAGCCGTAGTAGGGAATGACGGCGATAATCTGTCCGGCCGAGGAACGGCGCAGAGCGTCCATGATCACCATCATTTCCATGACGTGATGATTGACCGGATTACAGGTGGACTGCACCACGAAACAGTCCTTGCCGCGAACATTCTCGCCGATCTCCACCATCGTTTCGCCGTCCGAGAACTTGCCCACGTTGGCCTTGCCCTGGGCGGTGTTGAGGTAGCCGACGATCGCCTCCACCAGCCTGGCGTTGGAGTTGCCCGAGAATATCAGGGGCGCATCTTCACGGTACACTGCGTGCCTTCCTCTCGGCCGCCCGGCTTTCCGCCGTCGGCCTTGACTGGGGTGATATTGAAACGGAAGCGGTTCGCTGTATTATTCTCCCTGCGTGTCCGTGCCCGTGCCGTTATCTTCATCAGGCGGAGGATCGGGTTCGTCCGCCCCTTCAGTTGCTGCAGAACTGTCCAGCTTGCGATCGCCGACATCGGGAGGCGGAGCGCCGGTACGTTCCAGCTCGCCGCGATACTCGGCCAGCACGGCAGACTCTATCTTCTCACGGGTCTCGGTATTCAGGGGGTGGGCCGTGTCCTTGAACGTTCCGTCCTTACGCTTCTTGCTGGGCATGGCGACGAACAGACCGTTGTTCCCCTGGATGACCTTGAGGTCACGCACGACGAAGCAGCGGTCGAAGGTGATCGTCGCGTAGGCCTTCAGTTTCTCCTCGTTGACAGGGAATACCCTGACTTCCGTGATTTCCATGTTGTACCTCCCGCGTCCCCCCGGGCTCACTCGGGTGAGACTCAGGTCGTTTTAGCCCTTCGCCACGAGATAACGCCAATCGCGTTCCTTCTTGATCTTTTCTCTGACATCACAAGCTTCTTCTTCCGAAACGCTCAGACCGAAAACCGTAGGCCCGCTCCCAGACATCAGGGCGCCGACGGCACCGCCTCTAAGCATTTCATCGCAGACCCTCCGGATGACGGGCCTTATCCGCTCGCCCACCGCCTGCAGATCGTTATGCAGCCGAGAAGCGAGCCCTGAAAGAGCCCCGTCCCGAACAAGGGCTGTATTCCTATCATCGTGCCTCTCCAATGTCAACGGGAATTTTAGACTTTCATAGACTTTTCGAGCAGACAGGCCGAAGGGAGCGCAGGCCAAAACGACCCAAAACACGGGCAGAGGCCCGGCCGGCTCCAACTCATGTCCGATGCCCCGGGCACGGCAGGGACCGCGGCGCAGGAAGAAGGGTACATCGGCCCCGAGTTCGCAAGCCAGCCGGTGGAGGCTCTTTGGCCCCAGGCCGCCGTGCGCCAGGCGATCGAGCCCCAGCAAGACGGCCGCTGCGTCCGAACTTCCGCCCCCCAAACCGGCCGCAATCGGAATCTCCTTGCGAATCAGCATGTTGAGGCCCATGTCGGCGCCGCTGGCCGCCAGGTACAGCTCGGCCGCCCGGTAGGCCAGGTTGGCCTTTCCCGAAAGCTCGGGGAAGCCGGGACAATCCACCGAGATTCCCCCGGGCCGCTGTTCGATGGTCACACTGTCGGCCAGCGAGATCCGGGTGATCAATGTGTCGATATCATGATACCCGTCGGGGCGGCGGCCGAGCACCCGCAGGTAAAGGTTGATCTTGGCCGGGGCTTTGAGAATCAGCGCCATGAATGGGATCATGCCGTAAACCGGCTGCAAAATCCAGCGCGGATCTGGATTGCCCACTCTTTTAAAAGGGGAAAATCGCTTGGCTTGACGCAAAATTACTCGAAGACTACCATTTGACCATATTGATGAGCATTTTTGATTAGAAACATCATGAACGGTGAATGGCAGAAATCTGCGAAGGAGATTTTTTCAAATGGAAAGATCACTCATTGCGGGGAAATATGGCACGGATAAGAACCAGGTTTACCTTGATAATTACGAGAGAGTATTTTCCGGCATAAGAAATGAAAAGATAACTATGCTTGAGTTGGGTATTTTCAAAGGGGAATCGTTATTATTATGGGAAGAGTACTTTATAAATGGCAAGATTGTCGGAATCGATAAAAACGAATCTGATACTACCAATATGAGCAATAGAATTTTTACATTTCAAGGAGATCAGCAAGACAAGGAATTTCTTGATTTCGTTGCAAGAGAGACTGCGCCAAATGGTTATGATGTCATCATTGATGATGCTTCTCATGTTGGAGATGTCACAAAAACTTCTTTCTGGCATCTATTTGAAAAACACTTGAAGCCCGGCGGCATTTATGTGGTTGAGGACTGGCGAACGGGGTATTGGGATGCGTGGCTGGATGGTAAAAAATACAAAAACAGGCAAGAGGCTGAAAAAATAAGACCATTCGTTCATGAACTGGTTAGTAAATGCATGGCATTCGCCGAGAGTAGAATTGAAGGTGGTCTAGTAAAACGAAAACTAATCTCCATCTTGGGAAGGGCAAAAAGAAAGAGCTACAAACGTCATTACCCAAGCCATGACTATGGGATGGTTGGTTTTATCAAGGAGTTGATAGACGAACTCGGTGTCGACATGATTACCAGTTCCGAGAGGGGAAGCACTGTGCCGCAGCGACAACCGAGATTCAAACGCATGGAAATAGTACCGGGGCAAGTGTTTGTAATAAAAAATAATAGTCCTGATACAAACTGCTAGCTCACCGATCACGGTTGCCATTGGGTCCCGCAGGTGCGATTATCCGGAAACTCGGCCTGGTTGCCGGAACATGCGAGGATCCGGATGAACGTCAAATCAAATCGAATGAGCCGCGGCGCCCAATGGGTCGCCGCCATCTTTGCCGTGTTGGCCTCGGGCTGTGCCGATCGAGCGCCGCAAACACCTGAAGAGGTCTACCGGACATTTTACAATGCCGCGGCGGAGGCCGACTGGGACGCGGCTGCGACCATGCTCGATCCACAGGTGCTGGACATGTTTCGCGATGTCGGCGCAAGACTGTCCGCCATGGTGAAGTTCAAGGGCGCGCCGCTGGACTTCTTCTTGCAGCAGGTCAAGGGCGAGCGTGCCACTCCTCTGCGTAAAGTTGAGGTGATCGATAGACGGGACGGCGTTGTTACGTTGAAGGTCACGGCCGGAGAGTGCGGCCCGGATGAAGCTTGCTCGATCAAGAACGTCAAGCTGATCCGGCGACAGGGACGCTGGCTGGTATCACCCAGACTTCCCCAGTTGCTCGGCTCTCCGGCCGCGGAGAAGAAGGAGTCTGCGAAATGAGGTGTAACAAGATCTTGCCTGCGGCGGCGGGCGCTCTCTTATTGGTGTTTTCATCCTGCGGGCCGGATAAGCAGGTTAAGCCCGAGGCTCGGCCCGAGGCGGCCGCACCCAGTCCCGGGCCGAAGAGCATGGTCATCGAGGTCGAATACTCCTTGATGGCCGACCTGCTCAACATGATCGAGGGTGTCAGCCTGTGGCGCACAGGGATGCCGCGTACCTACCGCCGCGCCTTCGATGACTATTTCGGCCTGGACGGCGCCGACAAGGCGCTTCTCAGGAAGTTTGCCTTTGCCCGTTTGGAGTTGCTCGAACGATCACACAAGGGAGCCACGGCGCCATCGTTCGAGACGCCTTTCGGCCCCGAGGGGCTGATGCCTCCCGCGGCTTCCGATCCCGCTGACAAGTTCTGGAAGGGCGTTCTTTCCGCGGGCCGGCCCGACAAGGTCGCGGCCGCCCTGGCGGGAATAACGGCGCCCGCCGACGCCGACACGACGGCCAAGGCGCTGGCCCGCTTCGCCCCGCGCTTGGGCGAGTTGACCACCGAACGGGCGGGGTTCGGACCCGAAGTGAAGATGCTGGCCGATCTTATCAAGCGCAAACCGGTCGTTCAGCTGCTCAACTCCCTGGCGGCCTTCGCCGGCACCGGCACTTCGGGCCTGCGTTTCGATGTCAACACGGTCTGGGGGCCCGAAGGGGGGGGACTCGAGGCCATCGCCCACGGCGACCGCATACTAGTGGCTTTCGCCGAGGGCAAGAAGCCCGACGTCGTCCACGCCTGCCTTGCGCTTCACGAGATCGGCCGGCGCCTGCTTGGCCGCATGCCGGCCGCTAAAAAGGCTCTCGGGACAATCCGCTTCGTGGAAAGAGCCGGGCATCGGGGTGATCTGTTCGAACTGACCGAGGGTATCCTGGATGCCTTCAGCCACGGGATAGTTGCGCCGCTTCTGACCTCCGCCGCTGGCAAAGCTCCGCCCTGGCCGGGAGACGATCGCCGCCGGAAGTTTGGCAAGGCACTGGTCCCGTTGCTTCGGGAATACCTTTCCCGCGACCGGTCCCTCGACGGCAAGTTTGCCCTTCAGGCTGCGGAAATCTACTTGAAGAACAACCCGGCCAGGCCTGCCGACTTCATGGGCGGTGGTATGGTGATCGGCGGAGAGCGGGCCATCGGAGTTTTCAAGAGTCAGGTGGTTCGCTGGACGGTGTGGAAGTTTCCCGTCAACAAGAAATACAACTACCCCCGAAAGTTCGCAGACTACCCGGGGCGTTCGGTGCTTCTGTTACTAACTCCGGACGACCTGCGCAGCCTTCCGTCGCGTTTTAAAGGCTTTGACGAGTTACTGGCAGCTATGCGGCAGGCCGTTGACTACATGAAGCGCGGGCAGGCGGTGCTGGTCGCCGTTCCCCGCCGGGCGCGCGGATATTTCTTTCTCATGGCCGCGCCTTCGGCCGAAAAGATGAAAAAGTTAGCCGAAGTGTTTTTCAAAATCGATCACATTCCGACCAGGCCGGTGACGGCTGATTGATTCATGACTATCATATCATCCTCAGTTGTGCAGAGCCTGACCCGGCCGGCCGTATTGATCGTCATGCTGCTTGCCGGCGGCTGCGACTCGCCGACGCTATTATCACCCGACGCCTCAGGCGACGCCGACGGCGAGACTCAACCGGATGCCGATGCCGGAAGCGGGACCGAGGGCGATTCTAATTTCTTGCCCGACCAGAGCCAGGCTTGCAATCCCGCAAGCCTATCAACTGAAGATCGCGGTCTGATCGCCGTGGGCGATGTGGTTGAAAATGTTGTCCTGAAAGCCTGCGGCCGCGATCGCTGGGCATTCACGGCGGCGCGGGGCAGCAAGATCGAAATCAGCTTGACCGCGCGCGGCTACAACTTGCTGGTTGCGGCCATAAACTACCCTGACGATACGGACTGGAACGCAAAGCTCGATTCGATCTCGGCGGCTGCGGGATTGCCCGGCAAGCTGACTTTCTCGCCGCCGCGTTCGGGCGAGTTTTTCCTGCAGGTGCGTTCGATCGATCCGGAACAAGAAAGCAGTTACGATTTGCGGCTTGACTGTATCGATGGATGCGATCTCCACTGCAGTCGCTTTCCGATCGTCTTGGTCCACGGCTGGACCGGTTTCGACCAGATCGGTCCGATCGAGTATTTCTATAACGTTCCCGACATGCTCGGGCAGCATGGTTTCGCGGTCTTGGTGGCCGTTTTGGATCCTTACAACTCGGTCGAGGTGCGCTCCGAACAGTTGGCCGCGCAACTCGACGGTTTTCTCGAGTTGGGCCGGGCGCGCAAGGTCAACATCATCGCCCACAGCCAGGGAGGGCTCGATTCACGGCGGGCGATCAGCACCCTGGGATACGGCGATCGCGTAGACGCCCTGGTTACCATCGCCACTCCTCATAAGGGCACGCCGATCGCCGACATCGCCCTGGGGCTCGGGCCGGGGCCGGCCGAGGCTGCTTTGGCCTTTCTGCTGAACCTCTTAGGTGCCGCCGGCGGCAACGAATCGGACGCCCTGGCCTCGTTCGAGTCGATCTCGACAGACTTTGTGCAAAACGAATTCAACCCTGCAAACCCGGATGACCCGCGGGTGAGCTATATTTCGTGGACCGGCCTGACCTGCCCGCTGGGAATCAACTGCGGGGACATCTGCGACGTGGAGATTCGCTGGGCCTACGACTTGATATATCTTTCGGCGGGAGACAACGACGGCATGGTGCCCGTCTCCAGCGCTCCCTGGGGCGATTTTCGCGGCACCATCCCGGCCGATCACTTCGACGAGATCGGACAGGTAGCCGGGGTGACCGGCCCCAACTTCGATCATCTCGAGTTCTACCTGGGTATAGCCGAAGACCTGGCCGCTTCCGGGCATTGATGGGAGGATATTAGCATGTTCCGAATACCACGAAGCTCGAGAACTTTGGCGGGAATGCTATGGCTGTGTCTGCTGTTTGGCGGCGCGGATTCGCTGGCCGGCGGTTTCTTGATGTACGAGCACGGAGCCACCTCGACCGGGATGGCCGACGCGCGCACGGCGCTGGCCGACGATGTCAATGCGCTTTACTTCAATCCGGCGGCGATTTGCGAACTCGACGGGCTGCAGCTCGAGCTGGGCGTCACCGGGGTGTTGCCGTACGTCTCCTACCAGGCGGCCAAGAGGCCGGACCCCGAAAGAACATACACGCGTTTAGCGACCGGCGAGATCGTTCAGGTCAACGACGGCATGCACGACAGCGATGCCAAGCTCAAGGGATTTTCGCCGATTCACGTCTACGCCGCCTACCGTATCCCGGGGGCGTTTGTCTCGATCGGCTTCGGGTTGAACAATCCATTCGGGCTCGGCACCTATTGGCCGGGAGACTGGGATGGGCGCTTCATCACCACCGAGTCCGAGATCACAACTTTCGTAAACCAGCCGGTGGTCGCTTTGGACCTGGCCGGCCTTTTGGGGTTCAAAGAGCGCTTCAAGCTCTCGCTGGCCGTCGGCTATGACCTGGTCTATGGGACAGCCCGCATGGCCCAGCGCATCGACTTGCGGATTGCCGAGAGGCTGCCCGCCGCCGAGCCGATCGTCGATCCCGAGGGCTCCATGCTGCTTGTCGGCAGCGCCATCGGACACGGCTACAACTTCGCGCTCTACGCCGAGTTGCCCGGCCTTGGGGCATTCGGGGCCTCGGTTCGCAGCGGGGTGAGCCTTCCGTTTTCGGGTACGGCCAGTTTTTCTTTCAACCCGGCCGGGCAGGCCGCTTTGCTTCTTACCAATACCCATATCCCGGACCAGACCACCGGACGAGTGACGATAAACCTGCCCTGGAACATGAATTTCGGCCTGGCTTTTTTGGGGATCGAGCGGCTCAAGCTGGCGCTCGATCTCTACCTGGCCTTCTTTCAGAGCTACGACGAGTTGGAGATGAAATTCGATTGTCTCGATGACGATCCAGCCTGCGATCTGAATCTGGATCCCATCAAGGCGCACTGGGGAACCGCCTGGCAGCTTTCGCTGGGCGCCGAGTACCTGGTCTGGCGCGGCCTCAGCCTGCGGGGCGGTTACGCGTCTTCATTCAGCCCGGTGCCGGCCGACACCCTCGATCCCTCGGTGCCGGACGGCCGCCAGGACAACATCAGCCTCGGCGCCGGTTGGCGCGGGTCGGGCTGGAAGGTCGACCTGGGATACATGCTCGGATTCTGGTCGGTGGTCAAGGACAACGACGTTGGAAGCTGGGACCCGAGCGGCAACCCGCTGGGTAAGGCCAACGGAAAATACACCACCGTCGCCCACCTGCTGGCCCTTAGCGTTTCGGTTTGGTTCTAATCGGCGCGAAAAACCAGCCGGCTGCTTTCGCCTTCCTTGATCTCCACCTTCTTGGTCTGCGTGCCGCCGGTTGAAAAGTATACAGTCACCCGGTGCTGTCCGGCATCCAGTTTCAAATCCATCAGCGGTGTCGCCTTACCACTGTCGCGGCCGTCGATCCAGACCCGTCCCCAGGGCAGCGAGTTTACCATCAACAAGCCCTTGCCCTTGCCGAGTTCACCGGTTCCGGATGCACTCAGCACAACCCGCATGGTCTTGCCGGCTTCGACCTTCACCTTTACCGTCTTGGATTCGCCGTGTCCGAAGATCACCTTGACCTCGTGTATCCCGGGGGACAGTTTCAGGCGCAAGGGAGTCATGCCGACGTGCTCGCCGTCAACGGCGACTTCGCTCCAGGGACGAGTGTTGACCGTCAGCCATCCGCTGGCGCTCTTTTCGGCAGGTAGCTTGTCCGGAAGGAGCACCATGCTGGTTGTTTCACCGGGGCGGATCTCGACGCCGGCCGTCATCTTCTTGGAGGTTGGCGGGTAGACGATGATGGTATGCCGGCCGGCCGGCAGCAGGTAGTCGACCAGCGGAGTATTGCTTCCGATGTCCTTGCCGTCGATCCATACCCGGCCCCAGGGACGCGAGTTGAGCGACAGCCGGCCGATTTCGGTTTTATTCGCCTGGCCCCTGTCGCCGCCTTCGGGAGGGACGATACGCCGGACCGGCCCGCTCCCGGTCTGGACATAGGCCAGCTTGAAGACGATTTCCCGCAGTGCGTCGAGAAGATCTTTCTCGTCGCAGCCCTGGCCGGCAGAGGCGCTTCTCAGCGGGATGTTTTGATCGAGAGCGTATAGCTTGGCCGTTACCTTGCAGGTGTTCATGATTTTCAAGATACGGGTCGACAGGAAGTGTGTGGCCCCCAGGTTGCGGGCAACCTTTGCGCGGCAGGCGTGATCGCCGCAAGAGACCTTGCCGACCTGTGCGCGCACCTGGTCTCTGTCGAGGACTCGCAGGCCGCTCTCGCCGAGCAGCACGCTCAAGTACTCGCCGAGATTTTCGACAGTCCGGCGGCTCATCCGTGGACCGCGGTTGTCGATCGCGAACACGGCCAGCGTGTCGCCCGGATTTTCCTGTGCCGCGGCCGAAGAAGTGATCAGTACGGCAAGCAGAATCGAAAAAGTGAACGTCCGCAACATGGAATCTCCTTTCCAAGCGGCATAGTTAGCCGGCACCTGCAGCGGCAATCATATGACATGCTCATAAAAGTGTATAGCAGCTTGGCAAACGCACGCGCTTGGCCTAACATGGCGCCCGGAATGAATGCTGAAAAACAAAAAATCGGGACATTTGGGGCTCAAAAAGGTTTCCCCCGCCTGGAAGTATCGATTTCACGCTATGCCTGGCGGTTGGCCGTCTGGAACTTCTTCGTCTGGCTGCTGTTTCTATGGTTCTTCTCGCGGGTGACCTTCTACTGGCTGAACCAGGACGGCCTGATGAGCTACGATTACACCTTCTTGTTGACTGCCTGGGCAGGTTTCTTCGTCGGTATGGTCGGCTTTTACTCGACTACCCTGCAAACCAGGCGCGTGCTTCTTCTGGGCTTCATCGCCCCGAGCGAAGAAGAGTGGGCTCGCCTGGGGGCTTTGCCCGAACGGACGCTGGCCGGAGGGTTCTGGAGGCTGGCGGTATCGTTTGGATTAGCCCTTTCGGCCGGGGTGGGGGGCTTCATGCTGGGGCTCAGCCAGTTCGGCGATCGCGCGGGCTACGAGCGTCCGCAGTTTCTCTTCTACAGCACGCTGGTGCCGGCCGTCTGCATCGGCCTGGCATCCGCCCTGGTTGCTCGCTACTCGGTCGAACGCTTCGTCAGCGCCAGGAGAAAGCCCGAACCGCTGTCGATTCCCAGGCGGCGCTATATCTGGCTGCACAACGTCTTGCCTTATGCATTGGTAAGTTCGGCGGTCGGCCTGGTGGCCGCCTTTGCCCGCTTCGGATTCTATTATCAGCAGGGCCGGCCTGTGCCCGAGGACGAGCTGGCGCTGCACCTGGCGATCACCGCCCTGTTCACGGCGCTGATTCTGGTGGCCGCCGCGCGTTTCAAAACACGGGTGGACTCGCTCAGCCCGATCGAGTTGGGCGGCTCGGGCGAGAGACGTCGCATCGTGCGCTGGCGCTACTGGTACGCGCTGCTAATCGCCGCGGGAAGCTACGGCGTGCTGAGACTGGGATTCGCGGCATTCGGCTACCAAGCGCTGGATGCGCAAACCGCCATCATCATCAAGGTCGTCTTCTGCCTGCTGATCTCGAGCGCCGTCGCCGCCTGGGGCGCCACCTCCGCCCTGGCCGAACTGTCCGCAGCCGGCTTCGAGGAGCATCCATACATGCGCCTCGCGCGCCGCATCAGGGAGAAGAGTCACCGGGCGATCGAAGAGTGGCTCGATCATGGGTAAAGGTTCACTCGCCGGTAGGATCAACAGGTGTCGACGAACTTGCCCGTCAACCTCATGCCGCGCCTCGGGTTGACGGGGGCCGTTGCTGATGCTCTAGTTGTTAAGTCTGGATCTGGTGAAAGGCGATATGTTGCGTCAAACAATCATCTGCACGGCCGTCGGGGTGCTGTTTCTATCTGGCTGCCAGGGAGCGAACCACAGAATCGACTCCGGATGGGAAGAGGATGCTTCAACCGACACCGACGGCTTCGACGCCGGGGCCGACCAGGCCGGCGATCCCGGAAGCGATCCGGGTGACTTGCCGCAAGCCGATCAGGAAAGCGACGCGGGCTCCGATCCCGGTGGAGATTTCAACCAGAACGGGGGACGGGGTCGGGTAATACCACTTGACACTTATTTGCGGGGGCTCCTTGCCTGCCACCGTTCCATCCACTCTTTGAGCTGACCAATCGCACCATCTCGGCGAATCTTGCTGAGTAGTTTAGCAACCTGCGAATACGGCATTTCGAGGATCCGGGAGATCTGACTGTAGGTCTGGTCTCCATTGCGTTGCAGTGCCCAGGCAGCGAACCTTCTTGCCGGATTGGCTCCCGGCCCCATCTCCCTTCTCTTCAACTCCCGCATGCTTGCCCCGGTCAATTCGCAGACTTCTTGCAGTACTCTCTCCGCAATTCGGCCGGACCTTTCCCCGGCTACTGAGCCTTCCGGCTCGTTAAATCTCGCCTGCCTGCGTTGGATCGATTTCTTTTCAAACAGCCCGGTCTCGGGATCGAAGCCCTCGGGATATTCGATGGATTTATTGCGCACCGACCGGACGAATTCGTTCAATTTCGAAGAGCCTCCGAATAGATGCAGGAAGTGGTCTAATGTCAGCCAATCAGGCGCCGAATCGCGTCCTAGGTATACCCGGTGGCTGGTCCATGCGAAGGAGTCGAGCCTTGCAACCAGATGTGCCTTTATCGGGTTCAAGTGGATGTATGCCACGAGTATCCTCAAGTATTCTTCATCTTCCACCAATTGGCTCTTGAATCTGCCGCGGAAAACCGGTCCATCCCAATAGTACACCCTGTTGAGCCAAAGCGTGTAGGTACCGTTGATTTGCCGCATGCAACGGGATAAATTGGCGAATGGAGTTCTTGCTAAGATGTGATAATGATTTGGCATCAATGAAAATGCATGCACTTCAATTCCGTGACGTTCAATGACATCTCCCACGATCGAAAGGAATTCCACGCAATCGGCGTCGCGTGCGAAAATCGGAGCACGTCGAGCACCCCTGTTCATGACATGGTGCCATGCTCCTGGATAGTCTTCCCTCTTAACCCTCGGCATGTCATTACTGGAACATCATTACAAATTAAGTGTCAAGTAGTATTACCCGACCCCTCTTCTTCGTAGTCTGGTGGATCTGTTCGGACCTTCGGCGGGCGAAGTTCCCGTGCCGTAGGTCCGATTTGGCAATGAAATTGGATGAGGCGGATGCCGCCTCGTTGGGCGGTAAAAGACTGTTTCAAGACTGTCTGAATCTCTTGCTGGCCAGCCGGCTGGATGACGCTTACGCCTGTCTGGGGCGTTGCCGGTCCCGCGATCCGCGCCTGTCGCCGGGCGGCTCGATTTGTACCGGCGTGGAATCCATTATACCGACGAACTCTGGCAATAATGTCTATTTGATTTATTTTAATCCAAGCAACAACTGAGACAAGTGCTCATTCGCTTTTTCCATTTCTTGTGCTGCCTGCAAAATGTCACTATAAACAGGGTCTTCGTTTGCACCTTCTGTATTCCCAGCCCATTTCCTGAATTTCTTGCTATTCAGTTTGTTATGCTCAATCCACGATGATAAAACCACTTTTAGTCTGCCCTTCTCATCTGTTGGGAAACTCTTGATGACACTGCTAACTTTGTCCCGAATCATTTGCTCAGGCACTGCACCGAGCAATTCGTCGACTTTCTGACCGTCAACGAAGAACATCTGCATGGGTATGCTCATAATCTGGTATTCCATTGCTGTTTGGGGGTTTTCATCCACGTTAATCTTGCAAAACTTGAAGTTACCTTCATATTCCTGCTCTTGTGACAATTTGTCATATATGGGTGAAACACGTACACAGGGACCACACCACGGTGCCCAAAAGTCAACTTCAGTCGGAACGTCTGATTCTAAAACTTCTTTCTTAAAATCCTGATCTGTAACTTCCAACACATTGCTCATAACGACTCCTTTTGCGAGTATTAGATCATTCCAATATCCAATAAGTAGTCATCGTTTTTTCTTCTGTCAAGTAGCAGATCTGGAAATACGAACCCATCTCATACCTCCTTCAATTTGTCTCTCAGCATGATTTTGCAGTAGTAGCACAACTGCATCTTCTTGGCGTCGATGCGCATCATGTCGAGCGAGGCGGTCATCACGCAGGTGGGATCGTCACAGTGGGTGAGTTCGAATGTATGGCCGAGTTCGTGGATCCCTTCCTTGAGAACACGACTTGTGAAAACAGAGCGATCACGGGGGCGGTCATCACGGCTTGTCGCGATGCCCAACCGGTACGTCGATACCAGTGCGGCCCTCCCCGGGAACATCGCTTCGCCGAACACGTAGCGCATGACAGGTGTAAAGATGTCAACGGCAGTCACTCCCAGCAACCTGAAGGAATTCCGACCGGAGGCAGCCAGGTGCTCGAGTATCCGGGTGGCATGATACTGCCCCCTGTGTGGGTCCAAGGCCCCGGCCGGTAACCGCTCGACGGTGCCGACCCGGCACTGGAACGGGAATACTCGTGTGATCTCCGAGGCCAAGGCGGACAGGAGATCCTTATCCGCGATTTCCAAGGGAACGATCTCCACCACCCGGCGGTTCACATTCGGAAAATCCTGGATTCGCTGGCTCCCGCTCATTGCTCTCGTGAGAGCCCGTGTTTCTCGATTTTGGCGTACAACGTCCCCCTGTCGATTTTCAGCGCCTGGGCTGTCTGGCTGATGTTCCACTTGTAATGCTCGAGCATTCTGGCTATGTGGTAACTCTCACAGGCATCGAGAGACTCATCGACCGGCACTTCGCCGGGTTGCTGCAGCGCGATAGGAAGATCCTCCGGCATGATCCGTTTCTGCTTGCCCACTACCAGCGCGCGCTCGATGGCGTTCTCCAACTCGCGGACGTTGCCGGGCCAGTCGTGGTTGACCAGAACCTGCATGGCCGGTGGAGAGATCGAGTTGATCTTCTTGTTCATACGCACGCGCAGTTTCTCAATGAACTGATCGACCAGAGCCGGGATGTCCTCGGTGCGTTCCCGCAGCGGAGGTATGTGCATCTGGATGACGTTCAGTCGGTAGTAGAGGTCCTGCCGGAAGGTTCCCGCCTCGATGGCCTTCTCCAGGTCACGGTTGGTGGCCGCCAGAACCCGGAAATCCGCCTCCACGTCCTTGACCCCCCCAACCCGCCGGAACGTCCGTTCCTGGAGTACCCTGAGCAGATCAATCTGCATCTTCGGACTCGCGTCGCCAATCTCATCCAGGAAGAGGGTTCCTGAGCAGGCGACCTCCAGCAGTCCCCTCTTGGGGCTGTCGGCCCCGGTAAAAGCTCCCTTCTCGTACCCGAACAGCTCGCTCTCCAGCAGGGATTCCGTGAAAGCACCGAAGTTGACGCCGACGAACAGCCCGTTCGCCCGGGAACTCTTTTCGTGGATGGTACGCGCCAGCACTTCCTTGCCGGTTCCGCTTTCACCGGATATCAGCACCACCGAATCGGTGGCGGATACGTCCTCGACGAGTTCGAATAATTTCAACATGGCCGGTGACCGGCCGATCATCGGCCCGTAGCTTCCGCATGCCTTGACCTGGCGTTTGAGAAGCTCGTGCTCGCGCCGCATGATCTGGTTCTTGAGGATTCGCTCGACGAGCATACCGATTTCCAACGGATCGAACGGTTTGATCACGTAGTCGACGGCACCGAGCTTCATGGCCTGGACCGCAGAATTGATTGAACCGTAGGCGGTCATCATGACGACGGGTGTATCGGGATCGTCTTCCTTGATCCGCTCCAACATCTCAAGGCCGCTCATTCCCGGCATCTTGATGTCCACTATCATCAGGTCAAAAGACTGCGTCTTCAGACTATCCAGCGCCGACTCTGCGCAATCGGCTGCTTCAACCTGGTGTCCATCGCGCCTGAGTAGATCTCCAAGCGAGATGCGGATGGAAAGCTCGTCGTCCACGACAAGTATCCTGGTTTTTTTGCGCATTGTTCAGACCTCTTCCATGCGTTGCCCGGGTTTCGTTAGTGCGGCGATCACCCGGATGCCACAGGCAGGGCAATTGTAAAGATTGTACCTTGACCCTCTTTACTCTGCACCTCCATTGTTCCTCCATGCTGACGGATGATACCGTAGCTGACACTCAAGCCCAAACCGGTTCCCTTTCCGACAGGTTTGGTGGTAAAGAACGGGTCGAATATCATTTCCAGGTGCTCTTTTTCAATACCACAGCCGGTATCCTCGATCGAGACCAACACTTTTTCGTGTTTCTCCAATGTCGAGATCGACAGCCTGCCCCCCTGGGGCATGGCCTCGCATGAGTTGAGATAGAGGTTGACCAGCACCTGCTGGAGCAGGTTGGCGTCTCCATGCACCTGGGGTAAACCAGCGGCTAGGTTTTCCTCGATGGCGATGCTATTGAACTCTTTCTGGTTACGCAGGAGTTTCAATGTCTGCCGGATCACCTCGTTGATGTCCAGGGGTTTCATTTTCGAGGAAGACTCGCGGGCGAAGTTTAAAAGACCCATGACGATCTCACGCATCCGGGAGGTTTCACTGTACATGATGTCCAGGTACCCGCGCCCCTCCTTGCTCAGACCCTCCTCGCTTTTTAACAGGTGTTCAAGGGTCAGCACGCCTGTCAATGGATTGTTAATCTCGTGGGCGATGCCTGCCGCCATCCGGCCGATCGCCGCCATTTTTTCGCTTTGCCCGATTTGCCGGCGGGTTGTTTGCGCCAAGGCCTCCTCTCTCTGGGAAACTGCTTCGGCCATCTGGTTGATCGCCCGGCAGAGCAAACCCATCTCACCGGGAGGTTGCATGTCTACGCGGGCCGACAGATCGCCCGCCACCACTTTGTTGGACATCTTGATGATACGCTCGATCGGGCGCAGCACTGTTTTGGTTACGAGCGCCAGAAGTATCAGGCTGGCCACGGTTGTGAAGGCAACGACGCCTAGGAAAATCCACACCGCGAGTTTCCGGGTTTGTTGGAACGGCGTCTCCAGCATTCCAACTCCGATGCTTCCGATAACCATGCCCGCAGGGTTTCGGATCGGCTCATAGGCAGTGATGTACCAGTCGCCGACCACCAAGGCCCGGCTGGCCCAGATCTTCTTGTCAACCAGTACCTTGTCGTGAACCGCTTTACTCAGGAGTGTACCGATGGCCCGCGAGCCGTCTTTTCGTTTTAACGTGGTGGAAATACGGTAATTTTCCAGGAAGATGGTTGCGGCACCGATATCCTTGCCTTTGTATCTCTCGTTTTGGTACAGATCGTCCATGATCTCGTCGACGATCCCGTGACTACGGTTCAGGAGGTTGGCGCCGTAGAAGTACCCGACAATCTTTCCCTCTTTTTGAAGGTCCACCAGAGGAACGGCTGCTCCGATAAACATTCCACCGCCGTGTTTAATCTTTTGTTTGAGCGAAGTTTCGTGAGTGGGCTCTGAATCGATAGATGCCTTGCGCATCAGATCGGCGCCTTCTTTTTTTAGATCTTCTCGCGCTACGATCACAGTGCCCCGAAAGCAGGTTTTCTCTTTCATGGCGCGAGCGATTATCGAGTTGTGCGAGACATTGTCCCCCCTACGTTCCGGGTTGTTTTCACGGTAGATGATCCGACCGTCCTCGTCCAGCAGGGATAGCACGTCCAGTTTTCCCACTTGCCTGATGTTCTGCAGGAGTTTGTGAAGGTCATCCTTGTCCCAGTCGCCGAGTGGAAAGGGTACGGAGCGCCGCGCGGAGCTCCCTCGCAGCAGGAGGCAGATGTCGTCTACATGTTCTTCGAATACCTTGCGGGCGGAATTGAGATCCATGCGTACGCGGGTCTGTACTTCCCCGATAACGATCTTACTGAAGCCAAACACGCCGAACAGAGAAAGTACGACATTGGTCAGCAAGAGAATAGCGATGAAGCCGATGGTCAGCCGAAACCATATGGTTTTCTTCCAACTCATGGCAATACACTATTCCATCAAAAATGCCGCCCGCGATCTATTCTACCAGGATCGCATCCTGGTTGCACACCTCTCGGCAGATACCACACTTGATGCAAAGTTCTGTTTGTATTACGTGGGCCTTCTTTTTCTCGCCCGAGATTGCATTCTGTGGACAGTTTTTTACGCACAGCGTGCAACCGTTACAGTTCTCGGGATCGATACGATAGGTAATCAACTCCTTGCACACCCCGGCCGGGCATTTCTTGTCCCGGACATGGGCCTCGTACTCATCCCGGAAGTAGCGGAGAGTGCTCAGCACGGGGTTGGGCGCAGATCCACCCAGGGCGCAGAGAGAACAGCCTGCAACCATGTGACACGTTTCTTCCAGCAGGTCGAGAACTCCTTCCCGGGCCTGGCCGTTGCAAATATCGTTCAGCATCCTGCTGATCTGGGTCAGGCCCTCGCGGCCCGGCAGGCACTTGCCACATGATTCAACCTTGAGGAAGTCGATGAAGTAGCGGGCAATGTCCACCATGCAGTCATCCTCGTCCATTACGATCATCCCGCCCGAACCCATCATGGAACCGACCCTGGTAAGTTGGTCGTAATCAACCTGCATGTCGAGCAGGCTTTCCGGGATGACCCCGCCCGAGGGTCCGCCGCTCTGTACTGCCTTGAACTTCTTGCCGTTTGGGATTCCTCCGCCGATGTCGAAGATGATCTCCCGCAGGGTGATTCCCATGGGAACTTCCACCAGGCCGGTGTTGTTGATCTTGCCTACAAGCGAAAAGACCTTGGTTCCCTTGCTGCCTCCCCAGGGGTTGTCGGTAACGTCTCCCGTACCGATGCTGGAAAACCAATTCGCGCCGCGCAGCATGATGACGGGGACGTTCGCGAAGGTCTCGACGTTGTTCAGGCTGGTGGGCCGATTCCACAAGCCGTGCTCCACGGTGTGGATGTACTTGGCGCGCGGCTCGCCGGGATGCCCCTCCATAGAGGCCATCAGTGCCGTTGATTCGCCGCACACGAAAGCCCCGGCTCCCCTGTGAATGCCGACATCGAAGTCGAAGCCTTTATCAAAGATGTTCTTGCCCAGCAGGCCATATTCGCGCGCATCGGCGATGGCCCTCTCCAGGCGCTCGAGGGCCAGGGGATATTCATGGCGGATGTAGACGTACCCTTTGCTGGAGCCGATGGCATAGGCTGCGATGAGCATGCCTTCCAGCACAGAGTGGGGATCCGCCTCTACGATACTGCGATCCATGTATGCTCCGGGGTCTCCCTCGTCCGCGTTGCAAACGATATACTTCGGTTCTCCCAGTGCACCCTTGCAACTCTGCCACTTCAAGCCCGTGGGAAATCCCCCGCCCCCGCGCCCGCGCAACCCGGAGGCGATGATCTCCTTGACAACCTGCTCGGGTTTCATCTCCGTGAGCACCTTGGCCAGCGCCTTGTAGCCGTCCCGGGCGATGTAGTCCTCGATATTCTCCGGATCCACCAGGCCCCGGTTGCGCAGGGCGATGAGAAGCTGCTTCTTGAAGAAACCGATGTCGCTGAGCTTCGGCACCGCTTCCTTTTCGGCAGGGGGCGTATACATTAATCTCTTGACCGGCCTGCCCTTGAGCAGATGTTCCTCTACCAGTTCGGGGACATCCTTCTCGCTGACCAGGTTGTAGAAGATTTCATCCGGCTGGACGACGACGATTGGCCCCTTGGCGCAAAACCCGTTGCAACCGGTCATTACAACGGCCACCTCCTGCTGCAGGTTCTTCTTAGTCAACTCTCGCTCGAAGGCTTCTTTGATCTCGTATGCTCCGGCCGACACGCATCCGGTACCGGCACAGATCAGTAAATTCGCCCGATAGGTATTCATGGCATCCGCTCGCTTCCCATGCCCAGGGCAAAGTCGGTTACGATCTTTCCTTTCATGATATGGCTGTCAAATATTTTATTCACCTTGTCCTCCGTGAGATCGACGTACTTCACCGGCGCCTCGTCGGCCAATTCCACCGTTATCATCGGCTCCCGACTGCAAAGCCCCGCACAGCCCGAGGTGGTCACGATGACGTCGTCGGTGCCGGACTCGTCCACGCATTTCATTACCGCGGACATGATCTTCCGGGCCCCCGAGGAAATCCCGCAGGTGCCCATGTGTACGGTGATCTTGGCTCTTCCGGCGCCCTCCCGAAGTGTCATTACCCTCTTTCTTCGTTCTGCAATTTTTGCGAGATCTTCTATTTTTAGCTTTGGCATGAATAACCTCCCTAGGAGACGCTATCGCTCTTGTCGGCCTTGCGGTATTTTTCTATGGTCTTGTTTAACTTGACCGATGAAATGTGACCGTAAACCTCATCGTCTATGGTGACCACGGGCGCGAGACCGCAACAGCCCACACAGCGCACGGACTCAAGGCTGAATAGAAGATCCTCCGTGGTGCCTCCTTCCTCCACACCGAGTTCACGCTTGAGGTTCTCGAACATCCGGGTTCCTCCCTTGACGTGACAGGCCGTGCCGGTGCATACGCTGACGGTGTGTTTGCCCCGGGGCTTTAGTGTGAAGCCCTTGTAAAATGTTGCGATGTTAAAGATACGGCTCACGGGAACATCCAGTTCCTCGGAGAGCGTGCCGGCAACATGTGGAGGGATGTAGCGGTAGTGCTTCTGAACATCCTGGAGTATTTCGATCAAGTTGCTTTTGTCACGCTTCCAGCGGATCAATATATTGTCTAGTTCGGGTTTTTGCGCTTCCATCAAGTTATCTCCTACCCTTGTTCAGTGGTTGACATTCATGCCGCTTTCTTCGACCTTGCCAGCAAAAACTCGCATACCATTTCGTCGATGAAATTTCCCCGCCAGGACGCATCCTTCAAAAGCTCATGGATACTCCCCTGGCCGTTGCCTCCTTTTGTTTTTTCCTTGACCCGTCCGATCTCCATCTCGAACCATCTCTTGGCCTCTACCCCGTACAGGAGACTCGAAAGCTCCAACGGCATATCGGAGGGTTTCATCTCGAGTAGCCACCCCTTGGTGTATGGCGAATTGTTTACCAAACCCGGCTGCTTCAGTAGCTTCTCGTTTATTGCGGTGACCCGTCCGGATATCGGCGCAAGCATCCCGATCCAGCCCGTCTTCAGGCGAGCCTCACAGGCAGGGATCCCTTCGAAGACCGCCTCTCCGGCGCCCGGCAGCCGGACATCCTGGATGGGGCCGAGTAGGCGCTGTCCGAAGTCGTTCAGACCGATGCGAACGTTGCCATCGCGTTGCATGTGTACCCAGGCGTGGCTCCTGTGGTAATGCAATCCGCGCGGGAGGGAGAAACCCTCGATGGTCTGCGAGTCAATGACGGAAAGATGCCCGTCCGCCTCGGCCGAGTCCTCCATCATCTGCCCGAAGGAGCACGTCGCGCACCTGAACGCGTTGATACACAGCTTATAGGACACGTCACCGCTCAACATGTAGCGGCACTTGCGTGCCGAGGCCGGTAGTTTCTCGAAGAACTCATAGAACTCGGCTCGTCTCTCCTCGACCTCGGTCCGGCTCGGGCCGGGCGCAACATTTGGTTGAATCAGCATCGGTCCATCGATCAGGGCCTGGTGCAGGGAGCAATGCTCACAATCGTAGTTCAACGTGCATAACCTGTAGGAGATGACTCCCGCATCCACCCACACGCACTGCCCGGTCGATGTATGCGCCAGTTCCGACTTTTTTATTACTTTTCCGGACATGACCCACCTCCTTAGGTTGCCTGCGCCTAGCTCGACTCGGTACCCGAGAAGAACATCTTGGCCAGGCGGTTCCAGTCTTGCTCTTCAATATTCTTGGAAAAGTTGTGCAACAGCTCGCCGCCGTCGGATAATGCCGCTCTTCCGGATTCTGTCAGAGCACTGAACAAGCGGTCTGACTCGGCCTGGATCCACTGGCCGGCTTCGTCTGAGTCGACTAGTTTCTGCGCGTCCTCTTTGAAGTTCAGGGGTTCCATCGTGTAGAGCCAGCCCCGGTCGTAGCAGTCTTCGTTGATCAACGATGGGTCGTCTTCCAGGGCGGGGTTGATCTGGATGACCCTTCCCGAGATCGGAAAGATCATGGTGGCGCGATGCCCGTTGCCGGCCAATTTCAAGGCCGGGTCACCCGGGCGTACCACATCGCCGGGCTCGGCACCGAGCACTGCCTCGGAGATGTCTCCGGTGACTCTCTGGGCGAAATCGTCCAGACCAACGCGCGCGTTCTTTTTCATCGGCCTCACCCAAGTGTGGCCATGGGAATACAACCGGTTTTCTACCAGGGTAAAGTGGCCGACTTGCTTGGGCTGCCGGCGCTTGCCAGGGGCGAGAGCCAGGATTGGATGCGTTCCAAACTCGTCGGTGAGGCGCTGATCCACCTCGCAGGTGGCGCAGTCGAAGTTGTTGGGGCATACCTTGTGGGAGATCAGTCCCATGCGAGCGTATCGGCAGAGCCGTTGACCTTCCCCGAGTTCTTTTTTCCACCGATCCTTGGTCACTGTCTCCATCTGTATGGCTCCCGTCGGACACACATACGTGCAGGCGCCACAGCCGATGCAGGCGTCGGGGTGAATGTAGAAGGGCGTTCCGACGACGCGGTCAGTGCCGCGGCCCTCGAAGCCGATTGCGGAAGCACCCACGATCTCATCGCATACGCGGATGCACAACCCGCACAGGACGCAGTTGCTTGGCTCGGTGGTCTTGAATCGTGACTTGGTAACACCCAGCGATGCGGCGATCTCTTGCGCCTTCTTGACCTCTGGACACCTGGCCAGGAGAAGCTCGGCCATCAGCGCCCGGTTCTTGTGCACCGCGTCGGTATTGGTGCGGATTTCGAGGCCTTCGCCGGCAGGGAAGTTACAGGATGTCACCAACCTGGTGCGCTTGCCTTGGCGAACTTCCACCATGCACAGGCGGCATGCACCGTATGGCTCCAGTCCATCCATGTGGCACAATGTTGGAACATCGATTCCCTGAGCCTTTATGGTCTTCAGAATGGGTTCCCGAGCTTCCGCCTTGACCTCGCGTCCGTCGATTTTCATGGTGACCAGCGACATGTTTTTCTCCTCTCGCCTTTCGTTCGTACCAGTACACAAGCCAAGCAATGAACAAGCCACGACAGCGTGAGAATGATAGTGACTTGGAAACAAAGCAGAAAGAGCACAATGAGGCAGTTATATGGTCGGCCTGGACCGTTGAAAATCTCCACGGTGGCTGACCGCGTTACGATCCCTGACCGGATCATAACTACTTGAAAAATTTGATCATATTACCTGTTGTCGAAATTTTCTACGGCACCGTCGAGATTTTCATTCATCCACTCGACCCGGTCCGGATTGTTATTTCGAGCACCAGGGAAGAAGGCTGGCTCGACATCCGGGACAGAACATAGTCGATTTGACGTCGGTCTGAGAAATACTGCTGGAGGAGTACATCACACAGTTACGGTCCTGGCAATGGAACAATCCCAGCATGTGACCCACCTCGTGGATGGTCTCCTTCTCCAGCCGGGATAAAAACACATCTTGGTCGGCCTGGCGCCCGTGGAACTCCTCACGGAGGCGGATGGTGGACACCACGGCGCTGCGGCCCCCGAGCCGGGCCTCCCCGAAAACAAAGGTTAGCACCGGAATGGCCAGGTCGAAGTTGGTGATGCCGAAGACCCACTGGTCGGTCACGGGAAACCGGTTCTCCAGCCAGTCCAGGATTTCCAGGGAGTTGTATTGATCCCGAGAAGCATCCAGGGCAAAATGGGGCTGCGGCACGGGGGCGAGAATCTCGCAGGTTAGTTCAAAGCGGGACCGAACGGCGAAGCAGGCCCTCTCCTCCGCGCCGGCGGGAGTATTTCCCAAAGAGACGATGCAGAGTTTGCCTGGAGGTTCGTGCGGCGGCATCAGTGACCGGAATGTGTCGGCGTCATTCCTTGGGCCTGGATAAATCGTAGCTCTTGATCTTGTTGTACAGCGTGGCCCGGTCGATTTTTAACAACTTGGCCGATCGAGTGATATTCCATTTGGTTTCGCCCAGCACGTACTGGATGTGATGTTTTTCCACATCCATCAGGCTCATCTCGGATTTATCTCTGGGGGGCTTCGTATCTTTGCCGAAGCATAGATCCTGCATCTCCACTCGAGGCCCGCTGCCCACCACGATGGCTCTTTCGATGGCATTTTCCAGTTCACGAACATTACCCGGCCACTCGTAGCTCGAGAACTTCTTGATTGCCTCGGGGCTGAGCCCCTCTTTCTTTCTGTTCATCTTCATGCAGAACTTCTTCAGGAAATACTCGACCAGAAGGAGGACGTCATCTTCTCTTTCCCTCAACGGGGGCAGATGGATTCCGACGACATTGAGACGGTAATACAGATCTTCGCGGAATGAGCCCTCTTCGATGCTCTTCATCAGATCCTTGTTCGTCGCGGTGATCACCCTCACGTTCGTGGGTATCTTTCGGTTGCCACCCAGCCTGTAGCAGGCTTTTTCCTCCAACACCCGCAGCAGGTCGACCTGTACCTTGGGGTCCATGTCGCCGACCTCGTCCAGAAACAGCGTGCCGCCGTTCGTCAGCTCGAACTTACCCATGTGCATATGGTCGGCCCCGGTGAAGGCGCCTTTCTCGTATCCGAACAGATCGCTCTCCACCAGGTTAACGGGCAACGCTCCGAGTGAAACCGACACGAATGGTTTGTAGCGGCGCTCGCTGTTGCGATGAATGGCCCGGGCGATCAACTCCTTGCCGGTTCCGCTCTCGCCGGTGATAAGCACCGTCGCATCGCTGGTGGCCACCGAGCCGACCATCTCCAGCACTTCCTGTATGGGCCTGCTGTTACCGATGATCTCGTCGAAGTGGAAGATGGTGTCGATCTTCTCGCGCAACTTGGCGTTTTCGTCTGCAATACTCTGTTTTTCGACTATGTTTCGCACTTTCAAGGTCAGCAGGTCGGGATCGATCGGTTTGACCAGGTAATCATAGGCGCCGGCCTTCATCGCCTCCACCGCCGTCTCCACCGTGGCATATGCCGTAATGATAATAATGGAAATATCCGGTTTCATCTCCAGCGCCTTGTTGAGCACCTCAATCCCGCTCATGCGTGGCATCTTCAGATCCACGAGCAGGATATTCCACTCCTGGCGATCCAGTAGATCCAGTGCCTGCCGGCCATCCGCTACCGGCACGACTTCGTAGCCGAACTTCTCAAGCCACACCGAGAGAGATTCGCGGACGATCTTTTCGTCGTCCACCACCATTATGCGGACCGCCGGTTTCATCTGGCACCCCTGCTGTCGTTCTTTTTTCCCGACTCATCGTTACACTCAAGGAAGATGCTGAATGTCGTTCCTTTTCCTGGGGAACTTTCCACCAGGATATTGCCTCCGTGGCGCTTGATGATTCCGTATACCACGGCCAGTCCCAGCCCGACACCTTCCCCCTTATCCTTGGTCGTGAAAAATGGAGTGAATAATTTACCGATGTTTTCCTCGCTGATTCCACAGCCCGTGTCCTCGATGTCGATGCGTGCGATCCGGGATGACTTGTTTAGGCCACCCTTGTCATCGGCCATGACTGCACTGATGGTCAGCCGGCCGCCCTGGGGCATGGCTTGGATGGCGTTGAGAATGAGATTGAGGAAGACCTGCATCAACTGATCCGGGTCCGCCCTGACACCGGGAAACCCGGGATCGATATCCTGGATCACCTCGATGTCCTGCAGCCTTGCCTTGTGACCCAGTATGCTGAAGGTCTCAGCCAGAATTTCGCCTAGAGCAACGTGTGAGAGCTTAGGGTGTGACTGACGGGAAAAATCAAGGAGGCTCTTGATGATATTGGAGCATCGGCGGAGTTCGTGTTGAGAGTCGTTGAGATACTTGATTGCCTGTTTGTTGTCGAGTTCGTTCTTCTCGAGGTCGTCTGCGAGTATGCGCATATAGACCATGATGCCGCTAATCGGGTTGTTGATTTCATGGGCAACACCGGCGGCGATTTGGCCGATGGAGGCCATCTTCTCGCTCTGGACAAGCTGCTCCTGCAGTCGCTTGAGCTCGTCATAGGCCTGTTGCAACTCCTCGTGCTTGCGCCGTTCCGCCTCGACCATCGCCACCTTGGCAATCAATTCCTTCGTCGCTCTCAGGTCGCGGGCCACCAGCACGATTCCGGACATGTCACCGAAATCGTCCATTACCGAGGAACTCCTCAACGAGATGGGAATTGGCTCCCCATTCTTGGGGAACACGAGGCCCTCGATGTTGGACAAGACATCGTCGATGAACCGACTCGTTTCATCCCCGTCCGGGTGCGGTTCTGCCTGTCTGACCCCGGGTGCACTCAGGATCATTTGAAACGGTTTATCAATAATCTCATCCTCGCTGTAGCCCAGCAGGGAGATGGTTGCCTGGTTGACCCTGGTAATCACCCCGACAGGGTCCACAAGAATCACCGCATCGGTCATGGCGCTGATCATCTGGGCACAAACCTTTTGCAGCGATTCTTTTTCGCTCATCGTTATCGATTACCTCAACCTGTTGACGACGATGGACGATCGGTACTCAGGACCGATACTCCTGTATCAGGAGTTATTCCGCTTGTCGTCGACGTTTTTGTTTCTTCTGAGGGCTTTCTTCCTCTTCACAGAAGGCCTCAACCAGAAAATCGGAGATATCGTCAATCTCCAGGTTCCCGTTGGAAGCCTGTTGCAAAGTGGCCATGCATATCGGGCACATGGTTGCCACTCCCTGCCCGTTGGTATCTACGAGTTGCTGCACCCGCTTGCCGCCGATCTGATGGGCCATACTGGGGAAGAGTGATTCTATGGGTCCGCCGCAGCAATGGGTAAGTTTCTTGGTGTCCTTCGGCTCCAGTACCTCGTAACCCGCCCGTAACAGTAACTGCCGCGGCTCTTCGATAACGTCTTCGTAACGCGCATAGACGCAGGAATCATGGACCGTGATTTTCCGCTCGACGGCGTGGAGAGGCTTGAGGCCGTCGCCCGCGGCCAATACCTCGATGTAGCTCTTGACCTCGAGGTCGAAGCCGTCGATGATGGTCGGGTACACGGAGCGCAGTATGTTCGTGGTGTGCGGGTCGATGGTGATCAGCGAGCGAACGCCGTGTTCCTTGAGCATGTCGTATACCCGCCGAGCGTGTGCGCGAAAGACGGCGTCCGCGCCCATGTCGAATGCAAGGGCGCCTGCGTAAAGCTCGGCCTTGTACAGGTAGCCGAACTCCACCCCCGCCTGCATCAGTAGCCTGGCGATATTTCTGATGATCTGTCCGTAGCGCTTCTGGTCGGCTCTCGACGGCCTGAACATGAACGCGGATACGTTGATCATCTTGTTGAAGAACCTGCCCATACCCACGAACTTGCTCAGAAAAGAGTTTTCCATGCTTCCCATTCTGTTTACCGCTGCGATCATATAGGGAAGCAACTGGTACATCGAACCGGTATAAATAACAGTTTCGCCGCCTTCGGGGATGTTGAGATCCTTGGCCCACTTGATGGCTTTCCTGCCCGGAATAGGAAATACCGATTTCCTCTTCGCGAGGTTGTCCATCATGATTCCGATCACTGGTCCGGTGGGAAGAGGCATCAGGCTCCTCCTTTACTACAGCTTGTATATTTCTTTGCTGACATAGTTGCGCAAGAACCTTACGTTCTCTGCGATATGCACGTCGGCCGTGCAGTTTGCCTCGCACATTTTGCACAACAAGCACTGGTAAATTACCTGCTTGTTTTCGAGTACCTTATCCTCCAGGCCCAGCAAGACATACCTGAAAAGCTTGCGCGGAAGCAGCGGGATTTCCATCGGACACACGGCGCTGCAGACTCCGCAGTTCATGCACGCCGTGGCATCGAAATCATCCGACGTCTTTATTTTCTCGATGAAAGCCGGGTTCACCTTCGCCATCGCCGTCACCCCTTACTCTTTTTCCACAAGTGCGTACTGGAAGAAATCATCATCGTTCGGTTCCTTGCTCTCCTCGAGGTAGC
Organism: uncultured Myxococcales bacterium; assembly: GCA_964640665.1. GTDB lineage: Bacteria > Myxococcota > B64-G9 > B64-G9 > B64-G9 > DATKYQ01. The sequence continues at coordinate 74,873 of CAZXHT010000019.1, forward strand.
CGTATTTCCTGGCCGCCATGACCCAGTACATCACCTCATGCGTGGGAAAGCCCATGGCCTCGGAGATCTCCGGCACGGTCTTGGGACCGTCCCTCAAAGTATCCAGCACCTTGTCGCGCATGAACATCTCTTCTCTGATGACCTCGCGCGGGTCTCGTACATGGTCAGGCATGGCCGGCCTCCATGGCATCGATCATCGACCGTATCTGCAAATCAGTGTAGCCCTTGATATTCAAGGCGCCCACGGGACAAGCGGGCACGCAGCATCCGCACCCCTTGCACAGCGACGGCATGATCTCGGCTATTTCCTTTTCTCCGTGGCTGACTTTCTCGATGGCGGAGTAAGGGCAGGCCGCGGTACACTTGTCGCACCAGGTGCAGGTCTCCTTGTCGACCATGGCGATCAGCGGCTCCAACTCCACGTAGCCCTTCATCAACAAGGCGGCGCTCTTAGCGGTGGCCGCCAGGGCCGAGGCTACGCTCTCGGCGGAGTTCCGTGGGGCCTGGGCCGTGCCGGCGATGAAGACCCCGTCGATGACAGTCTCCACCGGTCGCAGCTTGGGGTGGATCTCCTTGAAGAAGCCGTCCAGCGAGACGGGCAGCTTGAGTACATTTCTCAGGGCTTGGTTGGGACTGGGCTCCATACCGGTTGCCAGGACAACCAGGTCGCTTTCGATTTCGAGTTCTTCACCGTAGGTCAGGACATCCTTGACCTTGACCTGGAAGCGCCCGTTTGTTTTCTCCACCAGGGGAGGCTCATCACTGTTAAACTTGATGAACAAGGCCCCTTTCCTGCGGGCATCCTCATAAAGAAGCTCGTATTTTCCGTAGGTTCGAATATCCCGGTAGAGATGGAACTGGTTCAGCCCCGGGGATAACTCATGTGCGACGGAAGAAGCGTGAACGGCCGCGTTGCAACAATATCTCGAACAATATTCGTTTGCACCCTCTCCGGGTTTCTCACGGCTGCCCACGCAGTAGATGTAGGTTACGCTTCCCACGGGCTTGTCCTTGTAGACAAGATTGCCATCGCAGCCGTCGAGCAACTGCTTGAACTCGGGCAACGTCAAGACTCCATCGGTTCCGTAAGCAAACTCGCCGTCTTTCGGCTGATACGATGCAAAGCCCGTTGTCACGACTATCGAACCGACATTCAGGGAAACCTGCTCATTCTTGACCTTGAGTTTGACGTTGAAGTCGCCGATGCTACCCGCCTTCTCTATAAGCTCGGACTCGGTGTAGATTTTTATGTTTTCCCTCTTCTCGATTTCTCCGACGAGATCCGCGACCAGCTCGCTCCCGCGCCTGTCGTGGGGGTACATCCTTCCGAATCCGGCGACCCAGCCGCCGACGCGATCACTCTTCTCGGTAACGAAGGCGGCAATGCCCAGATCGGAAAGAGCCAGGGCCACGCGCAACCCGGCGATCCCGGCGCCGATCACCAGCGCCCTGGGTACCGTGTCGATCCTGGTTTTCTCCAGGGGCAGGGTCAAGCGCGCATTGGCGATCCCCGCCTTGACCATGTTGATGGCTTTTTCGGTTGCCTGCTCCGGTAAGTTGTTATGGGCCCAAGAGCATTGTTCCCGCAAGTTGACCTGTACGTACTGGTATGGGTTCAGTCCCGCCCGCTCGGCCACGCCACGGAAGGTGAACAGGTGAAGCGTCGGCGAGCACGAGGCCACAACCATGCCGTCCAGTTTCTGCTCCTGGATGTCCTCTATTATCTCCTGTTGGGCCGCATCGGAACAAGTAAACATGGTGGTCTTGGCCACCGTCACGCCTTCTTCGTGCTCGATACCCTTCTTGACTCGCTCGACATCCACGTAGTCGGAGATGTTGCCGCCGCAGTGGCAGATGTAGACGCCTATTCTCCTCTCGCTCATCTTTTCACCCTCTCGACATGGGCGGCTGCCAATGCAGCGGCCGCTCCTGAATGCAAGATGGTATCGGGGATGTCCATTACCGCGGAAGCCGAGCCTGCCACGTACACTCCATCCATGGTCGTCCGGGCCGGGCTGTGATCCTCGTCCACCTCCTTGACGTAATGATGGCTGTCGGCCTCGATTCCACCGCCGGACAAGAGGGTCAGGGCTTCCTGGTTGGGCAGCAGCCCCACGGAGAGGATCACCATATCGTGCTCCGTCTGGATCGTCTTTCCGTCGCCGTCGATGTTTTCGTGGTGGAGTATCAGGTTTCCGTTGTCGGCCTGCTCAATCATGCCTACCTTGCCCTTGATGAAATACACACCCATGGACGCGGCTTGTTGATAGAACTCTTCGAACCCCTTGCCGAAGGCGCGTATGTCGATGTAGTATATGGAAATGTCCGCCATGGGCACTGCCCCCATGATCAACTGGGCTTGCTTTATGCTGTACATGCAGCACACACGCGAGCAGAGTTCGTTGCCCACCTGGCAATCGCGCGAGCCCGTGCATAAAATGTAGGCGATGTTGTCGGGAATCTTCCCGTCCGACGGCCTGAGGACGGTGTTGTACGGCCGAGTCGGCGAGAGCAGCCGATCCATCTGCATGGCGTCAATCACGTTCGGAAAACGATCATATCCGTATTGGACCTTTTGGCTTGCATCGAAGAGATCGAAGCCGGTCGCGATCACCACCGAACCCACCTCCAACTCTTGCTTCTTACAACGCAAGCCGAAGTCGATGGCTTCGGCCGGACAAGCCGCGATACACTGGCCGCACTCCGAGCAACCGCCGCAGTCGAGACACCTGCCGGCACTGAAGCGGGCATCTTCATCGGTCAACGGCTGCTCGACCTCGCGGAAGTCCCGCACTCGCTCGTCCACGGGCAGTTCCTTCCGCCCGAGCGGTGAGACTTTCCTGTACTCTTTCTGTCTTGCGAGCACCTCTTTTTTGTCGACCACCGGCAGCGGTTGTACGAGAGGCTTCCCGGGGAGTTGCTCCCCTCTCAGATAGCGCTCAATATACTCGGTTGCGAGATTCCCGGCATGTATCGCCTCCACCACGCTTGAAGGCCCGGAGACTACATCGCCGCCTGCGAATACGCCGGGTATGTCCGTCTCGAGCGTGGTCGAGTCGACCACCAGCGTATTCAGGCGTGTCAGCTTCAGCTTGTCATTTTCGACAAAATCAGAAAGCTCCGTTTGCTGGCCTATGGCGACGAGCAAAAGATCCACTTCCATACTGCTTTCGGAGCCCTCTACGGGAACGGGCCTCCTGCGGCCGCTTCCGTCCGGCTCGCCGAGCCGCATGTCGATGGATTCGACTTTCGACAGCTTGCCGTCTTTTCCCGTGAACCGCGCCGGTGTCTTGAGGTATTGAATCTCGACACCTTCATCGATCGCGTCCTTGATCTCCGCGTCGGAGGCGGGCATCTCGGCTCGGCTTCGTCGATACTGAATGCAGACCTTCTTTGCCTTGAGGCGGAGCGCGACCCTGGCGGAGTCGATGGCGACATTTCCCCCGCCGATCACCATCACTGTCTTACCGGTGAGATCGACCTTTTCTCCCCCGTTGACGCGCATGAGGAACTCGAGGGCGCCCTCCACGCCCGGTAAATCCTCTCCCTCGACTTTCATCTTGCTGTCCTGCATCACACCGCAGGCCACGAATACCGCATCGAACCCTTCTTTTTTGAGCTTGGCAACACTATCCACGCGATGGTTGGTCTTTATTTCCACGCCCAGGGCGCTCACGTTCTCGATTTCACGATCTACCACGTTCTTGGGAAGCCGATATGCCGGAATGGCGACCCGCAACATTCCGCCCGCTTCTTTTTCGGCCTCGAAAATCGTCACTCGATAGCCGCTCTTGGCCAATTGGTATGCCGCGGTCAACCCCGCGGGGCCGCTGCCCACCACCGCCACTTTCTTGTCGAGCAGTTCATTAGGGGGACCGTAGTCGGGATGAGGATGCTTCTCGTAATAATGATCGGCGGCAAATCGTTTGAGCAACCTTATTGGAACGGTACCTTCCATCTCCACTTGTGTGCATTCCCGCTCGCACGGCGCGAAGCAAGTGCGTCCCAGGCTCCCCGGAATGGGGGTGGTTTTCAAGAGCAGATCCATTGCTTCTTCGAAGAGGCCGCTGCGGATCAGAGAGACATATCCATGAGGCTTGATTCCTGCGGGGCATGCAAAACTGCAGGGCGAAGATCCGTGTCTTTCTATCACCGCCTTCTTGGGAACCGCCTGTGGAAATGGAATATACGCCGCCCTTCGAGCCACCAGCCCGAAGTTGAACTGGTCCGGCACCGCTACCGTGCAGGCAAACTCGCACTTCTGACAACCGGTACACTTGTCGAAATCGGTGTAGGTGGATTTTCGGTTGATGCTTACCTGGAACCTGCCCTGAGGTGTCTTGCGAATGTCGTCCACCTCCGTGTTGGTCAAGGTGGTTACCTGGGGGTGATGAAATGTCGAAGCCATCTTGGGTGTGGCAATACAACTGGCACAATCGAGGGTTGGAAATACCTTGCTCAACAAGATCATCTTGCCGCCGATGGAGGGACCCTTGTCCACCAGGAGCACGGAATACCCCATATCGCCGAGCGTGAGCGACGATTCCATG
>CAZXHT010000020.1:0-76087 GCA_964640665.1 uncultured Myxococcales bacterium
AGCACTCCAACTTATCCGCTCAGAATGACCTCCCAGGGTGTGGGTGAAAACGGTACCCTGGATTTGACTCTGTGGGTAATATCCACCTACAATCCCTATCCCTATGACCCCTATGACAAAAAACCTGGATATTTGCCGGATAGCCATCCTTTCAAAGACTTCGAGTCAGAAATCAGAGACGAACAACGAATAACAAATATCGAGGAGTACCTATCTGTGCTGGATTCATTTTATAAGCGCAGCGGTTATGGAACAATGGCTCTTGTATTTGGCGATTTTGTGGATGAGAGAATCCGTAATCGAAGAATAAATATTTATGACTTGGGGGAATATTATAGTTATAGAGAAATGGGCGTGAAGATACCGGAAGAATGGTGCGAAAGTATTAAAGAGATAGAGAAGAGTAAATACTACATATTAAGATTTCAGTCGCGGTTCGACTCTGAGGCAATGTCAAGAGATATTACACTGAAGCAAACAACAGGCCGATTCTTTAGTAAAAACATCTGGATTAATTATGTAGGAGAATGTGAAGGCTTTCCTGATGCAGGCGCTTATACGAACACTAGAGATTACAGCGCCTGCTCGTCAGTTGATGCCAGATCAAATTCAAACTGGTTGTTTGTTATGCTGTTATTAATCGCACTCTGGAAGAGAATGGGAACTGCAAGATGAAAATGTAGGATAACAGGGACGTCAACATTATTTACATTTCCCTGCGAGTCTCTTTGAATCAATACAACGCTTGTCAAGTGCTTCTCTCCCTCGCTCCTGCAGCCGCAATATGCTGCCCGGAGATGACTCCCGATACCCGCACCACATCTGAAGTTGGCAAGCCACAGACACGCACCGGGACCCAACCCAGCGCCGCCCGCGCCACCCGTCGCCGACTGAGAAGAGCCGAGCATCCATAGTCACCTGGAACCTGGCGAGGAAGCCCTGCTGTAGAACACCTGGGCCACGCGCTCGATGTGATCCAGTAAATGAGGATCGCTGATGTTGCTCAACAGCGAAAGGTCGACCGTGTAGGGTAGCAGCAGGTCATCGATCTCATCCCGGATTTTCAAGAGTATGTCCAGAGTCAGGTCCCGGTCACCAGTCAGTGTCAGGTCGATATCCGAGCCTTTTCTGAAGTTTCCCTTGGCACGGGAGCCGTACAACAGGGCCTTTTCCACCTGGGAATGGCTGGCCAGCACTCCGCCAATCTTTCCGATGGCATCTTGCGGCAGGCCGAACTTCATTCCGACTCATCCGCATCGAGCTTTTCCATCTTCTCCAGAAGAAGCTCGAACCCGGCGAAGTAGGTGTCAACGATGCTGGAGGCGATCTGCGCCGCGGTGGTCTCGTCGTAGGTGTGTGACGTCAGGTTGCGACTTTCGACCATCTTCATCCAGATCTCGCCGTCTTCGATCAGGCCAAGTTTGAAGGCCTCGCGGGTGACATCCTTGGAACCGTACAGTTTTTTCGTGCCGCGGTCTTCCATGAAGTCCTTAAGTGTGTTCCACGCCTGTTCGTGCGTGAACTCGAAGGCCTGGATCATACCCTGTTCCTCGAGCCTGGAAAGCCGCCGCTGCCCGGCAAGCTGCACGGCTTCCCGCAGCTGTCCGAAGGCCTTCGAGAAACTTCGCAATCTCTGCACCCAGCGAATATCCTGCCCGCTCATTGCATCACTCCACGAGAAAGCCGCCCGCTGCCGCCACCAAGCACATGATAACCACATTCCAATTAGTTGACAACAAAAGCAGAGGATTGGGACGCCGCGTTTTCGTTTTGCCGTCCCACTACACGCGGCTTCAGATTTCCACGCCTCGCGCCAGTATTCTGAGTGATCGATCGATCGCGCCCGTCAACCGCATTTTATACAAGAACTGCAAACACCTCGTAAACTCAGGCGGTTGGTCCAACAGTGCCTCTTTCAGTGCGCGCGAGCCACCTTGTTGGCATGGATCATGCTCAACACATCCGGTTGGTTCAAAAAAGAGAGGTTACCCATGAAAAGAGCTTTTCTACTCACCGTCGCCTCGGTGGCTCTTGCCCTCGGAGCATGCGGCCAGACGGACGTCAGGGAGGGAGACGTGCACAACGTGTCCCTGCCCGAGCCCATTACCTCGGACAAGAACGGTTTTGGCGAGCTCTACGAGCCGGTGCCGTACGATGTCACGCCGGCCATCGATTCCTACGACCTGCCGTTGGCCGGAGACCAGATTGCCAACCTGTCCCAGGTGGTTTCCACACTCGGCCTGGAAAACGCCCTCCAGTCGTTGCTGGACAAAGGCTTCGTGGTCGTTTCCCATGGCGAGGCAGAGGACGTCTCCGAGATCTACCGGGAACTCAAGGAGGCCGACATTCCAATCTTTGTCACCGCCGACACCTGGCTCCACCTATATCACGTGCAGTTCGACGAGATCCTGAAGGAGCTGGAGGAGGATATTTTCTACCGGGACATCGTCACGATCACCGACAGCTTGCTAAACAACACCCGCCTCGTCCATGACTCGTCGGAAGGTCTTCTTCGCGAGGCGGCCCGCCGGAACCTCGCGTATCTGAGTGTGGCCCGCGAGCTTCTCACCGTGGTCGGGGAGCCCGGGAGCGCACCGGCCGAACCGGTTCCCGCGGAGGTTGCCCGGGAGGTGGCCGACGAGCTGGCTTTCATCGAGGCCCACTCGGGATTCAACCCGAGTCCCATTTTTAGTTACAAGGAGGATTACTCCCAGTATTTGCCCCGGGGCCACTACACCCGGAGCGAGCGCCTGAAGAGCTATTTCAAAACCTTGATGTGGTACGGCCGGATGACCATGCTCATCAAGGGCGGCGACCCGGCCTGCGAGTACGACTCCTGTCCCGCACTGGTTCTTCCCGACGAGGCTGACATCCAGACCGTGCAGGCACTGCTGCTCACCGTGGACCTGCAGGCCCTGGCATCGGGCGACACCCGACTCGCCACCTTGTGGGAAAACATCTACCAGGTTACCGCTTTCTTCGTGGGCCTGGCCGACGATCTGACCCTGTACGAATACCAGGAATCCATCGACGCGGTGATGGGCTCGGCCTTTGCCTTGGCCGATCTGACCGAGCCGGACAACCTCTTCGCCCTTCGGGTCGAGCTGGCCCGGAAGCGCTCTCCGCAGATATACGGCGGAACCGGGGGCCAGGTGATCCTGATCGACCCCGGCGAGCCCATTACGCCAGACATGCTCGACGAGCTTCTGGCGAAGTCCAAGGGCTTCCGCTTCATGGGCCAACGATTCATTCCCGACTCCTACGCCATGGGTAAGCTGGTCTCGCCGGGTGCCGGGGTGCTGACCGGAAGCAGCACCGCCTTCACCGCGGTCTTGACGGAAGCGGGCTGGGTTCGCGGATTCCCGCGGGGCCTGGACGTTATGGCCCTTCTGGGATCCAAGCGGGCCAAGACCCTGCTCACCCAGCTCGGGGACGACGCCTACACGAAATACACCGAATCCTTTGCAGAGCTGAACCGGTTCTTCACGGACCTGGATCCCACGGAGTGGCACCGCAACCTTTATTGGGGCTGGCTCCATGTCCTGAAATCACTTCTTGCCGAGCAGCCTGCCGGCACCCAGACTTTCATGCGTACGGACGCCTGGATGAACAAGTCGCTGAGCACCGCCCTGGCCTCCTGGTCCGAACTCAGGCACGACACCATTCTGTATGCCAAGCAGAGCTACACTCCGGGCTTCGGGACCACCTCCGAAACTACCCCGACCTACGAGCCCCCGGGATATGTGGAGCCAAACCCCGAATTCTTCGCCCGCATGCTGGCACTCAACCGGATGACAATCGCCGGCCTGTCAAACCTGGGCGCGCTTAATGACCAGGCCCGCATCCGACTCGAGTCCCTGGGCAATCTCCTTGCGATCATGCTGGACCTGAGCACCCGGGAGCTCTCGGGCCAGGATCTCTACGAAGCCGACCACGATATGATTCGAAACCTGGCCGATCACCTGGACGCCGTGCTGGGCGGTGTGGAGCCCGCTGGCGTCAAGACCACCATGGTGGCCGACGTGCACACTGACCAGAACTCCGGGAAGGTCCTGGAAGAGGGCGTGGGCCACGTGGAATTGATGGTGGTGGTCCTTCGCCAACCCGACGGCCACCTGACCGTAAACGCCGGACCGGTTTTTTCCTACTACGAGTTCAAGCACCCCATGAGTAACCGGCTCACCGACGAGGAGTGGCGTGACCTCCTGGTGTCCCACACGCCTCCGGACCAGCCGTCCTGGACCCACTCCTACCGAGTCCCCTGAAAAGTGGGGAGTTGCACTCACTCCGTCCCCATTTTCCCCCAAGTAATATCACGGGGCTTGACCCCCGCCTCCAGTAAAAGCCACCGGCGGCTTGCAAAGTGCCGCCAGACTTCTCCCGGGAGCCGCTGTTGGCGAATCAGTAGGTGATACGCATCCGGATCGGACGCCGCCCCGAGGGGAGTGGTATTCTCAAGGTAACGGTTCGTTCCTTCTTCAGTCCCGCAATCCGCTGCATGGAATAACCACAGAACTCGCCGCGGGCGGCGAACAGCTCGAAGCGGATATAACCGCGAGCCAAAGCCTCGACCGTCATCCGGGAGGTGAGCGACTCCTTGGACTCGGTTTCCAGGTTCTCGAGGGCGGATTCGCTTTGTGGAAACCTGTCAGTGCGCCTCAAGGTCAATTGCACCGCTCTCCCGCCGGATACCGCGGAAACCTGTTCGATGGTTAAGAAAGGCTCGAAGGATCCGGTTTCAATCCCGAGGTTACCAGCCCTGAACGGCGTGATCTGCTCCACGGCCCGGTTGAAAAGCGCTCCGTAGTCCACGAAGAACGCGGAAATCGCGAAAATCGCCAATGCAACGCCCAACCCGAGGATGCCATAGCGTAACTTATCCTTCAGAGTCAGCTGCCGCGGTGCGGCTGAGGTTTGGGCTTGGGCGGTTCTTTCCCTGACGAGGATATCGCCATCCGGACCGACATTGAAAAGTGTCTGGATCTCACTGCCCTTCCTGTACTCGCTGCTGCGGATCGTCGAAAAGACGGCCCGGCGTTCGTCGGGCGTGAAGACCTTGAGGAACTCGCGAAGCGCATCTGCGACTCTGGTTGTCTGGTCGGCCCCGACGTCCTCGACCTGGATGGGGGTGCTGTCGGCGAGCAGGCTGAACGAGCCACCTTCCAACTCCAGGTGGAAACGCAGATTCAGGGAAGCGGCAAAAGCGACCCACTCTTTCAGGCGATTCTCGATGTCCGGGCGAGCGGGTATCCTTCCTTCCGCCACTCCCTTGATAACAAGCGTGCCTTCGATTTTTTCCGTCATTTGCTGAATACACCAATCTTGCCGAGCGGAGTCCATTCGCTCATGTCCTCTGCCCACAACAAAGTGTTCGCGTCGATCGTGTTTGCCAGGATCTGTTCCTTGATTTCCAATTCGGACACCGGACCCAGTGTTTTTCCTTCCAGGTCGTAGAACCATCGGGCTCGTGAGGGATTGGGTGGAGGCAGGGTTTCGGGCTTTCCGTTTGACAACAAGGCCGGAGAATCGTTCGGACCGGCAATCGCCCTGGTGTCCATTCCCAGTGCGCCGTCGTGGGCATCCAGGCGACCTGCCGCGTGCTTGCGAAACGTCTCGGTCTTGATTTTTTCCTGCGCCAGGCGTTCCCGCATACGTTGATACTCTACGTCGTCCAGGTCGCGCTGGGCTCTTTCTTGTTTCGGGTTGGAAATGACCGCCACGATGACGATTCCGATAATGCCCAGGAAGAACCCCCCGAAGAACCAGCCGAATGCGTTGCGGCCTTTGTTGGAGGCGATCAGCGCGGAGATTATCCCGCAGATGACTCCGACAATCAGATAGGTTTCCATGCCCGTTTTCTCCTTCTTTTACGAGAGAGCACTACCAGCTGATCAACTCTATCACCACCAGATTGTGTAAAAAATGTATCAGAATCGGTGGGTAAAGGCTCCTGGTTTTTAATTTTACCCAGCCAAGCAGCAACCCCAGGATGAAGATGTAAGGAGCGCTCAGGATGGAAAAATGCATCGCGGCGAACAGGGCAGAGGCCAGAACCAGCGCGCGTACAGGAGACACGGCGGTCTGAAGCCAGTGTTGAATCAGCCCGCGAAAAGCGGTCTCTTCGAGCAGGGCGGGGAACAGGCACACTACGATTATCATGAAAGGCCTTCCCATGCCCATGGAATACAATTCGCTCAGTCTGCTCGACTCCTCGACGCCCAGATCCCGCATCAGCCAGCTATGGTAAATATAGTTAATGGCCAGCAGAGGCACCAGTGCCAGCACCCCTAGCCAGATCTCCGGTCTGAACAGGCCCGAGTGCTTCAGTTGCACAGCCAGCGATGGCCAGTGCACAGCTGCATAGATGCAGGTTGTGACAAACAATGTTATCGTCTGAAGAATGATCGTGATGACCGGCCGATTGCCCTGGAAGAGCAGGTAGCATAACACGGCGGTACCCACTACCACCGCCACGTAAGTCCAGAACATGGGCATGACGTGAGGTGCCTTCCTGGCGATCAACATGCCTTCCGTCAAGGGCTGTGGTCTAACTTCCTGGAGGACCGAGCTTAGATCCTTGTAAGGTGTGGCACAGGACAGGCAGAAGTAGTAGTTGGCATCCAGAGGCGCATTGCAGTACTCGCATTTCCCCGCAATGGTTTTGCCGACATGTAAGGGTTTGTTCACCGATTTATCGTTACCTTCCGAAGGCCTTTGAGAAGCTGCGCAATCTCTGCACCCAGCGAATATCCTGCACGCTCATTACACCGCTCCACGAGAAAGCTGCCCGTTGCTACTACCAAGAACATGATAATCACATTCCAATTACTTGACAACAAAGCTGGGAGAGAACAGGGACGACTTTTCTCTTTTTTACTTGACCTTGCCGCCAAATGGATCTCAAAAGGGAGAACCCATTTCAAAGGAGGAAATTATGAAAAAGTTCATCACGGTAATCCTCGCCATCGTCTTTACCAGTTCGATAGCCTGGGCCGCCGTGACGGTCAGGTACCACAACGGTGACTCGAAGGACTATGAGTGGGATGCCGTTTGCCACGGGAGCAAGTACAAGGTCAAGTTCAGCCACAGCACCACCTCCTCGACCACCATCCAGGGTTCCAGCCCATGCACGGTCAAGACCCCCGCCGGCGACGTGGTGCTCAAGGGCGGCGAGAATATCGAGATCAAGAACGGCAAGATCACCATCAAGTAATATCACGGGGCTTGACCCCCGTTTCAATAAGTTCCGCCGCATATTAGAAGCCTGCATGGCTCCGCGACCGATCTGCTCGAAGCCAATAACGATCACAATCTCGGATAAAATGGACAGGGGCTAGACTTGGCTCATGGGGGAGAGTAGACTGCGTTTAGCCATTGCCGAAGGGAGGGTGATATGAAAAAGGGAATCATCGTTGCAGTCATGATGATGATGGCGAACACTGCACAGGGCATTTGCTCCGATCCGGCGGATTGCTATTGCCGGCTTACGCCGTCAGCAAATGAATCATTGGTGTATGCCGAGGTGACGGCGTCGACTTCCGGATCTGTGGATATCAAACTGCTGGAAGATCCTTTTCAGGATCCCGGCGGCGAACTACACGTGGGCGACGACTTGACCGGTATTGGAAATGCCGATTTTACGCTCGATGTTCAAGACAAGGGCCTGTTCAGGCTTACAATGGATGCAGCACCCGCAGTTGCCGCCGTTGTCGTCGGGGAGGGCGAATTATTTCCATGTGATATGGATCCGGGTTTCTCGGGTGCGGCGATTGAGGACGTTGTCGACGCCGTTCTCGCCCATGACTGTCACCTCGCCGTCGTGCAGTTGGGTGTGAGCACAGATTGTAACGACACCGTAGAATCGTGCGCTGCCTGCGGCCCGACTCGAAGAGGCGGAACGGCGGGAAGCTGGTTTCTGATGCTGTCTTTTCTGACGATTTTCCTCGTTCGTCTGAAGGCCTCGGGCGGCGCAGAGTAGAAGGTCTCCTTGACGAAGCGCGTCTTCATTGCCGAGCCTCGCTTGCGGCCCCGCGGCTGAAAAAGACGAAAACCAGAAGGGCCGTCCAGCCCAGCACAGCGGCCGCCGAGAAGATTGCCGAAAATTCGCCCAGCGGAGAAAGAACCAGCACGATGATCCAATGCAACCCGATAAACAGCGCCGAGTTTAGACGAATGGGAAAGTCGCCGAAGCGAATGATAATCAGCAACCCGCTCAGGTTCCAGCCGTAGAGCGAGATGGTGGCATGCAGCACGAGCAGGAAAGAGTGCATGTTTTCGATTGCCTGGAAGTAGTAGCGCAGAATGTACAGCACACCGCTTATGGCGGTCAGCAGCAGGAAAGACATGCCCGATATCAGGAAGGCCTTCTGTTGCACACGCGGGGCCCGGGCAATGAAAAGGGCAAAGACGGTCGCCACCGTGATCGTAAGTGTAATAGAGGCTATCATCTCTCCGCCGTACCAGCCGGCGATGATGAAGACGAAGAAGACGATTACGCCCAGGTTAACCAACCAGAAGGCGGCCGTGCTGACCCTCCCGGCGCGCATGAAGCGGAACATCAGCGACATGGTCACCAGCGAAATGGGAAAGGAGTAGCCGAGGAAGAAAATGTCGATTGTCAGCTTGGGATAGCTCAGCCAGCCGAGGTACTCGTTGTTGATGATCACCAGAGAGGCGATGACGATGGCCATGCTCAGGCACAGCAGCGAGGCCTGCTCGAACTTTTCGGCCACGCTTGTGCTGCGGCTGAAAAACCCCCACGGCAATAACCCGAAACGCGCAACGCGCACCGACTCGACCAGTATGGCCAGGGGCAGGGACAAGACCAGCGTGGCCGCGAACCAACTCATGGATGCGCAGGCGGCGTAGAGCAGCGAGAGCACGAAGAAAGCCCGGGCGCGGGCCGATAATTTTCCTGACCCGCCTGAATAAAACAGGATCAGAGTGCCACCGCTGCACAGGTTGAACAGGAAGACGTGCAAACGATCGAACGAGATGCCTGCCTCGGGCCACAGAGAGTGGGCGAAACCGCAGCCGAAGGCCAGCAGCATGGTCGATCCGAGTACGATTCGCTCTACGCGTTTCACGATTTGGGCGACTCTATGACGTTTGAACCCCGGCGAGATACTTAGCATCCAGACGCGCTCCGTGCAATCGAACGGCGCTTGTACCTGATTGCTTGCCAGTGTGCCTTGAACTTGACTTCCGACGCTTGCGGGTTACCAATACTATGATGAAGATTTCCAGAAACGGGCTGCTGCTGATGGCCACAGCCGCGCTGATGTTCTCGATCATGTCTGCTCTGGCCAAGTACGCGTCCGTGACGCTGCCGTCCGCTGAAGTGGTCTTCTACCGCAGCCTGATCGCCACTTTGGGTATGCTGATGATCCACCTGTTGCGGTCCGAGCGCGGCCCGTTGCTGGGACACCAGCACGGCCCGCTGGTGTTACGCGGGCTGTTTGGGGCTACGGCGCTGCTGCTATATTTCTATTCGCTTTCGGGGCCGGAGCTGGCTGTCGCGGACGCGCTTCTTTTGAACCAGTGCTCTCCGTTGTTCGTTCTTTTTTTAGCGGTGCCCTTCCTGGGCGAGTCGATCCGTCCAATTCAGTACTTGTTGGTCACGCTGGCGATGGCCGGGGCGCTGCTTGTCATCCGGCCCGATCTCGAGGTGCTCAACTGGCACGGCCTGGCCGCTTTCGGCTCGGCGGCGCTGGCCGGCGCGGCCTACGTCTGCGTGCGCAAGGTCACCCGTCGCGAGCAGGCGCACGTGGTGGTGCTCTACTTCTCGGTCATTTCCGTGGCAACGTCGATTCCATTCATGCTGCCGGGCTACGTCTGGCCCGCGGGGTCGACCTGGCTGGCACTTGCGGCCATCGGCGTGCTCTCGGTCGTCGCTCAACTGCTGCTGACCTATGCCTATCGCTATGACCGCGCCGGGCGGGTTGCCATGGCGGGTTACCTGGGCCCGGTGTTCGCGGCGTTGTGGGACGCGCTATTCTGGGACCGCCTTCCAGGCTGGATGACCATGCTGGGCGCGGCGCTTATCATCGGCTCGCTTATCATGCTGTATCGTAGCGGCACGTCTGTCATGGATCGCGAATGACGTTGCGGTGCGGGCCGAGCGCCAGAATCGTTTCGCTTCCCTCGCGGTAAGCAGCCACGCCCTCGAGGTAGTCCGGCCAGCCCAATGCCCGGTCGTCGATCTCGAGGAAGAAGTGCCGTAAGAGCAAAACGTTCCAGTCGTGGCTGATGTTTACGGTCAACCCGGCCATCTCGCCATCGAGTTGACCGAGCAGGATCTCGAGCTGCTGGCGGGCTGCCGCCTTTGGCTCTGCGGCCAGGCCGGGCGGAAGGTTGCCCGAGAACCAGTCGCGCACGAAGGCGCCGGCGCCGTGGGTAAGCACAGTCCGCATGACGGTTTCCCAATCGTTCATGTAAGGACCGCCAAGCTCGAACTTCGAGCCCAGCACCCGGGCCGCTACCCCGGCACCGAGCGCCCCGGTCGCGATTTCCTCGGCGGTTTGGTGGCAGCGCTGGATTGGGCTGTGGAATAAAGTCAGCCCGGCGAAGCGGGACATTTTCGTACCAAGGCTGCGGGCCGCGGCCTGACCGTCTTCGGTCAATAATGCTTCCAGGGCGTCATTGACGCTCTCGAGCGAAAAACGCTCGGCGTGGCGGGCAAGAACGGCCACCGGGCGGTCGTTCGGTAGATCATCGAGCATCAGATCGAGAATCATGACTTCATTTCTTTCCGCCCTTGCGCTTGGCTTTCTTGAGCATTTCTTTCAGGGGCAGGGGGCTTGTGTTCTCGTCCTGCCGGTCGCCGAAGCGGATAACCTTGCCGTCCTTGTCGCTTAAGGTGACTTCCTCGCGCAACTGCTCCTGCCATTCTTCTCCGCGCACGATCTCGAATCCGCCGTCCGGTGCGGCATCTTTCTCTGCCGCCGGGGCATCGGCCGAAAGCAACCACTCGCGGATGCTGCGTCCGGCTACCGGAAGATCCAGCTTGTCGCGCTGGGCGGGAATGTCTTTGAGGCTGTCAATCAACGCCGCCTGGCCGGCCCGGCGGATGATCTTGGCCACCAGCATCAGGCTGATCTGGTAGTCGAGGCTGCGTTGCCGAAGCGAAATGCCCGGCAAGTGCCAGCGCAGCTCCAGCTTGAGGATCTCGTCTGCGCTCATCATGATGCTGCGCCGCGAGCGCAGACCCTCGAACCACTGGGCCAGCCCCTCGTGCAGCCAGCTCGGGCAGGTGATGCCGGCCACCTTGTGGATGAAGAAGTGCGTCAGCTCGTGAGTGATGGTGCGCTCGAGTCGCTTATGGTCGCGAAGCCGTTGCAGAGTTTGGGCCGGCTGGGTGATGATGCCGTAACGCGATGAGAAGACTGCCAGAGTGTGTGGCCCACGACCGGTTCTCTTGCTGAAGCTCTCCATGTTCTCGGTTATCAACAGTCCGACCTGGCGCCGCCCGTCCAACTCGACTCCGAACAGCGGAGCCAACTCGTGAACCTTGCGGCAGACGATCCCGGCGACCAGGCCGGCCGCCTCGTCCCCCAGCGGGGGAAAAGGATCCTCCATGACGGTGCGAACCTCGTCGCACTCACTCAGGTCGTAGCCGGCCGCCAGAGTCAGCCGAGGGAAGCCTGGCAGGCAAGCAACGAACAGAAGAGCCAAAAACAACGAACGAGGAGTGATCATTTGCTTCCACCCAGGGTTTTCAAGAACTCGACCACTATTGACATCGATATACATAAACGTCAATCATTGCTGGCGATGGGTGTTTTGTTTTCGATCCTGGCGACCATCCTGGTCGCGCAGGCGCAGGCTGCGCCGGCTCCCGGCAGGGATATGTTCTATAAGGCGCTGGCCGAGAGCCGGGCGGGCGGAAACCTGCGGGCCACGGAGTTGCTCGGGCAGCTCGTGAAACAGTTTCCCGGCGACTCGTTCGCAGACGACGCCTTGGCCGAACAAGCGCGTCTTTTCGAGGAAGAGCTGGGCAAGCCCGACAAGGCGCTCGAGCTTTATCGCCTCTTGATCGAGAACTACCCGAACAGTCGCCTGGTGCGTAGGGCCCGAGCCCGGGCCGAGTTCCTTAGCCGGCACCTGGATGCCGGAAACGCGGTGCTTACAGCCTACCTGCGCATCCAGAAGGAGAGCGAACATGCACCCGCCGAGGAGTCTATTGGGCACATGCGGCGCCTGCTCGATGAGCACCCCGACTTTTCGCTGCAGCCTGACGGCCTGTACTGGGTGGCGACCCTGCTGGCCCGCCAGGGCCGCAAGGACGAGGCAAGAAAATGCTTGCTGCATATCGCGCATGATTACTCCGAAAAGCGCATGGCCGGACGGGCGCTTATAGAGCTGGCCAACATGGAGATCGGCCGCGGCAATCTGGATGCGGCCGGGCGGGCCTTCGAAGAGCTGGGCCGCTTGCCGGGAAGAGACTGGGACTCTGCGGTGCAGGAAGGCATGATGAGACTTTCGCACCTGCGCAGGATTCGCTGGATAGAGATCGCTGCGGCGCTTGTCTGGCTGGCAGCCGCTGCCTGGCTCTGGCTGGCGCTCGGGATGGGACTGCGCGCCGGCAGCATCGCGCCGAGACAACTGCGCATGCCGCCTGTTGAGGTGATTGTCTACCTGGTGGTGATGGCGGGCCTGGTCGTCTGGGCCATAAGCGGTACCAAGCAGACCAGCCAGGCACTGCTGTGGATGGCCGGGTTGTTTACCTTGCTGCTTTTGCCCAACGGATGGTTGATGCGGGCCAAGTCCCCGCGCCCGGGTGTCTTGGTGTTGAGGCTTTGTGGTCTTGGCATGGCCGCTTGCGCGGCCATCGTGACTTCAATCTGGTTGGCCGGAATGGCCGATCAGGTGGTGCACACACTTCAGTTTGGTATCGGCGGATAGCGCCGGACAGGGAAAAGACATGCGACTGAGTATCTTCTCGAAAAGAGGCAAAGTCATCTCGGTCAGACCGGGATCCAATCCTAATTCAAGTTCGCTCGGTGTCGATGTCACCTGGTTGCTGGCCAGCGGGGCTTTCGCCGGCTTGCTGACCCTGTTTGGCGGAACGCTTGTCCGTTGGGCGCTGCGCCGTCGCAAGGGCAAGAATGATAATCGGGCTTGAGCGCCTCTTGCCGGGGTCTGCGCGATGGGTCGCCTGATCGAGATCCAGCCCGTTCCCGGCAGCGGCAAGCTCGTGCGGGCAGAGCCTTTCGGCGGCACGCTGGCCTTTCGCAGGCCGGAGATGGTCGTGCTGGTCGACCACGACTTTCTCTCGTCGGTCGGCCTGCGGATGGGCACTGATAAACCGCAGGCGGCCGGCCCCGATCTCCTTCTGGATCCCGTGGCTCCCTTCGAGGCCCACCTGACTGTGGCGCATGGGTGCGACGCCGGATGCCGCGGCTGCTACATCGACTCGGATGCGCAAGATCCGGGCCAGGTCGACCTCGAGCTGTGGCGCGGGGTGCTTGCGAAACTGGCCGAGTTGGGCGTCTACCACGTCGCCCTGGGCGCCGGCGAGTCGACGCCGCTCGAGAGCCTGATCGCCTTGGCGCATACGGCCAGGGATCTGGGCCTGACGCCCAACCTCTCGACCGCCGGGCGACACCTGACACCGCGCCTGGCGCGCAAGCTTTCCGTCTTCGGGCGCGTGCATCTCAGCCTTGACGGCGCGGCCGGGGCAGCCGGCAGCGTGCGCGGCCGGGATGATTTTTCATCCTCCCTTATGGCGCTCGAGATCCTGCGCGCCTATCACGACCGGGTCGGTGTGAACTGCGTGGTGGCCAGGACAAACTGCGACGAACTGGAGCCTCTTTTCCGCCTGCTGGCCGGGCACAAGGTCCGCAATGTTGAGCTGCTGCGATTTAAACCGGCGGGCAGGGGCGCGCGCATCTTCGACCAGATGGCAATGACAGCCGAGCAGGGCGAGAGTTTCATAGGCCGGGTATTGCGCCTGGGCCGACGTTACCGTCTGCGGCTGAGGCTGGACTGTTCATTCACACCCATGGTTTGCGCGGCGGGCATTTCTCCCAAGCGCCTTTCACGCCTGGGTCTGGCCGGTTGCGTTGGCGGAAGCTGGCTGGTATCGGTAGACTGGCGCGGCCGCTTGAGCGGCTGCAGCTTCGACTACGAAAACGGACGGGCCTCATATCGAGATCTGGGACGATCCGGCGTCTTCGATCATTACCTCAACTGGACCAAACAGGCCCCGGAGCCGTGCGCGTCTTGCGACTATCTTTCAATCTGTCGCGGCGGCTGCCACGTGGTGGCGCGCCACGTGAGCGGAAGCTTCTTTGCAGCGGACCCCGGGTGTCCCCTGGTGAAAAAATGGCAGGGGCGCTCCTGAGATCGAGCCTTCGCACGTGCTTTTAGATATTTTATTGTTTGGGAGTGTGACCGGAGGCCATCAGTATCTCGACGGTGTCCACCAGTTCCTTGAGCTTGATTGGCTTCGAGAGAAAAATATCCGCGCCATTTTTCAAGGCCTGGTCGCGGTCCTCGTCACCACCGCAACTGACGACGACTATGGGGATGTCCTTCAACTGCGGGTCTTTCCTGACGTGCTGGATTACTTGATTGCCGTCCATGATCGGCATGTAGAGATCGATGACCAGCAGGTGGCATTTTTGCTTTTGCAGCAGGTCCCATGCCTCCCGACCGTTGTCGGCCTCGATGACCTCGAGCCTGGCGCCGTGCAGTTTTTTACTATGCGTCATCTTCTGGATGCCGTAGCGGAACATGTCACGCACGACGACGTTGTCCTCGACCAGTAGAACCCTGAAGACGGTCTCGCCGCTGCTCTCCTCACGAGTCGGCTGAGACTTTCCGATTCTGGTAACCAGTGTGGCGAGTTGCCCCTCTCCCAACGACTCGGGCAGGAACTGAACGCCTATTCCGGGCCGTTCCTCACCGTCGGGTGATTGGCGGCACCACTTCACCTCGCCCTTGATAGCGATCGGATCGAGCAGCCCGGGGAAGGAGACCTCGAACTCGACCATCGAGCCGAGTTCAAAGCTTTCCTCGGTCGCGATGAACAGGCCGCCCTTCGAGATGTTTTCGGTGTAGTCCGCCAGAAAGTCATTAGCCCGTTTGTAGCGCACCTTGAGCATCAATGGCGAACGATCGAATATGCGTTTTTCGACGCCGTCTTGCCTGTCATCCGCCATCTATGATGCACCTCTCATGGAAATGGCTACCGCTCAGCCAAACGAGAATACTTTCCGCCAGGATGCATTGTCAAGAACCGCTCGTTGGCGGCCGAAGCAACTCTTGACATGGCCTTGAAACCCGTAAACGATCCCCCAGTCGACATTCCGGGAGCGAAGGCTGATGGGTCCTATTATTTTCTGGTTGCTGGGTGGCATATCGTTGGCCGCTGCCTTCCTGGCCGTTGCTCATCGCCGCCCCCAGCGCAGCACGCAGGGTCTGGTGGCCTTGATGATGACCAATGCCGTGATCCTCTTCCTGCTGCATGCGCCTCTTCTGGCCGTGGAACTCCTGGTCGTTACGATCGGGGCGGTGCTGGTAGTCTGGATGGTGCTGGTTCGTCCGGGCAGGCAGAAGTTGGGCGCACCGGGAAGGACACGTTACAACGTCACCAAGTTCATCGCCTTCTTCGTGGCCCTGTGGCTGTTCGGGGTCATCGTACTGGCAATCTTCACAACGGTGCAACCGACAGCAGAGATCCCGGCGGGCCGGGTCGCCACGGGCGGCTTCGGCGCCGTCATATCGGTTTTTCTTCTGGGAGTTGCCGCGGCCACGGCGTCGGTGGTCGTGATGGTGCAACGTCGCGATGCCGGACGGGCAGATGACGGCCGGGGAGAAAGCGATTGATTCCCACCGAACACGTCTTGTTGTTGGCGCTTCTGCAGTTCACCCTGGGGCTTCTGGGAGTTCTTCTGCGCCGGGCGGCGCTGGTCGTCCTGGTTTCCGCGGTGATCATGTTGAACGGCGTCCTGCTGGCATTCTTCGCGGCGACGGCCCACACCGGTTCGAGTACCCAGTCCGAGGGAGTGGCCGTGCTGGCACTCGTGCTCACGGCCGCCTTGAGCGGCGCCGCTGTTATCTATGCTTTTTTTCGTTTTCGCAGGACGGTATGCGTCGATGAGTACGACAGGATGAAGCACTGATGGACCTTTGCGGAAACCTGGCCAGGGCGCACCTGTTGTTGTGGATTGTTCCGGTGCTATGCGCCGTTCTCATCTCGGCACTGGGAAAGCGGCTCTCCCACCGGACGCTTGCCGGTCTGTCGCTTGCCGGGGCCGTGCTGCCCCTGGTCCAGTCCGCGGCGGCGGCGATCTTTTTCCTGTGGGGACAGCAAAGTGGAAATCTCGGCCGGGTGGAAATCGGCTTGCTCACCCGCGATCCCTTTTCACTCGTTTTCGAGTTGACGCCGCTCGGCGCCTGGGCCATGTTGCTTTGCTCAACGCTTGTTCTCGCGGCACAGGTGCACGCGATTGGATCCGTGGCCCGACTGGTCGGGCGCCATCGTTACCAGGCCCTGGTGCTGACTGTCGGGGCCGCCGGGGGAGTTCTGTTCACCTCGGCCTCGATGGTCACGCTGCTTTTCGGCTGGGAGAGCCTGGCGCTGGCATCTGCTTTCTTGGCCGGTTTCTGGGAATCAGAGCAAGGCGGCGGGCGCACCGGCATGCGCTGGTTGTTGTTCCAGAGGGTTTCCGGGGTGCTACTGCTCCTGGGCAGCCTGGCTCTGCAACTCGACGTCGCCCTGGCCGCGATCTTCGTGGCGGCCTCGGCCTTCGTCCGCCTGGGACAACTTCCCTTCCACGGCTGGATACCCGACAGCTCCCGGGCGCCGTCTTCGGCGATGGTCCTGCTTCACGGAGTGGCTTCGCTTATAGCGGGGGTCTTCGTGCTGGATCGTATCTGGCCGCTTTTTGCGCATATCGAACACATGCAGGTGTTAACCGGCATTATCGGAGCGTCCGGAGTCGGGCTGGGCATTCTGGCCGGACTGCAGCAACATCGGCCTCAAAAGACACTCGGCTGGCTGTTCTTGCTCAGCGGCGGGTTTTGCCTGATAGGTTACTCGGTAGGCGACCCCGTAGCGTCGCGCATGCTGGTGTCGGGCAACGTGCTCGTGCTGGGGGGGCTCGTCCTGGCCGTCGGGGCGTTCGCGGGCCCGCTTTACGAGATCGAGTTCAACCTTGGCGTAGCCAAGAGCCCATACACACGCAAGGCCTATCTGATCCTGGTGGCCGCTCTGGCACTGCCGCCCTCGATGAATTTCGTGGCTCTCGGCAGGCTGTGCGGCTCGGCGCCGCCGGGCACAATCGGCCTGCTGATCAGGATACTGGTTTGCCTGGCGATGCTGGCCTGCGGCTGGATTCTCAGGCGCGTCTATTCAGGGCTGACTTCAGAATACCCGGATGGCAAAAAGAAGGCCGGCAGATGGGCCAGCGCGGCCCCGGCCGGTCTGGGAGTCATGGCTTTTGTTTTGGGGCTGGCCGCGTTTTTCTCGCACCGCGCCAGTGAGTATCTCTACGGCGGCTCGATCGGATTTTCCTGGGCGTTGGGAGCCGCAGCGGCGCTTCTGGCCGGTTGGCTGCTGGGCACGGCCGTGGCCGTCAGCGGGCGCGCACGCGCTCAGCGCTGGACGGGTCGCCTGACGAGATCGCAGTTGATCATGGATAAAATCGCCGGCACCGGCCTGGGTGTGGGCGAGATGGTAGTGCGTCTGCCGGTTATTGTCTTGCGGGCGCTAGGAGTCGTTTTTTGGCGCGGCATCGGGGACTTCATCATCGATACTCTCGTCATCGGTACGACGGTGAGAACGATCGAGGGCATCGGGACCGCCATGCGTTACATTCAGAACGGGCGGGTACAGCGCTACATGTTTGTCCTGGTGCTGGCAACCCTGTTGCTGGTGTTGGCCATGCTGAGGTGACGGGTGAGCACGATTGCCGACATGTTGTTGCTGGCCCTGCCGCTCACTCCGGCCACGGGGGCCCTTATTGCCGGCCTGTGTCCGCGCCGGGCGGTCAAGACGGTGTGTTTCCTGGGCTGGGGCTTTTCTATCGCCACCCTGGCTGCCTGGATCCTGCTGCGGGTGATTCTTCCCGCTGCGGACAATGACTTGATGGTGTCGTTGTCTTTACCCTGGGTTCCCAGCCTCGGTATCGGCCTGCATTTCGGCCTCGACCAGATGGGAATGATGCTGGCGGGCCTGGTCGTGTTCGTGGGCGTGGTTGCAATGATCGCCACCTGGCCGGCACAGCCGGATATGAACCGTTCTCACGTCGTGTTCTTGTTGCTGGCCGAGGCGGGCATGCTGGGGGTAGTGACGGCCTGGGATCTGATCCTGTTCATTGCCTTCTGGGAAGTAACGCTGGTGCCTTTCTTTTTCCTGATGGGCCGCGGTTCGACCCGGGGCGGCGTCAGCTCCGCCACGCGCTTCTTCATTACCTCGGTGACCTCGAGCGTGCTGATGTGGGTGGGGGTTCTGCTGGTGGTCAAGGCCGCAGGTCCACCGCGCACGTTCGATCTGCTCGAGTTGGGTCGCCGCCTTGGAATATCCGGATTACCTGCCGGCATGTGGCTTCTGCTGCCGGCTTTCCTGGTTCGCATGGCCGTCGTGCCGTTGCACACCTGGTTCCCGGTGGCCGCGGCAGAAGTCCCGGCGGCGGCCGGGATCCTGTTGGCGGGCGGCGTCCTGCCTCTCGGCGGCTACGGATTGGCGCAGGTATTCGAGAGACTCTGCGCTCACGGCGGCTGCGGAATGAGCGCCTGGCTGACCTGGATCGGAGTGCTGACCGCGCTGGGCGGCGGAGTGGCTTCGATAGTTCAACGGGACATCAAGCGCCTGCTGGCCTATGTCTGCCTGGCGCAGATCGGGTTGGCATTGGTCGGCCTGTCTTTTCCCGGGCGCGACTGGGTCGAGGGCGGTTCAATGATGCTGGTGGCCGCCGGCCTGGGAGGGGCATCGTTGTTTCTTTTTGCCGGGGTGATCTGCGAGGCCAGGGGCAGCCAGCGCATTACCGAGATCAGCGGATTGTGGCGCTCACACCCCTTCTTTGCCGGGATGGCTTTCGCGGGTGTCGCCTCGGCGGCGGCCATTCCCGGAACCTGCGGGTTCGTGGGAGCGGTGTTGGTGTTGCGTGAAACTTCCGTCGACCCGCTTCTGAGCTCGTTTCTGGCGGGTGCCATCCTGATCGTCGGCGCTTCGGTCGTCTGGGCCTACAGGCGAATCCTGGGAGGCACTCACCTGGCGGCGGTTTGGGCGAAGGGCCGCTGGCCGCGCAGGCGCCAGGTGGCCATACTGGCCCTGCTGACGCTGGTAATAGTACTGACTGGTTTTCTGCCGGGACTGATCTCGCCACGCGCTTTCGGGCTGTCTGCCCAGGCGCCCAGGACTCAGGCCGCGATCCGAGGGGGAGAATAGCCATGTCGGGCGCCTGGGGCGGATACCTTACGCTTGGCCTGGCATGGGTGCCGGGCATCTTGATAGCGGTCCTGGATGCGCGCTTCCCCCGCTCGCAGCGGCGACTTACTTACTTGGCCATGGCGGTGTTGGCGGGGGAGTGTTTTCAAAGCGCCTGGTTGTGGTCGAGCGAGCCGGGCGTCGTTTTCGCCGGGAGTGGACTGAGGCTGGACGGTTTTTCGATCTTCATCCAGAGCCTGGTTTTCCTCGGGGCCTTGTGCGCTCTTATGTTGGGAAACGGCAGGCAGGGCAAGATGCGGCCGGGATCGGTCGGGTTGATACTGCTGTCGACGACGGGCGCGGCCGTGCTGGCCATGGCCTGGGACCTGATCGGGGTGACGGCAGGTTTTATCGGAGCACTGGTTCCGTTGTGGGGTCTTGCCGCGCTGCACTCGAATGGGCATGGGCGCGAGGGTGCCTTGAAGGGCATGTTGATGGGTTTGCTGGCAGCCGCTTTAATGGGCATGGGAGCCGCCTTCGTGCTGGCCCGGGTGGGGACGACCCATTTTCTCGGTATTCGTGTTTTCCTGCAGACGCACGCCTTGATCGGATCCGATCCGCTGATGGTAGTGGCGCTGGCGCTGCTTCTGGCCGGCGCGGGCTGTCTGGTTGCAGCGGTTCCACTACACATGTGGTTCGTGGACGTGGTCGAGTCTCTTCCCGTACCAGGGGCGCTGGTACTGTCCGGGGGACTCATGGCTGCCGGGCTTGCCGCCGTGGGCAGGATGTTGTTGGTGGGATTCCTGCCGGCGTCCGAGTCGGGGCCCGGATACCTGAGTTGGACGTCCATCCTGCACGCCGCGGGTATCGCCGCCCTGGTTGCCTGCAACGCCCTGGCCCTGGTGCAGCCGCGCCTGAAGCGCATGATCGCTTACCTGGCGGCCGGACAGGGCGGCCTGGTGTTGGTGACGCTGGCCGCGGTGGGGAAGATCTCGACCGTGGATACCGACCTGGCCTGCAAGGCAACGGGCAGCATTCTCGTTTTCATAGCGGTCTACGCCGTTAACTGGATCGGATTGTTCGTAGCCGTGGCGGCGGTGGAGGGGCCGGAGGGGGAAGACCCGGGTATCGGCCGCCTGCAGGGGCTGGCCGGCGAACATCCCTGGCTGGCTGTGGCGGCGGGCCTGGCCCTGCTGTGCATGTCCGGCATGCCGCCCACGGCGGGATTCTTCTCGCGGCTCTACCTGCTCGAAGCCATGGTCGATGCGGGCTGGGTGGCGACGGCCGTCGTTGCCGCACTGAGCCTGGGCCTGGTGCTGGTGATGAGCCTGGGCCTGGTGGCCGCCATGGTGTTACGCCCGGCCAGGTCGGGAGCGGTGCTGAGGCTGTCTCCGAGTCTGACCCTGGTGGCCATGCTCTCATCGCTTGCCATTCTTCTATTGGGAATCCTGCCCGGTGGAATTCTCGATCTGGCCGTAAGATCGGCCTCGGCCGGCATTTTTTTCTGAACTGCTTAGGTGTTTCAGCCTTCAGCGTTTCGGCAGGGGAGGGGGCGAATGGAGATAAGGCTTGGAGCCGTCGTAGTTCGATTTCAGATAGCTATGCAGCATCGACTGGCTGGCGGCGTCCATGCGCAAGAACCTGATACCGGCCCAGTCGTCGTGTACCCCGGGTTCGCCGCGCCGGTGGTACATAACCTCGCCGGTTACCTCGATGGCTTCGTCGCGGTCTGGTATCAGGAAACGCACCTCGACCGGGCTTCCGATGGGTGGCAGCTTTCTGAGGTAGACTCCGATGCCGCCTTCTGAAAGATCGCGTCCAACTCCATTGAAGGTGCCGCGCTTGGTATCCACCTTGACCTTGAACCCGATCATTAAACGCGGTGTTCTTCTCTTGTCGAGCGCCGAGGCCATTTGCTCCTCCTTCAGCCTGTAGTATTTTTCTTCCTGAGCACCCGCTGCTCCCCCTTGCGGATGGTCGTTTTTTCGTTGTCGAAGAACTCCGCCAACGGTATCACGTATTTTCTCGAAGAGCCTACCAGATTCTTGAATCCCTGGGTGTCGATACTGCCGTGCTCGTTGAGGTGGGCGAGCAGCCGCTTGCGCAAATCGTCGAGGG
This sequence comes from uncultured Myxococcales bacterium, assembly GCA_964640665.1. Lineage (GTDB taxonomy): Bacteria > Myxococcota > B64-G9 > B64-G9 > B64-G9 > DATKYQ01. The sequence continues at coordinate 21,494 of CAZXHT010000020.1, forward strand.
CGGCGGTGGGTACGTACATGTCGCCGGAGATGTGGGCGATCACTCCCTGGCGTGTGAAATGCCGGATCATATCCAGCACGGCGGGTTCGGGCTGGTCGAGATCAGCGGCAAGCTGGGCCGGTTGCGGTGGCGCCAGGCCGGCTTTGCTGAATGCTCCGCGAACCAGTCGTCCGAGTCGCGAACCTTGCTCGTCCAATTCGACGCGATGTTTGCTCGAGCGCAGCACTTCTCCGGCTTGGGTCATAAGGCCCGCCTTGTGTTGCTCATGAATCAGAAGTTTGAACAGGCGCGGGTCGAGATCACGCGCCAGGCTGCCGCGCACCTGCTCGAGCGGCATGCCCGGCAGGAGCGGGTTGTCTTGGTGAAATGCCGAAAGCAGCTTCTCTGCCCGTCGGCCGAGATCGTCGAGCAGCGAGCGCGCCACGTAACGCCCCCGCTCGCGGTCGAACTTGTAGACTTGCTGTTTTGCCATCAAGCGATTCAGTTCCCCGGCTACAGTGCCCGCTCCCATGCCCAGGCGCATGCTCAGGTCCGGGATACCCAAGCCCGCCTCCCCGGCGTGCTCGAGCAAGATCAGGATGCGTTCTTCCAGGCTGCCCTTCTCGAGCAGCGTAAGCTCCGCTAACCAGCCCCGCTTTTCCCGGCGCCGCCTTCGGGGGGGCAGGATGGCCAGGATTTTGCCTCCCCCCATGGTGGTGCCCCGTCCCGGAACGGGGCTGAAACCGCGCAGGATGTAGCGCTGCCCCGGCAGCGCGGCAACCGGCTCGGCGCACTGGATGCGCGCGTAACAACTCTCGCCCGGCCCGAGGGAGTCTGTGCCAATCAGGGCAACGCCGGCCTCGCAACGCGCAGTGCCGACGTGGAAGACGGCCCGGGTACGCGAGCGGACAGGCCTCGCGCCGGAAACCAGGCTGAGTGTGCCCTCGAAGGCACGGCCGGCCTCCAAAGTGCCGGCCCGCACTACGACCTGCCCGCGTGAGAGTGCCGCGCGGTCGACATTGGACAGGTTGATCGCCAGGCGGTGACCCGTTGACACCCGCTCGCGGCTCTGTCCATGCACCTGGAGGCCACGGATTTTCAAGTTGCGCATCTTGCCGGCCGGGTCTGGAAGGATGTCGATCGGGTTGTCCGTGGCCAGTTCGCCGGCCACCAGGCTGCCGGTTACCACGGTTCCGAAGCCTTTCATGCTGAAGGCCCGGTCGATGGCCAGGTAGGTGGGCGCGTCGCTCTCGATCGCCGTGATCTCGCGGGCGACGCCTGCGAGAACTTTTCGCAGTTCGGGCAGTCCCTCTCCCGTGCGGGCGGATACCGGAACAATTGGGCTCGCGGATAGAAAAGTGCCGGCCATCTCGCCGCGCAGGTCGTCCGTCACCATCTGAAGCCATTCGGGCTCGCCGCTGAGATCGGTTTTGGTAAGGGCGATCACCCCGTGCTCTATGCCCAGAAGACCGCAGATGTCCAGGTGCTCGCGCGTCTGGGGCATGACACCCTCGTCGGCCGCCACGACCATCAGCACCATGTCGATGCCGCTTGTGCCGGCGACCATGTTCTTGACGAAGCGTTCGTGGCCCGGCACGTCGACGATGCCTGCTCGGAGATTCTCACCGAGATCGATTTCGGCGAAGCCGAGCTCGATGGTTATACCCCTGCGCTTCTCTTCCTCCAGGCGGTCGGTGTCGACCCCGGTCAATGCTCTCACCAGCGTAGTCTTGCCGTGATCTATGTGTCCCGCTGTTCCGATTACTAAAGAGCGCATAAGGAACTTATGCAGCATCCCGCCCGTTAGATCAAGTGTGTGTTGGATGTCGGTTGTGCAGGATGGGAGATTATGGGTCGAGAATTTTTTCTTGCCAAACTAAGCCGCTGCGTTTTATGCTTTTTTCAGTAGCGGGATGAGTCGAGTGACCATCGAGCCGAGCCGAACTGGGTTGGTGGGGCGAGGTGCCCTTTCTTGACAAGGAGTTGGTCCGATGGAGGCTGTTTGCCCGAAGTGTCAGATGCGTTACGAGGTCAGCGAGGAACTGCTGCAGCAGGGCGGGCCGGTGATGTGCCCGACTTGCCAGGTGTCGCTGACGCTGGTTCAGCCCGGGACAAATATAGCGCTGGAGAATCAGCCGCCTTCGCCTGAAGAGGCTTCGGAGAGTGGGGAGGCTTCAGTGCCTGAGGGTGAACCCACCGGTCCCGGACAAGGATGGGGGGCCGGTTCGCTGCTCTGGGGCGGGTCTATAGCTCCAGAGGCTTCGGCGCCTGAAGAGGCTTCTGCGCCAGAGGAAGAAGTGTCTGAAGAAACAGTGCCCGAGCCGCCTGCGCCCGAGGAGGCTTCGGCGCCCGAGGAAGCAGCGCCTGAAGAAACAGAACCCGAGCCGCCTCCGCCCGGGGAAGCAGCGCCTGAAGCCGCGGAGGCAGAGCAACCTGTTGCGGCATCCGTCTCGACATTCGAGACGCCCACCTGGGGTAGCGAGACGCAACCTGCCGAGCAGGCCGAAGCTCCTCCGCTGGAAGCACCGCAGCAACCCGACGAACCGGCCCCGCAGGACGAACCGGCCCCGCAGGACGAACCGGCCCCGCAGGACGAACCGGCCCCGCAGGACGAGCCGGCCCAGCAGGACGAATCCGCCCCGCAGGCAGAGCCCGGCGGCCCGGGAACCGAAGACTGGGCCTCCGCTGCGGCGCGCTGGGCGGCTTCTGGGTTCTCGTCGGACAACATGCCCACTTTCGTAAAGTCCAAAGATGCGGAAGGTGAAGGGCCGCCTTCGCCGGGGGCTTCGGCGCCCGAGGGCTCGGAGGTTTCGGCGCCCGAGGGCTCGGAGGCTTCGGCGGCCGAGGCGTTGCCCGAGGTGGAACCATACCAGCCCGATCAGGCACAACTCGATCCGCAGGCTCAGGTTTCACAACCGGTAGGTCAACCCGCGCCCGAAAACGGGCAGGGCGCCGCGGCACCGCCCCCACTGCCGAAACAAGGCATCGTTCTCCCCGTGCCAAAGACACCGCCGCCTCTCGACGGGTATAGGAACAGCACCTATGTCATGCGTGGCTCGGGTGAGGGGATATCGGGCGGCGACACGCCTTGGTCACAGGCTGCGGGCACCGCGGCCGCTCCATCACCCGCGCCGCCGGCCGCTGTTGAGGCCCCCGTCCCGGAGGCGAGTGATTCCCTGCAGATAAAGCTGCCGACGACCGGCTTCCCGGAGCCGGATGCTGTACCTTCTGAAAAGCCGGCGCCGGTGCCGGTGGCGAAACCCTCGCGCACCGGGTTGTGGGTCTTCCTGGTGCTTGTCGTGGTTGCCGCCGGAATCGGCGCGGCCTGGTGGTTCGTGAATCAGTCAAAGATCCTGGACGAGGGAAAGACGGATATTCCTCCGGAAGTCGACAATGCCGGCGTCAATTCCGGTGCGCCGGCAGTCGTCACCGGGCCTGACGCCGGGGAGGGAGATCTCGCCGGGAAAGATGCCGGAGTGGGCGCTGTGGCAATGGCGCGAGCCGATAAGAGAAGGGCGGGCGATGCCGGGACGGCCGTGGCCGATAAGAAGCCCACGCGGAAGAAGAAGAAGAAGATAGTGGCGCACAACAAACCCGCGCGCGATCCACAAAAGGCGCTCAAACATTACAAGCAAGGCAATGTCTTGATCCGCAAGGGACGCTTCAAGGAGGCCGTCAGGCAGTTCAAAAATGCCATCAAGGCCGATCCCCGCCTGGCGCCGGCACACCGCGGGTTGGGTATCGCCTTTGCCCAACTCAGGCGCAACAAGGATGCATGTCGCGAGTACCGCGCCTACTCCAAGATGATACCCAAAGATTCGAAAGAGATGCCCGCTTTAAAGCAGATCCTGAAAAGCTGCAAATAGTTTTAGAGCGCCAGCCCCGGGGCCGGCTTCCATTCGCTGCCGTCGGATTGCAGGGTGGAGAGGACCCTGTCTTTTTTCTGCTGCTTGCCGTCTTTCTTGTAGGCGATGTCCGCAACCAGCGTCAGCCGGTAGAAATCTCCGTAGGGGCGCGGTCTGCCCATCTCGTGGATCGTAATCTGGACGTCTGAAGCGCCAAGATCCTTCTCGGCCGACTCGCGCAACAGTCGTGCCGCCTCGTCGGGGCCGGGCGCCGGAACTCCTCCCGCCTTCCAGGCCTTCTCCAACTCGCCGAGTTGCACGCTTCTGAGCTTGTGAGCCACGTAGTAGACGTAGCTGTCGCGGTAGATGAAAAAACGATAACCTCTTGCCACGAAAGCATCCGCCTTTACCAGGCAGGCTTTCCTCATGCGGCTCTTGCCGGTTCTCTTCTTGTAGGCCGCATCTTCAAGTTTGGCCTTTTCACAGCCGGTTTTCCCGGTCACGTGGGTCAGTTCCTGATCGGGCCAGGTTTTCTTCCAGTACTTGGTGACGTCTCGAGTGAGCCTGGCTTCCGACGGCCAGCCGGCCGAGGCTGGGCCCTGCAGCAGCAAAACCAGCACGGGAGTGCAGACAAGCATGGTTACCAAAGAGCGTCTCATTCGTGTTTCTCCTTTCGAAGCACATGCGCTATACCATGTTTTCGCAATCGTTGCCAAGCCGTACCAGCCATGCTATGGAATCGCCGGAACGAGTGCAAAACTGCATTGCCGGAGGTGGATTATCGAATCTGAAGAGATCGAAAAAGAAGAAACCGGGCAGCAGCCAACGGTGCCGGCCACTTTTGGTCAGGCTGTCGGGAAGGCGTGGAAAGAGTTTTCTGCCCCCTTCGTCCAGACGGCCAAGGCGCCCAGGGCGCTATGGGGCCTGTACATTTCTTATTTTCTCGAGGGCGCGGCCTACTTCGGCATCTTGACAGAGTTGATGCTCTTTTTGCAGGAGAACGTGGGCATCAACCCTCACTACGCCGGCATCGTGGTCGGTTTTTTTACCTGCGGCATCACCCTTGCGCAGCTCTTTTTGGGTGGGGTGGCAGATAAAATAGGCGTGCGCCGGGCCATGTGGACGGCAGTCGGCCTTTTAGTATTCGGCCGGGTTGTACTGGCTTCGGGTGAGCTTCTTTTTCATACCGGCGGGCTCGGATCGGGCCTGTTCTTCATAACAGTAGCGGCCTTGCTGCTGGTGGCCGTGGCCTACGGGATGTACCAACCGGCTGCCTATGCCGCCGTCAAGCAGTTCACCGACGAGAAGTCGGCTGCCATGGGCTACGCGATGATCTACGGGCTGATGAACCTGGGAGCGTTCTTCATCGGCTTGGCCAGCCCGTACATCCGGGAGAGCTTCACGGACAGGCTGCCGCCCAACGGGATCGATGCTGTCTTCTGGGCCTGCGCCGCGGCGGTGGCCGTCGGGTTGATCGTGGTCCTTTCGTTGATAACCAAAAAAAGCGTCAAGGCGGCCACGGTCGAGAAGCAGGCGAAAAACGGGCAGGGCGAGGATGGGAATGCCGCGGACGAGCGGGAGAAGCCGGTCGACGAGGCCACCAGGCTGTGGGACGCGCCTTTCATTTTCTTTTTCACAGTCGCACTGGTCGGCACGGCGGTGCTCGTCGATCTCGCCGTCGACGAGCCTCTCGGGCGCTGGCTGGGATTTCTGCATACCGGCAGTAGCAGCGGCGATTTGCTTCTCAGAATCGCCGTCTTCGGCGTGCTGCTTGCGCCGGCCTTGGTTCTTTTCATGAAAAGAAGGCCCGATCACCCCTTTCGCAACAAGCGCTTCGTGTTTTTCATTTTCATCCTGATTCCGGTTCAGACTCTCTTTGCACATAACTGGCTGACCTTGCCGCAGTACATCAAGTACGCCTATTCCGGATTCATGAGCGATAATTACGAGCTGATCTCGAACATCAACCCGGTGCTGATCTTCTTTTTGGCGCCCCTGGTGGCGGCTGTCACGGCCCGGGCCAACGTTTACAAGATGATGGTCTGGGGCACGTTGGTAATGGCGGCTCCGACCTTTTTATTGGCCATAGCCGCAAAACCGTACCTGCTGTATTCCTACATCTTCCTGATGACCATCGGCGAGGCCATGTGGCAGCCGCGCTTCCTGCAGTACATTGCCGAGATCGCCCCAGAGGGCAAGACGGGCATCTACATGGGCATCGGCCAGTTCCCCTGGTTCTTGACCAAGATGATCACGGGATTCTATGCCGGCTGGTTCCTGGCCCGTTACTGTCCCGTAGACGGCATCAAGCACACCGAGAGCATGTGGTTGATCTACGCCTGTATCGCCATGGTCTCGCCCGTCGTGCTGTGGCTGGTGCGCAAGTGGGCCGGCGTCGGCAAGGGCATGGGGACACCCGTGGCCGGGTAGAGATGGAATATCTATAAGTTTTCCGTATCATGGGGTAATGAGCATGTGTCGGGTAAGCCTGCTGCTTTACGTGGTTGCCCTGCTCTCGCCGGGAGCACGGGCGGGGGACAGGCCGCCAAAGTTTCACGATCAGGCCGTCTCCCATTACGAAAAAGCCAAGACACACTTCGGGGTTGCCATGGGCGAACGGGAGAACCCCCGGGATCCCGCCAACCAGATGCTCGAAAACTCCGTAGCGGACGTCATCTGTCTGTTGGGAGACTCCGACGGTTGTATCGCCGCCTCGCGGGAGTGCGGGCGCGCGCTTGGACCATACGCCGAACTGTTGCGTCCCGGTTCAGCCAAGAGCGGCATCGATTTCGCCCGCGCATTCTTGGGCGAATTGCACGGGCTCTCTTCCGGCTGGGGGCACGATTCGTCGCTGGCCTCCGAAGGCCTGGGATTTATGGAACAGCAGGCCGGCGACAAATGGCGGGCCCGGGCCCGTGAGGCGGCCATGCCGGCCTACCGGGAGGCGCTGCTCCGAGCGCAAAAAGGCGAGCCTTCTCGGCGATTGCTGGCGCAGTTGCAAGCCGGCAGTCTGGCCGACTATATGCTGGATCAACAAAAACTGGCGCAGGCGGCCAAACAGATCGCCGGCCTGTTGAACTCGGACGCCGCGGGCCCGACAGGCGTTCGGGGAGGCAAAAGCGCGCTCAGAACGGCGCTCGATCGTGGACTGGCCGCCATGCGAATCCTGGGAAGGACTTCCGAGACGGCCGGTATTCAGAAAGCTATCAAGCGACTCGAAACCAAGGCACTGACTCCTCCGGAACTGGCCTTCGAGATGGGGCCGGGGCGCGAAAAATTCAAGACCGATCCGGTAGCTGCGCGTCGCGAACTCAGAGCGCTTGCTGACCGGGCGCCCTTGCGTTCGCGTGCCGGCGTCGTTATGCACTTTCTGGCCGCCTACGCGGGTGTTATCGACGGCGATGCGCAGGCGGCCGAGCAGCTTTCGGGCCTGGCCGATGTCGTGGCTGCCAACGATCCCTATCTGGCCGCCCGGATCGCCGGTCTCAGGGGCCGCGCCGCATTGTTGGCTGGAGATTACTACCGGGCGGTGAAACTCCTCGATCAAGCTTCCGGGAAGATCGAGAAAGACGAGGCCCTGACTCTCTTGAGCGGGCTGATGGCGGCCAACGGCGGGCGCGCGCTGCATTATCTGGGGCGCTACGACGAAGCCGCCGAGCACTTCGAGAAAGCCGCGGGCTTATTGCATGGCCGTCCGCGCCTGGTCTTCGACGCCTGGCTTGGGGCGGCGCAGTCTTCTTGCTTTTCGGGCGAGCACCGGCGGGCGGAGACTTTCCTGGCTCGAGCCGAGAAAATGTCAGGAGCGTTTACGGCGGGCGAGCGAGGGCGGGCCGAGCGCAGGCTGGCAGTCGATCGGGCCTTGTTACTGGTCGAGTCTGAAAGGCGAGGGGAGGCGACGAAGCTTCTGGCGCGGCTGGTCGAGCAGTCCGACCATGCCGGCGATAAAATCCAGGCCGCAATCGCACGCACCAACCTGGCCGAGCTATACAACGACGCGGGCACACATGGTAAAGCGCTCGACCAGGCCGCGGCAGCGCTTTTGGCACTCGCTAAACACGGCCCTGCGGATGCCGCCTGGCAGGCCTATACCGAGAAGGCGCGGGCTCTGTCGGCGCTGGGTAAACCGAAGCGAGCGCTTCGGGCGTATATGCGGGCCATCGATCTGGTCGAGAACTTACGGGCCATGATCGGAGCGGAAGGATCTCGCAGAAGCTTCTCGGCCGCCAAGACCCGCCTCTACAGTGGAGCGGTGGCGCTGCAGGTCAAGCTCGGAGACATCGCCGGGGCTTTCAGGATCTCCGAGCGGGCGCGCGGGCGCGCGTTTCTGGACATGCTGGGCGAGCGCGAACTGAAGCTCGGCGATCGCCGGGCCGAGGCCAAGCTGGCCCCGGCGCGCCGGGCCATGCTGCGCGGGCTTCCGCCGCTGAAGACTATCTTTACCGGGCCCACCGGGAAGCTGACCGCGGGGCGTGTCGCCGCGAAACGCTTGCCGCGCCCCGATCCCAGCCAGGGATGGATCTCGCTGGTGTGTGTCAACCCGGCCGGCGTGCAGGACGTGCAAAAAGTGCTCAAGTTCCATGAGGCGCTGGTTTCTTTCTTCCACGACGGGACCCAATTGCTGGCCTTCGTGATCACGCCCGGCGGTGTCAAGGTCTCGGCCGTCGAACTGGGAGAGCGCGAGCTTCACAACATGGTCGCAAGCCTCCTGCGCGCCATGAAAAAGCCGGGCCGCGGCCAGGAGAAGATCAAGACTAAGGGCCTGCGCCTGTATACGAAAATACTTGCGCCGCTCGGCAAAATGCTGCCGGCGGGCAACCTGATCGTCGTTCCCTGGGGCCCGCTGCACTACGTTCCGTTCATGGCCCTCTGGGACGGCAGGAGTTACCTGGTAGATCGCTTAGATTCCATCTCGATCGTTCCCTCGGCCTCGTCGCTTTCGATGATCAGGGCCGCCAAGCGAAAGGCGGCAGGCGGCGTCTTGGCGCTTGGCGATCCGCAGACCGACATGCCCGACCTGCCCACCGCTGCCGAGGAGGTCAAGCTAGTGGGGCGCATGTTCAAAGACGCCAGCGTCCAAATCGGCCGCCGGGCAAGCAAGCAGGCCTTTCTGTCAGGCGCAGGTTCTGCAGGCTTGATCCACATTGCCTCTCACGGGGTGTTTCTACCCGAGCGGCCCATGGACTCGTACCTGGCACTGTCCGGAGATCCGCCCCGGGCGGGGAGGCTCTCGGCCACCGAGATCCTCGGAGTAGATCTGACCAAGGCCGGGCTGGTGGTGCTCTCCGCCTGCGACAGCGGACGAGCCGAAATCGGTGCCGGAGAAGAAGTGGTCGGCATGACACGGGCGTTTCTGCACGCTGGAACGCCGGCGCTGCTTGCCACCCTCTGGCCGCTATCCGATGAGAGCGCGGCCTTGATTGTCGAGGATTTCTACACCGCGCTTCGCGCGGGCCAAAAACCGGCCGCGGCTTTAACCGGCGCGGCCAGGAAGGTAAAGCAAGACCCCCGCTTCTCCCACCCGTTCTTCTGGGCGCCATTCGAGGTCATCGGGGGATAGGATCGTCAGGCATTTGTAATTATATTTCTTGACACGTACTCATAAATAACGAAAATTCTTGAGTTGTAATCGATTTTCCAGAGCTGGCCATGAATGAAAACGATCAGGATAGATCGACACACAGACCCGCAGGCTATGTGGCCTTGGTCAAGCGTTATGGCCTTGAGGTTGTCCCGAACTGGCACAGATCCTTTATCGCGACCACCGGAACCCACCGGATTATCTCGACCGCCGGCGTGATCGAGGAGATCTACCCATCCAAGTACTGGCCCGGGGACGGGCTGGGCAATCATCTTGAATTTGCGCTTAAGTATGACGGTACGAATCTGTCGCTGCTCGCCGGTCTATTTCAGGAACTTGGGCAGGAAGATTTTCTCGAATACGTCAGCTCCAAGCCGACCGGCAAGTATGCCCGGCGGCTGTGGTTCCTGTACGAGTTCCTCACGGGTAAGACGCTTCCGCTGGATGATGTGAAACATGGTAACTACATCGATCTGCTCGAGCCGGGAGAATACTACACGGTCACTCCAGCCCGTAAGCTTCGCCGTCAGCGGATCAACGATAATTTATTGGGCGATCGCCGATTTTGCCCAACGGTTCGCCGCGGCGACACCCTTCGCGACTTCGAAGCAGCCGACCTCCCAAAGCGATGCCGTCAAGTCATGTCTGATTATTCTCCGGAATTGTTGAGGCGAGCACTTGGCTACCTCTACACAAAAGAGACGAAATCCACCTTCGAGATCGAGCACATCAAACCCAACTCGACCAGGACCGAGCGCTTCGTGTCGCTGCTTCAGCTGGCCGAACAAGAAGACTTTTGCGAAAAAAAGAAATTGATCGAGCTTCAGAATCACATTGCAGATCCCCGGTTTCGCGATTCCGACTACCGATCGAGTCAGAACTATGTCGGCGAGACAGTTGCTTGGCAGAAAGAAAAGATACACTTCGCATGTCCGAAGCCTGAAGATCTGAGCGACCTGATGGAGGGCCTGTTAGTCGCCCACAAGCGCATGGACGCGGGAGGCGTGGCCGCCGTGGTTCACGCCGCCGCCATCGCATATGGATTCGTTTTTCTGCACCCGTTCGAGGACGGCAATGGTCGCATCCACCGCTTCCTGATCCACAACATTCTTGCCCGCCGCGGCTTTACCCCCGAAGGAGTCATGTTTCCTGTATCGGCATCCATGCTGAACAAGCCTGCCGACTATAACGCCTCTCTGGAAGCGTTCTCCCGGAATCTCATGACCCATGTGGAATACACGCTCGATGAAGAGGGCCGCATGAGCGTTCACAACGATACGGCCGGGTGGTATCGCTATATCGATATGACACCCCAGGCGGAAGCGCTCTTCAACTTCATCGATCAGACCATCGATACCGAACTCGCCCGCGAACTGGAGTTTCTGGCCAACTACGATAAGACCAAGAAAAACATCCAGGAGATCGTGGACATGCCCGATCGCAAGATCGATCTCTTTATTCGCTTCTGTCTGCAAAACAACGGCCGGCTCTCCGCCGGGAAACGCGCAGCCCACTTCGATTTCCTGTCGGATGAAGAAACCACTTCGCTAGAACAGGCAGTTCTGTCCACCTACGGAAGCCAAGAGCCCGCTTAACGTGAGACCCTGTTTTTGCCCGCCGCCTTGGCGCGGTAGAGGGCCTGGTCGGCGGCGGCTACCAGGGCCAACACTGCTTCGCCGTCCTCGGGATAGGCTGCGACTCCAATCGAGATCGTCGGCTTGAGCGGGATCGAGTCTTTCTCGATGCAGGCGTTCTCCACGGCCTCTCGGATGCGCTCGGCGAGGCGGGCGGCCGACTCGGTGTCGTGGCCGGGCAAAAAGGCCGTGAACTCGTCGCCGCCGAAACGGCAGACGTGGCCCGCGTCGCAGATTACACTTGCCAGAATCCTGCCCGTCTGGCCGATGGCGTGGGCGCCGAAAAGGTGGCCGTGGGTGTCGTTGATCTGCTTGACTCCGTCCATGTCCATCATCAAGACGGCCAGCGGTTGTCCCTGGCAGCGGGCCTGTTGCAACGAGTAGTCCAATGCGTCGTCGAAAACCCGCTTGGATTCGAGGCCGGTCAATGGATCGGTGCCTACCAGTTGCTGGACCTCGCTCTGGAACACCAGGTCCATCTCGTCGGCCAGCGAGAACCTGACCACCGTTTCGCCGAGGAAGATCTTCTCGCCCTCGCGCAGCGAATACGGGCCTTCAATCTCCAGGCCGTTGACCCGGGTGCCGTTGGTGGATCCCATATCTTCCAGGGCGAAAGTGCCGTCGGGCTTCCGGATCACCCGGGCGTGTTCCCAGGAGACGCCCAGATCCTGCAGCATCAGATCGGCGTCCTTCGAGCGACCCATGATGACTTGCTCCTGCAGCACGGTATGCAGTCCCAGGTCGCGGCCTCCTCCGCGGATGACGGTCAGGAAGGCGATTTTCCTCTTGAGTGGAGTTCTCTCGGCCAGAATGGCCTTGAACTCGATGGTCTGGGTGTGATCTCGCCGGCGTTTGTCGTCTTTCATGTGCCTCGCTCCGCCTGGAGGCATGATAGCAACCGTCGGGGACGCCGGTCAATTATGTGAAGGTCGCGTACTTGTCAGGGAAACAGGTTGCCGGGGATGATTGCCGCGTAGGAACCGCCGCATTCCTCCAAGATACTGCCGGAGATGGCCTGGCCGACCAGTTGTGAGCTTTCCTCTGTCGGGCTGTGAAACACGTCGATGGTCACGCCGCAGATCGGCGCGCCGTTGGGGTCGAAGACGTGGCCCTGGATCAACGTCGGCTGGGCCAGCTTCGTCGCCGAGGCGTCCATGGCATAGTAGTCGCCGGTGATATAGGCCACCCGCGGCAAAGAGCGCGGCAGGCCGCTTGCCGCGGTAGGGATGAAGGTCACGCTGTAGCGGCCGAAATCGACCTCCAACTCGAACGAGCCGTCCTCTGAGGTGATTCCCGAGTAGGTGCGCACCACGCCGTCTTCAACGCCGCTTACGGTGGAGAGGCGCTTGGCTCTGACGGTGATTTCCGCCGCCGGAGCGCCGCTGCTGTCGGTGACGACCCCGGAAAGCAGGGGGCGATCGGGCAAGTTGATATTGGTGCTTTGGTCGCTGGCAAGTTCTATATTGACGGTCTGCATGACCGAGGTAGAGAGCAGATCGGGAATGACCTTGACCTGGTACGAACCCTCCGGCAACGTCGTTGCGAAATGACCCGTCGAATCAGTCTGGCCCTGCAAGGTCAGAGTGCCGTTGCCGATGTTCTCCGCCGTGTAACGCAGCTGGCAATCCGCGACCGGCCTGCCAGACGAATCGAGCACTACGCCGGATAGCGAGTGGGAGGCGGACACGTCCCCGATGTAGAATGTTCCCAGATCCGCCCCGCTAAGATCGATGCCAGGGACCATGACCGTTGGCAGCCGCACCTCGCCGGAACTCGGCCTGAGGGTGATGTCGACAGTTGCGGGAAAAATCTCTTGCCGCTCGCCGTGTTCGTCGATCACCCGGATGAAAGGCAGGCGCAGGAAGAAGACGCCCTGTTCGTCTGGGGTAGCGGTGCTGGTATAAAGCCCCTGGTCCGTTACCCCGTCGACCATGATTCCGTTCATCGGGTGAGGGTAGGCCTGGCTTTGCAGCACGTTGCCGCGAACCACCAGCAACGGTTCCTGGCCGTCGAGATCTGCTGTTGCCGGATCCGCGAACTGCAAGTAACCGAGATCGGGAGGGCTCTGGGACGGGATCTCGAAGCCGCTCAGCATCAACTGTGGAAATCCCTCGCGGTTCGACGGCTTGAAAAGCAGATTGTAAACTCCACTGGCGACGGCTTGTTCGAAACCGCCGTCCTCGGAGACCGTTATGTTCCAGGTCAGCTTGCGATCGTCGAACCCGGCCCGGCGCGTGGCCACCAGAGTGCCCGGAAGCCCGCCCATGGCGTCGGGTGATGGAATACGGCCTTGCAGGGCCACGCTGTCGGCCACCACCAAGGTGATCTCGTTGATGTCGTCGATTTTTTTCAGATCCAGGCCGCCTATCTGGGTTGCCGCGAAGCCGGAGTCTTTCAGTGGGATCAGCTCGAGGTCGATTACTGAAAGCGGCTTCTGGCCGACAATGTCCCGGCAGGTAAGCGAGTCTGGATTGCATTCCTGCCCCAAGGGGCAGTCGAGATTGTCGATACAGGCCGGGCCGGTGTTCGAGTCGAAGAACATGTCACAGGCCGAGAGTGTCGCGGCGACCGCCAGGAAAACTACAGCTTTTGAATAACGGTTCGCCATCACTCGTTACTTTCCGAGGCGCAGATGCCCGAGCCTTCTTCGACCACCCGGAAAGTCCACTGGTAGAAATCGTACTGGCCGTCGGAGCCTTCGGGCAATTGCATTCCGTTGCCGTCGTTGAGCGGTTCGCTGTCGGAGACGAACAGGCGCATTGTGTGGACGACACCCAGCGCATACCGAGTCAGGTTGAGCTGCGACTCGACACCCGGGCGGTCGATTTGTCCCGGGACGGGATAGATAAAAAGCGTCACGAAGGAAGACTTGTTGTCGTCATCCTTCCAGTCTTCCAGGAAGCGGGCGACAAGTTTGTCTTTCTTGTTGAGATCTCTTACCTGTCCCACCTTGAAGACAGCCGGCGTGCAGGCGAGGTCGAGATCGTATATCGAAAACTGGTCCGCCGGACTCAGGCTCGACGTGATAATCTGGGGCGGGTAGAGCACTTCTTGTGGCTCGACGTTGATATCGGGGGACATGATACACCCACAACCCAGCAGTAAGGTTGCCGAAATAACCACCCGGCCCATCCGGGACGGGCTCTTTTTACGCAAGAAAGGTGCCACTTTGGCGTCCTGGTGCGTAGTGGGTTGAAAAAAAAGTTCTTTTGCTCTTGTAGCCGTTTTTCAAGCAGCCCTTTGCCTTCCCTGATCGCGACATAGTTGCCGTGGTTTGATTAGAAAATTTCAGATTCTGCCTCCAGCTTTTCCAGGTGCCTGAAGATGGTCCGCGGGTCGACGCCCAGGTCGCGGGCGGTCTTGGTGCGGTTGCCGTTGTTGCGCTCCAGGGTACGATTGATGTAGCGCCGCTGGAATTCCTCCTTGGCCTGGGCCAACGGTAAGACGCGATCGAATTCCTCGGGATTCAAGTCGAGATCCCCCGGACCCAGGTGCGTCTTGTCCGCGAGCACCACGGCCTTCTTGATGCGGTTCTCTAGTTGGCGGATGTTGCCGGGCCAGGCGTAATTACGCATGGCCGCAAGCGCCGCCGGAGTGAACCCCTTGGCCCGGTTTCCGAACTCCAGAGTGAACTTGCCAAGCAGGTAGCGGGCGATGGCCGGCAGGTCGTCGCCGCGTTCCCTCAGGGGCGGCAGCAGCAGGCTGACGACGTTGATCCGGTAGAAGAGATCCTCCCGGAAATTTCCGTCCTTGATGCCCTGCTCGATGTCGCGGTTGGTGGCCGAGATGACGCGGATGTCCACCGACTCGGAACGCGTGTCGCCGACCTTGGTGACGGCCTTCTCTTGCAGTGCCCGAAGCAGCTTTACCTGCAGTTGGGTCGGCAGCTCTCCGATCTCGTCGAGGAACAGCGTCCCGCCGTCGGCGGCCTGAAATTTTCCTCCCCGGGTGACGGCGGCCCCGGTGAAGGCGCCCTTGACGTGGCCGAACAGCTCGCTCTCGAGCAGGTTGGCGGGGATGGCCCCGCAATTGATGGTGATGAATGGGCCCGCGGCTCGCGGACTGAGGGCGTGGATCCGGCGCGCGACGAGTTCCTTTCCGGTGCCCGTCTCGCCCATGACCAACACCGAGATGTCGGTTTGGGCGACCTTTTCGATCTTGCGGTATATTTCCTTCATCGCATCGCAAGCGCCGATTATCTCGCCGAAACGCATCCGCTCGAGCCGTTCGGCAAGCTCCTGGTTGTCAATGCGCAGTTCGTTCAATAAAAGGGCGTTTTGCACCAGCAGCGAGGCCTGAGCGGAGAAGACCGTCAGGACCTCGAGCGAGCGCTCTTCAAACAGGTTGACAACGTTATCGTTGCCTACGTAGAGGATGCCGAAAAGTTCGCCCTTCTCCAGCAGCGGCGCCGCCATCACCGAGCACAGCTTGAGATTGATCACCGACTCGGATGTTTTGAAGTCCTCGTCGTTGAGCGCGTCGGAGACAATTAACGGCTGCTTGCTTCTGACCACCTGGGCGACGATGGTGTCGGATATTTTTCCAACGGCATCCTCGATGGTTTCCTTTTTCAGGTTGCGGGCCGCCTTGACCCGGAGTTGGTTGCCCTCGAGCAAGATCAGCATCCCCTTGTCGGCCCGGGTCAACTCAATCACCGCGTCCAGCAGTGCATTGAGCAGATCGTCTATTGACCCTTTGGCGACCAGCTTTCCCGAAAAGGCCAGCATCTTTCGGTAGGCTTCCAGGCGGGCCGCCTCGATGTCGCCCTGCTGGTCGGGGGGCTCGTCGTAAAGCATGAAGGTAAGCTCTGCTTCGCCCAGGTGAATGCGATCCCCGTGGCCCAGCCGGCCGGCCTTGACCTCGTGATCGTTTACCACAACGACCTGGTTCTTGTTCATGCTGGAAATGTTGAAACTTCTCCCGTCGAAGTGGATATGGGCGTGGCTGTCCGCCAAGCCGGCGCCTTGAATCGATATGTCGCATTCGGCGGCGCTGCCGATTGTCGTGATACGCTTGAAGATCTGGACGCTGCGCGAGCGTGTCTCTTGGCTTGGCTTGAAGCGGATGCTCGGCATCGTGGAGGCCTCCTTTTAAAAACGTGTCTGGAAAGAAAAGCCGGCTCCGCCCGGCATACCCACGGGCAACAGCGAAGATGTTTTATCTCCCATGACCTGTTCTTCCTCGCGGGCCTTGCGGTATGGTGGGTCGGTCAACGGCTTGAAATAGATGTTTGCGTCGATGGCCCCATATATCCAGCCGGCGGCGAATATTCCCAGCGAGACGTACTGACCGATTCTCAATCCCCGGGCCAGATCGAGGTCTTCCCGGGCGTAGTTGCCGTTGTCGTTGGCCAGGGCAACCAGAAGACTGTAGCAGACAATGTTGGCCGTAAGTGACAACCCGCCGCCGGTCGCCAGCAAGATCCCCTTGAGGCTGTCGCCGTTTTGGAACTGCCCCAGTCCGAAGGGGAGAAAGGCGATCAAGCGGCTGCGGCGCAGCCGATCGCGCTCGAAAAAAATACGCCTGACCAGTGTGCGCGGCGGTTTTTTATTCTTCTTTTCGAGCGCCGCCTGGCGCTCCTTCTCGATCTTCTCCAGACGAGCCTTCATACGCGGTTCGTTGCGGATACGATCGAAAAACGTTACCGCCGGAGGGGGGATCAAGAACGGATCCAGCCGATGTCCGGGGCGCAGGTACAACAGGGCCGTGAACTCCTTGCGCGCCTCCTGCTCCCGGCCCATGTAGAAGTAGCACAACCCGAGCATCTCGCGCGCCGTGACTATATCTTCTTCCGCGGTGAGCTGGAGAGTGGGGTAGAGCAGTTTCTCGAGGATCCCTGCGGCATTTGCGAAATTCTTGTAAGCGAACTCGGAAGCGCCGCGGTTGAGCCTTTCGGAAATCGAGTCGGCGCCGGCCGCCCGGCACAACAGCAGAACCAGCACCAGGGCCATAAACCTGATCCGCGGGATCATGGCCTCCCCCCGTCGGAGACCGGAACGAACTGCGACCGGGTGGCCTTGAAAACGACGGTCTTGCCGGCTGTCACCGTCAATGCCCCGCGCAGCTCACGGCCGGCTTTATCCACCAGGCGGATGTTGATTTTGCGTGAGCCCCGGCGCCCTTCCAGCGTGAAGGCGATCGGGTTCTTGCGCCTGCTGGCCGCAGAGCCGCGGTATTTACCGTCGATGTAGACAGTGGCGTCGGCCAGTTCGGAGTCGATCTCGACCAGCGCCGGCAGGAAGTGCAGTTTGCGGCGCACCTGTTCCTCGGCCAGCGGAACTTCGATGGTGAACTCGTCATCGGCGTATGGATGGGCGACTACTTGCACGCGATGCCGGCCCGTCGGAAGCTTGCCCTTGTAAAACTGGCCGAAGCCGGTGGTCTTGTCGTCGTTGCGGGCGACTTCGTGGCCGTCTATCAGGATGCGCTCGAAGTAAGGCTGCGGCACGATGGTAAATGGGTGCATGACGACGAGTCTGGGGTGGTGGACGATAGCTACTTTCTTGGTGTCTGGGTTAGTTCTTGGTTGCAAGTCGGCTCTTGGTTGCGGGTCGGCTCCGGCCTTCGCCTGATCGGCTACGGCTGGCAGGCCGGCGTCTACGTAGATGCCCACGGCTATACCGGCGTCGGTGACTTCCCCGGTGTCGTGAGGCAGCCAAACAGTCGCCGCCCAGATGCCCGCCGCTACAATCAACAGGACCGAGAGCGCGGCTGAGAGAATGCGCAGTCCGTGCTTGAGGCGATGGCGCCTGTGGATGCCGTCTACCAGATCGAGCACCTCTGGATGTTCGGGCTGCAGGGCCAGCAGGCGATTTAGCACCTCGAGAGCCTGGCGATGCTTGCCGGACGCTATCAGCGCCTTGCCGTGTACAAGGAGTTTCTTGGCCACCCGGGGTTCGAGAGCCGCAATGTAGCTTTCCGGTTGCCTGAAGAAGAAAGTCAACTCGGTGTCGATGTCCTCAATGTCCAGGTCGTTCAGGCAGGCGTGTAATTCGGTTTGCATGGCAGAGACAGTCTGGAAGCGGCTGGCGGGATCGTGATCCAGCGCCCGGCGGATGATCCGCGACAGATCGGCCCCGATCACCGGGTTGACCTGCTGGGGATCCGGGTAGCTTCCCTCGACGATTAGTTTGATGACCTGGTGGGGGTTCTGGCCCGTAAACGGAAGCTTGCCCACAGACAACCAGTAGAGGATCGTGCCCATGGAGAAGATGTCCGAACGAAAGTCAAGCTCATGGCCCTCAAGCAACTCGGGTGCCATGTGGGCCGGGGATCCGAGAATCGTTCCGGTCATGGTCATCTGTTGCTGCTGGTCGATGACTTTGGCGATGCCGAAATCCATCAACTTCAGGACCCCGTCGGCGGACACCATGACGTTCTCCGGCTTGAGATCGCGATGGATGATCTTGAGCGAGTGGGCATGGGCCACGGCCTCGCAGATCTGAAGAGTAATCATGGTTGCCACTTCAGGGAAGAAGGCCCGGTGCAGCTCGATGAAATCCTTGAGCGTAAAGCCCCGGACGAACTCGGTGATGATGTAGCTGAGACCCTCGTCCGATTCGGCGAAATCGTATATCTCGATAATGTGAGGGTGGTGCAGGCGAGCCACGGCCCTGGCCTCGCGCTGGAAACGCCTGCGGCTTTCGATGTTGCCGGAAAGGTGGGGCAGGAGGATCTTTACTGCAACCTCCCGATCCAGCGAGAGATCCTGCCCATTAAACACCACCGACATCCCACCCCGGCCGACCTCATCGAGGATGCGGTAGCGATCGATCTGCGCAGGTACCCAGTCCACCCGACGCTCCCGTATGAACACGGCCCTGTCGGCCTTGTCATACCTGATTTGACGACATATATCGCAAGCGTCTCCAGCGTGTCAATGCGAGCCTCTTGCGCGGTATGTGGAAAACCGGTCGCGGAGACCCCAGGGTATGATCCAAATTTCACGTTTGTCGAACCGGAGGCAAACGGGATGGATGATGATCTTGATCAATCCCCACCGGCGAGGGTAGTCTTACGCTGGTGTCTGCGGTAATGGCATGGGGAGCAAGGAGCGGTTTGGTGGAAGGCACATTTGTTGATATGTTCATGGAGCGGGTTCAGCGCTCGCCCGACGAGGTTGCCTTGACGCGCTCGGTCGCCGGGCAGTGGCAGGCGATTAGCTGGGCCGAGTTCGATGACGTTACCGATCAACTCGCTCACGGTTTGATCTCAATAGGCATGCAGGCCGGCCAGCGGGTGGCCATTCTCTCCCGCAGCCGGGCCGAGTGGGTGCTCGCGGATCTGGCCATCCAGAAGGCCGCCGGCTGCACCGTGCCGGTCCACGTCGACGCCGTGGTCGAACACGTTAGCCACGTGCTTGCCGACTCGGGCGCCAGGATGGCTTTTGTCCAGGACGAGAAGCAACTGGCCAAGGTTCGCCAGGTGATCGACGAGACCTCCGTCGAACAGGTCATCCTGATCGGCGGACCGGCGGGTGGGCCGGGCGAGGTTCGCTGGGCCGATCTGCTTTTGGCCGGGCGGATGCACAAGGCCGAGTTCCCCGGTACGCTCGCGAGCCGCAAGGCGCAGATCGGGCCCGATTCACTTGCCAGCATTGTCTATACGGCAGGAACGACCGGTTTGCCCAAGGGAGTCATGCTGACCCACGACAACTTCGTCTTCGAGGCGGAAGCCTTGGCCAAGGTGATGGAGCACATCGTGGAAAGCGGCGATGTCCACTTGTTATGCCTGCCTCTCTCACATATCCTGGCTCGCATCATGGTCCTGGCCTCTGTGCGCGTCGGGTACTGCACTGCCTTCTCGTCCGGGCTGGACATGCTCAACCGCGAGATGCTCGAGGCGCGGCCGACGTTCGTGACGCTTGTGCCGGGCATCCTGGAAAGGGTTCACGGCGCCCTGGTCCGCGAGGTCGAGAAGAAGGGCTGGGCCGTGCGCAAACTTTTCCGCTGGGCCACAGAAGTCGGGGAAGAAGTCGCCTCGCGGCGATCGCTGAGCGCACCGATTCCGCTCGGGCTGTCCGTCCGTCGCCTGGTCTCCGACAACGTGATCATCGGGCCGCCGATTAAGGAACGCTTCGGCGGACGGCTGAAGTTCTTTATCAGCGGGGGTGCGCCGCTGTCGCCGGAGACTGCAGAGTTCTTCAACAGCCTGGGGATACTGGTTCTCGAAGGTTATGGGATGACCGAGAACGTGGGGGCGGCCAACGTCAACCGACCAGATCGTTACCGGATCGGGACGGTGGGACCGCCGATTCCCGGGGTTGAAGAGCGCCTGGCCGAGGACGGCGAGATCCTGATCCGCGGCCGCAACGTCATGGCCGGGTACCACGGTCAGCCCGAGGCCACCGCAGAGGTTCTGGACGAGGAAGGATGGCTGCATACCGGGGACATCGGTGTGTTCGACGAAGAGGGTTTCCTGCAGGTGACCGGCCGCAAGAAGAATATAATCGTCACCTCGGGCGGCAAAAACGTTTCGCCCCAGAACATCGAGAAACTCATGCGCACCAGCAGTTACATCGATAACCTGATGGTCTGCGGAGACGGATGCAAGCACCTGACCGCGCTGGTTTCTCTTGACCGCGAGCAGATCCAGCGCTTTGCGGAGCGCGAGGGCATTCCCTTCGACAGACTCTCAGAGCTTGCCGTCCACCCGCGCATCAGAAAGTTGATCGAGGCCGAGATAGAAGAACGCAACCGGCAGCTTCCCGGCTACGAGACCATCCGGCGCTTCACCATTCTTCCAAAGCCTTTCTCGCTCGACGCCGGAGAGATCACTCCAACTTTAAAACTGCGTCGCAAAGAGGTCGAGGAGCGTTACAGTGAATTGATCGAGGCTATGTACACCGAACGGCCTGAGAAAACGGACGAGATTTTTCTGGGGGAAAAATGAAGCAAAAAGCGTGTCTTTTTTTTCTTATTTGCGCGACCTCGCCTGCGGCGGCCCAGCCAGTGGTCGAGACGTTTCACGGCTCAGAGGCATTCAGGGACTTCAGGCTTGCCGGTTACGAGATGCTCGACGAGAAGAGAGTCGACCTCGACGCCGACGGTCTGTCGGACTCGCTCGTAGTTGAGCGCTCTGTCGGCGGGATTGGGCTCTCCGCCTGGCGCGCCGGCGACAAGGGAGACTACACGCTGCTGTCGAGGGAACCCCCGATCGAATCCGACTCCGTGAAAAGATTCGTAACAATCAAGCTCGACGGAAGATCTCGGGCCGTGTTGCTGGACGTTTGCGAGGACAGCCCGGACGAGGCCGATCACGGCCTGCGTTTCTTCCTGCTTGGCACCAAGGGACTCAGAAAACTGATCGAGACGCGCTACTTGGTGACGCACCCCGAAGAAGAGGCCGGGCGGGCGGCTCGCCGGGTCGTCGACCTGGGTGGAGTCTCGCCCGGACCGCAGATCCGCCCGCGCGGCTCTGACTGGCCCGAAATCCTGGTCAGGCACGATCCCAAGCTGGTTTACGTGCCGGGTCGATCCGACAAGAAGACCTGGTTTGTAATCGGGATACGCGAAAGGGTGTTCGAGGCCCAAGGCGGGAAGTACCTGCAGCGCGAAGACCGCTATCTCGATTTCCTGACGCTGCTTGCGCCCGCGAACCTGACCGCAACCTCGCGCCTGCCGAGCTCAACTGCGCTGTGGGACGTGAAATCGCTGGCCGACGGGGTGCTGTCGACCGGCTGGGTCGAGGGCCGGCCGGGGTCGGGCGTCTCGGAATCCGTTACCTTGTCGTTCAAGCAGGCCGAGCCGGTGCGCCTGGTTCGCCTGGTGCCCGGCTGCGCCGCGTCGCGAGAGGAATGGGAGGCGCGCAACCGGGTCGTGCGGTTTTCGATCATGTTCGAAGACGGTATCGTCGTGCCCATTGAGCGAGGCGGATCCTCGAAGCTCGATCCGCGAATCGAGGCCTACGGGGACTTCTCGCTGCCCGGGCAGGACTTCGGCAAGCAGACGATGGTCTTTTTCGCAGAGCCCATCCGCTCAGGCTGGGTGAAAATAACCATAGAAGGGGTCGAGCGCGGCGGTTCAACCGAGGACGAAACCTGTATATCCGAGATCTCGGTGCACCGGGCGCTGATAGATACGGCTAAATTGCCCTAGATGCAGCGCTTGCTACAGGCCGAGAACATTGCCCAACTTCATGGCCAGGCTCATGTCGCCCTTGATCTTGAGCTTGCCGGTCATGAAGGCCATCTGGCCGTTTAGCTTTCCGGTGACCATGTCGATGAAATCGGTGTCGCTCATGGTGATGGTGCATTTGGCATCGGCGTTCTCGCCCTCGCCGACCTCGCCGCCGCTCTTGGTGGTGTCGACCCACCAGTTGCCGCCGTTGTCACCGGTTACCATGAACTGGTAGATGGCGTTGACCTTGGTAACCTCGTCGCCCTTCTCTTTCATCTGCGCGGGCAGCTTGTCCGTGAACACTTCCTTGGGGGTCATTTGGCTCCTCCTGTTCCTGATTGACGATTGAGTCAATTTATGCGCGGGAAGCTAGCACATGCCGCGGCGGAGTGTCAATAGTAGTCGAAGAAACGGGGACGGAGTAGGTTGAGTAGGTTCTGTGTAGATCTTCATGGGCAAGATAGTCAGTCCGCCTTCCGAATAACCCTGCCGAGCCTGTTCCCGCCCCGAAACCCGGCATGATCAGGTTATTTTGAATGTGCCTTCCGCCCTGGCGCTGGGCAGGAACTTTCTGGGGTCTTCGGGCAGCTTTTCCAGGAAAAGGACCAGGCACCAGTTCTTCAGAACGTCCAGAAAAGCTATCGAAGGAACGATCAGGGCTTCGGCCGGCGTCGTATTTCGTATGAAATGTGCCGTCGCTCGAGCGATCGACTTTTCCTTGAAGCAGTCGGGGGCGTTGGACAGGGAGAGATCCCTGCAGGCCTTCGGGTCTCGTAGATCCAGGACCTGTTCCAGCTTGACATTGAGCCCGTAGACCTTTCGGGGAAATGTCTTCTGTGCCAGCCCGGGAGTGCGGCTCTCCTTGAAGTGCCGTGCGAACTCAGCTAGGGCGACTGACTTGTCCTTGGCCAGGTAGAGTGTACGCTCTCCGGGGATATTCCAGCGATTTTCATTGCTCTTGCCGCACAGGCTGAAGTCGTAGACGTCCAGTCCGGGAACGTCGGGCAGGTGACGGACTGCGTGACCCGACCAGGGTTTGATGTGCTTTTCGATGGGCATCCAGTGCCTAGAAACCTACGCCTTCCAACTCGGAGGCCAGGGCTCCTATGACCTTGTCGTATTCACCTATTTTGATCAGGTCGAATGCGGTTCTTCCGTCGAAGACAGGCAGAGGCGTGTGCAGGAATTCTTTAAGGCCTTCTTTCGTGTATATCTTTCGGCCCAGCTCCCAGATTTCGTTCAGCTTGGCCAGACTCATGATTTGTTCTTGTTTCCGGGGTTTCCCCTGGTTTTTCTCCCAGCGGCTGACGGTCTTGACGCTGACTCGTAGAAGTGTGCTCATGCGTTCCTGGGAAAGGGCGAATCGTTTTCGTATCAGGGATGTGTCCAACTTTGGTTTTAACTTGGCCATGATTGCCTCCGCTGCCTAACTCCTATCATAAAAAATGTCAGGACAAATGTCAAGACATTCAAAGGGGTCGTCAATCTTGGAGAACCGTCTCCCCCTTGACATTTTCGTCAAGCACCTGTATTCACACTATTTGTAGAATTCAGATGTGTTCTGACAGTGTTGTTTTTTCGGGTGACATCTCTGATACCAGTGAAATACTCGCAGTGTCGTAGAAATGGGGTATTTACGGCATGTCTAAAAACAGGAAGAAAAGACAGGCATCTTCCAGTACTCGTACACGCAAGCGACATACCCATAGACCACAGCGGTCCCGGTCTTCTGTTCAGGGTCTTGCCAAGAAAACAGGTGACTTGTACCATATTCGTTCACAATCGGGGCTAAGCTCACTGCTGCATTCGGGGAAACCTACCCTGGTCGATTTCTGGGCACCTTGGTGTGCGCCTTGCCTTCGCATGGGACCCATTTTTGAGAAAATTGCGGCCCGTTATGGCGATCAGATCAACTTCGCCAAGGTCGATACACAGGCCTTGCCAAAAGTAGGCTCACGATTTGGAGTAAAGAGTATTCCAACCATAATCGCATTTTCGGGAAAAACGGAGGCAAGGAGAGAAGTCGGTTTGATGAACGAGCGCAGGATGAAACTCCTTGCCGAGAGCTTTCTGAGCGAAGATGAGGATCAAGAAATCGATAGCACCTCAGACGAGGTGAACAGCGCACCCGTCGGTGACCGCCTGGGGGATGCGGCCAGCGAGGATATCCAGGCATCGCAGGAAACGTCCCGATTAGACACGAATCCCGAGCCTAAAGCACCTTCATCGGGTTTGGCAAAGCGCATCAAACGGTTCTTCAGTCGCAAGAAAAATTAGTTATCCCCTTTGTTTTGTACCGCCTGCTGGCGTTTGCAGAAACTTCCAGAACCGAACAGGATTGGAGCATACATGAGGAAGGAAGAGAGAGCGACGAGATCCCTGACCCTGGGAGTGCATCGTATCGAGCCTGTGGATCTCGACAACCCCATGATACAGGCAGCTCTCGAGCAGGCCCGTCGTGCCCTGGCCAACCCGCAACTGCGGAAGATCCTGCATATCCGAACCGCCGTTCAGCACTATCTCGCCGACGAACTGATCCGTGCGGGATACGTGCATCCTCCGGTGTACATGCTTGCCGGCTGCACCGATCCCCTGAATCACTGGACCTACCCGGCCCGGATCAACTACTACGGCGAAGAGGTGTCCATCACCCAGTCCCTGATCCTGCAGAAGATCTTGCTGGTGATGCTTTCCCAGGTGGACAAGGTGTTCTGGGTCTCGCCCAACATCCGCATGGAGATGCGCATCGCCCGCAAGGAATACAAGTATGCGGCCGAGTTCATGCAGGTGGACTTCGAGAAACGCGACGGCAGTTATGAGGAGATGCTCGAGTTTATCTCCGGGCTGGTGCGGGGGTTATACCATTACCTGAACGAAAATCACGGAGAGATCATACGCGAGTTCAGGGGGCAGCCGCTGCCGGAGCTTCCGGAGAAGCTGTCCGTTTATGACGCGGTTGATGTCAAGAAACGTGAGGGGCTGGACGACGACGACGACGCGCTTGAGCTGTTTCTGTCACGCAGGCAGGCGAATGTGCCGTTCTTGTTGGTCAATCTTGCACGTGAGGCGTACGACTGCTTCGATGAAAGAGCCGGTCGCTTCCTCAATTATGATCTGATCTTGCCCCCGTGCGGCAACAATCCGCACACCGTCGAATGCCTTTCCGGCGCGGAGCGTACGCGATCGCTTGCCGATCTGAAAAGGCGGATGCTGGATCTGGGCTATCCGATCGATTACTTCACGCCGTTCTTCGAGCTATTTTCCACAGGCGCCACTGGCTCGGGCTCAATTTCCTGCGCCGGCGCCGGCTTCGGCATCGAGCGAATGACCTGGGGTCTTCTGGGTCTCAAGGATATCCACGAGGTTTATCCCTTCCCGCGGATCGTAGAGGGCAGAATTGCCATCTAGCGCGAATGCACATCTTTGTGGGCCAAATTTTTTACAAAATCGTTACATTAGGCGCGCTCAATTTACCGTATACTCTATCAACCCAGCGATTGCCTGCCGGCAAGGAGAGAAACACGCTTCATAAAAAGGAGGATTGAAATGCGTAAGATCGGGATGACCGTTTGTATGTTGCTTTGGACGTCGACCATTGCGGCTGCCGGGGAGATACCGGTGAAGAGCTATATTAGTTCGGCCGGCTTGTTCAAAAACGGTATGGCGGTGATAAGCCGCACCGTCAACGTACGGGGCAACGGCACTTATCGTCTGGAGGATGTCCCTGAACCGATCCATGGCACTTACTGGATAGTCAGCGATGCCAAGATCGTAACCCGGCTCACCCAGCGGATGGTGGAAGCGCCGGCGGACGAAGCCAATCCAACCAACTTGCAGGAAGAACTTGCCGGTCGCAACGTGGTTGTATACTTCACCGACGGCGGCATCCCGCCCGCAAGCGGCCGGGTTGCTAAACTCGAGCAGAGTCCGAAGCTGAACAAGCCCACTCGCTATGGATATGGCACGGCCGCAATCCAGCCTCCTGGAGGAGGTCGCTTTCTGATTCTGGAAAAAGGCAAAGATCGGTCATACGTGGACAAATCGAAGATTGCCTATCTGCAGGCCGAAGGCGCCCGCGCCAAGATCATGCGTCGAAAACCGGTGATGCTCTTCGAGGTCAGCGGACTCAGTCGCAAGACGGCCGCCATCCGCATCTCGTATCTTACCCGGGGCCTTGCCTGGGCGCCGAGCTACAGGGTGGATGTCTCGGATCCCAAGAACCTGATCTTGCAACAGAAGGCGATCGTCAAGAACGAACTGACCGATCTTACAAAAACCAGGCTCGAGTTGATTTCCGGCTTCCCGAACATCGAGTTCCAGCACGTGACCTCGCCGCTCACATTGGCAAGCAGCTGGCAGGATTTTTTCAGCCAGTTGAGCAGTCCTCCGCGTTCGCTCGCCCACGTTTCCATGGGCAACCGCGCGATCACCCAGCAGGCTGTTCGATTCAACGAGCCGGCCCCGGGAGGGGGCCTGGATCTGTCGGCCATCCCTACCGGCGACGGTGTGGACCTGCACTACCAGGACATCGGCTCTATAAGTTTGCTCAAGGGCGAGTCACTGGCCGTGCAGACGGCCTTGGCCCGGGCGCCCTACAATCGCATCGTCGAGTGGAACGTGCCCGATACCCGCGGGCAATACGGAACTTATTCAGGCCGGGAAGAGGCGAATCAAGATGCCGAGAAGTTTGATAATACCGCCTGGGACGCGATTCGTTTCCGCAATCCATTGTCTTTTCCCATGACCACCGCCCCGGCCATAGTGGTAGACGGCGAACACTTCAACGGCCAGCGCTTGAGCTACTGGGTAAACCGGGGCGAGATGACCACCTTACGCGTTACCAAGGCCTTGAGCGTCAGAACCCGTCACACGGAACAGGAGGTCACGGGCAAGCGCAAGGACATCTACATCGGCGGCGATCGCTACTACCGGGCAACGGTTGAAAGCGAGCTCAGGGCCAACAACCATCGCACCGAAGAAGTCTCGATGGTCATCCGCCGTCGCTTTTCGGGTAAGCTCATAAAAGCCGACCGCAAGCCCAAATGCACGCTCGGGCAGGAGGGTATCTTCTCTGTCAACCATAGCAACGAATGTGCCTGGAGCCTGAAGCTCAAGCCCGGCCAGGACGTCAAGATCAAATACCGCTACAGCGTTTTAGTGAGGTATTGACGGGCTGATCGACTGTCAGTCACGGGTGCCGCTCATTTCTTCGGCGATTCCACACAAGCGCCACGGCCAGGAAAACAAGCGCCGAGATCGATCCTGTCCGGCCGGTCGATGAGCATCCGCTTTGGCAGGGCGCGCATTGGGGTTTCTCGTCGGGATTTGTTCCCAGGTTGACGCCGAATGTGTCGCGCACGGTGCGGGTCAGGTCGATCATCTCGCAGCGGACTTCCTGGCCGGCAACGGCACAGTCGACGGCGTGGAAGACGCCGAAGAAGACTTGACGGTGGGGGTTCTGGTCGGGCCGCGGCGGCTGATCCTCGTCCAGCAACGGGGGATAGGGAGCGCCGCCGCCGCCGGTTACGATGTAGAGGATGCCGTCTACCGTGCTGCGCTCATAATCGTGATCGTGGCCGTTGAAGACGATCTCGACGCCGTGTTTCTGAAACAGCGGATGGAGGTATTCGGCTAAAGGCATCTCCTCGCTTCCGTGCCATCCCGATGAGAACGACGGCCGGTGGTAGAAGGCGAAGATGTGCTCGACGGCCGGGTCGGACCGCGCCGCGGACATGTCGTTGTCGATCCACTGGTACTGGGTGCTGGAGGGAGAGAAATCATCCTCGGAGCAAAGCACGACGAAATGGCAATTGGAGTAGTCGAAGCTGTAGTAGCGCGAGGTACCCGAGTCGGAGTCCACGTGGAAGAGGTCATCGTAGAGCGTGTTGGTGCGGTGATCGTGGTTGCCCATGACCGGCCACATGACCATGCGCGACATGGGCGTGTGCTCGATGTCGAAAAAGATTTGCCACATGTCGGCGTCGTCACCGTCCTCGACGATGTCTCCTGTGTTGAGGTAGAAGTCCGGCGCCCGGTCACCGATCAGGCCGACCACCTCGCGGTGCATGGGGTGATCCGTGCGCGTGTCGCCGTAAACGAGAAAGTGGAAGGGCTCGGATCCGGACGGGGCGGTAGAGAAGGTCAGCGAAGGGCCGAAGGCCCCGTCATGGAGTTCGAGGCGATAGAAGTAAGTCCTGCCGGCCTGCAGGCCGGTCAAGGTGATCGACTGCAGGCCGCTGCCTTCCGGAACAGCGACTTCCAGCGAGAGATCACCGACGCCGTAGCGCAAGATACCGTCGGTAGTCTGATCCGACTCCCAACTGACGCTGACATGGTCGGGCCCGACATTCTCGAGGTAGGGCCCCTTGACGATCGCGGCTCGGCCCGGGGTGCCGCAGAAAAGAACAGCCAGCAGCACCAGCGCGAAGCAGCGAGTATCAAGCACAGAACGAGACATGAGGACCTCCTTTCAGACTCTTTGTTTTCATTCTGTCACAAATGAGATTTCATTCAAGTGGGTTCTTGACCACGCACTCGGCTTCGATCTAATAATGCCCAGAGTTGACGTTATGCCGGCGTGGTGAAACTGGTAGACGCACGGGACTCAAAATCCCGCGGAAGCAATTCCATGTCGGTTCGATTCCGACCGCCGGCATTACTCAAACCCCGCAGGGCCCTGCATGGTGCGGCCTTGCGGGGTTTTATCGAGAATTGTAGATTGTTCCATGAAGTTGGATGACCCTTTGATTCGATACCATGGAATTCTGCTGTTATTGGTCCTGAGCGTGGGTATGTCTTAATCTCCCAGCTTCAAGGGCAACCGGGGAACCCGGATCGGCTCGCCGTTGAACCTGGGAAATTTCATGTTCTTCAACAGGTATGAGATACACCCGGCTACGTACTTGCCCCGGTGTTCCTCGGTCAGGATCTGCACATCCGAGGTCCTTCCATTCGGGTTGATCGTAAAGGAGGTAAGCAGGGTGCCCGTGACGGAGGGATCACGCTGCTTCTGTTGTAATACGCAGCCCTTCATGGCACGGAGGTATTTTTTCATCTCCGCGTAAATCTCACCCTTGGTCAGGGTTTCCCGCTGAACGACGGGCTTGTCCGATTCCTCGGGCGGGGGAGAAGAGTTATAGCGGTCATACTGGTCGAGAATCTTTTCGACAATGCGAGCCCGTGTTCCGTCCGGGTCTAGCTCCAGGTATTTCTGATACTGGTAATAGGCTTCTATCCTGTCGCCCTTCATCGCATGTGCGATGCCGAGGTTCAGGTGGGCCTCCGCGTCCTCGGGGTTCTGCGCCAGCAACAGGTTTAAGCAGACCAGCGCATCATCCAACCGCTTTTCCCTTACCAGCGAGACGCATTTCCGGCTCCAGTTCTCAGACCATGCATCCAGGTCTCCCCCGGCCTCCGCGCCGGATGACCCGTCTTCCCCCTGTTGAGCCATTTGCCGGCCTGTCTCCGGCTTGACCACGATTCTGGGGATCGGCAGTGGTTCGAGCCGCGCCTCTTCGGTGGCCGGCTGACTTTCGGCGGGTCGCGCTTCCCCTTCTTTTCGGGGTCGGCCTTCCGGCTCGGCTGCGCCGGGCACTTCGGGGAGGGTGATCCAGATCAGATACAGCGCGATGAGCACGAAAACCGCAGCCAACCCGATGACACCCAGAATCCGCACGTTTTTCCATTCCTCTCAGGAGACGCTGTCGCGTAATTTTATTTGCTGATGGTTATTATAGCATGTATTTCCTTTGGGGTTGAAGAGCAAGTGCTGTTTGCTAAGCCCGAGCCGGTGGGATAACATTTGGTCAGGAGGTGTCCTTGATGAAGTGGGTATATTTCTTGGCGCCGGCTTTGTTCGCGGTTACTTCTGGGTGCGGCGGATCGGACGGCGGGGCGGGGCGCATCGAGGTCGGCGTCATGACCTACAACGTATTGTGCTCGTTCTGCAATGACGAGTATGATCCCTGGGAAGAACGGCTCGACTACTTCGCGGATATTATGCGGCGTCACGATCCCGACCTGGTCGGCCTGCAGGAACTCACCTGGGCTTCCGAGGTAGATCAGTTTCTGGCCTTCATGGACGGCTACGAGGCCGCCTATTTCGTCGGCACGACTCCCGGCCCGCTGGGACAGTACGAGTATCCCGACGCAGCCATCCTCTACCGCGCCACGCGCTTCGAACTGGAAGAGAACGGCTTTTTCTGGCTGAGTCCCAGGCCGGACGAGCCCTGGTCGGCGGGCTTCGCCGAAAACCTGCAGCTTCCGCGCCTGGTGAACTGGGCGCGTTTTCTCGACAAGAACAGCGGACGCTCGTTCGTCTTCAGCACCACCCATTTCGACAACAACTCGCCCAGCCAGGAACTCTCGGCCCCGCTGTTGTTGGAGCGAACTATTTCCTGGGCCGACCGGATGCCGGTGATCGTCACCGGCGACTTCAACTCGCAGCCGGCCGACGAGGCTTACCATATCTTGACCGAAGGAGTCGGCGGGTCCGGCTTTCATCTGACCGACACCTTCGATATCGCCGCCGAGTGGTCGGTGGACAGCAACCAGGATCCGGCTCCGGACTACGACACCGGCAGCCGCATCGATCACATCTTCACGGCCGGGAAAGACACGACCTTAGATTGCCCCGCCTGGACCGCCGACCTGCACGTCTATGGCCAAGGCGAAAAATATCCCTCCGATCACTGGCCTATATCGGCAAGTCTTTCGTTGTAGTTGCGCCATTACTCACCGGCAACTTTGCTTACCGGTTTTGTGCCATCATGGCGCGACAGGGGGATCCAGATCGATGATAACCATACGACATATAAATAACTTTTCAATTGGATCATGAAGTTGTCAAGCCCTATGCTGTGTAACAATATGGCACAATTATTGCTATTAAGTTGCCAAATTTCATGGAGGTATTGTCCATGATCCGTCGAAGCTTTCTTTTTCTCGTCCTGGCGCTTTTGGCTGTGAGTTGTGCAGACAACGGTTTCGATCCTACCCTGGTGGCGCAGGGGCGCCCGATCATATACGGCTCGCCCGACACCAACCCGGCCCACGACGCCGTCGTGGCCGTCACCGATCGTTCACATCAGTACTTCTGCTCTGGCACGTTGATCGCGCCCGACGTAGTCATGACGGCAGGCCACTGCCTCGACGGGCAATCGGCCTCCAACGTCGACATCTTCTTCGGCTCCGACGCCTACTCGGGAAACGGCAGCTACGTGCATACCAGCGAGCTGGCCGTACACCCTGACTACGACGGCTACAATATCCTCAACGACATCTCACTGGCCCGGCTGGCGAGCGCCGCTCCCTCCGGGGTGGTGCCCATCCCGCATCTGCCGGCGGGCCTGGGGCTGTCGGCCGCCGATGAGGGACAGACGATCGAGTTCTCCGGCTTCGGCCTGACCGAGCACGGAAGCGACGGGCAGAAGTTGCATGTGGATGGAACCATCGACACCGTTTGCGAGAGCGGCAGCGGGTGCGGCAACGTCGTGCCGCACGCCTTTGGCTACCAACAGGCGGGTGGTGGGCCCTGCTCGGGAGACAGCGGCGGTCCGGCCTTCATCCTGCGCTCGGGGACGGAGTATGTCGCCGGGGTGACCTCCTACGGCGATCAGAATTGCACCCAGTTCGGAGTCAGCACCACCGTCAGCGACTTCGCCGGCTGGATCGAGAACTTCATAGGCGGCAGCGGCATCGAAGACTGCGTGAACGGCCAGGACGATGACGGCGACGGCATGACCGACTGCGACGACTTCGACTGCCGCTACAACTCGAACTGTATCGGCCCGGGCGCCTGCGAGCAGGCCGCGACCGTCTCTTGCGGCGACGTGATCAATGCCACCACTGCCGACGGGGTGAGCATCTATTCGACCTACGGCTGCCTGAGCGATGGCACCGAGGACGGGCCAGAGCTGGCCTACAAACTCGATCTGCGCTCCGGCACCGAGTTCACGGTAACCTTGCAGCCTTCCGGACAGGGCGATCTCGATCTCTTTTTGCTGCCGGCCTCGGGCGACAGTTGCAGCCTGGCCGATTGCCTGGACGCCTCCTACCAGCAGGAGCCCAACGCCGAGACGATCGGCTACCAGATGCCGGCCGGCGGGGCCTATGTGGTGGTCGAGACCTGGGATCGGGCGACTACCTTCCAGCTGCAGATCCAGTGCGATACGCAGGTCGAGCAGTGCGCGAACGGCGTCGACGACGACGGCGACAGGCTGACAGACTGCGATGATCCCGACTGCGTAAACGACGTGAACTGCCAGCTGCCTGACGAGAACTGCTCGAACGATATCGACGACGACCAGGACGGGGCCACCGACTGCGACGACTCAGACTGCGCTTCCTCGATGGCCTGCATGACTCCGGCCGAGAACTGCTCGAACGGGGTCGACGACGACCAGGACGGAGCCACCGATTGCGACGACTCAGACTGCATAAGCAACGCGGCCTGCCAGATACCGCCCGAAGACTGCACAAACGGCGTCGACGACGATCAGGACGGGGCCACCGACTGCGACGACAGCGACTGCGTAAACCACTCTGCCTGCCAGAGCTACCAGGAGAACTGCTCAAACGGCATTGATGACGACCACGACGGGTCACTGGACTGCGAAGACACCGACTGCGCCGGCGATGCCGCCTGCCTGCCGCCGAGCGAAGACTGCACCAACGGCAAAGACGACGACCGGGACGGCGCCATAGACTGCAACGATCCCGACTGCTCGGGCTACCATCTTTGCGCAACTGACAGCGGCTCGAGCGGCTGTGCGCAGGCGCCCGCGGGCGGCCTGGGTCTTCTGCCCTTGTTGCCGGGCATGTGTCTGCTGAGACGCAGACGACGCGCGATCTGAGCCTGAATATACACTCTAGCCATTTCTGACTTGACCTGGGATGAGAGCTGGCACAAGATCCGCCCGAATGATATCGGGGGTGCATGTAGGAGTGTCTATCCGGGGAGGTGGAGGATGACAAGATGGTGGAGGACGGGCGCGGCGGGGGTGCCGAGGGGAAGGGTGTGTGCGTTGACGGCGACAGCGGCGAGGTGCATGTCGAGCCGGCCTGCAATCACCGTGAAAAGCCGCTGGTCATAATGACCGGTGACTACTGAGATGAACGCTGAATTCGACCTACTGATAATCGGCGCCGGGCCCGGCGGTTACGTGGCCGCCATCCGCGCGGCGCAGCTAGGCCTGCGGGTCGCGCTGGTCGAACGCGATCGGCGGCTGGGGGGCACCTGTCTCAGGATTGGCTGTATTCCCTCCAAGGCCTTGCTCGAATCGAGCCGCATCTACGAGATGTTATCCTCCGATCTCGGCGATCACGGATTGTCTATTACGGGCGCCGGGCTCGATATCCCGGCGCTGATGCGGCGCAAGGAGCGCGTGGTAGAGCAGCTCACTTCCGGCGTTGCCAAGCTGATTACGAAAAACGGCGTGACAGTGGTCCGCGGCGAGGGCCGCCTCGCAGGCCCCAAGACGGTGCTGGTCGCGGGCCAAGAGGGCAAGCGCGAGTTGACGGCCGATAACATTCTCTTGGCCACCGGCTCCGCGCCGGTCGAGCTTGCCCAACTTCCCTTCGACGGCGAGCGTATCGTTTCTTCGCGCGAGGCGCTGGCGTTCGAGAAAGTTCCCGGAAGGCTCCTGGTGGTCGGGGCCGGGGCGATCGGACTTGAACTTGGGCAGGTCTGGCAGCGGCTGGGCGCGCGGGTGACGATCGTCGAGATGCTGCCGCAAATCGCTCCCTTCGCCGACAAGCCGGCGGCCCGCCTGTTGCTCAGGGCCTTGAAAGACAAGGGCATCGAATTTCATCTCGGCACGCGGGTAGAAGCGGCAACGGTCGAGGGCGATGTCGTGCTGGCCCGACTGACGGACGGGCGCGGCAAGACATCGGAAATCGACTGCGACCGGGTGCTGGTGGCGGTAGGCAGGCGTGCGTACAGTGAGGGCCTCGGTCTTGCCGAGGCCGGAGTGACGCTGGACGAGCGGGGCAGGGTGGCGATCGACGACGAATTCAAGACCTCGGTCGGGTCGCTAAGGGCGATAGGCGACCTGGTAGCCGGTCCAATGTTGGCCCATCGCGCCCAGGACGAGGGCCTGGCGGTCGCCGAGTTGCTGGCAGGTCTTCCCGCGACGCGCGAGATCGATATCATTCCGGCGGTGGTCTACACTCACCCCGAGTTGGCCATGGTGGGCAAGACCGAAGAGCAGTGCAAGGCCGAGGGGCTGGCCTTCACCAGTGGCCGCTTCTATTTCAAGGCCAACGGCCGCGCGCTCACGGCCGGCGACGCCGAGGGGATGGTCAAGCTGCTGGCCGCCAAGGACGACGGCAAGATCCTGGGCGTGCACATCCTGGGCCCGTCTGCCTCCGAGTTGATAGCCGAGGCGACGCTGGCAATGAAGCTCGGCGCCAGTGCGGACGACCTGGCCGGCACCATCCACGCCCACCCGACTCTGTCCGAAGCCCTCAAAGAAGCCGCTTTAGCCGCCTGCGGCCGGGCAATCCACGCCTGAAGACTTTGCCGTATCAGGCCCGCTTCTCGGCGGCGATCTGTCGCTTGAGCCAGATGTTGAAGGACCACATCATGGCGGCCGAGAGCAGGCCGATGCCGCCCAGGATAAGCCAGCCGATGGTGTTCTGTACGGGGTCGAGTTCGAGCAGTCCGTTGGGCAGCTTGGTGGAGCCCGCGCACATGACCTCGTTGAAAATCAGCGCGCCCACCGGGCCGCCGGTCAGCGCGCCTATCGCTATCGGCAGGTTGGCGTAGCCCAGGAAAAGACCTTCCTGTCCCTTGGGCGACAGCGCCCCGATGTACTCGTATGCCCGCGGGGCGGCGAACAGCTCGCCTTGGACTCTTTCGGCTGCGCCCCGCCGGAGGGCTCGTGATCGCGATAGAAGAAGAGCACAACGAAGAAGGTCAGCACGCAGAAGCCGGCGCCCACGGCAAAGATGTAGCTGAGATCGAAATGGGTTCGAAAGATCCAGCTTATGAATCGCCCCAGCAACGAGCCGATGTTGATCACCATGTAGAAGATGGCGAAAGCCAGCGTGGCCCGCGATCCGGCCGTCTTCTGTACTGTGCCCGAGACGCAGGGCTTGATGACCGAACCGCCGAAGCCGATCAGTAAAATACCCAGCACAACGGCCAGGATGGTTTGCCCACTGGCGCTGACCTCGTCGCCGATCGTCTCTGTGAGGCTGCCGAAGCCGAACCAGACCGGGCTGCCCATCAGGAAGTAGCCAATTGCCAAGACCAAGCTGTCCCAGGTAGATGACCACGAACGAGGCCACCGCGTAGTAGGCCGAGCGTTCGAACAGCTCGGTCAGGTTGGCGGTCCAGTACTCTTTCGGGAAAGCGGTCTTGACTTCGGGTTCGGCGGTATCGCCGGGCGGTTGCGGCATCTAGGCTCCTTGTGGTTCGAAGCTTGTCTGGGCCTGATAGCTCAGCCGGTGGGGTCGCGTCAGGTTGCGCGTGGCGGAGAGCTGAGTTAACCTGATGTCTCGAGCCCAAACAGGAGGTTCTTGCGATGCGAAAAATCTTGGTTCTGTCTGTTGGTCTGCTGCTGGCGTCATGTAATTCGAGTAATAACGGCGGCGACGACGCTGGTTGCCGGGACGACAATACCTATACCTTCTCGATCGGCGCCGAAGACAACACGTTCTTCGTCGGCCCCTACCTGATGCACACGACGATGAACGAGGTGTCCATTTCGTGGGAGACCGAGCAATTAAGCGGCACGCGCCTGGAGTACGGTCCCAACTCGAACTATGGGCGGCAGGTCGAAGGCGACTTTGGAACCATGCACCAGGTTACCGTGACCGGCCTCGAACCGCAGACGCTCTATCACTACCGGGCCTGCTGCGACGAGACCTGCAGCGGCGACCTGACATTCTCGACGGCCCCGCTGCCGGGCAGCCGCTTTCGCTTCGTGGTATACGGTGACAGCCGCTCCGATCCGCCGAAGCATCGGCGGATCGTCGAAATGATGATCGCTGAGAAACCCATTTTAGCCTTCAATACCGGCGACATTGTCGCGGACGGCAACAACCGCGACGAGTACAAAAGCATGCACTTCGATCCATTGCGCCGCCTGGGCGAGTACGTGCCGGTTTACGTGGCCATCGGCAACCACGAGGAGAAGCAATACGGGGTGCCCGACTTCATCGATTACATGATGTTTCCCAAAGACCCCGATGTGCCCTTGACCGAGGCGAGTTACACGTTCACCTACGGAGACGCCTATTTCCTGGTGCTGGATTCCACCCTGGATCACTTCGACGTGTTCTTCCCGATCGACGGCGCGGAGGAAGATCAGCCGCTATGGAAGTGGCTGAAGAAAAAGGTTGCATCCAAAGAGGCGCAGGCGGCCCGCTGGCGTTTCGCCTTGATGCACTACCCGGCAGACTCGGAGTGCTACGACGAGGCCGACTACGGCATTCCCTCCACGGCCATACGTAACTACGTCGTGCCGCTTCTGGCAGAGAACCACTTCACGGCCCTGTTCACCGGCCACCAGCACGACTACGAGTACATGGAGATTTCCAAGCTGCCCTGCATCATCACCGGCGGCGGCGGGGCCGGGCTGGAGACCTGCGCCAACTGCACCCGCGACGTTCCCGAGATCACCTCCGTGTCCTGCGTGAACCATTACCTGACTGTAGATCTAGGTTGCGACAAGGCCTTAGTCCGGGCGGTGGACATAGACGGGAACGTCTTCGAGCAGCACGAGTTCGATAGACAGCCTTAGCCCCCGCTCATCATGTGCAGCACGTCGACCACGTCACCGGCGCGCAATACGTGGGTCGGCCACTCTTCCTTTGGAATACGCCTACCGTTTACAAAAACCGTCTTGAGAGGAAAAGAGTACTTCTTTTCTTCCAGCACATCCGCGACGGTCAGGCCTTCGCGGAATGGATGCGGATCACCGTTTACCGTCAAGAAGTGGTCTTTCTTTTCGAGGCTTTCTTCCGTACGTTCTTTTTCTTGGCCGGTTTCTTGCCCGCCTTCTTGACCAAGTCGACCAGCCCATCAACCTTGTCGAGGCCAAGTTCGCGGATCTTCTTCAGAGTCGGCACACCGTCCTTGGTCCAGCCGCGCCGCTTGTAGACGGCATCCAACAGTTTTTCGTAACAATCTTCGCGGTAGCGCCTGGTCGCGGCCATTTTCTCAGGCAAGCTCATGCCGGCCTGGTCGCGGCCGACTTCTTCTTTCAGTTGCTTGTCGTAGCGCTCCCGGCGTGAGAGGTACTCTTCTTCGGTGACCGGCCCGGCCGAACGATAGGGGATGGCGTCGTGGGCGCGGGTGCCGAAGCCCTGGCGCAGGTTGAACAGCCGCTGGAAGTTGTAGACCCTCTCGCTCATGGTGATCAGGTCGTCGGGCCCGACCTCGCGCCCGGTCATCCCGGAGAAGAAGTCGCAGTAGCCCTTGACGTGCAGCGGCACCTTCTGCGGCTCGTCGCTGTCTGCATTGTCGGCCGGCTCGACATCGTTCCAGGGCAGCTTGCAAAGCCCGTTGAGGCCGAACCAGGTGCGCCACATCGGAAAGTAGAAAAGCGCCTCGGCCTTGTCTTCAAATGTCGGAAGCTGCTTGTTGACCATGTCCATGAAAATCAGCCAGGCCTCGTCGTGTTGGGCCCCCTTGAGCGCGATTCCGTAGCCGCCCTGTTGGGCCAGAGACTCCTTGGTGACATACTCGGAGTACTCGAGCCCCTTGCTCTCCATGCCGATGTCCATGAGAAAATCCGGATCGGCCCCGTACTCGGTTGCGAACTTCTTCTTCATGCGCCGGATGCCCTGGCCGACGACCAGCCCAAAACCCTTGCCGCGAGCCATCTGGTGCAGAACTTTCAGAGACGCCTCGGCCGCCCCGAAGGGCAACTCGAGTCCGCCGCAGCGCTTCTTGGTCAGGACGCCGGCCTCGAAGCACTCCATAACGAAGGCCATGCAGGTGCCGAAAGAGATAGTGTCGATGCCGTAGTGGTCGCAGTAGAAGTTGATCTCCAGGATCCAATGGGGGTCGAAGATGCCCATGTTGCTGCCGCAGCCGCCGGCCGTCTCGTACTCCGGGCCGTCCACGGCCACGAACAGGCCGCGCTTGGGACCCGTCCGTAGTTCGAAACCCTCGGCCACCTTGCAGCAGTTCATGTCGCAGCCCAAGTAGCAGCCGTCGAAGTTGCCCTGGCCGAAATAGCGCTGCTTGAGCACCCGGTCGTCTATCTTGACCGATTCGGGGTGCGAGCCGAACTTGTAGTTGTTGACCGGCAGCAGGTCGTAGTCGTTCATCACCTTGACCAAAGTGGCCGTACCCACCTCGCGCATTCGGTTCTGGTGCTTGTCGAGCGTCAGCATCTCGCGGGTGATGACCATCCCGGCCCGCCGGATGCGCTGCCCGTCGGCCGGATGGTTGGGATCGTCCTCCATGACGATGGCGCCGGTCGGGCAGACCGCGGCACAGGCCCCGCAGCCTACGCAGTCGGGGGCGATCTCGTCGAAGGCCATGGTCACGCGGCGTGACGGCCCGCGGCCCTCGAAGGTGAGCACCTTGTGCCAGACGCCCTCCTGGCACATCTGCACGCAGCGGCCGCACAGGATACAGGCGTTGGGATTCGGGTCGAGAAGCGGATGGGATAAACGCGAACTTTTAACGCCGGCCGCGCGGGCCAGATCGCGCACGATTTTCACATTGGGCCAACGGGCCAGCATCATCTCCAGAATGACCCGTCTGGTAGCCATGGTTCTTTCGCTGGAACTGAAGACTTCCAACGGATTGCGAATTGGATAGTTACAGGACGTGACCACCTTGCGATGCCCGCGTTCTTCTATCTCGACGCTGCAGACCCGGCAGGCCCCGTACGGCTCGAGCATATCGTTGTTACACAAGGTGGGGATACCGACGCCGAGCTTGCGGGCAGCGGCCAGGATGGTTGTGCCGGGTTCTACTTCGGTCATCTTGCCGTCTATGGTGACTTGAATCATGAGATTGTCCTCACTGCACACGAATCGCGTCGAAGTTGCAGGCATCCATGCAGGTGCCGCACTGGATACACTTTTCCTGGTCGATCAGGTGGGGTTCTTTCTTCTTGCCGCTGATAGCAGCGGTGGGGCAGGGTTTGATGCAGGCCAGGCAACCGGTGCACTTGTCGGGATCGACCGTGTACTTGATAAGCGCCGTGCAGATACCGGCCGGGCAGCGGTGGTCGTTTATATGAGCCTCGTATTCGGAACGGAAGTAACGCAGCGTCGAAAGCACCGGGTTGGCGGCGGTTTGCCCGAGGCCGCACAATGAGCCGTCTTTCATGGCCGTGCCTATCTCGAAAAGCAAGTCGATGTCCTCGGGACGACCTTTGCCCTCGGTAATGCGCGTCAGGATCTCGTGCATGCAAGAAAGACCCTCGCGGCAAGGGGTGCACTTTCCGCAGGACTCGTCCATTAAGAATCCGATGAAATAGCGCGCCACGTCGACCATGCAGGTGTGGTCGTCCATGACGATCAAGCCGCCAGAACCCATCATCGATCCGGCTTGCTGGAGAGTGTCGAAATCGATTTGCAGGTCGAGTTTGGACTCGGGCAGGCAGCCTCCCGAGGGCCCGCCGGTTTGTACAGCCTTGAACTTGCGGCCTGCGGGGATGCCGCCGCCGATCTCGAAGACGATCTCGCGCAGGCTGATGCCCATCGGCACTTCGACCAGGCCGGTGTTGTTGACGTTGCCCACCAGCGAGAAGACCTTGGTGCCCGAGCTACCCTTCCAGGGCGAGTCGGAAACGTCCCCCGTGCCGATGGCGGCGAACCACTCGGACCCATTCTGAATGATTTGCGGGATGGTGGCCCAGGTTTCGACGTTGTTGAGAACGGTCGGCATGTCGCGATAGCCGTACTCGACGGTGTGCACATACTTGGCCCGCGGCTCGCCGGGGCGCCCCTCCATCGAGGCCATCAAGGCGGTCGACTCGCCGCAGACGAAGGCACCCGCGCCCTGGTGTATGCTGATGTCGAAGTTCATACCGGTGCCCATGACGTCGCCGCCGAGCAGTCCCCATTCGCGCGCCTGGGCGATGGCCTTGTTCAGGCGATCGAGGGCCAACGGGTATTCGCGGCGGATGTAGACGAAACCCTCGCTGGCGCCGAGCGCCAGGGCTCCGATCAGCATGCCCTCGATCAGCGCGTGTGGATCGGCCTCGACGATGGAACGATCCATGTAGGCTCCCGGGTCGCCCTCGTCCCCGTTGCAAACAACATAGGGTTGTACTCCCCGTTCGCGGCTTGCCGCCAGGCAGCTTTGCCACTTGAAACCGGTGGGATATCCGCCCCCGCCGCGGCCGCGCAGGCCGGAGCGGGTGATTGTCTCGATGATATCCTTACCGTCCGTCTCCGAGGCCAGGAGTTTTCTCAAGGCCTGGTAGGCCCCGCGGCGAATAGCGTCACCGATTTCCTCGGGATCTACCAGTCCGCGGTTGCGCAACACGACGGCCTGCTGCTTGGCGAAGAATTGGATGTCTTTTTCGAGCGGAATGGGACGCTCGCCCTTTGCGGTTCGGTACAACAGGCGTTCGACCGGTTGGCGCTTGATCAGCTGTTGCTCGACCAGTTCGGGCACGTCCGTGATCTTGAGCCTCTCGTAGAACACGCCCTCGGGCTGCATCACGCAGATCGGGCCGTGGGCGCAAAAACCGTTGCAGCCGGTGGCAACAACCTTGACCTCGGCGGACAGGTTTTTCTTTTTGATTTCCCGCACCAGAGCGTCACGGATGCCGAGAGAGTCTGAAGACACGCAGCCGGTGCCGGCGCACACCATCAGCACCGAGCGGAACTCGTCGAACTGCTTGCTTGCCCGAGCCGCCAGGCTGTCCAGATTGCCGAGAGTCACTCTAGGCATCGCCGGCCTCCTTGGCGGGGCTCGCTTTTGTATAGCGCCTAAGCAGACGGGCCACCTTCGAAGAGTCGATTTCGCCCATGACTTTTTCACCCATCTTGACCACCGGCGCAAGCGAACAGCATCCCAGGCAGCGCACGCCCTCGAGGCTGAAGCGCAAATCGGGCGTGGTGCGCCCAGGTTCGATGTCCAGCTCGCGCGAGAAGGCGTCCAGCACACGCTGCGAGCCGCGCACGTGGCAGGCGGTGCCGGTGCAGACCTGGACAGGGATCTCACCGCGCGGCTCGAGCGAGAAGGCCTTGTAGAAAGTGGCGATGTGGTACAGGCGGGCCGGGGTTACCCGTATCGCCGCCGAGATTCGCCGCAGTGCCGCGCGGGGCAAGTGGCGAAACTCCTGTTGAACATCTTGCAGCATTTCGATGACAAACTCGGGGCTTCTCTTCCAGCGGCCGATGATCTCGTCGACCTTATCTGAGGAAACTGCAATATTAGCCGGCATCGGTTCCTCCAAAAATCAGGGCGCGGCCGCGCGCATGACCCAACTCGGCCGGTTGACGAACGACTTGGCCACCAGGGCCTTGAGGTGTTTGTCGCGAAAGACGGTTCCCAGACCTCCGCGGCCGGCCTGTTTCATACGGGCCATGTCGCGCTTGTAGTCCCAGAAAGAGAAGTTGAGACAGCCGATCAGCGTGTGTTCGGCTCCTTGCCCGGCTGAGACCACGCCGATGCCTTGCAGTTCTTCTGTGCCGTCCGCGTACATGCGGTGGAGCTGTTCGGCCAGGTCGGCGCTGTTTACGGCCTCGGTCGGGCAGGTCTCGACGGTAACGCGGCTATTCGGGCCATCGATGACCACCAGGACATCCTCTTTTGCCTTGCCCTGGATCTCGATCGCGTCGAATCCCGCGAATTTCAGAAGAGGTCCGAAGTGGCCGCCGACATTCGAGTCCATCACCGAACCGGTGGTGGGCGAGATGCCGGTGACCAGGCTCTTGCCCGAGCCCGAAAAAGACGGCGTGCCTCCCAGCGGCCCTGCCGAGATGCAGATCTCGTTGCGCGGGCTGTCCCAGGCAATTGGTTTCTTGGGCAGCGAGTGCCACATCAGGTAAAGATCGAAGCCCTTGCCGCCGGTGAAGATCTTCTTCATGTAGGCGCTGACCGGCTTGACGGCGATCTTCATCCTGGAGAGGTTGACGTACAGGGTACGGTTATTGTAGCCCCGCTCGACCCGCCCCGGCTGGTAGTCGAGCCGGGCCAGAACCTCGTGGGCCGCCTTCATTTTGTCGAGTCTCATCGTTCCTCCTTGGCACCTAAATATATCCGCTGGTCCGTCAAGATCAAGAGAGAAGAAAGGGGAGAGGAAAGGGACGGAAAGTTGTTTTTCGAAGAATTTGCAATTCAGGATAGATGGATATCCAGCGACTCCCCGAATTCACAATATCACACACGAGGGTTCCCTTGCGAACAAGTTCATCGAGATTTCGCCGGACCTCCGGTCCTGCCTTTTGAATCCAGCAAGCTGAACAGAATGATGGCTACGCCCGCCAGGACGAAAGACACCACGCGAACAGAAATGGCATTCTCCAGGACTTCAATGTTGGACCAGATGATCGTGCTGCTCGCACCGGTGATCATGCCCGCCAGAACGCCCCGTCCGGTGCATTTCTTCCAGTGCAAGGTCAACAGGATGGCTGGTCCAAAGGAGGATCCCAGACCGCTCCATGCGTAACTGACCATGGTGAAGATCAATTTGTTACTGTAGAGGGCCAGGAGAAATCCAGCGGCCCCCAATCCCAGGGTAACAAGGCGGCTCATCAGCACCAGGCGTTTTTGGGTCAGCTTGATGCCCAGGCCGCGATGGAAGATGTCTTCGGCGATGACCGAGGTACCGACCAGCAATTGAGAATCCGCGGTGGACATCATGGCGGCGACTGCTCCTGAAATGAAAATGCCGGCAAGCCATCCGGGAAGAAGTTGGGTGGCCATGTAGGGCATGAGTTGTTCGCTGTCGCTGAAACTGCCGGACTTGTAGAGACTCATGCCCACCAGTCCAATCAACAAGGCGCCCAGGAAGGCTGGAACCGCCCAAGCCAGGGCGATAATCAGACCTTTTCCTATTTGGTGAGGTTTCTGGATGGACATGTAGCGAGTCACTATGTGAGGTTGCCCGGAATAACCAAGGCCCCAGCTCAGTCCACCAATGACTGCCGCCGCCGCGGCCCAGCCTGATTTGCCGCCGGTCCAGGAACCCAAGGCTTCACTTGCTCTCAGTCCCGCCTCCAAGGACAGACCCCGATCGGATAATTCAACGAGCGCGACGATGGGCAAGATGATCAAGGTGCCGAACATGATCAAGGCCTGGATGACGTCGGTCCAGGCTACTGCGAAGAAGCCTCCCATCATGGTGTATAGAATGATGACAACTGCGCCAATGGCGATGCCGGTGCCATTGGAAATACCGAAGGTGACATTGAGCACCTTGCCGGAGCCGTTGAACTGGGCGGAGATATAAAAGGAGTAGAAAAATACGATGATCAAGGCCGCCGTAAATCGAATCAGCTGTCCAGTGTCGCCAAAACGCTTAGTGAAGTACTCGGGCAGGGTCAAGGCCTGGTATCTTTCCGTCTCTCGGCGTAAGCCATTGGCCACCGCCCACCATGAGAAGCCTATCCCGGCGATGATGCCCATGACCGTCCAGCTTTCCACCAGGCCCATCGTCATGGCGGCGGCGGGTAGCCCCAACAACAACCAGGCTGATTCACCGCTGGCCCGTTCCGAGAGGGTAGCTACCCAAACGTTCAGGCGCCTGCCTGCCAGGAGAAAATCAGCTTGGGTCTTGTTCATTCGAAAGGTGAGCGATGCGGCGAACAAGATGATGACCAGGTATACGATGAAACCGATAAGAATCGAGCTCATGGGATCTCAGGCTTCCAGGAATTGATGACGAAAATTCAAAGACAGAGGATTCAACACCAAATTTCCCCGGTGAAGCCTGTAATATGCTTTCTACTTTGCCTTCTTGAGTTCTTGGGCCTTCTTGAACGCGGTCATCGTCAGCTTGGCCCCTCGACTTGGATCCATTTTTGTCACCTTGTCCAGGTAGTCGTTGAGGCTCGACTTGGTCACCCCGTATTTCTTGTACACCTCGTCAACAGCCTTCGACATCCCTTCGGGCCCCATCTTCTTCTGCTCTTCTTGTGTCGAGAAAATCCCTGCGGCCACCATCTCGTGGACCTTGACCTCGATCCATAGATCATCCGTCAGTTCGACTGTCTTGGCAGCCACGGGTGTTTTTTCCCCGGGCTTGGCTTCATTCGCCTTTGCCTCCTTTTTCTCGGTTTTTACCTCTGGCGCTTGTTGAGCCTCTTCGGTTTTTTTCTCGCAACCAACCAGGATCAAACATGTTGCAGCAAGAATAACCATACCCAGGGTACAAAGCGTGCTTTTCATCAACTCCTCCTTTAGCGTGTTTGCATTTCGAGATTTCTAGGGGCATGATGGTACCAAGGTTCATAAGTGAGATCAAAGATTGTTTACTCAAACGAAGGGGAGATGTCATGAGATCATTTCTGGCAGCAATCGTTGTGCTTTCTGTGGCGTTTACCGGTTGGCCCGCGGGGCAGGCCCGAGCGGGCGATTCGAATCCGATCTACGACAGGCAGATCCCTCCGAAGAAACGGGTGATCTCCGGAGAGAGGAACACCGGCAGGAACTGCATGGATTGGCTGGTTCGCGACACCTGTCCGAGGATCA
This sequence comes from uncultured Myxococcales bacterium, assembly GCA_964640665.1. Taxonomy (GTDB): domain Bacteria; phylum Myxococcota; class B64-G9; order B64-G9; family B64-G9; genus DATKYQ01. Next base: position 66,265 of record CAZXHT010000020.1, read on the forward strand.
TGAAGAACAGGGCGAAGCCCGAAAAGGTGAGTGAATCGGACTATCAGGTCTTGATTTCGAAACTGTTCGAATCCCGACACCTCTATCCCGGTGTGCTGGATGAGCTGAAAACCAAGAAGTACTTCAAGGGTCTTCTCGAGCGGGTGAAAGCGACGAGTGCCGAGGAGTACCTGAAGCAGTGCACGCAGGTCGCCCATGAGTATGCAACAGGCAAGAACGCCAAGGACAAGCCGCTCTCCGACGTGTGCCTGGGAGAAAGATACCCGGTCTGGATCAACCTGGACCTGATCGAGAAATACTACGGTGATTGGAAGAAGTGGAAGGAAACCGGCAAGGGAAGAAAGCCGCTTGTTTTCAGATCCAGGCAATGCCTGGAGTGGGCGCGCCGCGCCATGAACATCAACACCCTGAATGCCCACGACGAGGTCCTCGACTTGAAGGCCTGGGCGGGAACCCCCGACGAGACTACATTCCGCAAGCAGTTGGAACCGTCTGCAGCCGGAAAGCGATGTGACACGAACGACGAATTCAAGGATGCCTTCAAGGAGATCGACCCCCGGAACAAGGAATCTGTTTTTTCAAAGCGGGAGAAACAGGTCGTTGAGATGGAGAAGGATGCCGGGGTCGCATACAGCGGCGTGCGGGTCTGGTACACCGGCAGGAAGAATAAGCTGAAGGACAAGCGGAACAAGATCCTGTATCGCCTGACCAGGAATGCCGTGCTACGCGGCGCCAAGGAGCTGAAGGCGGGAACGTTGCTTGAGAACGCATCGGACAAGTTCTAGCGCCCTTGATTTGGGCATTCACGACAAGGAGGATAGGAGATGTTAAAGGTTTTGGGGGAAATTGCGGCAGCCGTATTTTTGACCACGATCGCCGGCGCCTTCGGCTGCTCGGGTGGTTCGCAGGGGCCATCCGGCGATACGATCACGCTGACGGGAAAGATCTTTTTGGTTTCTTCCGACGGCTCGGGAGTCGAGCCGGCCGACGAGGCGAGTGTGAAAGCCGTGCTGGATGTCAACGCCAACGGGCGCATCGATGACGGCGAGAGCGCGACGGCCAGTGCTTCGTACGAAGGCGCCTACAGCATCAAGGCGCCGGCGAAAGTCGGCCTGACCACCGTCGTCACCTTCCGCCAGGAAGGCTACGCCAGCGTCATCAAGACTATCGCGGTCGGCGCGCTCTCAAGCGTTTCGCTGAACGTCACCCTGATGGAAATGGCTTCGCTTACCTGCGAGAACCGGCGTTGCCGGGACGACAGCGGCGCGGTCTCGATCGGCGGTGTCGATGCCGCCTCCGGTTACGCCCAGGTTTTCAACCCACTCACGGATGCCGATAAGTTTCCCGGCTCCTTCGAAGACAGCCAGGGAAAGATGCTCGTCTCGGCCGTCTTCGCCGCCTTCGATTTGCGCGACGAGAATGACCAGCCGATAACCTTGCTTCCGGCGGGTCACAAGGCGACTCTCAGCATGAGAGTCCCGCGCGATAGCTGGAGAGTGGTAGTCGACATCATGCCCGGCGATGACCGCATCAGCGTCCCGATGTATTTCTTCGACGAGACCGCGGGCCAATGGGTGCAGGAAGGCAGCGGCTGGCTCCAGGACTCGAGCGGACAGCTCGTCCCCGAGGAGAGGATCGATGATATCCATATGGGAACTTTCACAGGCGATTTGCTGGCGGTGGCCGAGGTGACCCATTTCTCCTACTGGAACGTAGACTGGCCCCAGGAAGACAACGCCTGTATGAGCGGAATCGTCGTCGACGCCGACGGCAAGCCGGTATCCGGCGCAGGCGGCACCATGCGCGGGATAAACTTCGCAGGCTATTCGCCGCCCATCATCACCGGCGAGGACGGCAGCTTCTGCGTCGATATGCGGCGCTCGGAAAAGCCGGGCGAGGATCTCGACGGCAACGGAACCACGGGCGAGACGTTGAGCATACTCACAATCTTCGAGAGCGATTCAAAGTCATTTCGTTTCGACCCGTTGGATGTGACGACCGAGTCGGGTAGTTGCCCAACCGGCTGCATGCAACTCGGAACCTTCGAACTCGTGCCCGCCCATGAGGTCCAGCCCGAACTATGCAGCCTGTCGGGAAATGTTTATCGTGGCGGGTCTCCGATCCAGACAGTGCAGGTGTTCGCAGAAGACGAGTTGCTCGACCCCGACGTCGCCGAGACGCTGTGCGCGGGCGGGTGCGAATACGGCGTCATTTCCGGTGCGGACGGCGGCTTCCAGATCACGGCGGCCTTCGAGAGCATGTTGTCTCTCAGTGCCTACACCACCGAGTCTGACGGCACGGCGATGTTTTTCTTCGAAGCCGGGAGAACATTCCTGGACTGTCCCGCGGCGCCTGTCGATCTGAATCTGGAGGTGTCCTTCTGCCAGGTCGGTTTACCGACAATCGACTATAACGCCGGCTCGGGCCAGATGAACTGGGATCCCGCCGTCCCGGCAGAGAGCTTGGTGGTTTCCTCCGAAGGCGGCTCGGCCTGGCAGATCTACTCAGAAAGCGGGTTTACCCCGCCTGTGACTTATGGCGAACTGCCGGCCGGAGCGCAGCAGGTCATGCCAATAAGCGGTTCACCCGCTCCCATCGCCACGGGAAACATTGTCTTCATCGTGCCCAAGGGCGGCTTCATCGACTACCAGGGCTACGCCTGTTATTCATCCGCCTCGTACGAAGTGCCCTGAGCCGACAGAAAAAAGAGAACAGGGAACGGGTAGTTTTAGGTCTTAACCGGTTCCTGTCACTATCTTGCTTGCCCTCGGCTCGCGGGCGTGTTAAGCAGGCCCGCAAGGTGTAGGATCAATTTCGTGGAGCCAACGATGCAAGACAAGTACCACCCCAAACTGATCGAACCAAAATGGCAGAAGGCCTGGGAAGAAGAAGGCCTGTTCCGGGCCGCAGGAGACCGGGCCGGAAAGAAGTTTTACGTCCTGGAGATGTTTCCGTACCCTTCCGGCAACCTGCACATGGGCCACGTGCGCGTCTACGTCATCGGCGACGTGCTGGCGCGCTACTATCGAATGCGGGGCTTCGATGTTTTCCACCCCATGGGCTTCGACGCCCTAGGCCTGCCGGCCGAGAATGCCGCCATTCGCGACGGCGTTCCGCCGGCTAAAAGAACACGCGAAAACATCGACTCGGTGCGCCGGCAGATGAAGAGTCTGGGCCTGTCGCTCGACTGGGAGCGCGAGATAGCAACCTGCGACCCCGAATATTACCGCTGGAACCAGTGGTTCTTCCTCAAGATGTACGAGCGCGATCTTGCCTATCGCCGCGAGTCGCTGGCCAACTGGTGCATCGGCTGCAACACCGTGCTGGCCAACGAGCAGGTGCTGGACGGCAAGTGCGAGCGCTGCTCGTCGCCGGTTGTGCAGCGCCGTATCCCCGACTGGGCGTTCCGAACCACCGCTTACGCAGAGGAGCTTCTGGCGGGACTCGACAAACTCGAAAACTGGCCCGAACGAATCACCAGCATGCAGCGCAACTGGATCGGACGCTCCGAAGGCTGCAACCTGCTCTTTCCGTTAGTGGGCGGCGACCTCGAGCCGATCAAGGTCTTCACCACCCGCGCCGACACTGTCTACGGGGCCACCTACATGGTGTTGGCGCCCGAGCACCCGGCCGTGGGCGACTTGACTACTGACGGGCAGCGCGACCAGGTCGCGGCTTTCATCGAGCGCATGCGCCGTGTCGACAAGGCCGTGCGCACTGACGCCGCCACCGAAAAGGAGGGCGTCTGGACCGGCGCCTACGCCATCAACCCGTTCACCGGCGATCGGATACCGATCTGGATCGCCAACTTCGTGCTGGCCGAGTATGGTTCCGGGGCGGTCATGAGCGTGCCGGCGCACGACCAGCGCGATTTCGAGTTCGCCAAGCGTTACGATATTCCCATCCGGGTGGTGATCCAACCCGAGCAGGGCGAGCGCCTGGATGCGGGCAGTATGAGCGAGGCTTTCACGGCCGACGGTGTGCTGTGCGACTCGGGGCCGCACGACGGTAAGACTTCGGCCGAGGCGCGCCGCGACATCGCCGCCCTGGTCGAGCGCCAGGGGCAGGGCGGGGGCGCCACCGTCGGCTACCACCTGCGCGACTGGGGCATCTCCCGCCAGCGCTACTGGGGCACGCCGATTCCCATGGTTCACTGCCGGGCCTGCGGCATAGTGCCGGTGCCCTACGAGCAACTGCCGGTCGAACTTCCTCCCGAGGCGCCGCTGACCGGCACGGGCGAGGCGCCGCTGGCCAAGGTGCCCGGGTTCGTCGAGACCAGTTGCCCTCGTTGCGGCGGCCCTGCCCGGCGCGAGACGGACACCATGGACACGTTCATCGATTCGTCCTGGTACTTCGCGCGCTACATGGATCCGCACGATGACCAGGCGCCCTTCAAGCGCTCCTCGGCCGATCGCTGGCTGCCGGTGGACATCTACGTCGGCGGTCCCGAGCACGCCGTGATGCACCTTCTGTACTTCAGGTTCTGGACACGGGTGATGCGCGAACTGGATCTCGTCGCCGTCGACGAGCCGGTCGACAGGCTGCTGACCCAGGGCATGGTTGTCCGCGAGAGCTTCTGGTGCGACGAGCACGGCTACCGTGCCCGGGACGGGGTGGACGACCCAACCTCCGCGGAACCGCACTGTAGCGAGTGCGGCCGGCAGGTCAAGGTGCGTCTCGAGAAGATGTCAAAGACCAAGCTCAACGGTGTGGATCCCGAGGCCATGTGCGCAGACTACGGCGCCGACACGGCCCGACTTTTCTCGCTCTTCGCCGCTCCGCCCGAAAGAGACATCGAGTGGAGCGATTCGGGCGTTGCGGGCTGTTACAATTTTTTGAGAAGGGTGTGGACATTCTATGTCAAGCACCGCGAACGCTTCGACCAGGTGCGTGATCTGGGAGACCAGGTTGACGAGAGCGGCCTGGCCCCGGACGAGATTGCCTTTCACCGCCTGGTGCATCGGACCATCGCCAGGGTGACGCGGGACATCGAGAAGCAGTTCCAGTTCAACACGGCCATCGCGGCCATGATGGAGTTGCTCAACGCGACCCGGGTGCTGGATGACGCGCGCCATGGCGAGATCCTGCGCCTGCTGGGCATGACTCTGCGCACCTTGGCCCGACTGCTTGCGCCCTTCGCACCCCATTTTGCAGAAGAGATCTGGGAGGCCATGGGACTGCCCGGCCGCGCCTGCGCGCAGCCGTGGCCCGAGTTCGATCCGGCGGCCACCTTGGAGGACACAGTTACCATCGCCGTGCAGGTCAACGGCAAGGTTCGAGACACTTTGCAGATCGCCAAGGAGGCCTCGCGCGAGGAAATGGAACAGGCGGCCAAGAGCGCCGGGAAGGTGCAAAAGTGGATCGAGGGAAAATCAATCCGCCGCGTCATAGTCGTGCCCGGCCGGTTGGTCAACATAGTCGTTGGCTGACGGTTATCTCGTGCTGGGCCTGGCTGCTGGCCGGTTGCGGCTATCACTTCACGGCCGGTGAGGCACGCCTGCCGGACGGTTCCCGCGATCTCTCGATCCCGCAGGTTGTAAACCTGACCAGCGAAGCCGCACTCGGGGCGCACATCACAAAAAGCCTCAGGGACGAGGCCGTGCGGGTCGGGCTGCGGCTTTCTGGATCTTCGGCGGCGCCCCGCCTGCTTGCGCGCTTGCTGAGTGTCAAGTCCGTACCCCGGAGCGTGGCCACATACGGCGGCGCTTTTCACACCAGGGAGCAGGAGGTGCAGGTTCGGCTCGAACTCAAACTAGATGACGGAAGAGCGGGCGCCTTCATGCAGGTATTGGACGGCAGGGAAGGCTATCTCTCGGCGCCCGATCTGCGCGGCACGATCGCCAATCGCGATCTTGCCTTGCGGCGTCTGTTGCTGCGCCTGGCCCACGATGGAATCGATAGCCTGACCCGGACATTTTAAGTTTTCGGATGAAGAGATGAACATTACTCAACTGCAGAAAAGCCTGGGAAAATCAGATCCGGTGCCGGCCTACCTCGTCTCGGGCGAGGAAGGCGCGCTGATCGACCGGGCGCTCGAATTGATTACCGCGGCCGTGCTTTCCGGGGCCGGCTCGGGCGCCGGCTCTGCGGAATTCGCTCTCTCCCGCCTGGACGGCGGCTCGGCCTCGGCCGAGGAGGTCGAGGTCGCGGCCAGGACGGCGTCGTTGTTCGGCGGAAGGCGCCTGGTCGTATTGAAGAACGCGCACCTGCTGCGTCCCGACGAGCAAAAGAAGCTCTGCGTCTATCTGGCAAAGCCGGTGGCGACAGCGACTTTAGTGCTGGTTGTGCGCGGGGCCGGGGCCGGCAGCCGCAATCCCAAGTTGGCGCGGCTGACCAACGCGGCCAAGAAATATGCAAAGGCCGTGGAGAAGGGCGGGGGAGTTTCGCTGGACTGCCCGCGCCCACGCGCCAAGGACCTGCCGCGTCTGGCCGAGCGCTTGCTCGGCGAGCAGGAGCTTTCCGCAACCCGCGACGGGCTATACGCCCTGTGTGAGGCGGTCGGCGAGGACATGGGCGCCATGATCCAGGCGGTCGAGAAGCTGTCGCTCTACCTGGGGACGGGCGGCCGGGTGGAGGAGAGCCACGTGGCCGAGGTCGTCGCCGACACTCGCAGCCAATCCGTGTTTGCCCTGACCGACGCCGCCGGGGAAGGCGCCCTGGATCGAGCGCTGCGCGTGCTTGCGGGCATGATTCGCGACGGTGAGAGCCCGTTGGCTGTCGTCTCGCACCTGGCGCGTCACTTTCGATCGCTGGCCCGGGTGGCAGCGCTTGATAGTCGCGGAGACGGCGTCGATGCCATCCGCAAGCGACTGGGGCTGCATCCCTTCGTGGTCAAGAAGTGCCTGATGCAAAGCAGGCGTCTTGCGCCCCGGGCGCTGGCCTCCCACCTGCAAGCGCTGGCCGCGACCGACCGCGCCTTGAAGAGCGGGGGACCGAGCGGCGAACTGCTGCTTGAGAAACTGGTGATGACCTTGTGCGGACGATGAAGGCGGCGGGCCTGCGGCGGGCCTACGGCGGGCCTACGGCGGGCCTACGGCCCGCTGTCAGGCCGACTTGGCGCGCTGGGCGGCCTTGCTCAGGCGGGAGACCTTGCGGGAGGCGGTACTTTTGTGCAGCACACCCTTGGTGCGCGCCTGCATGATCTGCGAGACCGCTTTCGAAAGCTGCTGGTCGATGGCGGCGGCGTCTTTTTCGCCGACTGCCTTCGTGAATTTCTTCTCCGCCGTGCGCACGTTCGAGCGCCGAGCCGAATTGCGGACGCGCTTTTTGAGATCCTGGCGAAAGCGTTTCTTTGCCGATCGATGGTTAGCCACGGGTATCCTCCTGCCGCATGAATCGTAAACCACGCTCCGGCCAAACAGGTGGCCGGTTCATGAGAACAGACTAACTACATAACTCGCGGCCCATTGTCAATCAAATCTTGCCCCCTGGCCTGACAGCAGGCCGGCGTAAGAACTCACCGTGCCGCACGGTGTTGAGCGGCAAGGAAATCACGACGGGCCGCTCGCCGGGCCTTTGCAACAAGCGGATTCGCGGGCCGCCAGCGCAAGTTTCCCACACCACGAGCGGTCGGGCCTGCCGCTGCCCCCCGATTGTGGTTAAAATCAATATAAAGTCTTGATATCAATTCACATGCCCGGCGAACAATTATTGTGCAAAACGAGCAAAGACGTTCTGTTTACAAGGAACGAGAGCCTTTTCCACAAGGCTGCCAACAGGTTTTTCACACAGGCTGTGGGAAAAAAATCCGCTCGCGTGAAACCTGTGTTGTCTGCAGCGGGAGGCCACAAGATGTTGTTGTTGATCGAGTCCGGCGGGTGGCGTCACGGATCCGCGAGCGCCTTTTTCGCCTCGCGCCAGAGAGACTCGATCGTTTCGATGTCGGCCGCGGCCAGATCGATGCCGCGCTCGCGCCCGAGTTTTTCAACCAGTCGAAAGCGCGCATCGAAGCGCACGTTGCAAGCGCGCAAAAGATCTTCGGCGCCAAGATCAAGGTGGCGGCACAGGTTGGTCAGCGCGAATAGCAGATCGCCGAGTTCCCATTCGATCTCGGGCCGCTCGCCGCTGCCGAGTGCCAGGCGCAGCTCTTCGAGTTCCTCTGCCACCTTGGGAATGACCTCGGATGCGTCCCGCCAGTCGAAGCCCACCCGGGCGGCGCGCTCAGACAGCCGTTGGGCGGCCAACAGCGCGGGTAGAGAGCGCGGCAGGCCGTCGAGGGCGCTGGGTTGTGACTTGTTGGCGCGGCTCTTCTCTTCTTTTTTCACCCGCTCCCAGGTGGCGACCACCTCGGCGGGTGTGTCGGCCTTCTCGGAGCCGAATACGTGCGGGTGGCGCCTTGTGATCTTGCGCCCGATGCCGTCGATGACGTCGTCGATATCGAACCAGCCCTTTTCCGCGGCGACCTGGCACTGGAAAACGATCTGGAAGAGCACGTCGCCGAGTTCTTCTTGCAGGGACTTCGGGTCACGCCGCTCGATGGCGTCGAGAACCTCGTATGATTCCTCGATCAGGAATGAGCGCAGGCTGTCGAGATCCTGTTCGCGGTCCCAGGGACAGCCGTCGGGCGCGCGCAGGCGGGTCATGATGGCGACCAGGTCTCGAATGGAATATTTCTTTTTCTCGTAGATGATTGGGTTATCCTTACGGTAGCGGCCCGCCCCCGGATAGTATCCGGGGGCGGGCCGTCCGATGACCCCAAGGGGACTTGAACCCCTGTTCCCGGCTTGAGAGGCCGGTGTCCTAACCGCTAGACGATGGGGCCGTGTTCAAAACATTTCAAAGCCGACGATCGGATTTGAACCGATGACCTGCTGATTACGAATCAGCTGCTCTACCGCTGAGCTACATCGGCATGCAACAAACCTGCGCCGAACCGGCAGTATCCCTAGCAGCGGGTGATGAGAATGTCAAGAGGGTTACATGGAAAGCTTTTTCCGGGAGGGAACCGCTCATTTTAAAATGTAGGTGAACTTGATCGGCTCTCCCCGGCGCAGTATTGCCACCTCGATTTTGTCGGCACTCTTGAAAGTCTGGTAAGCACCGAGGGCCTTGTCGGGCGATGTAATTTTCATCCCGTTCACGCTTTGGATGATATCCCCGTTGTGAAAACCGAGCTTGGCCCACAACGAATCCTTCTTGATCGCGAAGATCTTGAACCCGTCGGGTTTTCCATCTTTGAAATAGGGGACAACGCGCACCTGCACCAGGGCGCAGCGGGGCCGGTCGAACAGTTCGCCGGTTTTTTTCGGAATGCGAAAGCTGTGCTCGCCCGTTTTCTCGATTCCTTCCACCGGCGGGCAGCCCGTCGAACTCTCGGCCCGATCGGAATGCGTGTCCTTCTTTCGGATGTGGTAGAAGTTGCCCCTCTCGACGACTTCCAGTTCCGCGCCCTGCAGGGCGTCGAGAAATGCGTTGTAGGCGTCTTCTGAACTGACCGGAGTGGACGAGATGATTGTCAGCCGGCGGTGGGTTGCGCCGCGGTCGACGATGAAGTTGCGACCGGTGATCTTGCTGATGCGCTTGACCACCTTGACAAGTTCTTCCTCGTCGAAGTTGACAAGCACCTTTTTCCCCTGGCGGGCCACGATCGTTGCGCCCGCGGGCAAAGCCTGAGCGACGGACGGGGCCGAGGTAGCAAGGCAAGCCAGCAGCGCGAGAGTAGAGACGGACATTGTTCCCTCCTTTCACAGCGCGGCTCCACCGCAACAAAAACAATCCGCGCAGTACTACTGAAAATCTTTGCGGGACGCGAAGATTTTCGAGATTAGTAGTATAGGATGCTTCATTGAATACCATGCTTCCCGTGTCCCGGGTGCCACGGGTC
>CAZXHT010000021.1:0-76066 GCA_964640665.1 uncultured Myxococcales bacterium
AGTCGGCGTCGACGGTGCAGGTGCCGCTCGTTCCGTCGGCCGCCAAACCCAGGCAGGCGAACTCTTCCTTGCAGTTTTCCGTGTCCGAGTTGACATCTCCGAATATGCAGGGATCGCCCTTTTCGCCTGGACCGATCGGATCGGACGATGGAACACAGAAGCAGGTGCCGCTGATGACCTGGCCGACGAAGCCTGCGGGGCACTGGTTTACGTCGCCGCCCGGGCACTCCTCGGCGCAGAAAGAGGCGCCGCAGTTGCCGTTGACGCAGTCCGGATTGAGCTCATCTCCCAGGTTTGTGCAGTCGCTGGCGATGGTGCAGGTGCCGCTTTGACCGTCTGCCTCGATGCCCAGGCAGGTGCCCCCTGTATTGCAGTCGCCCGCGTCCACGTTGACATCTCCGAATGTGCAGGGATCGCCCGGATTGCCGGATGTGCCCGCCACGCAGGCGCCGTCTTCGCAGTGCTTGTCTGCGGGGCAGGTGCCGCATGAGCCTTCGCAGCCGTCGTCACCGCATACCTTGTCGGTGCAATTGGGTGTGCAGTCCACGCACTTTCCGTCGTCGTCGCAGACTTTCGGAGCGGTACAGGTGCCGCAGGAGCCGCCGCAGCCGTCGTCACCGCAATCTTTGTCAACACAATTCGGCTGGCAGTCCACGCACGTGCAACTGTCGGTGTCGCAGGTTTTGCCACTGGCCGCGCAGTTATCAGCGCATGGTTGCGGGGCGGGACAGCCGTCGTCTCCGCAGCACTTTCCGGTGCATTTTTCCGCATGGTTGCAGGTCGTGTTCGGCTTGCATTTCTTGGTGGTCAAGTCGCAGTATTCGTCGGACTCGCAGTCGGCGTTCGATGTACAGCCGCCGCTATCGCCGCCGCCGCCACAATGGATCAGCGCCGCGCCCGTCAAGGTGAGCATCGATCCGGCTACCAATAACGTGATAAACTTCCTCATCTTCTTCCTCCTTCTACTACTGGGTTATGGAAATGGACTCCTGATTCTCTGATAACCAATGCCCTGATCTTCGTCATACTAGGGTTTTGTCACTGCATCTGTCAAACCAAAAAAATAAATCCGGCAAAAAAATCCGCACCGGAAGGCACGGGTTTAAAAGGTAGTCAGAGGTACGACTACTGGCCGCAGACACTCCAGGAACCCGCACCTTCCGGTGCGGATTTTTTTGGAATGCCCCCTCGGTGCCAATCTTACTATTATGTTGATATTTGCCATGCAAAGAGTCAAACACCTCGCTTGAGAGTACAGAGTTCTCAAATGACCTGCCGGTTCCCTGGTTTTTTGGGGGTTTGTCATTTGGGCTGCTGGATGTCTCGGGTGTCATCAGTAATGCGGGTTGCGACGTGAGCATAGCATCGCCCCGAAGGGGCGAGGGAACATAGCCTGGGGGCTTTAGCCCCAGGAAGAGATGCTGAATTTGTTTTGCGCCCTGTAGGGGCGCGGCCTACCGAGGTTGCTGTTCTTGACGCCCGCGATGTTGAGGCAGCAGCTAGCAGGCCTCGCACTGGCAGGTGGAATAGTTACAGGCCTGGCCGGCGCCGCAGTTATCCGGGCAGTTGGACCCGGTGCTGCAAGGATCACTGCAGCATAGATTGACGCACTCGTACACCTGATTGCATTGCTTGATTAGAACGCATTCCCCAGTGTGATGATTGCAGTACTCTGCAGTCATGCAGTCGGTGTTCAATCTACAGCCACCGTTATCACCTTCGCCGCAGTCCATCAGTGCCGCGCAGGCCGCCAGGAAAACAAGTAACTTTTTCATCATCTTTTTCCTTCTGCATCCGACTATCTGGAATGCCTATTGTCCGCAAACGCCCCAGGCTCCGGCCTGTCCTGTTCCGCTGGAGCAGCCGTCGACAGGTTGGCAGATGTCCGGCGCCGTGCAGGCATGTCCATCGTTGCAAACCTCGATACAGGTACCAGGCTGGCCCAGACACAGGGTGCCGTTCACGCAGTCATTCGAGTACTGGCAGGGCTGGCTGGCTGTTTTGCCGTTGGTTATGAAGCAGCGGAATTCAGTGCAGTTAGCATCATTGATGATGCAAGCCAAGGAGGTGTCACACTCCGAGCCGCCGCTTTCCAAGGTGCATACAGAAGTTGCGATGCAGGCGCCGTAGTGATCGACGCCGGTGATGCCGGTACAGTAGTAGTCGTCCGCCGCGCCGGGGCAACCGGTGTTGTTGTCGGCGTTGCAAATCTGGTAACAGCTTTCGGGGCCTGCGCCCAGGCACAACTGGCCGGCCTTGCACCAGCAGTCCTGGCCGCCACAGGCGCCCGGGCCGCAGATTTTGTCCAGGTCCTGGGTTCCTTCTTCCACGCAGGCAAGCTCACTGCCCTGGTAGGGGACGCACTTTTCGCCGGCCTCGCAGCCGACATTGTTGATCGGGTCGCTGCAGGCTGTCCCGATGTTGGGGATGCAAAAGCAAGTGCCGCTGATCTCCTGGCCGGATGTGCCGCCGGGGCAATAGCCCGGTTCGCCGGCGGGGCACTCCTCGGCGCAGAACGAGGCGCCGCAGTAGCCGCCGGCGCAGTCCGGGTTGAGGGCTTCCCCCAAAGACGAGCAGTCGGCGTCGGTGATACAGGTGCCGTTCTGCCCATCGGCCGCGATGCCAAGGCAGCTCAACCCCCCTGAGCAGTTGTACGTGTCGGTGTTGACGGTGCCGAACGGGCAGGGTTCTCCCGGCCCGGGATCCCTTATACAATTGCTGGAGTCGAAGCAGAACTTGCCGCCCGAGATGTCAAGGCAGCAGTTGGGATAGACGCAGTCGGCGTCGGTGGTGCAGGCCTTCGAGCAATAGGTCTGACCGCCGCCTGTGAGGCAGGTGGGCCAGTCGGCCGGGCAGTCGCCGTCGCCGTTGGGGCACGGGTCGCCGGGCTCGCTGGCGCCGGCCACACATGTGTCGTTTTCGCAGTGCTGGTCCGCATAGCAGTTGTCGCAGAAGCCGCCGCAGCCGTCATCGCCGCATTCCTTGTTGGCACAATCCGGCTGACAGGGCCCGCACTTGCCGGTGGCGGCGTCGCAGGTGTCCGTGCCGCTGCAACTTCCGCATGAGCCGCCGCAGCCGTCGCCGCCGCAGTCATTGTAGGAACAGTCCGGTTGGCAGGCCTCGCAGATGCAGCTCGTGGTGTTACAGATCCGGCCGCTGGTCGCGCATCTGTCCGGGCACTCGGCCCCGATGCCGCAGGGATCGCCGCAGCACAGACCGGCGCACTCTTTTACCTGGTTGCAGCTAGTGATTGGCTCGCATTTTTTGGAGTGACGATTGCAGAATTCGCCCGGCCTGCAGTCGGCGTTCGAAATACAGTTGCCGCTATCACCGCCGCCGCAGTTCATCAGCGCCGCGCAGGCCAACAAAAAAGTGAAGAATCTCTTCATCCTCTTTTTCCTGAATTCTATTCTGGTATTTACCGTGCTGGGAGTCAAGCGCCACGCGGGTCAAAAAACCCCCCGCACCCTGATGGGTGCGGGGCCTGGTTGTTCTGGTGCAGGATTGCTTACTGGCCGCAGATGCCCCAGGAGCCGTCGCAGCCCGTGATGGCGTCTATGTGGCCGCAGGTGTCCGGGCTTGTGCAGTCGGAGCCGGCCGTGTCGCAGCGCGGCACACAGGTGCCGCTGTCGGCATCGCCCATGGCTGTCAGGTAGAAGGTGCAGAACAGGTTGGGCCCGCAGTCGTCCCAGGTGCAGGTGCTGTCCTCGGCCCCGCCGCCATGCTCCCAGCAGCCCGTCGTGCAGTCGTCCGGGGGGTTGCTCATCGAACAGAAGGTCGGATTACCGGCGTAGTTTGTGCCGCACTGGACGGTGTCGTCGGCGGTCATGTCGCAGCAGTCGAGCGGATAGCATACGCCCCAGGCGGGGAGATCCTGGTCCGGGTAGCAGGAGTCGCAAGAGCCCGTACAGCCGGTTCCGTTCGTGCCGTTGCAGAACTCCCAGCAGAAGAAGTCCTCGCCACTGCCATAGCACCCCATGCCGGCCTTGCAGGCATTGTTATTGTTGGGGTCGCATGGCTGTAGGTACTCGGCCGGGCCCTCGGGGGTGCATACCAGGGCGCCCTGGTAGACGATGCACTTCTCGCCGGCCTCGCAGCCTGTGTTGTTGACAGGATCTGTGCATTCATCGGCGGGCTTCGGAAGGCAGAAGCAGGTTCCGTTGATGTCCTGGCCGTTGGTGCCCGCCGGACACTGGTCTGCGTCGCCTCCGGGGCACGGTTCGGCGCAGAACGAGGCGCCGCAGTTGCCGCTTGCGCAGTCCGGGTTGTAGCTGTCTCCCAGTGACGAGCAGTCAGCGTCGGTGGTGCAGGTGCCGCTTTGACCGTCTGCCTCGATGCCCAGGCAGGTGAGCCCTGCCTTGCAGTTGTCCGTGTCCGAGTTGACATCCCCGAATATACAGGGATCGCCCGGGTCGCCGTTACCGATCGGCTGGTCCGATGGAACGCAGTAGCAGGTGCCGCTGATGACCTGGCCGACGAAGCCTGCGGAGCACTGGTTTACGTCGCCGCCGGGGCACTCCTCGGCGCAGAAAGAGGCGCCGCAGTTGCCGTTGACGCAGTCCGGATTGAGCTCATCTCCCAGGGATGTGCAGTCGCCGGCGACGGTGCAGGTGCCGCTTTGACCGTCTGCCGCGATGCCCAGGCAGGTGCCCCCTGTATTGCAGGCGCCCGCGTCCACGTTGACATCTCCGAATGTGCATGGATCGCCCGGGTTGCCCAATGTGTCCGCCACGCAGGTACCGCCTTCGCAATGCTGACCCGCGGGGCAGGTGCCGCACGAGCCGCCGCAGCCGTCGTCGCCGCATACCTTATTGACGCAGTCGGGTGTGCATGGTTCGCACTTGCCGGTAGTGGTGTTGCATACTTCCGGGGCGGTACAGGTGCCGCAGGATCCGCCGCAGCCGTCGTCGCCGCAATCTCTGTCAACACAATCCGGTTGGCAGTCCACGCACGTGCAACTGTCGGTGTCGCATTGCTTGCCACTGGCCGCGCAGTTATCAGCGCATGGTTGCGGGGAGGGACAACCGTCGTCTCCGCAACACTTGCCGGCGCAATTTTCCAAGTGGTTGCAAGTCGTGTTCGGCTGGCAGGTCTTGGATGTCAAGTCACAGTACTCGTCGGTCTTGCAGTCGGTGTTCGACGTACAGCCGCCGTCGTTACCGCCGCCACAATGGATCAGCGCCGCACCCATCAATGAAAGCGTCGTGCCAATTGCCAGAAACGTGAGAAACTTCTTCATCTTCTTCCTCCTTCAGCTACTTGGTTTTATAGAAATGGACCTTTTATCCTGGGCATACTAAGAGGCATCCTTGCCGCGTGTCAAACCCAAATTGTCTCGGGCGGTTTAGCGCTCGCCGTACCAGGCGCCTTCCATGTCGGCGTCGAGAATGATCTTGACGTCACCCTGCCACTTGCCGTCCTTGCTGGTCTCGAAGTTCGAAAAGCCCAGGTTGGTGCCGTAGGGCGGATCGTCTTCCGTGGTGATGGTGGCGTAGCCGGTGAAGTTCAGAAGCTTCCAGCCGACGCCGATCTGATCGAGCAGTCCCTTGAGCAGGCCGGCCGCATTCGGTTTGAAGCTGTCGCAGGCCTGCTCGGCGCTCTGGCCGATGCTGCCGCAACTGGGGATGAAACCGATGCTCTCACAGAAATCCTCCACCGAGGATCCGATGGCTTCGCAGTCGATGATATCCTGCAGGGCGTCGTCGAGGCTGTCGTAGCCGGTGAAGATCTGGATCAGCAGGTCGACCAGGAAACTCACGAACTTCGAGTACTCCATTTTTACCTGGCGCGGATCGATCAACAAAGTGTACTTGGTGACGGCACCGCTGTCGTCGACCTGCACCTTGCCGGTGAACGGAAGCACCTCGATGCCGACGTCCCCGTAGTCATGCAGGTCCTCGCGGGTGATGTCGATCATGGCGCAGTCGGGGAAGTCGGGTTGGTCGAACGGGTTGCAGCAGTTTCCGGGATCGCCGTTGGGGCCGCACTCGCAGCAGGCGTTCAGGAAGCGGATCAAGATGCTGTCCCAGACCTCGGTGCCCGAGACCAGCTCGCGCGGATTGAGGTGCACGAGCTCCATGGTGCCCTCGGCCCGCAGTTCCTTGAGCATGTTGATCAAGTTGTCGAAGACCGCGATCAGCGAGCCCACCCAGTCGGGGACGTACTCGTGGATGACATCGCACAGCAGGTCGTCGATGAAGCCGATCCCGGTGATGTCACAATAGTTGATGATCTGGTTGAGCTTGTCGATGATGCCGGAGACGCTGGTCCCGCCCAGGGAGGCCGACATATCGAAGTAGTGCTGGGTGTACCAGGTGCCGCCCAACTCGGGAATGACCACGTCCACCGGGTTGTCCGGCTGGCAGACGCCGTTCACGCACTTGAAGCCCGGGGGGCAATCCTCGTCGTCCTGGCACTCGTCGCCTCCCGTGCACTCCGGCCTGTTCGATACCTCGGGGCAGGGGTAGCACTCGTGTCCCTCGCAGTAGTATCCGTCGGGACAGTCATCGGAGGTGTCGCAGGTATCGGGCAGGACGCCCTGGGGATGGCAGAGATTGTCCTGGCACTCGTAGCCTTCAGGGCAATCGTCATCGGTGTCACACTCCTGGCCGCCGGACTGGTGACACTCGCCGTTGACACAGGTGAAGCCCGCCGGGCAATCGTCGCTTGTCGTGCAACCCATGCGTTGCTTGACGGTGATGGTGAAGGTTACTTTCTCGACGATCTCGTTTACGCCCTCTGCGACCACCTGGTAGGAGGTGGCCATCGTGCCGGCCTGGAAGATGGTGCTGGCCAGTCCCGAGAGGCTGGTGGCTACCTGCGGACTGGCTACCGAGGCGTCACCGCCGACCGGCGGGTTGAAGATCGAAAAGCCGATATCCACTCCCCTGACCGGAGTGCTGGTGTCGAGGTTGGTGAGCTTGACGGTCAGATCGAGAGTTTCATTGACGTAGCAATCGAGTTGAATGGGCCCGACCGGGCTCAGTTGTCGCCGCACCGGCTTGAGCTTGATGGTGAAGTACACCCCGTCGGGATCCTGCTGGCTCGAGGCATGCACCCCGAACTCGACAGCCTGCGGGGGCTGCTGGCTCGGCGCCGTCAGAGTCACCGTGGCCAGGCCGTTGGCGCTGGTGACCATCGAGGCGTTCGAGAGGCTGGCGTCCCCGGGATTTTGCTGGATCTCGAAGTCGACGGTTTCACCGGCAACGGCCCCGACGCACTTTTCCAAAAGGACGACCTGTAATTCTTCATGGTCTCCCGGGTAGAGCGTGCGGTTCGGGCTGCCGATGATGCTCAGCAGGCGCTGCCCGCTGCCCTGGCAACCATCGAGCCCGCCGGCGTCGCCGTCGCCGTTGTTCGACGAACCGCCGCAACCCGCAGCGCCGAGCAAGGCCGAAAGCACTAGTGTCAAGACAAACTGAAAGTGGCTGGTTTTCATCCTGGCCATGAGTATTCCTCCCTCGGACCCGAAGTTGGGTTCCGCATCTGGTTCCTGCATTCTCATCGTGTCAATTATGACCGGATCGGCGTAAAAAAAGCAATAGGACGATTGGACCATGGCTGCTATCATTAAATTCTTCGTGGGAAAGGCGGGCAACGGCCGATGGGACGAATCTTGACGCTAGTAGCGCTTCTGGCGGCTCCGGCGCCCTTCGTGCTCGACATAAGCGTTACTCCGCCCCGGCCACGGCAAGGGCAGCTGGTGTTGATCGAGGTGGCCGGGGTGTGCCCCGGAGATCGCGTCGAAGGTACATTCGACGAGCGCAAGTTGCGCTTCTACGTCGATCTTGCCGGTCGGGTCCGGACTTTGGCGGCAGTGCCTCTGAACCGCAAACCGGGAGAGGTCTCCCTGCTTGTCCGGGTTACCCATCCGGGCGAAGATCCCGTGATCCGCGGGCAGGCGGTGGGAATCGGAGCGGGAAAGTTTGAAAAACAAGAACTCAGGGTGGCCCCGCGCTTTGTAAAGCCGCCGCCCGAGGTCGCCGGCCGGATAGGCACAGAGCGCCGGGCCATGAAACGGCTGTGGAAGCAGGCGCCGACGCCGCGCAATTGGCGCGGCTCTTTCGTCTGGCCGCGCAAGGACAGGATCTGCTCGGCCTTCGGGTTGCGACGGGTTTTCAACGGCAAGCTGCGCGGCCGGCACTGGGGGCTGGACATCGACGGCAAGGTCGGCCAGCCGGTGCGGGCCATCGGCGCGGGCAGGGTGGTCATGGTGGCCGACAGGTACTATAGCGGCGGCACCGTGGTAATCGACCATGGTTTGAGGCTGTTTTCGCTCTACTTTCACCTGTCGGTTTTCGATGTCAAGAAAGGCCAGGTGGTTGAAAAGGGTCAACTCGTTGGCCAGGTGGGCAAGAGCGGCCGCGTGACCGGCCCGCATTTGCACCTGAGCACCAAGTTGGAAGGCGTCACTTTCGATCCCGTAACTCTCCTGGATGCCGACCTTTCCGAAAAGGGAGGACGGCAGCCTTGAGAACACAAGCGTTCATGCTGGTGTGCGCCCTGATCGCCTGCGGTCCTCCGTGCCGAGCCGGCAGCCCGCGCCCGGCCGATCCCGGTTATGCCGCGCGGCCGCTCGAGCCGCAATCCGAGCCGCCCCGCACGCCGCTTTGTGCCATCGTGTCTCCCTCGTCCTCCGCCCCGGCCCTGGTGAACTGGGGTGAATCGTTCGAGGTGACGCTGCTGGACAGTCCCGGCGCACGGGGGCGACCCGCCGGCCGGCAGCCGGCCGACTGGCTCGTGGCCCTGAGCACGCGCGCCCGCAACCCTTACGGAGACATGGTCGGCCCCCCGCTGGGCATGCGCTTCCCGCTGACCGTCGCCGGCGTCCGGCGGGACTCGGGCGACAGAGTTGTGCTGACCGTACTGGCCCCGGCCGAGGCTCCCCGCGACGTTTATCATCTTGAGGTTGCAGGCCCCTCCGGCTTGCGGGCGGTCAGGGTCTTCGCGGTTCGCATGCTTGGCAGGGCCGGGCCAGGGGACGAATTCGGCATCGTCGTCATCGGCGACAACCAGCTTCTTGATCCGACCACCAAGTTCTCGGGCGCAGATTTGAACAACGGTTCCTACCCGCGCTGTTGCGATGACGCCGCCGAGGCGATGTTCGCACAGCAGGTGGAAGAGATCTCATTTCTCGATCCGGACTTCGTGATCAACGTCGGCGATCTGCTGTTCGGCATCGACTACCGTAAGGAGTATCGGTACACGCTTTCACGCTGGTGGAAGGAGCCGATCGCCACCTTCATGGTGCCCGGCAACCATGACGGCATGGCGCTATACGAGCTGGCCCTGAAAGACGGCTGGTGGGCCGAGGCGCTCAAGAGCGTGCGCTGCGCCAGGTTTATTATCGACGGGGACGTGACGGCGGCCAAGGTATTCCAGGTGCTTGCCTGTGTGTACGGTGACTTGAAGAAAATGCTGTTCGAGGACCTGGCCCAGGAAGGTCTCGACTACTGGCGCCGTCTCCTCGGACCGCTCGACTATTCGTTCGACGCAGGCCGCTTTCATTTCGTCGGTGTGAACTCGTACTCCGGTTCGTCCGAGCGGCGCCACGCCTTCGTGCTGGGGCTACAGTTTCTGGGGCTGGATTTCGGCGCCGCCACCGTGGATAACTACGGCGGCCAACTCGACGACGGACAACTTGCCTGGCTGCGGCGTGACCTGGAAAGGGCATCGAAAGCCGGCAAGAAGATCGTTCTTTTCTTGCACCACGACGCGCGGGGCGCACGCGGCGAGAGATGGGGACGGGCTTACCACGCCAACCTGCCTTTTCCCTCAGAGCCATTGGGCCTCAGGAAATTCCAGGAGTGGAACTACGACGGCACGGAATGGGACTCCAATCCGAAAGACGCGCGCCGGGACGAGACCCAGACGCACAACTCGGCCGTGCGCCTGCTTGGGCTGATTGCCCGCTACGCAGACTATGTTTTCACAGGCCACATCCACGACGACGAGACGACCGTGATCGAGCCCGGCCGGGAGATCGTGCCCGGCTCCGGAATCCGGGCCGCCAAGCGTATTCACTACCTGCGGGTGACGACGGGATCGGCCACGCCGGACGATTCGGATGGATACTGGGGATACCGCCTGCTGCGCGCCCGGGGCAACGCGCTCGAAGATCTGGTCTACTACCCGACTTTCCGATGGCAATCGCTGCCTTCCGGTAACCTGTGGGTGTCGGGAACGGGAGTGCCGGCCCAAGGCACCTCGGCCGGGAACTTACTGAACCGCTTTGGAGGGGGCAAGCTGCTCTACGTTGTGCACTCGGGCTTGCCGCGCCGGGTACGAGGTATGTTGCGTGCCTTCTTGCCGGATGTCCCCGAGGGCTATCGCTTTCCGGCAACAGGCGGCACGCTGCTGGTGGCCGACGTGGGTCGCGCGGCGGGCGGGCGCAACGTCTACTACCTGCGGGTCGAGCTGCCGGCGGTACGCTCGGGCGAGTTTCCGGTGCCGGCCGGTGAAGAAGAAAAACTGACGATCGAGTGGGAGCGCGCCGGCGGCAACCGTGCCCCGATGGTTTCGTTCGAGATCCCCGCCGGCGAGGCCCGGCCGGGCAGGGCGGTTGTTTTCGACGGGTCGGCCTCGCGGGATCCCGATGGAAAGGCTCTTATACAGTACGTCTGGGACTTCGGCGACGGTCACGGCGCCCGCGGCGCGAAGGTCTCCCACGTCTACCGCCAGGCGGGAGACTACGACCTTGCGCTGACCGCCATAGACGACTGCGGCGCCTTTGCCCGCTATTCGACCCGCCTGACCGTCGCCCCCGCTCCCTCGTGTTCGCTCGGCTCGGGAGCCTGCGCGGCCACATCGGCATCGCTGGCCCTCTTGTGTCTGATCATACTCGGCTGGTGGTTGTATCGGAAGCGAACAGGGTAAAAGAAGGAAATGACAAATCTTACCCGGTAGGTAATAATTTACAGGTATTTATTACCCATAGGGTGACGATTAATTTCGGGTCACTGCCGTTTATCTACAATTCTACAGATCCTCCAGAAGACCTGGCTGCCTATGTCGGTACCTATCTCACGGAAGAGATTCAGGCCGAAGGGCTGGTGCGACGCATCGAAAACTTTTCGCGTTTTTTACAATTGGCGTCACTCGTCTTGCCGGCACGTGATTTTTTCAGCTCTTTGTGGAGTGGGGAAATTTAATCAAATGGGAACTAGTTTGTGCCCGAAGGTGGATCGACGATCTTGCCCATGAACAGCAGGGCCCCGGAGTGCCGGTCGTGGATCACGAACAGGAACGGCCGATCCACCCGGATCTCGGTCGGAGCGGCCGACAGGCTCACTTCCACCGAGGTGACCGCGGCGGCCTCGGTTCCTTCCTCGTTGACCTTGACGTAGGTCTTGTGCTTGACCTCGGAGATGTACAGATCGAGGGCCCCGTCGATCCCGGAAAAGTCGGCCTTGGCCGGGTCGAAGGCCGCTTCCATCCCCAGCGCTGTCAGTACGTTTACCAGCGAGTCCTCCCACTCGAGTTCGAACTTGGGCAGGTAGAGAAGCATCTCATTGTATTCCTCGAACCTGCCCATCCAGTTTGCCCAGTTCTCCGGGGTCAACTCGGCGACCAGATCGTCGATGTCCTTGTCCTCGCGCGGCAACAACACCGTCATTGAGAACAGACCGTGCCCGTAGGCCAGATCCACCGCCTGGAAATCCTCGGTCTGCAGCACCGACAGATCGGCCTTCATGTTCATCATCTCGACCTGCTTATCCCCGTCGGGTGCGTGGAAGATCATGTCGCTGGTATCGGCCTTGTCGAACTGGAAGGTCCAGTCGCCCTTGAAGTAGATGGCGTTGATCAGGTACATCACCACCAGCGGGTCGATCGGCGACTCGACAATCTCCTCGATCTTGCCGTGGGTCTTCTCGTTGACCCAGGCGTTGATGGTGTCGGCTGCGCCCGAGTCGCCGAAGTCCAGGGCGGCGACTACCGCGGCGAAGAAGGTTACGTTGACATCGATGAACTCCTGCAATACCTCGAACCCCAGGCGGTACCAGATCGAGTTGGCGATCTCCAGGGTCACCGACGAGTCCATGCCGGTCAACAGGGTGATCAGGTCCAGGTAGCCCTGGTTGATTTGCCCGGTGGTCAAGTCGCCGAAGGCGAGGCACTCACGCATGCCTTGTTCGGTGGTGCCGCGGGCGCCGTTGTACGTCATGCCCAGGGCCATGGACACGCTCAGGGGGGAGACGAACAGGTTTCCCCCGTCCGATTGAGCCGCCAGCTCCTGGAAAAATCCGAACCCGAACTGGTTGGAAGCCTCGACCAGGGATGTTTCCTGGGCGCTGAGTTCGCGGGGAGGCTGCCAGTTATCCCCGCACCCGCTGGTGGCCGTCCCCATCGCCAAGGATACCCCGATCACTCCAGCCAGAGTCAAAACGAATGCAACCGGTTTTCTCATCTGATCACCTCTTGAAAATCGTTGGTAAGTCAACTGTCCCTCTCCGAAGCAAGTCGCGTGCCATCAGGGGACAGACGCTATCTGAAAAGAATAACAATGTAAAATCAAATATATCAACCCATTAGGGGTTGACCCGGCCCCTTGGGTTCCTCAGATTTCTGAAAACTCCGGACGGGAAAGTCAGGAACCTGTCACCCCGGAAGCTACTGCTTGAGCGGGCGGAACTGGGGCTTGCCGCCGAAGATGCGGCCGAAGATGCTGTAGCGGAAGAATCCGTCCTTGCCCTTGGCGCGGTTGAGCCCGTTGTCGAGAAAGCTCCTGAGTTCTTCGGGGATCTGCTTGCGGATCTCAGAAAGCTTCTCGTCGGATGGCTTGAAACGCAGGCGGCAGTGCGCCGAGATGTTCTCGGGCTTCTGCTGCAGCAGGAGGTAACCGTCGAGATTTGCCTCGATATCGTCCGAGCTTACCTTGCAGGCCTTGATGTTCGCCTTGCCCTTCTTGATCTCCAGGTTGGCCTGGGTCTTTCCCAGCCCGATCCAGGGCAGCGCGACTCCATATACTTTTCCCCGCCCTACCTTACCCTGCACAATATCCAGGCTGATGCTTCCGTGAGAAGCCTTGATGTCCTTGGGATCCACGTCCAACTTCACGTCGCCGGAAAGCTTGCCGGAAAGCTCCTGGCCGATGACGTCTTTCCAGAAGTTCAGCTTGCCCAGATCTAGCCCGGCGACTTTGGTCCGCAGGCTCCATTTGTCACCATCCAGGGTGAAGCCGCCGTCGATCCTGCCCTTGAGCATTTCCGAGGAAAAAGAAACATCTTTCGTTCCGGTGATCAAACGCAACAACGAAATCCTGGCCGACAATTCATCCAGGCGTATTGCCAGCGGCAAGCTTCCCTGCTTGCCCTCCTTGACCAGGCGGATCCCGGTGGCCTCGAAACCGTTGGGGAACAGGGTGCTCATTTCAGCGATGGTCATCTTCATGCCCAGTGTTCGTTCCGCCTGGCGGGTGACCATGTCGCCGATGATGCGCACCGGAAAGCCGTGCACCAGGAAGAAAAGCAGGCAGCCGATGAAGAACAGCGGATAACAAACAATCTTTAGAATCTTTTTTCGCATGATCACGAACCCGTTTTCTTGGTTGCGGCCTTGGCCGGCGTTTCTTCTTTCTTTACTTCCTTGAGCTGGAACTTGGATACGATGAAGGTCACGTCGAGCCGGCTGGGCTCCCTGAAGTTGTTCTTGATGTGCAACGTGCGCACCGCAATGCTCTCGGCCTTGCGCTCGAGTTGAACCAGGAAGTCGACCAGCCGGTCGATGGTGATGCGCGGAATCTTGACCTCGACCCGTTTCTCATCGACCTTCGTCTCGGCATTGGCGCCCGCGGAGCGCGGGTTCATCTCCATTTCGTTGGTGTCGATCCCCAGCCGCTGGGCCATGTTCTCCAGCGTGCCCATCAACTGGATGTTCCCGGCCTTGCGGATTCGTTTCTCGGACTCCTTGCGGGCCAGTTTGGCTTGCTCGAACTGTGCGCGCATGTCGATCATCTTGGTCAGTTTACCGGTCTTGTCCTCGATGCGTCGATCGAGCCCTCGCAGGCTCGAGGAGACCCACAGCGAGACCATCACTCCGACGAACAGGACGAAACAGACGGCCAGGCCGCCCACCATGAACTTCTCCCGGCGCGAGAGCCGCTCGAACGCCGCCAGCATTTCTTCGTATCTCTTGCCGAGCACGGCCATGACAACCTCGTAGCAGGTCAGCACCCGAAGGCGATGGTGAAACGGAATTCGACTTCCGATCCATCCGCCGTTTTCTGGGTCTTCCCTGTTTGAATTTTCTTGAAGCAGTTGTATTTTTCGAGAGCGGTTCTGATCTTTTCAACGGCTTCGAAGCTGTCGGTGAAGGCGGTCAGTTGGATGCGCTTGGGGCTGATGCTCATGTCCTTCATGCGCAGCTTCGTCTTTTCCGGGATACGCTTGTGCATCTCGCGCAGCACGTCCACGGCGCTCACTTGCGGGAGGGGATTTGTCTCCGGCGATATCTTTTCTTCCATGATCGACATGGCGACTTCGAGATCGTCGTAGGGCTTGCCCAGGATGGCCTGGGTGACCTCCTTCATGCGCGTGTTGAGAGCCTTTTCCGTGGATGAGAGGCTCAGGTAGCGTGTCGTTGCCAGCCCGATGGCGAGGAATATTGTGATCAATGTGGCTGCCACCAGGTGTACGACCTTTCCGCGCATGACCGCGAAATCGCCCTTGAAGGCAAAGGGTCCCTTGCGCAGATTGAGAAACCCGCGCCGGCCTCCCTGGTGGGCCTGCAGCGCCAGGCCCAGGGACTTGACCCAGCCGCTTGCACTGCCACTCTCATCCTGGAGGTGCTCCATGCCGGGCAGTTCGAAATGCTCGGCCCGGATTACTTGTGCCTCAAGGCCCAGTTCCTCGGACAGGTAGCCGTCGAGATTCCTGATGGTAGCGCCGCCGCCGCAGAGCCAGATCCGGGAGACCCGACGCCGGGTCAGTGCCTGGTGGGCGGACAGGGTCTGGCGCAACTCGCGGATCAGGGTAGCCGTGGCGCGGCGCACGGCGTCCGAGATAAGTACCTGTTCGGGAGTCGCGGCGGTCTTGCCCGCGCCCTCGACGAAGGCGCCCTTCCGTTTGCCGTCCTCGGCTCTGGCGTGCTCGACCTTGAAAGCCTCGGCGAGTTGGGAAGTAACCTCGTGACCGCCGCCGGACAGCGTCCGGGCGAATTCCACGCCGGCCGGGCCCATGATGCACAGGGACGACAGACGCTGGCCGATATCGAGCACTGCCACCGAAGTATCGGGATCGTCGCTGCCTGGAAGCATGTCGAAAAGGCTGCTGTATGACAGGCTCTCGGGGCCGATCAGGCGCGGGTCGATGCCTGATTGTCCGAGGGTATCCAACCAGCCCGAAAGTAACTCGGTCTGGCACACCGCCACCAGCAGGCGCGATCCACCTTCTACTGCATCGCCGGCAACCAGGTACTCGAAGACGACTTTGTCCAAGGGAAAGGGAATCAGGCTTTCCAACTCGAACCCGATGGTTTGGGCAATCCGCTTGCGGTCGGAAAACGGCAGGGTAAGAGGGCGGATGGACACCTCGTTGCCGGGCAGGGCGGTTGCCAGCAGGTCTCCGTGGCCGCCGCTGTCGAGTTGGGAAAGCGCTTCGGCCAGGCGGGCTTGCCGAGGTCTGTCGTCCTGGGGCACGGGGACCACGCTGAAGTCGACCACCTCGACCGTGCGAAAGCTGCTGCGCAAACGCACTCTCTTTATCGATTCGTGTCCCAGATCCAGCCCGACCGTCATCTGCGCCATTGCATTCTCCCGCTCACATCTCTCGCCAGTAAAGAATCTCTTGTCCCGAGGCCGTGTTCTTGAGCACCGTGCGGATCGTTACCGCCACCTCGCCTACTTGCCCGATCGCCTTGACCGAGAAGGTGTCGCTGAAAGGCGCTAAGTTTTTCAAGAAATAGGGGCTGAAGGTCGGCCCCATGCTGTTGAAGAAGCCCTGGATGGCCTCTTTGTTGGGAACCATGAAAGTGGTCATCTGCATCAAGTTGCGAAACTCGAAAAACAGGGACAAAACCTCCAGGAGTTGCGGCAGACCTTGCTCTGTGCACAACGCCAGATTCTCGGGCTGCATGCAGAGCAACGAAAGCATCATCAGTGGATCGTTGACCGAAGTCAGGTTCAAAAGCAGAGCCGGGTCGGTACAGACCGTGAACTTGTCCCGGAACTCGTCCATGAAATCGTCGCCGATGCCCCTGATCATGTACAGTTCGTCGACGCTGAAGAAGGGGTCGTTCTTGTTCTCGTACGGATTTGCCAGCATGTCATAGAGCGAGTCTTCGTCGGAGGTGCCGGGCACGAACAGGACGGCTTGCGAGAAGGGATTGACCACCAGCGCGTCGAGGTTGAAAGTGTCGATTGTCGTGTTGGCGTCGATCCAGTCGTGCATGGCCATGGCAATCTTGTCGGGAGAATTCAACTGGCCGTCGGCGTCTTCCTCTTCGAACATCACCTTGTAGCGGGGGTTGCCGATCAGCGCCAGGATCTGGGCCGTGATCGGGGCCGCGATGGAAGTAATGCTTTCGAGGGCGTTTATGTTGATCTTGCTGTACTCGTCGGTTATCTCCCCGTAGAAACTTCCGTCGAAATCTCCGAAGCCCCGCTTATCGCCCAGGTTGAGCCCCTCCAGCCCGAAGGCCGAGCCCAGTTCTCCGGATGTCAGGGCCTTGGCCAGGTCGCTCTCGATTGGGATGATCTGGTAAAGCTTGAGGACGCCGCCGGTGAAACGATCAACCTGTCCCTGGAAATGCAGCACCAGGCGGGAAAGGTTCACCGCCGAGCGGGCCAGGTAGTGTGCCTTGACCCGGTCCCTGACGTTGGCGGCGATCTGGACGTCGATCCTGGTTTGGTAGGCGAAGTCAACCACGATGGCCGATAAGATCGCCACTGTGACCAGCACCATCAGCAGGGCCATCCCGCGATTGTTTCCGGCGAGTCTGCGAACCTGCACGCTTCTTTTTCGATCGCTGATCTTCATTGTGAGCGCTTTATAAAATTGGCCAAGGGTTTCAAGGTGAAGATCCTGGTGATGACGGCAAAGGGCGTCTCCTTGTCATACTCGTCGACAACGATCAGGGTTATTCGCACCATGCGCGGCAAGCGGTTCAGCCGTTCGATCTGCGAGCAGTCCCACTCGTCGACCCAGTCATCCTTTGTCTCGTCCCACAACTCGATGCGCATCTCCTGGACGTCGGGGCAGAGCACCTGCGCCACTCCGCCCTCCTCCGGCTCGCCGTCGATACGCGCCTTCTCGCGGCGCATCAGGTTCATCTTCGACGAGTCGTCCGGATCGCTGGCGCCGAAATAGGTGATCACGTTCTGATCCGATTCGTGGGCGTCGCGGAACAGCCGCAGGTGCGAGAAGGAGGTGAACACCATGTGATCCAGCTTGCCTTCCTGCTCGACCTTGAAAAGCGTGCGCTGGCGGTGCTCACCCGTGGGAGTGTCCAACTCGCGACAGTCGTAGACGAAAGCCGACGAGATTTCCCGCGACATGCGCTCCAGCGCCACCCTGACCGTATGATAGCGTTCTTGTGCCTGCATCACGAACTCGCGCGAATCGAAGGCGCGCGCAAAGCTTCCGGCGACGAGCGTCATTATCATGCCGGTGATCGTCAGCGCGATCAGCAACTCGATTAAAGTGAAGCCGCAATTTCTATTCTTGGGCGTCACGCTCGACCTCACTTGCCCATCGGCGAAAAACGGCCCGGGACGCCCTTGTTGATGGACGTCTTCGCGCCGGGCGGCAGGTTGGTCGCGCCAGGCAGGCCCGAGCCCGCGGCCATGCCGGGCTGGGTCCCGGGCGTCATGCCGGGCTGCGCCCCCGCCCCCGACGGGGCCTGGGGCACCCTGACCAGGTGGGTGGACAGCACCAGCTGGTAGCCGGGGCCGCCTTCGCCCCAGGAGACCGTTAATTTCTCGAGACGGATGGACTCCTCGAGCATGGTGGCCAAGGCGTCAACCTGTCCCCGCAACATCTCCGGGTTCAGCATGGATGCCAGGCCGCCCATTCCGCCCCCGCCCGCAGAGCCCTTGCCGAGCAGTCCCTGCTGCTCGAACATGCCCTTGAACTGGCCGAACTCGTCCGAGCCTTTGAGCTTGTCGAGGGCTGATGCGGATTTGGCTTCCTCGCCCTCGCCGCCCAGTCCTGACGAGGACAGCATGTGGTCGAAGGCCGCATCGAGCGGCAGCTCCACCTTGAGAACTTCCAGCTTGAACTGGAAATGCGGATACCCCTGGTCGTCGAAGTCGCCCTCCTCGGTGTCGTCCATGTCAGGGAAGCCTTCCTTGGTGAGTTTCTCCTCGGCTTCTTCCATCTTGGCCTGGGCCAGGAAGGTGGCCACGGTGAGTTGCTTGCCGTAAGTGCTGAGATTAATGGCGCCGCTCTGCACCTGCAGCAGGGCCACGTATGAAGTAGCCAGGATACCCAGGGCGACCATAACCTCGAGCAACGTCGAGCCCCGCCGGGCGGCTGTCAGCCGACCGATCATTCCTCGGGGCCCTCCACGTACTGGGGGTAGATCTTGACGCTGCCGAGCAGCGCCTCGACCGACAGGGTGTAGATGTCCCGGTCGTCGTCAACCAGGTGGATAACCGCGCGCTCAGTCATGCCGGTCGGAAAACAGTACAGGTAAGCCCGTCCGGTCGTGACCCTGTCGTCCTGGTGCGCCACCCAGACGTCATCGATGGAAATACCGTCTGGCAGGCCGGCCTTCTTGGTTATCGGCCCAGCGAAGTCGGCAAATGAAGCGCGGGACTTCGGCTTCCACATATCGCCGCTCTCTATGAATGAGCGGCCCATGAAGCGCCGGGCGCGATCATTTTCTTCGGGAGGCTGCAACTCACCGTCGCTCACCCGGGTCTTCTCGCGCTCGAGCAGGAACTTGTCGCTGGAGCTTTCGACCCAGTAGCTGTTCTCGTCCAGGTCGAAAACCACACGGAAGGGAGAGTTTTTCCTGGCCGCCAGATCGTAGGTGTAACGAATGGCGCCCGCCAGCCTGGAGGCCGAGGTCTTGAGGTTCATGCCGGTGATGTTGCTGACCGAGGGGATCACCATGGAGATGATCATCACCATCAGCGAGATGGTGATTACCAGCTCGATCAGCGTGAAACCGTGATTTCGGGGTCTGCCTGCCATGCGGCTCTCCGTTGCCGTCCAATCTCCTTACTGTTCGAGGGAAAGGTCTTTGTCGAAACCCTCCCCACCCGAGGCGCCGTCGGCCCCGAAGGACTTGATGGTGTACGAGCGGGCGTTATGGCGCACGTACTGGAACTCGTTGCCCCACATGTCCTTTGGGAGACTTTTCATCACACCCTGGGTGACCAGGATCTGTAGCCCCTCCTCGGTGGATGGATAGGACACCGACCTGATCTTGTAGGCGTCCAGGGCTTCCTCGACGTTGTGCATCTGGATCTTGGTCGCGTCGACCTTGGACTGCTCCTGCTGCCTGACGAAGAAGACCGTGATCAGGGTTGCCATCATGCCCATGATGGCGATGACGACCATGATCTCGATCAAAGTCATGCCCCGCACATCCCGGGCAACCATCCGTAGCTGCTTGTTCTTTTTCATTCCGTATCCTCCGGCTCTCTTTTATATTATCAACTGTTTAGGCTTCTTCTTCACGCGGCCGTTTCCGCCAGCTTCGGTAGAGATAGCCGACCAGGATCAAGGAACCCGCCGTGATCGATATGTCCGCCAGGTTGAACGTCGGCCAGTGGGCCCGGCCCGCCCAGGAGACGTCGATGAAATCCATTACCTCGCCCCGCACAACACGATCGGCCAGGTTGGAGATCGCGCCCCCGAGAATCAACCCTAACGATATCGAGGTGGTCCTGGACCAGCCGAGTGTGCGCACGGCGAAGGTGACTATTGCAAAAATGGCCAACACGCCCAGGGCCAGCAACACCGGCAGACGCAAATTGTCCGGGAGGTTGGCGAAGAGCCCGAAGGCCCCATGTGGGTTGGACCGAAGCTGCAACTCGAAAAACCCCGGAACCAGTTGCAGCGGGCGGCCGGGTGCCAGGAGCGAGCCTGCGATCCACTTGCTGATCTGGTCCAGCATACCGGCGGTCAGCCCGATCGTCAGCACGACGACGGCGTGATAGACGCGGTACCCGGCTTTATTCCGGCCGGGGGTTTGTGGATCGCGGTTCATTGTGTCACCTTACGAACTCGTTGAGCTGCATGATAGGCAGCAGGATCGACAAGACCATGAAGGCGACTGCGCCGCCCATGAAGACGATCATCAGCGGCTCAAGCAGCGTGGTCAAGGCGTTGATGCGGTTCTCGGCCTGATCCTGGTAGCTTTCGGCAACGTTGTTCAACATTTCTTCGAGCTGGCCCGAACGCTCTCCCACGGCGATCATGTGGATCACCAGGGGGGGGAATTCTCCGCTGCGCCTGAGCGGGGCGGCGATGCTCTCGCCCTCCTTGATGCTGTCGCGGGCGTCGTCGATGGCCCGGGCCAGGATCTTGTTGTTGACAATCGAGCGCACGATCGAAAGAGCCGTCAATAGCGGCACGCCGCTTACCAGCAGCGTCGATAAGGTCTTTGCGAAGCGCGAGATGGCCAGCATGCGAATGATCTTACCGGCGATAGGCATATCCAGCATGAAGCGATCCCAGCGCAGGCGCCCCCGTTCGGTCTTGATGTACTGGATCAGGCCGATGATGCCCAGCACCAGCAACACTAAAATGAGCCACCAGTAATCCCTGACGAAGTTGGCCATGGTAAGGAGCACCTTGGTCGGCAAGGGCAGGGCTGCCTTGCGGTCGGCGAAGATCTTGGTGATCTTTGGTATAACCACGACCATCAGGATGGTTAAAATGCCCATCCCGATCATTACCATGATTGCCGGGTAGGTCATCGTGCCGATCACCTTGGAGCGCAGCTTCGCTTGGCCCTCGGTGAAATCCGCCAGACGGTTGAGGACGACATCGAGGGCGCCCGACGACTCGCCGGCGCGGATCATGTTGCAATACAGTTCGGGGAAGACCTTGGGATGGTGACCCATGGCGTCCGCCAGCGAACTGCCCTCGTTCACCCGCTGCTTGACCTGTGCTGTGACCATCTTTAAAGTCTGGTTCTCGGCTTGATCGATGACAGCGCTGAGGCTCTCGACCAATGTCACGCCGGCCTTGAGCAGGGTTGCCAGTTGGCGCGTGATCACGGACAGCTCGCGTGTCGATACTCGCGCCGTCAGTTTTTTCAGATCGATCTCGCCGCGCTTGGTGCGTTCTTGCTGCTGCTGGATCTCCGTCGGAAAGACGCCGTCCTTGCGCAGCAGAGATTGCAGGGTGCGGATGCCGTCCGCGTTGCGAATACCGCTTACGGCCTTGCCTGAACTGGATACACCCTTGTAGTGGTAGACGGCCATGATAGCTTAGAACGTGTCCTCCTGGGTTACCCTGAGAACTTCCTCGATCGTTGTGATGCCCCGCGCTATCTTGTCGGCTCCGTCCTCGCGCAGGGTAAGCATGCCCTTGGACATGGCTGCGTGTTTGATCGTACCGGAGTCCGTGTTCTTGAGCACCAGCCCGCGGATGTCGTCATCGACCACCAGAAGCTCGTAAATTCCCAAACGGCCGAGGTATCCGGTCTTGAAGCACTTGGAGCAGCCGACGGCCTTGTAGATCGACTCGGGCATCTGGACTCCGTCGTCACGCAGCCCCAGCTTGTTCCATTCGTCCCTGGTAGGTTTAACTTGCTTGCGACAGTGCGGGCACATGGTGCGCACCAGGCGTTGGGCCAGGATGGCCACCAGGGATGACGCCGCCAGGAACGGTTCGACACCCATGTCGACCAGGCGCGTGACGGCTCCGGCGGAGTCGTTGGTGTGCACGGTCGAGAAGACCAGGTGACCGGTCAGCGATGCCTGGATGGCGATCTCGGCAGTCGGCAGGTCGCGTATCTCGCCCACCATGATCACGTCGGGATCCTGGCGCAGGAATGATCGCAGGACGTTGGAAAAGGAAAGATCGATCTTCTCGTTGACGTGGATCTGGGCGATGCCCGGCAACTGGTACTCGACGGGATCCTCGACGGTCAGGATGTTGATCTCGGGCGTGTTGATCTTGGTCAAGGCCGCGTAGAGTGTCGTCGTCTTGCCGCTGCCGGTCGGGCCGGTGACCAGGACGATGCCGTGGCTGAGGTGAATGAGCTGGTTCATCTTGCGCAGGTTGCCCTCGTTCATCCCCAGCTCGTTCAAATCGAGCAACACGGCCGTCTTGTCCAGCAGGCGCATGACCACGCGCTCACCCTGCACGGTGGGAACCGTGCTCAGGCGGATGTCGATGTCGCGCCCGGCCAACTTGATGCGGATGCGGCCGTCCTGTGGCAGGCGCTTCTCGGCGATGTTGAGCCCGCCCATGATCTTCACCCGCGAGGTGATGCTCGACTGAAAACGCTTCGGCGTGCGCAGGATCTCGTAGAGGATACCGTCGCGGCGGAAGCGCACCGAGATGTCTCTTTCCATCGGCTCGATGTGGATGTCGGAGCAGCGCTCCTTGACGGCCTGGAAGAGCAGCGAGTTCACCAGCCGGATGATGGGCGCCTCGTCCGAGGCATCCAGCAAATCTTCAGGTTCTTCCAGTTCCTGTGCCAGCGAGTCGAGATCGGTTTCTTCGAGGTCGTCCACCAGCGCCTCGGCCTCGCCGGCCGCTCGGTCGTAGAGGCGGTTGATGCCGTTGAGAATGGTCTGACCGACGGCCAGCACCGGCCTGATGGGCTGGCCGAGCAACACCCTGACATCGTCCAGGGCGAAGGTGTTCAGCGGATCGGCCACGGCGACGATGACTTCCTCGCCATTCTGTCCCAGGGGCAGGACGAGTTGCTGCTTGGCGAAGTTGATCGGTATGCGGCGCACAAGTTCGGGGTCGACCCCGTCGATGTCGATGTCGTCGACCACCGGCAGGTCGAGTTGGGTCGCCAGTGCCTGAACCACGTCCTCCGCCGAAGCGGCCTTGATCGAGACCAGGATCTCTCCGATCCTGCCTCCACGCTCGGCCTGCGCGGCAAGCGCCTGTTCGAGTTTCTCCTCGTCGAAGCCCGTCTGTTCGAGAAGGATCTGACCGAGCTTTCTGGTGTCACCCATTGTCACAGGCTCCCGTGCTACTCCACTTCCAAGCGGCTATCATGCTCGGCGGGTTGTTCAGTCGCCCCGGGCGCTTCCGGGGGTTGCTCGAGCGGTGGTGGCTCGGCCTCTTTGGTTGTCGGGATGGCCGCTGCGTCAACATCTTCGTCGGGGCCTTTAGCGGCAGCCGCTTGAGGGGTCACGACGATTTCCTTGCCCGTTCCTTTACCGCCGTTTTCGATCTTGGAGAGCTCTTTGGTAAGAGTAAGGTGGATGTCGGCCAGCGGGCCGTGCCGCTTGCGAAAGTCGATGAAGGATTTGTACTCGGGCCCCTCTCCGTAGAAGCGCTCGATGAACTCCTTGCGCTCTGCCATCTTGCGCTCGAAGATGGCCCTGAAATCTTCGGGGCCTTCGATTACGTGTGGCGTCAAGAACAGAAGCAGGTTGGTTTTCGTTTTTTGCTTCTTGCGCGTTCGGAAAAGCCAACCTATCACCGGAATGTCGCCGAGCACCGGAATCTTGGTCTCGCCCACGTCGACCTTTTCGCGGATCAGGCCGCCGATAACGACGGTCTGCTCGTTCTGGACCTCGACCACCGTCTTGGCCGAGCGCTTGGTGGTGGTCGGGCCGAGAGGGTTGGAGGTGTCCTTGACCTCGCTTAGTTCTTCTTCCAGCTCCAGCCTGATCATGTTGCCCTCGTTGATCTGCGGCTTGATCTTCAGTGTCAGGCCGACCTCCTGGCGGTTGATGGATCCCATGCCCATGCCGCCCAGCATTCCCCCCAGGCCGCCGAGACCGCCCATGCCTTGGTTGATACCCGAGGTGGCAGAGCTCGTTCCCGCCAGCGAGGCCAGTCCGGCCAGAGAGCTCATTCCCCCGCCGTAGCCCCCGTAACCGCCGGGCATGGGGATGTTCTCACCGACCTTGATTTCGGCCTCCTCGTTGTCCGAGGTCAGGATGTGCGGCGTGCTGAGCACGTTGACGTTGGAGTCGGTCTGCAGTGCCTGGAGCATGACGCCGAAGGAAGGCAGCGCGATGCCGGCTAAAATGCTGTCCTCGCCCGCCAGCTCGGGGCCGCGGATACCCCCCAAAAATCCAAGCAGGCTGAGGTTGGGCGCCAGCGAGTTGAAGTTGGATCCCTGAGACTTGAACTGGCTGCCGAAGAACAGCGGCACGGTCTCGCCCGCGATCTGTGCGGCGGCTCCGGTGTGGAAGGTGAGGCCGGTCTCCTTGGAAGTGTCCAGGTTGACTTCCATGATGACCGCCTCGACGAATACCTGGCGCCGGGGGATGTCCAACTTCTTGATCACCTTCAGCATGCTCTTGAAATCGTTGGGGTTGGCGACGATGACCAGCGAGTTGGTAGCCTTGTCGGAGGTCACTTTGACCTCGCCCTGAAACAGTTCGGCTGCCTTCGGCGCCCCCCCTGTCTTTCCCCTGCTCTTGCCGCGCTTCGATGTCGTCATGCTGTGCCGGCCGGGAGTTCCCGAGGCCAGCGAAGTCAGCGTGGAGGCCAACTCCTCGGAGTCGGCGTGCTCCAGGTAGATCACCTGGATCTGGCCCTCGCCGGGGATGGGAACGTCGATCTGCTTGATCAGGTCTTCGATCTTGGAAAAGGCACGGACCGGCGCCACCAGGATCAGCTTATTGGTTCGCTCGTCGGCGATGACTTTTGAGAGGGTAACGCCGCTATCGTCCCCGGATTCCGCCCGTCCCGGGGGCACCGTGCTCTTGCTTCGTCCGGGGCGCACCGGCTGGATGCGATGGCTCTTGGTACGGCCGCTGGAGGATCCTCCCTTCTGGCCGAAGATTTCCTCCAGGGTCTGGGATAGCTCGGTGGCCTCGGCGTATTCCACCTGGATCACGCGGATCTCTTCCTGGCCCAGGGGCGTATCGAGCTGCTTGAGTATCTCCAACAGGCGGTGCATGTTGTTGCCGGTGTCGGAGATGATCAGCGTGTTGGTCGGGGCGTAGGGGTAGCTGTCGCCGTCCTTGCTGGTTAGCTGCTTGACCGTGCCGTTGACCGTGTTGGCGTCTACGTACTCGAGCTGTACGACCCGGGTGACCATCAGGTCGAGAGCCGGGATATCGACCTTCTCGCCGATGAAGGTGGGGATGGTATCCTTGGTGGCGTCCCTCTTCATCTGAATTTTAAGGAAGTTACCGACCTTGACGACCGTCATGTTGTTGACGTTGAGCGCGGACAAGAACGCCCTGTAGGCCTCGTCGGCCGTGACCGGCGTGTTGGATAAAATTGTGATCTTGCCGCCGCGGATGCTGTCACCGATAATGAAGTTCTTGCAGGTCTGCTTGCTGATCCACTGGACGATTTCGAGCACTTCGGCTTCGTTGAAGTTCATCATCACCCGCATGCGGGGGGGCAGCGGGCGGCACCTCTTCTCTTTGGTTGATACCTTTGATTTGGCGCCCGCGCTCTTGTCGGAACCTTCAGCGGAGCCTTTGTCGGCGCCGGTCTGTGTCGATTCGGCGCCGCGCAGGTGGCGGGTCGGGGAGCCGGGCCCGGTAGCGCGAGGCGGCGTTGACAATTTGCCCGGAGGCGTCGGGCGGCGCAGCTTCCCGGCCGGCTGGATACCCCGGCGCAGTCCCGGCTTGATCGGCTTGATGCGCGATGATGCAGGCGTTGGGCGAAACGCCGGCGTGCGCTTCAGCTTCTTGAGGCCCTTCATCTTGGTGGTCACAGGGCTCTCTGGCTCGCTTTTCTCCTGCGCGAGCAGCAGCGCCCGGTCATTTCCGCGGGCGCCGCCTTCGCCGTCGTTGCCGTGGTCAGCGCGGGCTGGGTTTGGCGCGGCCGTGAGCAGACCAAGAACGGCGATGGTTACAGAAATACGGTGCACGATGGTCATGGCTGGATACCTTTCTACTCTATCGTGTAGCTGAGCTTCTTGGACTTGCCGCGACGGGTGACTTCGATGTCGACGGACCTGGCGCTCTTGAGCTTCTGGTAGATCTCGAGCGCCTTGTCCGGGCTGTTGATCGCATAGCCGTTGATCTTGTGAATAATGTCGCCGTTCTGGATGCCGAGCTTGCTGTAGACGGAGCCCGGCCTGATGGCGAACAACTTGAAGCCGTTGGCCTCGCCGTTCTTGAAAGACGGGACGATGCGGGCCTGCATGGCGATGTTGTTGAGGTTCGATAAAGTCTTGTCGATCTCGCTGCGGTCGATGGTCCAGGAGTCCTTACCGCTTTTCTTGATGCCCTTGCCGAGAGCGGATGCCTTACGACTGTGGGGCCTTGTGGCCTTGTGCCCGGGTCTCTTGGGACCGGCCTTCTCCTGGAGTTCGAGGTACTCGTTCACGCCGTTGCGATTGATGACCACCTTGCGCGAGAGAATGGCCACCAGCCGGGCCTCGTCCATCAGGTCGTCACGGATGCGATAGACGTCTGTCTCAGACGAGGTCAAGTCGGTGATCATGGCCATGGACCACTTGGGGTTATCGGGGGCGACCACGGTTCCGACCAGCGCGGCCCTGAGATCGCTGGGCTGGCCTTCGCCGGCCAACAGATCCCTTGCGGCATCTTCCGATAACTCAGGCCCGGAGTTCTCGGGGACGGGTTCGGCCATGGTCGAGTTGAAGTAGTTACGCTCGATAATGACCTGGTTGTCGTCGGAAATCTTATTTTGGCGGTTGGCGAGCCGCTTGTTCTTGGAGCCATGTACCGCGAACGACGGCAAAGCACGCAACTTGTGGGCGACGACCACGTTGATGGTTCCGGCCAGCAGCCATGCGCCCAGGGCTAGAAACAGCAGGTTGACAGTCCAGAAATATTTCTTCATGAATGTTTCCATAAGTTTGCCGCCTCATTGCTTTCCTTCTCACTTCATTCACAGAGCAAGCCGCATGCCAAACGCCACACCAGCCGGCAATGTGTGCCGGTGTTTGCAACAGATTGAAATAAATGGATAAAACAAAAAGGGAAATCCGAACCCCGCGCCTCGCGAGCGGCGCCCGCTGGACAAAATGACAAGTCCTGAGCCATCGCCCGGCGGTATTTGACATATTGTCAGGAATACCCGGGCCGGAAGATTGAAAAAACTGTTCCGGACTTAGTCAGGAGAGGTTTACCTTCTCGGCTTTTCTGACCGCTTTTCTTGCCGATCTGCCGGGGAAAAGCTCTATGGCGCTGTCCACGAGGTCGTCCTTTGTTTTTCTGAGGGCGTCGAAATCGCGGACGATTCCATCCATGGTGCAGGTAATGCCTTCGTCGTTCATCCAGGTGCCGGGATAGGTCATAAGCAGTTGGCGGATACATTGTCGGCGTTCCGGTGTCAGGTAAGACATTACATTTTTCTGCTCCCTCGTCTCCACGCAAACCGAGTTGTCGAACTCGGCATCGCCGGTGACCAGCGCGCGAAGGTTGTGTTTTCCGGCCTGATGTTGCATGACCATGACGCCCAGACCAAGCCTGGCGGGGAAAGCGATTCTGAAAATCGTCCGGCCGGGCCCTCGTTGTTTTTCGCTGGTTTGTGACTCCACTGATAACGAAAATCCCTGGATCTGACCGCGCAACACGCCTCCATCGTCGGTAAGCCCCAGGCGGCCGGCCGGCTCCGGTTCACTTTTCTTTCTCAGCACCAAGATCACGATGATAGACAAAAGCACCAAGAATCCGACGACTGGAATCAACCAGGACATGCGTCTTCTCCTTGACACGGGCCGGAACAAGGGACGAAACTCTTGTGAACACGAACCCGGATAAGATACTGAACATTCAGGCCATATACATTATGAGGGGTGTGAAGCCATGTCAATAAGACTTGGTGACTTGTTGCTGAAAAACAAGTTGATCAACGAGCACCAACTCAAGGAGGGCTTGCATGCTCAGACTATTTTCGGCGGTAAGCTCGGTACCAATCTGGTCGAGCTAGGATACGTCAACGAGCATGATCTGGCCAAGCTGCTGAGTGCCCAGCTTGGCATGCCCTGCATCGAGGCCGGCGATCTCGACAACATCGACAGGGAGGTTTTGAATCTCGTGCCCGTCAAGCTGGTGCAGAAGCACACGGTTCTCCCGCTCGAGGTCGAGGGACGCACGCTGCGCCTGGCCATGTCTGATCCCACCAACTTTCCCAGCGTCGACGAGATCTGCTTTGCGACCGGGCTGACGGTCGATCCGCGAGTGGCTCCCGAGATACTGCTCGTATACGCTATCGAGAAATATTACGACGTGCCGCGAAATGTTCGTTTCGTTCGCATGGCAGGCCTGAGCCAGAACCTTGCCGAGACAGCCACTGCATCGGCCTCGGCGGTGCCGAAGCTTGATGGCGCCTCCGCCGAGCTTCTTGCTGCGGAGGAAAAAGAGTTAGGATCTGCGACCTCGAACGAAGAAATGGCCGTGGATGGTTTTCCGATCCACCAGGTCGTGACACAGTTGGCGAGAGCGGGACAGGTTTCGGACATACTCGATGTGATTCGAGCCTTTGTATCCGAAGACTTCAAATACGCGGCCGCGTTTCTGTTCAACGGAGAGATCGCGGTCGGCGGGACGCATGTCGGCGGCAAGCTTGCGATCGACGAGTTTCAGGAGTTGTCCTTTCCGGTAAACAGCAGCCAGTTGCTTTTCAATGTTTGGAACTCCAAGGAAACTTTCCATGGCCAGCCGAGTATATCGGGCGTGGACCACTGGTACTTTTCGGAGCTCGGGTTTCCGGAAGACAGGCCCATCCTCTGCATTCCCGTGATTACCAACGGCAAGGTCAGCTGCATGATACTGGCTTGCGAGAACAAGAAAGGCGAGCTGCTGGACATGCTGGACATCTACTCTGTGCTGGTCAAGAAACTCAGCTACGCTTTTGAGCTTCTGGTGCTGAAGAACCAGATTCTCGATCTCTCGGAAATTGACACCTGACATCTCGATTAGCTCTGCAAATAACGCATCTTGAATCGCCAACGGGTGTGTGCTAGAAATGAGCGTCTGGCGGCCAGGCCCAAAAGTGCGGAATCCATGCGTGATGTTATCAAGATAGCGGTGGTCGGAGCGGGGTATTTCGGTTCATACCACTGCCGGAAAATCGCCGGCCTTCCCGGGGCCAGGCTGGCTGCGGTGGTCGACATCGACGGTCGACGCGCCGCGGAGATTGCCGGCCGCCACGGAGCCGAGTCGTTCGCATCCCACACGGATCTGATCGGCCGGGTGGATGCGGCCGTCGTGGCCGTGCCGACTTCACGGCACCACGCCGTAGCCGCCGATCTGCTGGCCGGCGGGATCCACCTGCTGGTGGAAAAACCGCTGGCCACCAGCGAGCGAGACGCGGAAGATCTCTGTCGCCTGGCCGATGCGCGATCGCTCAAGTTGCAGGTCGGCCTGATCGAGCGCTTCAACCCGGCCGTGGTCGAGGCAGCCAGGGAGATCAAAGCGCCCCGCAAGATATCCATGCAACGCAGCGGACCCTTTCCGGGCCGCGGGGGGGACAGCGACGTCGTCTTCGAATTGATGACCCACGATCTGGACATCCTCTTGCAACTCGCCGGGGCGCCCGTCAAGCGCGTCGCGGCCAGCGGTCGTGTCGTCTGCACCTCACATGTCGATGAGGCCGAGGCCGAGATCGAGTTCGCAAACGGTTTGATGGCTTCGATATTTACATCCCGCGCGAGCGCCGACAAGGTGCGCCGCTTCACGGTCGAGGATTCCGTCGGAACGCTCGAGGTCAACCTGGCACAGGGAAGCCTGCTTCGCACGGTATTCCACGACGGCCGGCTGGTTCGCAAGCTGCGCGAGCTTCAACCGGCGGACGCCCTCCTCGAACAGGACCGCGCTTTTATCGAAGTTCTGCAAAACGGCCAGCGGCCGTTAGTCGGGGGCCGGGCCGGCAAGGCGGTCGTCAGCCTGGCCGCCCGCGTCCTTCTGAGCATTCAGAGCGGAGACGGTTGTTGATGGCCGGGGCGGCTGTTTCGATCTTGATGGTGGCGGGGGAAGCATCGGCGGACTCTCACGGGGCCAAGGTGATCGCACGCCTGACCGAGCGCCTGCCGGGGGCGAGCTGTTTCGGCCTTGGCGGCGAGCGCATGCAGGCCGCAGGCTTACGTCCTGTGGCGGATCCGTCGGTCTTGAACGTGGTCGGCATCAGCGAGGCGCTTTGCGGGCTTTGGAAGATAAGGCGGGTGTTCAAGAGGGTAATGAAAGAAGTCGAGCAACGCGCCCCGCTGGTAGCCTTGCTAATGGACCTTCCGGATTTCAACCTGCGACTTGCCCGCAGGCTGAAGCGCGTCGGCGTGCCCGTGATCTACTACATTGCCCCCCAGGCTTGGGCATGGCGACGAGGCCGGGTGCGGCAGATCCGCCGCCGGGTGGAGCGTCTGCTTGTGGTGTTTCCCTTCGAGGAACGTTTTTTTTCACGCTACGGCATCCCGGTGGAGTTCGTCGGACATCCGCTCGCTGAAGATGCGCAGGCTGATTCCGTCGTCCACCCTGGGCGGGTGGTTCTGCTTCCGGGTAGCCGGACCCGGGAGATCGAGCGCCTGCTGCCCGCGCTGCTGGGCGCCGCCGGTATTATCGAAGACCTCGAGCCCGACCTGCAGTTCGTGCTGCCGCTGGCACCGGGCCTGGATGGCGATTTCGTGCGGCGCGAGATCCGGCGATCGGGATTGGATGTGCGTCTCTCGGAGGCAGGTGCCGCTTGTGAGCTTGCCGGCGCGCGCCTGGCGCTGGCCGCCTCGGGAACGGTGACCCTGGAGGCCGCCCTGGCTGGTGTTCCGGCCGTGGTGGTCTACCGGGTTTCCCGTCTGACCCATGCCATGGTGCGCCCTTTTTTCAGGCTACGGCATGTGTGCATCGTGAACATCCTGGCCGATCGTCGACTTCTCCCGGAACTTCTCCAGGGCCGGGCCCGGGCCGAGGAAATTGCATCTGCGGCCCTGCCCCTGCTGCAGGACGGGCAGCCTCGGGAAGAGGCCCTGAGTGGTTTAAGAACGGTAAGCGCGATGCTGGGAACCTCCCGTTCGTCCGAGAGGGTTGCCGAAATAATCGCCGGCTACGCGCCAGGAGAGGCCAAGTGAGTCTTTCGGTCATCAAGCCCGCGACTTGCGATACGCTGGTGGTTGTCCCGACCTATTGCGAGAAAGACATGATCGTCGAGGTCGTCTCGGCCATTGCCGCCAGCGTCAACTGCGACGTGCTGGTCGTCGATGACGACAGTCCCGATGGAACCGCCTCGCTGGTGCGTGGAACCTTCGCCGACGATGCGCGCGTATCGTTGCTCTGCCGCCGGGGTCTGCCCAGGGGCCTCGGTGCGGCCTACCGCGACGGTTTTACGCTGGCGCTCGAGGCGGGCTATGCGTACATCGTTCAGATGGACGCCGATTTCTCGCATGATCCGGGACGCCTTCCTGACATGCTGGCGCAAGCCCACCAGGCCGACCTTGTCATAGGTTCGCGTTACATGGCCGGCGGAAACACCGCCGGCTTCGGTCGCCTGCGGCGCCTGGTGAGCAAGGGGGGCTCCTGGTACGCGCGCCGCGTGTTGGGGCTTCCCGTCAGGGATGTGACCGGAGGCTTCAAGTGCTGGCGGGCCGAGGCGCTGGCGGCGGTGGATGTCGCCTCGACGACGTCCCGGGGCTTCGCCTTTCAGATCGAGATGAACCAGCGCGCGCACCGGCGCGGTCTGAAGATCGTCGAGCTGCCGATCAGTTTTTCAGACAGGCGCCGGGGCTCTTCGAAGATGTCGGGAAAGATTTTCATCGAGGGCCTCATTGCCGTCTGGCGCCTGCGGAAAACGAGGCGCAAATGAACACGGCCGGGCCAGGCTCTTACGTCGTCCGCTTCTGGATCGTGCTCGGCGCTTTTGCGTTGTTACGCGCCTGGTTCGCGGCCGGCGTCGATTTGAGCCCCGATGAGGCCTACTACTACGAATGGTCGACTTCGCTTCAGTGGGGCTATTTCGATCACGGGCCGCTGGTCGCCTGGCTGATTCGTTTGGGTACCCTCGTCGCCGGACACACGGAGTTGGGTGTCAGGCTGGGTGCGATCTTGTGTTCGTGTCTCACTTGCTGGATGGTTTTCCTGGTTGTACGCGAGTTGCTAAACGACGAGAGGCATGCTTTCTGGGTAGCGCTTCTGATGTGCGTCTGCCCGATTTTCGCGGTCGGAGCCGTGGTGCATACGCCGGATGCCGCCCTGGCGGCCGCCTGGTCGCTGGCCGCCTGGTTCGCGCTGCGAGCCTATCGGGACGGCCGGATGTGGCACTGGATTGGCATGGGTGCCAGCGTCGGCCTGGCGGTGTTGGCCAAGCTGACAGGTCTGTTTTTCATTGTCGGCCTGGCGCTGTTTTTATTCTCGTGCCAGGCCGGGCGCCAGAGGCTCAAAGGCCCGGGTCCGGCCATGGCGCTGCTTGTGGCGGCAGTCATGGCGATGCCCATGCTGTTGTGGAACGGAGCGCATCAGGGCGGATCCCTGACCTTTCAGTTGCAGCACGCCACCGGCTGTGTGGCTTTTCTCCCCGAGGGCTTGTTGTCTTTTCTCGGCGGACAACTCGGAGTATTGAGTCCCTTCCTGTTCGTCTGGGTTACGCTGTTTTTCGTTTTCGCCTGGCGCAGGGCAACCCGCTTCGGGCGCCCGGAGGCATTCTTGCTCTGGTGTCTAGGCGCGCCTCTGTTTTTTGGATTGCTGCTTTTATCTGTGGTTCACAAGGTCGAGGCCAACTGGCCGGCGGTGGCGTATATAACGGCCCTGCCGGGGGCGGTCTGGGCGTGGACAGGGGGGCTTTGGTACTTGCGCAGGCAAAGGCTCTGGTATGCCATGACCGCTGGCCTGGCACTGCTTATCAGCCTGGCAATTCACCTGCAAACGATCCAACCTTTTCTGCCGATCGATCCCGGGCGCGACCCCACCGCCAGGTTGCGGGGATGGAGTGAGCTTTCGGCCGAGGCGGCTGGCGAGGCCGTCAAGCTTGGGGCTGGGTTGGCCAGTGAAGGCTATGCTCCCGTCAGTGAGTTACGATTCTACGCCTGGCAAGAAGTCGTCTATGAACCTTCCGCGACCCGTCTGTCGCAATACGATCTCTGGCCGCAGGACATCAGGCCCGCGAATTTGCTGTATCTCCAGCCGCTGACAAGCCCCGTGCCCCCACGTGTCTGCGCGGGCGCGCGAGACAGGTGGCTGCTCGACAAGGGCTTGGCGGCGAAATCATGGCGCGCGGCCCGATACCGCTGGTGGGTCTGCGAGGGTGTGAAATACGCGCGGGGACGACAATGAACGACTTGCCTCCCGGACAAGCTGAAAGGCCCGAGCGGATGTCCCGGGCCGCCTATCTCGGGGCCGCGGCCGGACTGGTGGTGGGGGTGATCGTGATCGAGTCGCTTGCCGCCTTGATGGTTGGTTTGGCAGGGGTATATACCGCCCAAGTCATATGGGAGGTAGGCTCGCCCCTGGCCGGCCTGCTGGGAGCGATTGCTGGCGCCTTCGGATTTCATCGTGTCTTTCGCGGGCAGTTCCTGGCGCCGCTCGCGATTCTGCTGATGATTCTCTTGCTGGCAGCCATGACGGCTTTCTACTGGATTGGTTTTCCCTGGGCTGTTTGACAGTTGCGAGCCTGGGTGCTAGCTTCCCCGGAGTTCGAGTCCGCTTGCTGAACCGCAAAGATGGAGTACATAGATGGAAGACAAAGAGAAAATCGAGAAAGTGATCGAGGAGAAGATCCGCCCTTACCTGGAAGCTGACGGGGGAGGACTCGAATTGGTCGGGTTCGACGCCGAGAGCGGAGAAGTCCAGGTGCGCCTGGTTGGAGCCTGCGCCGGTTGTCCCGGGGCGCAGATGACTGTTTCCATGGGTATCGAGGCTGTTTTGAAAGAGGAGTTCCCCGAAGTAAAGCGCGTCGTGGCCGTCTGAATTTTCTGTGGCGGGTGTTTCCTGAATATTATTTCAGGCCCTCGTTGTTTCTCAGCGCCTGATCCTTGATCGAATCGAGGCTGCGTAAGTTCAGGCGCTTATGTTCTGCTTGGCGCTGGGCCTCCGAGCTGGCGCGCCATTTAGCAATACCAAAAGCGGCGCCGCCCAATAACGCGACGATCG
Organism: uncultured Myxococcales bacterium; assembly: GCA_964640665.1. Taxonomy (GTDB): domain Bacteria; phylum Myxococcota; class B64-G9; order B64-G9; family B64-G9; genus DATKYQ01. The sequence goes on from CAZXHT010000021.1 coordinate 34,097, forward strand.
TAAGAACGATGGCCGCAATCTTGATCTGGCGTTTGTAAGAGCGTCTGGGACGTGAGACCGTGACCGGCTTGTAGCGCGACTTTTCACGTCGCACGGGTTTGTGATCGGAGTCTTTGAGGTGAGCGGAAGGACCGGCCGAGCCCGGCAGGCCTGGAGCCTGTGGTGGTTGATCCGTCGCATCGGGAGCCGCTGGAGGTTGTGTGACTTCCTGGATTTTTTCTGCGGGTTTTTGAGTTTCACTCACAACCGGAGTTTCGGAATCGCCCACGCCACCCAGATCGACCATGCCGAAATCCACGGAGGCCGGTGCATTCGTTGTCACCGGGATCTCCCGGGTTTGTGATTCCGGCGCCGGTTGGTTAGCGTTGAGCGGTAAGATTTTTATACCCGAGCCCTTGTTTTGCTGGGCAGCCCCGGCATGCTGCAGCACGGCCTGCTCCGCGCGCCTTGCTGCCGCGGAAAGTTCATCGCTCCTGCCCTTTTTGGCATCGTCGCCATCGTTCGATCTCATGCGTTCTCCTGCCCTGAATTGCTCTTGTATTACGAACGATTATACAGACGAGTGTCGGGGGTGCAACAATATTCTTGACCTTGTAGGGTTATGTAGTATAAACTACTACAATATCCGACACGGGAGGATTCATGACCAGGATTATGGAAGACAGGCGCGGGGCAGAACGACGTCCATTCAGGGAAGGCCGCAGGCGCTATCCCAGGGTACGCCTGGCGCTTCAGGGGTTCTACTCGAGCGACGACAGGGCGCTTTTCTTATCGAGCCGCAACGTCAATCTCCGGGGCGTCTTTGTTCCCACGGTCGTTCCCGACAGGATCGGCTCGCGCGCGACATTGCGTATCGATACGCCGGGGAATGTGGCCATGCTGAAGATTCCCGCCCGAGTCGTCTGGTCGAACGCGGATCCGCAAAGAGGGCCTCTGGGCATGGGACTCCGCTTCGAGGGTCTTTCAGGCTGGAGGTTGAAACGGATTGCCTCGTTGCTGGTCAAGCGGGCGGGGCTAAGTGCGTTGCCGGGCACCAAAATAAGCTTTTGATTCGATGCAACCCTGTGGTACCTTGTTCGTCCAACTAAGGCAGAAGGTTCCTAAACCCGCAAGGTACTATGGCGCAACAAGGTTCCAGCGGCAGGCCCGAGGCAAGTAAATTAGAACCACCCGCCGGTGAGTGGCTCTTCAAGCTACATGACGAAGTGCTCGGTCCCGTCCCCGCGGCCGAGATCATCGAAAAGATGTTGACGGGCGAGGTCGACGAATCAACCGGGATCTCGCTGGCCGAGGGCGAGTGGAAGACCATTCAGGCGGTCAAGGCTTTCCACCCGTTCCTCTACCAGGCCAAGGCGAAGATCCGCGCGCAAAGGGCCAGGCTGGAAGCCGAGTGCGCCGCGCGCAAGCGAAAGAATCGCAACATGATCAACGTGGGCATCGGAGCGGCGATACTGGTCGCGCTGAGCTTTGCGGCTTCCTACCTGATCATCGTCAATCGCCCCTGGAGAGGCGGAGAGGTGTTGACGGCCTGGGCATCGAGGCATGTTCCCCTGCTGTCCATCCCGGCGGCGAGAGCCGCTACCAGGAAGAGCGCTGAAGACGACTCGGCCATCAACATCGATCAGATTCTGATTGACGATGCCCCGACTCTGGTGGCCATCAGGGCGACGAAGAAAAAGAAAAAGCACCCGGGAAAGAAAAAGATCGTCGAGAAGCCTGAGCACGACGGCAAGACAGGCAAGCAGCCCAAGGAGGTCAAGATCGCCTCCACCGGCAAGCTGTCCAACGAAGAGATCACCGGCTTGGTCTATTCCAAGAGCAACCTGCGCAGGTTATATGGGTGCCTGCAAAGGGAGATCAGACGCAACAGCGATCTGGCTTCTCCGGTGGTGATCGATTTTACCATTGCCAACGACGGGCACATCAGCCGGGTACGCATGGAAAGCCCGGGGCTCGATGGAGGGTCGTTGCACAGGTGTTTCCGCCAGAAGCTGACCTCATTGAAGTTCCGCGCCTTCAGCGGCCAGGTGCGCAACGTGACGATGCCCTTCAATTTCAAGCGTTGATCCCGTATCGACCGCGCCGCAGCGCACCCAATGCCCAGAGCGCCACCTTCTCCAATCCCGCTGGTCAAAATAGCACTCACCAATATCGGCGAAACCCTCAGGCGCTTCCTGAACTGACAAGCCGGTCCAGACCCTCTTCCGGTCAAATCTGCTACTGATATCGCTCATGAAACAATGCTGGTTCTAACAGGAAAAATGGGGCGTGATTTTTTTGATGTCACCACCGTATTATCCGGAGTATAATGATTCTGCAGAATCCGGGATCGGCACCTTGAAAACATACGCGCACACCCAAAAGGCGGGTGCTGTTTGACTGCGCTGTCACGAATCGGCCCGGAACAGTCGGCCTGGGGAGTGGACCTGTGATGACAACACGGATTACTTTCAATTCGAAGGAGGCGAATTACAGGCTTGCCAGCACTCGGGAAGCGTTTTTTTGCTTCCCGACGTGGTCCACCAATTAAATCGAAATTTTGGTCAAGGATTGAGCGATGACCACAAGAGATGTCTCTTTAGATAACGAATTAGATCGAAATTGTGATTTTAATCTTGTTGAGCATAAATTTATGACGAACCCCTGCACTCCTCCTATCGGCGAAGACGAAATTAATGTCATCCGTATAAATGCACCAGAGATTGTCTGTTTTGATGCTGATCCGAGTACAATAGAGTATCTTGATGAACGGAATTTAACATTTTATTTATGCGGCAATTGCGCATTTTCGGCTGGAATCAAAACAACCTTAGGAATTGAGGATCACTTTACTTATGCGATGATTTATACTGCATCAGACATAAACAGATCTATCAGCTATTCAGGCCAATTTCCGATTCGCGGTTCTCGGATGCAAAAACCAGCAGAATTAAAATCAAATGTTTCCCTTCCTTCAGATCTAATTATTGGCGAACGATTTAACCCAAACTTAGCAGAAGTCTTTCAGCTGCCTCCGGTAGAGACCGAATATTTTATCCATGTTTCATTGGGTCCTTACAAATCAAACATTCTAAAGGTTGCGGTTAAGCAAAAGATAGAGTGATCTGCGCATAATTTTAGGTATACTGGAATATACATGCCGGCATCAGGAATAACGGTTAGTTGCTATCCATTCGTCTATTTTGCGCGCCTACACGATGCCATTAAATTTCAAGCTTTAGTCACGACTCGTCCGCGTCGCAGGGCGCCCGCAAGCAGCGCCAAAAATACCAGCAGCAACGGTTCGACAGGCGATGGAGCAGAGCCGCATGAGCAGCCCGTCTGGTTCTCCTGGCAACGGCTCTCGCCCGAGCAATGCATGCCGGCGGCGCAATCCGTGTCGGCATCACAGATTCCTACGTGCAGCGCCATGGCGACTGCCTCTAATGCGTCAACCTTACCGTAACCCCAACGGGCGTTCGGCAAGTTGCTGCCTGTGAACTCGTCTTGGCGGGCGGTGGCCGACAGGATCTTGGCTACCCCGTTCGGGTCGAGGGTCGGATCGGCCTCTAATAGCAAGGCTACTATCCCGGCCACGTGTGGACAGGCCATGCTGGTGCCGCGCATGGCTATGTGCCCGGCGTCTATAGTGGTGCCCGCCTCGAGCGAGGATGTATGGCAGCAAAGCGCCGCCACGATGTACTCCCCGGGCGCGGCCACCAGCGGCTTTACGCCTGTGGCTTCGGGATCGGCCGATGGGCCGCGCGAGGAGAAGAAAGAGATCTGGCCCGGGGCGATTTCGGGGTGCATGATCAGGGCGCCGTCTATGTCGGTCCAGTGTGAGCGGGTGGCGTAGGATGCAACGGCGATTATTTTGCGGGCGACCGCCGGCATGCCTATTGTCTTACTGTTGTCGCCGGGGATCAGGCCGTCGGCGTCGCTGTCCGAGAAGCGGGCCGGCGGGGTGAGAAAGCCCGAGGCCGCGCTCCAGGCGTCGAAGGCGCCTGTGCCCGAGGCCTTTATAAACCAGACGTAGTCTCCGGGGTTGCCGGCGTAGGTTTGCGCGTCGGGCTCGACCACGATGTCGAGCTGCAGCTTGCCGTTGCCGGGGTCGGGCGCTCCGGCCGGTTCGAAGTAGACCGTGCCGAGCTCCACGCTGCCGTCGGTGAACACAAACGATCTGCCGGCATCGAGCGCGCCGATAGCATCGCTATGGGCGACCTCGGTTCCGTTTTTCTGCACTCCGATCGAAAAGCGTAAATCTGAATTGGCAGCTTGCCAGATGGTGAACAGCGCCGAGCCGACATCGAAGCCGTTGAAGACTTCGAAAAGCGTTTTGCCCACCGAGCCCGCCGGATCGTATCCCAGGTGAATCAGATCGGATCCCTCGTTGCCGGCCGCGGCCACGATGATCTTGCCGGGACCGGTCAGATCCGAAAGCGCCCGGGATTCGAGCGAGGATCCGTCGTGCGGCCCGTAGTGTCCGCCCAGGCTCAAGTTGATCACCATCGGCCGGTTGAGTTTTTCACTCTCGGCAAACAGCCAGGCGACCGATTCGATCAGCAGGCCGAAGTCTAACGAGGCCACGGCCATGATGTTGGCCTCGGGAGCCATGCCGCGGTAGGTGTCCGACGAACTGGCCATGGTGGCGCTGACGTGGGTGCCGTGGCCGATGGCGTCGATGCTGTCGCAGGTGCCCTTGATGATGCGGCTGCGGTCGCACAGGGCGCCTGTGTCCTGGCCCTCGGGCGGATCGCCGCTGGCCGCGAACTGGTCCCAGATCTGCAGCACCCGCCCGCGCCGGCCGCCGAAATCCTCGTGCTCGTAGTCGACCCCGGTGTCCACCAGGGCGGCGATTACGCCCTTGCCGGTAATCGGTAACGGCAGTCCTACGCCTGGGCCTCTCTCGACCTGGTCTGCCCGCACGTCCGGGCGGCTGAGATCGAGAAGCAGCCGCCGGGGCGGCATGGCCTCAATGCGCTCGACCTCGGATCTTCCGGCGATGCGCGAAAGCAGCGCAACTGGAGCCCGGACAGGAAGTATGTTGCCGACCGGTCGCCCGGTGTGGGCGCCTACGCCCGCCCTTCTTACGGCCGCGGCCGTGGCGCCGGGATCGCGCGTCAGTACCAGCGCCGGGACGAGCGCCGGCGAGATCTCTCGATCTGAGATCTTGCCGGCAGCAGGCAGGAAGGCACCGACAAGGCGGCCGTCACGCCCGAGAAGTCTAAGGTAGGGGTTGAGTTTTTCGCCCGCCCGCGAGGCCGGTCCCGCGAGCATGAAGCACAACCCGACAAGCAGCATGCGCATCAACGCCTCCTGGTGTGAAGTGTTCGTATTGATTTAATGATGTATATTATCGGCGGGCAAAAAGAAAGGGAGTTGAAAAGTATGAATACATGTATTATAATTCATACCTGAAGGAGAATACGATGAAAGCCAAGGTAGCGGAGCGCGGCCAGGTTACCATTCCCAAGGCATTGAGAAAGAAGCTGGGAATCAGGCCTGGCACGGTACTGGAATTCAGCGATGAAGGCGGGCGGTTGGTCGCCACGAAGGAAGAAGCGGCAGACGCGTTGGACGCCGTGTACGGTGTTCTGGGCAGCGGCCGCAAAACGGACGACATCGTGGCCGGGCTGCGGGGCGAGGCATGATAACGGCCGTCGACACCTGTATTCTCATAGATGTTCTTGAACCTGATCCACGCCATGGACCGGCATCGCGCGATGCATTGCGCTCCTGCATGCGGCAGGGGGCGCTCGTATCGTGGCCGATTTCCTGATCGGCGGCCATGCGCTCGAGCAATGCGATCGCCTGCTGACCCGGGACCGTGGCTTCTATCGACGGTTCTTCAAAACGCTGAAACTTGTCATACCCGCTTCTTGAAGCCTTGCCACTCATGTTCGATTGCGAACAGACGTGCGCTTTCGCACGGATGTTCGTCTTGGGTCAATCGCCGGTTCACCTGAATAGGCGCAGTTTTCAAGCAGATCCGTAGCCGGGCGCCAGCGGCAGGAATCTTGCTTGCGAAACAGGGGGGGGGGAATTGAAATCCGGAGGCTTCCGATGAACAGAACGGCTCTCTCTTTGTTTTCCTGGCTTTTCGCAGCCTTTTTGGCGCTTTCGGGATCTGCTTGCTCGAGCGGTTCGGGCGGCACCTTGCTGCCGGTCGGTTCGCCGTGCGCCTCGGACACCGAGTGCGCCCGGCCCGGGACTCCGCAGTGCCTCACAGACGGTCTCTACCCGCTTGAAGCACTGGCCGGCTCTTCCAATCCGACCGCGCAAGGACTGGCCGGTATCGGGGTGCCTCTTCCGGGCGGCTACTGTTCGACTGTCCCGCCCTGCGTGACGAACGCGGACTGCGGCACTGGCGGAAGTTGCTTCTTTCCACTGTGCCACGTCGATCCCGACTACTTCAACACCCTGGTGGACGCCTTGGAGCTTTCGGCAACAGACGCCGCGGTCGTTGCGGGATTCATCGACTATGGCCGTTGCCTGCGCGCCTGCGTCACCGGCGCCGATTGCGGCCGGGACGGCTATGTCTGCGCGACGCCGATCGAAGATTTCCTGTCGCTGGTCGACGGGGCCGACATGGGCACCTTCTGCGTCGGCGAGCAGCCGGCCTCCTGCGATCCAAATCCCTGCCTGCACGGGAAATGCTCACTGGTCGATGGGGCCACAAGCTGCGAATGTGATGCCGGCTGGGAGGGAGACCTGTGCGACAGCAACCATGACGACTGCGATCCCAACCCGTGCCAGAACGGCGGAAGCTGCACCGACGGCGTCGACTCGTACACCTGCACCTGCCCCCAGGGATACAGCGGCTCGAACTGCGAGAACCAGGCTTCGGGTTGTGACGACAACCCGTGTCTCCACGGCAGCTGCTTAGACGGCGGGGCCGGAAGCTACACCTGTAGCTGCGATGCGGGCTGGGAAGGGGCGAACTGCGACACCGATGTTGCAGACTGCGCGGCCGATCCCTGTCTTCACGGTACCTGCACCGAGGGAATGCCGGGCACGGGCGAGTTTTCATGCGCTTGCGATTCTGGCTGGCAGGGCACGTTGTGCGACGCAGACATTCCCGACTGCGCGGCCGATCCATGTGTCCATGGTACCTGCAGCGAGGGGACACCGGGTACGGGCGAGTATAGCTGCGCCTGCGAAGCCGGCTGGGAGGGCGACGACTGCACGACCAACCACGACGATTGCAACCCGAACCCATGCCAAAACGGCGGAAGCTGCGCCGACGGCGTCGACGGCTACATTTGCACATGCCAGGCGGGTTACACCGGGACCAATTGTGAAAACACGGTCAGCGGCTGCGCCGACAATCCCTGCGTGCATGGAAGCTGCCAGGACACCGGGCCGGGAACCTATAGCTGCAGCTGCGATGCGGGCTGGGAAGGAGTAAACTGCGACACGGACGCACCCGATTGCGCGGCCGACCCGTGTGTGCACGGTACATGTAGCGAGGGAACTCCGGGCACGGGCGAGTTTTCCTGCGCCTGCGATGCGGGCTGGCAGGGGACTCTGTGCGACGCGGATTTTCCCGACTGCGCTGCCGACCCGTGTGTGCATGGTACATGCACTGAGGGCACGCCGGGCACGGGCGAGTTTTCATGCGCCTGTGACAGTGGCTGGGAAGGAACCCTGTGCGACGTGATGACGGATCTTTGCACGCCGAACCCCTGCCAAAACGGCGGCAGCTGCTCGATCAGCGCTCCGGGCGTATACGTCTGCGCCTGCGTCGGCGGCTACAGCGGGACGAACTGCGAGATCGCCCCGACAACCGAGTGCATTCTGACCTACGACCTGGTCGCCGGTAACGGAGACGACGGTAACAACTGGACCGGTTGCAACATCCGCATCCGGGACACTTTTTTGGGGATGGGAGACGGCACACACGCCATCGGCCCGGGGCTTTTGAAGATTCGCGTTCCCAGCGACGGCGGTCAAAACCCGGCCGCAGGCCTGGCAGAGGTCCTCTATTACGAACTGGCACAGGAGTTCACCACCGTGAGCGCCGGCACTACCATCATCACCGACGTGGACGGCTTCTCGCCCGTGCTCGGTCAAACCGACAACACCAGCGAGCTGTCCACGGGCAGCCTGACCCTGGGCGCCAGTCCCGAGGTTGCCTGGGATGCCTGCGACTATCCGCCCGGCTACAACAACACAGAGAATTCGTTTACGCCCGACGTTGTCGGCACGGGTCCGGGCTGTCTGGATCCTTACCGTAGCGTGGGCAACGTCAACTGCTCAGGGGCGTTCTGCGGTGCAGGGGGGTTGAACTCCGGCGACAACCCGCAGGACGAGACTTGGGAGCAGGCGCTTTCCACGCTGAGCTTCAGCTCCGATCTGACGAGCTTGAGCATGGATTTCATGCTGGTCCCCAACCGCTCGCCGAGTCGCACCTATATAAGCTGGGAAGGCATGTTGATCGATATCAGCTGTCAATAGCACGCAAAAAACACAAAAAGAAAGGGCGAGTGCGCGCTCGCCCAATCCCCTGGGAGCGGACCAGCGCGGGAGGAGGGACCCACGCTGGTCCGACTTATGACTACATCATACTACACTGTAGGATATGAGTCAAGAAAACAGCAAAGTTCTTTATTGTGGCTAGCTGCCGGCCTGGAAGTGGAAGGTCGTGGTTGCCAGTATCGAGGTAAACAGAGCGCTAGGCGAACTCGACAGGGAGTAGTCTTCGTCGCCCCAGTCCACCACCCAGCGGTTGTAGAAGGGCACGCTGAAGCGCAGTTGCACCCCGACCGAGAACCAGGGTGTGACATAGTAACTGCCGGTCAGGCCGCATTCGAGCTCGCCGCCGTCCATGCCGCGGTTGAAGTTGCCGTCGGAGTGGCCGCCGCCGATGATGGAATAGCCGCCGCCCAGAAATACGGTGGCGTCGTAGTCGCGCTCGGGCAACCAGAATTGCAATGGGTGCAAGTGAGCGACAACCGAGACGTGGCCCGAGCCGCCGATGTCGTCCCCGCTCAGGTTCCAGCCGTGGCCGGTGATTCCCATCTCGATCGATGCGTAGCCCTTGATGTTGTAGGCCATGCCGAAACGAATCGCCAAGCCGTCGTCGAGCGTTTCGGTCAGGCGCCGCCCGTCGTTGCGCTGGATTTCCCTAAGCGAAGAGTTCAGCGAGCTTTCGGACAGCGACCAGATCCCGCCGCCGATACCGATGCCGACCGAAAAGCCCTCGCGGGCCGCGGCCGGGAGACAATAAATTAAAACAAGAACAGCAAGCGTTCTTTTCATCGACTAATGGTGCCGGCGCCTTTTTCGCCGCCGGCGTTTCTTCTTCTTCTTGGTCTTCTTCTCTTTCGCCAAGCGCTCAGCGGCCTCTTTCTCTACCTGCTCGAGCGTCTTGCCCTCGCGCAGCCCCTGAGCCTTGTAAAGGTAGATCTGCTCCTGTTTCTCTCCCTCGGGGCCGCCTAAGTACTTGAACACCTTGGCAATGTCTTCGTAGACCTTGGATACCTTGGGGCCCGGCTCGGCCGCTTTCTGCATCATCATGGCGCATTTGGCCAGCTTGTCGAGCGCGTTGTTGGGGTCTTCGCTGTCTAAGTAGATTAATCCCATCTGGCAATAGACCTCGGCCCGTTCGCCGCCGGGCAGCATCAGGCTGTCCTCGAACGCTTGACGCGCCTCGTTGTAGAAGGAAAGCTTCTGCTCCTGCTTGTCCTTGGCGTCTCCCAGCTTTTCGGCCATTATCCGGTAGCAGACACCCTTGTAGTAACGCGCCTCGGGGCTAAGCTCGTCGACCTTGATCGCTTTTTCGAACTCGCTCATCGCGGCCTGCATGTCGTCCATGCGCATGTAAAGATCGCCGACTTTTATTTGGTAGGCCACGGTTGGCTTCAAGGCTCGCTCAAACTCTCTCAGCTTCTGGATTGCCTGAGTCTTTTCGCCGAGTACGAACTGACTCTCGGCGCGATCGAAGTAAACCTTGGGCAGACGCGGGTCGAGTTGCAAGGCCCGTGCAAATTCGGCTTCGGCCTTGCTGCCGTCCTTGTTCAGACCGGCCAGGCGTCCGGCCAGGTCGTGAGCCTCGGCACTCTCGTCGTAGGCCGCGAGCGACTTCCTGAGCCAGGTGTTCGCGCCGGGGACGTCGTCCGTGGCCAGGGCATACTCGGCGCGCACCAGGTAGCGCAGCCCGTTCATGGGAGGCGAAAATTCGGAATCGGGGTGGCGCGAGGCATCCAGGAATTCGTCCAGCACCTTCTTGGTAAGCCCCAGATTCTTGCCGCGTTGAATGTAAGTATACGCCCGGCGCAGGTTCGAGAACATATGGGCCGGGTTCGTCCTTATAGCGTCCTTGAAGTAGCGCATGGCGCGCGGCAGGTTGCCCTCGCGCAGGTAAACATCGGCGAACAGGGCCTGGTAATGCGGCGAATTACCCGAGAAGCGCGCCGCCCGGCTGTAATCTTCACGGGCCTCCTTGATCTTACCCTGCAGGAGGCGCGCCCTGGCGCGGACACCGAAGACGCTGGCGTCGAGAAAGATGTCCCTTTTCTTGATGGCTCGATTGATAATCTCGGAAAGGAACTTGTCGGCCTTTTCGATCTCGCCCTTGTCGATCATGAGCAGGGCCTTGAGCGCGAAGCGCTCCGGGTTGGGCAACTCCTGGTCATTCATCCAGGCCAGCTGTTTTACGAGCTTGGGTTTGAGATCTTTCTGAGCATGGTTCTGCCACAGGTTGGCGCGAACCCCGGCCAGGCGCATGATCGTCTTGGGCTCGTCCTCGTCAAGCACGTAAGCCGCCTCGAGGTTACCTAAGGCCCGTTCGAGATCGCCGAAATTATCATGCGGTACCAGGGCGGAGGCCTGGTCGAGCTTGTCGCGGACTTGCACGCGGATGGCCACGTGGTGGTTGTACCAGATGGCCACCACGACCACGACTGCGGCAACGGCCAGGAGCTGGGCCAAGGTGCGCCACAACGGTTTGGGCGGGTCCTGGACGGCGGGCTGGCGGCGAGGCAGCCATGCCTCCGACGGCAGGCCGTTCGACCCCTTGAGCGGCGGGATCTTCTCGTCCAGGGACTGCAAGAGCGCGCGGGTGTGCAAATCTCCGGGCACGATCTCCAGAGCGCGCATCAACTCGGAGATGGCCTTATGGTCTTGCCCGCGATCAAGGAAGATTTCACCCAGCGCGCGGTGTGCCACCGCCGAATCGGGAGTGGACTTGAGCACCTTCTTCAGGACGATCTCTGCTTTCGGATCGTCGTAGGCCTGGTAGTAGGACATCCCCAAGGCCAGCAACCCCGAAGGGGCGTTAGGGTTGCTCTTCAATCCGCGCTTGCAGGCCGCGATGGCCTGTTGGGGCAAGCTACGCTCGAGGTATGCCTTGGCAAGCGGTACGAAGTTGCCAGGATCTGCCTGAAAATCGGCCTCGAGTCTGTCGATGTCCACCCCGGGACCGCCACCTTTTGCTTCAGCCATCGCAACCTCCGGGCAAGGAGCCAAAAAGGTCATAAGATACGAGAATTTTCCAGTCGGAACTTGCATAGCAGAGGCCCGAACCGGTTGTCAAGAGTTGACACGTACAGAAGGCCTGTCCTAACCTGCAAACTTACTCGTCTTCGAGGTCGGTGCGAAGGGGCCCCAAACATTGCTCAAGCGAATATTTTCATTTACGGGCTTCAAACTCGGCCTGCTCATCACCCTGCTATTCTGTGCAACCAAGCTTCCCACTTGCGGGCTCACCGAGAGTGGGGCGGTGCAGTTTTTAGACAACATCGAAAACGCCTGGCTCGACGAGAAGTTCGATATTCGCGGTCAGGGTAGTTCTGACGAATTCCAGAAAAAGGCCCATGTAGTAATAGTGGCCATCGACGAGAAATCGACTCGCATGCCCGGTTTGGGTCTGTGGCCCTGGCCGAGATCGAAAATTGCCGAGATGGTAGCACAGATCAACAAATGCGGTGCGAAGGTGATCGGCTTCGACGTGGTTTTCTCCGAGCCTGACGCCTCGCGAACCGAGCCGGTTGTGCGGCAGATCAAGGAGGCCTATGCCAAGGCCGAACCGCGGGATACTGGTTTCGAGCGGCACCTTGACGAGATCTATGCCGGCGTTCAGGGAGATCGGGCCCTGGCCAATGTATTGGAGAACGCCGAAAACGTCGTCCTGGGATATTTTTTCTTCTGCTCACACAAGGAGATCATCAATCTCGATCCCCGAGACATCCAGGCAGGCAAGGAGAGCATCGGCTTCGGGACAATCTCGTTCGCGGTCAAGCCCGAAGGACACTCTTGGGACGAAATGCGCGGCTCGTTCCCACAGGCGCTGGGCGTCCGAGCAAATCTACCGATATTGAGCGAGGCCGCTGATTCGTACGGCTACTTCAATCAGATACCGGACGGAGATAGCATCTATCGCCATGTCCCGATGGTCATGGTATATGACAAACACTTCTATCCTTCTCTGTCGCTGCAGGTCCTTTCGAGCTACTATGAACAGCCGGTGGAGTTGCTGGTCAACACGTTCGACAGGAAAACGTATTACCCCCGCTATATCGGACTGTACCTGGGCCCGATCGGGATGCCCGGCCCGAATCATGTTGAAGTTCCGGTCGAGAGAGGTGCGTTGTTCAGGGTCAACTACTATGGCAGGAATAGGATGTTCAGGCATATCTCGGCCGGCGATATCATTCACGCTGACCAGGAGGCCTGCCGGGCGGTAAAGGACAAGGTCGTGCTGGTGGGAGCCACGACTATCGGAATCTACGATCTGCGGCCGACCCCACTGGAGGATTCATTCCCCGGCGTCGAGATCCACGCCAGTGTGATCGAGAACGTGATCAGGCAAGATTTCATGCTGCGCCCGGCGATTTTCTATTTCTACGAGGCGCTTTTCATGCTCCTTGCGGGAATCCTTTTCAGCTGGCTGCTCATGCGTTTTCGTTTGACGATCGGACTGGTGATAACCCTGCTTTCACTGGTCGGGTTGGTGTTATCAGATTTCTTTTTCCTGTTTCGTAACGGCATTCAGGCCCACGTCGTGCTGCCGGTGATGCACCTGGTGGTGCTGTTCGCCGGCATCGCGGTCTACCGCTATGCCACCGAGGAGCGCGAGAAGAGCAAGATCCGGCATGCCTTCCAGTTCTACCTTTCCAGGGACGTCATCGAGGATGTCATGCGGGACACCAGCAAGCTCAAGCTGGGCGGCGAGCGGCGCGAGTTGACGGTCATGTTCTCCGACATCCGCGGGTTCACCACCATCTCCGAGAAACTCGATCCCGAGGCGCTGACCGAACTGCTGAACGAGTACCTCACCCCAATGACCGAGATTGTTTTTGCGCAGCATGGCACGTTGGACAAATACATAGGCGATGCATTAATGGCCATTTTCGGCGCCCCGCTGCCTTTCGACGATCATCCCCATGCCGCTTGCCGCGCGGCTCTGGAAATGATGGAGACCCTTGCGCGCCTGCGCCAGGTGTGGGCCGAGCGCGGCCTGCCCGAGATCGACATCGGGATCGGCGTCAACACCGGAGCCATGTCGGTGGGCAACATGGGTTCTGCCAGCCGCTTTGACTACACCGTTCTGGGCGACAACGTCAACCTGGCCTCACGCCTCGAGGGGCTCAACAAAGTCTACCACAGCCACATTATCATCAGCGAGTTCACCCGCGCCGCGGTCGGGGGGCACTTCACCTGCCGCGAACTGGACGCCGTGCAGGTTAAGGGCAAACAACGCCCGGTGAAGATCTATGAGCTGGTTCACCGCGGGCCGCCGGATCCGGAGAAGGACGCCTGGATCGGCGACTTCGAGGAGGCTTTACGCCTATATCGTTTGCAGCAGTGGGACGTTGCGGCGGCGGCCTTTGGCAAGCTTGCGGACCCGGTTTCGGTTATGTACACGCAGCGCTGCCGGCAGATGGAAGAAGATCCGCCCGGCCCGGACTGGAACGGCGTCAGCAAGATGACATCCAAGTAATGACAGAAAGACAGTTGCTCATGGAGGTTTCTCGTGCCATCGCAAGACGTCAAGGAACTTACCCGCTTAAAGGATCGCGCCGCACGCCGCATGGCCAAGGGTGACTGGTCGGGTGCGCTCGAGGCTCTTCTCGCGGCTCGCAAACTGGCGCCCAAGGACACCTTCGTGGCCCGCAAGGTGGGCGACATGTACCAGCGGCTGGGCAAGAAAGAAGGGGCCGTCGACGCCTACGGAAAGGCTGCCGCGCTCTTCGCCAGCGCCGGGTTTCTGTTCAAGGCCATCTCGGTGAACAAGATCATCCTCTCGATCGATCCCGACCACAAAGGCGTGCAGCGGACACTGGCGACGTTGTACGCCCGGCGGGAAGGACCGGCCGCGGCGCGGGCTCCGGAACTGATCGAGATCGAGCCCATGCCGATGCCGGCCTTCGAGATAGACATGGAACTGGCCCGGGTGGACAGGGACAAGCTGCCATGGACGCCCTTGCTTTCGGATCTCGACGAAAGCGAATTGGACCGGGTGATTGACAAACTGGTCCCGGTCAATGCCGCTGCGGGGACGGTCGTCTGCCGTGAGGGCGACCCCGCCGACTCGATCTACGTGATTTCCCACGGGCTGGTGCGCGTATCCGGACGGGATTCCGGCGGTACGCCCGTCTGGCTTGTGAACCTGCGCGAGGGAGAGTTCTTCGGCGAGTTCGGCTTCTTCTCGGACGGCAAACGGCATGCCGACGTCGTGGCCGTGGAGGACACCGAGCTACTGCAGATCGGCCGCAGGGAGATCGAGGAGATCCTGACCGAGTTTCCCCGTGTGCGTCAGGTTCTCGAGAAGTTCTACAATTTACGGGTGGTGGACACCCTGCTTGCCAAGAGCAAGCTGTTTGGGAGTCTCGCCCCGGACCACCGCCGGGATCTGTTGCTCGAGGCGGCCCTGGAGGTGCATGCAACGGGTTCGATGATAATCCAGGAGGGCGACGACGGCGAGAGCCTCTACGTGATCAAGAGCGGAGAGGTCGAGGTGTACACTGCCCTGGGGCAAGAGCGTATCGACCTTGCGGTTCTGGGCCCGGGCGAGATCTTCGGCGAGATCAGCATTTTGACCGGAACGCCGACCACGGCCAACGTGATTGCCCGAACCAGGACGGAGCTGGTCAAGTTCTCCAGGTCCGAGGTGACGGCCATGGCCGACAAGCACCCGCAGCTTCAGCACCTGCTCTCCGAGACCAAGGACCACCGCGTACACGAAACCGTACAGCGGATCCAGACAGAGGGGTTCGTGTAATGAGCAAGACAACGAAGAAAAACGTCCGCATAAGAAGCGACCACACCCGTTACGGCCTCCAGCACGAACTCGACCTCTACAAGGCTCTGGGCGATGTCGGTGGAAAGAACTTTTCGATCGACAGGCTGCTGACTCGGTTTCTCTCGCGGGCGATGAAATTCTTCAAGACGAATGCCGGCACGATTTTCACAGTCGATGCGGGCAGCGGGGATCTGATCTTCAGAATAGTGCGCGGCCCGGCGCGCCGGAATCTGACCGCTAGGCGACTGCGCGCCGGGGAGGGCATCGCCGGCTGGGTAGCCAAGAGCGGCAAGCCCCGGCTGGCCAGGGACGTGCGCACCGATCCCCTATGGAAGAAATCGCTGGCCAGGGAGGCGGGCTTTCCCACCAAGGACATCCTGGCGGTTCCCATTCGCACGCGCTCCGGCGGCATCGTCGGAGTGATCGAATTGCTGAACAAACAGGTCCATCCGGGTTTTTCGCGTCAGGATCTCGACAACCTGACGAGCATCTCCGGGTCGGTCGGGGCCGTGCTGGAGAACGCCCGCCTGTGGGGAGAGGCCCGCCGGCGAAACAAGCAGCTTGCGCTGCTCAACAAGGTCGGCCACCTGATAAACTCCAGCCTCGATCCGCGCCAGGTACGTCTGAGGACGATCGACGCGGCCATTCGCCTGGTCGGGGCCGCGGCGGGCTCTCTTCTGCTGATCGACCAAGAAAGCGGCGAGCTGTTCTTTGAGGTGGCGCTGGGAGAAAGGGCGCGCAAGATCCGCAAGGTGCGCCTTGGCAAGGGAGAGGGAATAGCCGGTTGGGTGGTCAAGCACGGCAAGCCGGTCGTCATCCAGGACTGCTGCAAGGATCGACGCTTCAGTCAGAGGGTGGATCACGTCTCCAAGTTCGTCACCCGCGACATGATCTGCGCTCCGGTAAAGGTCAAGGGCAGAACGATCGGAGCCATCCAGGCGATCAACAAGAAAAGCGGCAGCTTCGACGACAAGGACATGGAGTTGTTCGTCCTGTTGGCCGATCAGGTCGGCGTCGCCATGGAAAACGCCCGCCTGTTCGAACGGCTCCAGCAAACCTTCCTGGAGACGTCCGAGGCACTGGCCGAGGCCATCGAGTTGCGTGACGCGTACACCGGCGGGCACACCCGGCGCGTGACCAGGTACTCACTGGCGACCGGGATTGAGTTGGGACTGGACGAGCCCGGGCTCGAAGAACTGCGCCTGGCGGCCATTCTACACGACATCGGTAAGCTGGGTGTGGATGACAACGTGTTGCGCAAGCCCGGGCGGCTCGACGAAAAGGAGTTCAGGCAGATGAAGAAACACCCCCGGTTGGGAGCGGCCATCCTCGATCGCGTCCAGTACCTAAGGCCGGTATTGCCCGGGATTCGCTCGCACCACGAACGTGTCGACGGCAGAGGCTACCCGGATGGATTGCGCGGCAAAAAGATTCCGCTGGTTGCGCGTATCATCGCCGTCGCCGACACTTATGATGCCATGACGTCCGATCGGCCCTACCGCAAGGGGCTCCCGAAAAAGACGGCCGTCCAGGAATTGGTCGACTGTTCCGGGGGTCAGTTCGATCGCCGTGTCGTCGAGGCCTTCCTGCGGGCCTACCGCTCGGGTACGATTACCGGGCGGCGCGAGCGGTTTCGCCTTCGCTAGACGAAAGGGCTGGACAGGATGTGCCATTGAAAGTTACAAGGGTGTTGGCATAGAACTCATTTCGGGAGCCAGGTTCAATGAGCGGTGAGAGCGACAGGTTATTCGAGCGTTTCGGCAGGGAATTCCCGGCTGGAACGGTCGTGTTCAAGGAGGGCGACGTCGGCAACGAGATGTACGTCATCCAATCGGGCAAGGTCAACGTCACCAAGGCCGTACGTGGCGTCGAGAAAGTGCTGGTGACGCTTGGCGCGGGGGCTTTCTTCGGCGAGATGGCAATCATCAACCAGAAACCGCGATCGGCGTCCATTGTCGTGGTCGAGGACGCCCGCCTACTGGTGATTGGCCCCAAGACATTCGAAACGATGATCAGGGGCAACTCCGAGATTGCGGTGCGCATGATCAAGATCCTGGCACAGCGGCTGCAAGAGGCAGACGAGCAGATCGAGAACCTGATGCTCAGGGATCACAACAGCCGGGTTGTTCACTTTCTCACCCACCTGGCCGGCAAGGGCAAGCCGGTGGCAGGCGGCGTCTTCGTGGAGGTGGACGCCGCGGGCCTGGCGAGAAAGATCGGGCTGCAGGAAGAACAGGTCGGCGAAGTGCTCGGCAAGTTGATCAACGCCAAGCTGATTCGCGTCCAGGAAAGTGGCTACCTGATCCACGACGTGGGGCGCCTGCGCGAGTTTTTGGAGTTTCTGGAGATGAAGGAAAAGTTTGGGGACATCTAGCGCCGCGGGGCTATTCTTGCGGAAATGCCTGCTCACCTGGAAATAGAGGTTCTCGGTTGTCATGGCGGTGAGATGGCGGGTTTCTTCACGCCTAGCCTGCTGATCGACCGGAACATAATGCTGGATGCCGGCTCCTTCGGTAGTATTTTGTCGCTTCAACAACAGCTCGAAATAGACCATTTTCTGATCAGTCACGCGCACAGCGATCACATCAAGGACCTGGCTTGCTTCGCCGACCTGGTCATCGGGAGAAGAAAGACCGCCGTCAAGGTACATGCCTCGCCCGGTGCCATGGAGGTGATCCGGGGCGATTTGTTCAACAATCGCATGTGGCCCGATTTTTTCTCCCTCCCCAGTCCCGAGCATCCCGTTCTGAAGGCGGCCGTGTTCAAGCCGGGCAGCTCTTTCAAGGCGGGGCACCTGCGGGTGCATGCCATTCCGGTAAGTCACCCGGTTGAGTCGATGGCCTTCATCATCCGGGGGCCTGGGGGGTCCTTCGTCTATACCGGTGACACAGGGCCGACCGATCGCCTGTGGAAATCGGTCAACAGGCTCAAGGATCTCAAGCTGTTGATGATCGAGTGCAAGTTTCCCAATGCGATGCAGATCATTGCCGAGGCGGCCGGCCATTTGACACCGCGCACACTGGCCAGTGAGCTTGCCAAGGTCCGCGACGATTCGGTGCCCGTCCTGCTCTACCACCTCAAGCCCGATCGCATGAGCGAGATAGTGCAAGAGATTTCATCTCTCGGCGATTCCCGCCTCCATATCATGAAGATCGGCGAGCGGATCAGAGTGTGATCGATGCGCATCGAGCAGGTTACCTCCTTTCTCTACTCTTTGAAGCCCAAGGGCATCCGCTTCGGGTTGGAAAACACTCGTCTCGTGCTGGACAGGCTCGCCAGGCCCCAGGATGCTTTCGAGGTCGTTCATATCGCCGGCTCCAACGGCAAGGGCTCGACGGCCGCGTTCGTCGAGTCGATGCTGCTGAGTGGCGGGGTCCGGGTGGGGCTCTACACATCTCCACACCTCGATCATTATCGCGAGCGGTTTCGGGTGGCGGGTAGAGCCGTCGCCGATGCGGTTATCGAGCAGACCATGGATGTCATGCTGGCGGACGGCCTGGATCTCGACCCAACCGAAGTCTCCGCCTGGATCGATGAGCGCGGTCTCGCAACCAAGATGGACTCGCGTCACTGGTATCACAATCGCGGCGAAGCCAGCCGGTTTTGCCGGCTGACTTTCTTCGAGTGCACTACTATCCTGGCCGCTCTGATCTTCGCTCGCCTGCGCGTCGAGGTGGCGGTGATGGAGTGCGGCATGGGAGGCCGTCTCGACGCCACGAATGTTTTTTCGCCGACGGTGGCCGCAATCGCCCCGGTTAGCCTGGAGCATACCGAATGGCTGGGAGACACGCTTGCGGCCGTTGCCGCGGAGAAGGCCGGGATCATCAAGCGGGACGTGCCGGTCGTTTGTGCCCGCCAGGAGCCCCAGGCCATGGAAGTGATCGCCGCTAAGGCCTGTGAAAACGGGGCACCGCTCTTCGTCATGGGCGATTCCTTCGACGCCGAGGGAGAATGGTCGCAGGCCGTGTTCAGGCTCGGCCAAGAGCGCCTGGGCCCGGTTCGATTGGGACTGGTCGGCCGGCACCAGGTGGATAACGCGGCCCTGGCGCTGGCCTGCCTGCGCTTTTCGTCGCCCGTACTTTTCCCCGGCCGGGACGCTGCTTGCGAAGGCCTGCGGAAAGCCAGATGGCCTGCACGCTTCGAAGTCTTGGGCGCCGACGGCGAGTGGATCCTCGACGGCGCTCACAACCCGGCGGGAGTGCATGTTCTGGTAACGACTGTCACGGACATCTTTCCCGATCGCAAGCTGCGGGTGGTGTTCGGTGTGCTCGGCGAGAAGGACGTCGAGTCGATGTTGCGCGAGATGGAGACCGTCAGCGAGTCGATCGAGCTTGTCATGCCGCCGGATGCCCGCGGGCGCGATCCGGCCGGGTTGGCGTCGCTGGTTCATAGGCCGCACGCCGTCCACGAATCGGTAGGCGCCGCGCTTTCCAAACTGGCGCGGCAAGAAGGGCCGCCGGTGCTGGTGACCGGTTCGTTGACCGTCGCAGGAGAGGCCAGGAGATGGTTGCTCGGGCGCAATGGTATCGACGCCTTATGATGGGTTAATTGATATTAATTATGTATAATTATGCAAAATTTATAGGTAAGAAACTTGTCCGGGGTGGGCAAGTGTGGTAGCGTCCTTGTGAGAAAGAAGCGAACGCAGCACCCACATTCCATAGTCGGGATGTGTTATTCGTTCCAGCCGGAGGGCCGAGCATGTCTAATGGTAGAAGCGTGCGGGTAGGCGTGATTCTCTGTTTGCTTACTGGCGTCTGGGGCTTGCAGGTCGAGGCCGCCACGCAGAACCTGATCAGCGGCGTGCGCGTTACGCAGAACGGCCGGGACACGATTGTCGAGATTGCCAGTGAGCGGGCCCCGAATTTCACCACTTTCAAGCAGGACGTTCCCAGACGAGTAATTGTCGATGTCGCCGAATGCGGCTTGACCGGAGTTCCGGCACGCATTCTAGGAGACGGGCGGCTGGTTGCGGGTATATCCACCGCGCAGTTTGGCGGGGCCCCGCACGGGATCTCGCGGGTGGTGATCGGCTTACTCAAGGATGCCGAGTACCGGGTAACCATCCGTGGCGGTTCACTGTTCGTGCACATTTCGGAGGGGACAGGCGGCCTGCTGGTTTCGGCCGGGGTTCCGACCGCGCCACCGAGGAAAGTCAAGCCCGCCACGGTTGCCTACAACTCGTCGACCAATGACCCGCGGGATTTGGCCTTGGCCGAGGAACTCGCTCCGCCGAAAGCCGTAAACGCCGGTGAACCGGCCGGCGAACCGGCCAGCGATCCGGAGCCCACAAGCAAGAGCGTTCCTTCGGCGGACGAGGCCAGCCCGGAGATGACTATCGAGGTTCCTCCCGAGCCAGTCCCTCCCGAGACAGCCCCTCCCGAGAACTCCATCGATCGAGAGCCTGAGCCAATGAAGGTGGCCATGGTTTCAGAGACGGTCGAGCCGAGCCCGGTTGAATCGGCCGTGCCGCCGCCTGCCACGGAAGCGCCTGCGGCCCCGGCCGTGACAGTGGCTCAGGAAGATGACACGGGATCTTCGGCGGCGGGCGAGGAAGGTGATGAAGTTGAAGAAGTGGAAGAAGTTGAAGAAGTGGAAGAAGTGGAAGAAGTTCCGGTCGAGGTGATAGAAGAGCCTGCCGATTCGGGGGAAGCGGTCCCGCCGCCACCCGAGGAAGAAGTGACTCCGCCGCCTCCGCCGGAGGAAGAGGCTGTACCGCCGCCTCCGCCTGAGGAAGAAGCCGCACCGCCGCCTCCGCCACCCGAGGAAGAAGTGGCTCCGCCGCCCCCCCCGCCTCCCGTGGAAGAAGCAGTCCCGAGCGAGGAGAGGGTGGAAATCTCGTCGGCGATGAAGGACATGACCTGGGTGGGGTTCCAGCAAACTCGCGATGCCACGCGTGTCTACGTCAAGACGAACGAACAGGTTACCTACCGGGTTACCGAAGAGAGTGACAATCTCATCGTTCTCGAACTCGAAAACACCCGTATTCCCCTCAGGAACAACAGCCGCTTTCTGGATACTCATTTCTTCGACTCGGCCGTCACCATGATCACACCGCACGAGATCGAGGGTGTCACACGCTCGGTACGCATCGAGATTCAGTTGAAGAACCGCGTGCCGTATAAGACGGTTCAGGAAGAGAACATGGTGTATGTCAATTTCGAAAGGTCCCAGTAACCTGGCTTGTTCGGTCGGCCTGACTTCAACCTATATCCTGATCATCATGGCAATGCTGTCGCCCATCCGGGTGGCGGCCGAGGAACGCCCTGGAGATCTTCGATGCCTGCGATCGCCTCCGGGGCGTGTACGTATCGAGGCCGGAACCCTCTGGGCCCGGACGAAAGGCGGGCCGGTGTTGCTGACCGGAGGGGTAGACATCAGTGGAGAGGGCCTTACGGCCCGCGCAGACTGGTTGGAGTATTATCCCGGGCAAGACAAGATCGTCATGGCCGGCTCGGTGCGGCTGGTAGAAGGCAATTCGATCCTGCTCGGCCAGCGGGTGGAACTTAATCGCCGTCTTTCAGGCGCCTTGGTTCGCGGCGCTATTGTCCTTGTTAAAGAAGGTGGCCGACGGGTTCTGTCCGCCGGGGCCACGGCGAGCGAACTCATGTCCGCGGGGATCAATGCCTTTACCCTGCAGGGCGAGCGTCTGGTTCGCTCCGAGGGACGTTACATTGTCAACGGCGCGCGCTTCACGGCCTGCGATTGCGGGTCGCAGGCTCCGTCGTGGGAGGTTCGGGCCAGCCGGGCCGACGTCGTGCCGGGCGAACGGGCCTGGTTGATATGGCCGGTACTCTACCTGAAAGGCCTGCCGGTCTTCGCTCTGCCGGCGGCCTATCTGCCGCTGAGCCGGCGCCGAACGGGTTTGTTGTTTCCTCAGTTGAACTACTCGGGTCGCGACGGATTTGTTGTGGGAGAGTCGCTCTTCGTAACCATGGGACGCAGCGCGGACACGACCCTGTCCGTGGACTGGTTCGAGGAGCGCGGCTTCCGCGAGCGTGTGGAGTTCAGGGCGCGGCCGAGTTGGGCGAGTCTTGTGGAAGCAGGGTTGATGTACATGTACGACGAGAAGATGGCGCAAGAAGAGTCGACTGAACGCCTGCGGCATCGCTACTCTATAGAGGTCGACGCCCGGGCGGGTCCTGCCGCGGGAACATTTATCTCCGCCTCCATCCGCCTGTACTCGGACAGCAACATCAATCGCGACTTCGCAAGCGAGATGGCCGGGCGGGCGGCCGACTTCGCGCCCTCGATGCTGCTTGTGGAACGTCCGGGAAATGACATGCGTCTTTCTGTAGACGCGACCTACCGCCAGGATCTCAGGCCCTGGGCGGCCGCTCTCTTCGCCTCCCAGGATGGAGATGCGGAAGGGAGCAAGACGCATGACACCATCCAGCGCCTGGGAGCATTTTCTATGAGCCTGGCACCGCTTGGGCCTTACGGCTGGCCGCTGTTGTTTTCGGCCGAGGTCGAGGGCGCCAACCTGTCATCGATCACGGCCGGCTTCAGGGATTGGGGCCCGGATGGCACGCCCGACGCCAAGGAGCCGCGCTACGCGGATCCGCTCGGCGCCGACTACGGAGCCGACAACGGGGCGGGTGGAGAAGCTGACGGAGTACTAGGTGTAGGCGAATTACGGCGCGCTTTCAGGTTGCTGATCGAGCCGCGTGTCAGCCTTCCGCTGCGGCTGGGTCGCTTTGCGATGCTTACGGCCACAGCCAGCCACCGCCAGATGGCCTACCTGCCGCACGGACCCGGGACTGAAACCGTGGACCCCGACCCGTCCACTCGCGGCCTGACCTTTGCTCAACTGTCATTGAACAGCGAGCTTTCGCGCTCCTATGGTACCGGTGATTCACGCATTGGGCACGTGCTGTCGCCATGGGTTCGCCTGCTGGGCGCCTGGCGAGGGCTCGAATCGAGCGGGCCGCTCGTCTATCTCGATTCGAAAGATCGCCTCATGGCGGATGCGCAACAACTCCTTTTCGGTCTGGACAACGCATTTTACAGACGCGCTGCGAAGCGGGGCTTCAGCCGCTGGCTGTGGTTTTCGCTCATGCAGGGGGTCGACCCGGGAAGGGGTAAACTTTCGCAACTGGCCACCGAGGTGAGCTTCACACTGAAACCGCTGACGGGCGACGCGCAACTCTCCTATGACTGGAACGAAAACAAGCTGGCCGAAGCCGACGCCGGCGTGAGCTTCACAGACCGGCGCGGCGACCGGGTGAAGGTTTCTTACCTCTACCTGCCTTCGGTGCGTGATCCCTCCGGGCGTCCCTTGCCGCTTGGCGAGCGAACGCAGCGCGAGGAGGGCTTGTTGTTCGGGGCGCCAGGCGAGTACTACCGCGCGCTGGGGGAGAGCCTGCACGTGATCGAGGCGACCGCCACGGCGGAGTTGGCCTGGGGCCTGGCGGTCAGCCTGGGAGGAAGCCTCGACCTGAGGGAGACGGCTTTAGCCTGGTACGGCGGCGGTGTCCGCTATCAGTCGAATTGCCATTGTTGGGGATTCTCGTTGACGGCACGCATGCTGCGCGGCCAGGATTTTCCCGACATATTCTTCCTGTTGGACCTGGCTTACCTGGGCGCAGCCGGGGTGGGAAACAATACGCGCTTCTGAGTGTTCAGTCTTTCCGGCGGATGCCGTCGAGGAACATCTTGACCAGGCTCGATTTAAGCGCTTCGAAATCGTCCGCGCCGGGGGTAAGGGTGTTCAACAGATATCCGGTCAGGACGAGTTCAAGTGCACCGAAGAAACAGTAGGCCATGAACTTGGGGTCGAGACCGGGCTGGATTTCGCCTGTTTTCTGGTGATCTTCCAGGATCTCGGCCAGGCGGTTGAAGACCCTCTCGTAGACCTCGATCTGGGGCTTTTTCAAGAACTTCGAGGATCGTGCGATCTCGATCACCGTTACCTGGATGATCTCCGGTGCAAGCCGATATGCATCGCAGATGAACGAAACTATTGCCAGAAGCCTTTCATCGAGGCTTTCGGACTGTTCGACGGTGGTGTCGATTACCTTGCTCAGAAGCCCCCAGTTCTCGTCGAAGATCGAGCTGAGGATCTCTTCCTTGTTCTCGAAGTAGTGATAGACCAGTCCGTAGGCCACCTCGGCCTCGGTCGCTATGTCCGATATCCGGCAGCGGGCAAAGCCCTTCCTGGCAAAAACGGTGACCGCCGCCTTCAGAATCTTGCGCCTCTTTTTCTGGGTTGCGCTCTTGCGGTTTCTTGTAGTGCTTTTGGCCATCTGTAGTTTGCCTGAAAAAGTTGACGCCCGTGTCAAAAAATGGCATTTAGCTCCGACTGGCGCATGCTGTCAATTGTTTTTATTAGGAGGAGCGATATGAAACGTCTGTTGTTGGTGATCTTGGTGCTTGCCTGGGCAAGTATTCCGGGCGCGGTGTCGGCGGCAGCCTCGGATGGGAGTTCGGTGGGACTGGGAGTGTCTTTCGGCACGGCCCTGCCCCAGCACAAGACCGACGAGGTTGAGTTCGACGACTGGGATGCAAGCTTTGCCTGGGGTTTCTACGTCAACATTCCCGTGGTGTGGACCTTTCACATCACGCCGTCTGCGGAACTGTACCAGTTCGATAAGATAAACGCGACGGACGTCAACATCGCCTTCAAGTTCATTATTCCGGCATGGGTGTTGAATCTCTATTTCGGAGTGGCTCCGGGAGTGACCACAGTGGCGGACAAGCACATCTTCAACGTGGGCGGCGTGGTCGGAGTGGCCTTCAACCTGTTTTCAAACCTGGATATGTTCGTGGATGCCAAATACAAGATTCTGATCGAGGGAGATTCGAACATCAGGGTCTTGCACGCCAATGCGGGAGTGCTGTGGCATTTTTAAAAAAATATATACCATTATTTCAACAGGATATGTCTCCATCCGCCAGTTGACCGATTGATCGATTCCGTCTCCGGGAGTATAAATGTACCATGGCGTTGAGTAGTGAAGAACTTGTTCAATTCAAATAGAAACCGAAAGGAGAAAGTCATGTTGAGCAAACTGAGAGGACGCAAAGGTCAGGGTATGACCGAGTACATCATCATCGTGGCGTTGATCGCCATCGCGGCCATCGGCGTCGTCGGTCTGTTCGGCGACAACATCCGCGCCCTGTTCTCCACCTCGGCCAACGCGCTGGCCGGTAACGAGAAAACCGGCACGGACACCAACCAGGCCGGCAAGAAGATGTACAAGCACAAGACCCTCAAGAAGTTCGGCATGGACAACGAACCGACCGGTTCATAAGAGTTCCCCCAAGGTACCCGGAAGGCATCCCCAATGGATGCCTTCCGGGTATGCTTTCTGAGCAGGTCCGTCAATCAGAAAAAATCATGATTGGAAAGAGGTTGTGTAGTGCTTTGCTCCCCGGGCCTGGCGCGCTCTTGGCGCTGGGGGTGGCTTTATCTGACGCGCTGGCAAAGCTCGGCAGCTTCGATCTTTTCTTCAACATTTCCTCGGGCCGTTGGATCATCTCCCATGGCTTTCCCGGAAGCGATCCGTTCATCGTCACCAGCCTCCGGGTCCTGGTTCCCGCATGAATGGGCCTACGGAGTTCACATGGGGGTTGTGCGAGAGTTTCCCAGACTATATAATACCGCACCATGGACGCCATCGACATCATTATCAATATACTTATCGTAGCCGTCGCGCTCACCGGCGCCGTCACCGACGTCGCCAAGCGCAAGATCTACGACTGGCTCACCTACCCGGCGATCGCCGCCGGCTTGATCTTGCAAACAATCGGTTACGGCTGGGGCGGCATTTTCGGGTTCGGGTTGATCTCGTCGCTGGCCGGGGCCGCGTTTTGCATGTTGGTATTCGGAGCTTTTTGTCTGTGGGGGCGGGGCTTCGGCTTCGGAGACGTCAAGCTGATGGCCGCCCTGGGCGCATTGGCGGGGTTCGTGCATGGACTGAGGGTGGCCATGTTGACGACTTTAATCGGGGCTGTCATGGCTCTTTTCAGGATTGTCTTTGGCAAGGACGCGCTGATCGATCCGCAACGCGCTTCCCGGAAAAACGGGCGGCGCTCTCGTCTCTCGCTGACGATTCCTTATGGGATTGCAATAGCCCTGGGCGCAATCTGGGCTACCTGCATGCGTTTTGGCTTCCTGGAACTTTTCTGACAGGTTTTTCTTTGGCGACCTCTTCCCTCAAAGGGTGCGAGACTGTCTTTCATGATCAAGGAGTCCTCATCGAATCCTGACTTGCAGCACGCGCTGCAGGATCTTAGCCGGCGCTTTGGCCCGGAGGGCGGTTGTGCGCCCCGGCCCGGCGAGGTGGCCGCGCGGCCCGATGCCACTGCATGGGCTTGTCTGGCTTTGGGTAAAAATAATAATGCGAGCGCGCTGGTGCGGGGGGCTCGGGACTTTTTGACCACACGGCAAAGCGAAGACGGGCGCGTCTGCCTCCTGATAGAAACTCCTGACGTGTATTGGCCAACGAGCTTGGCCATCCTGGCATGGGCGGGCTCGGCGGCTCACTGGCAGGCCCGGAAGCGAGCGGCCCGGTTTTTACTGTTGAACACGGGCCGGCATTATCCTCGGCGGCCGGAGGCTCCCACGGCCCACGATACCGCTCTGCGCGGATGGCCTTGGGTGGCCGGGACTCATTCATGGGTCGAGCCGACAGCCTTGGCCATGATAGCCCTGGATCAGTGTGGCCTCTCCCTGCATGAACGGGTGGCCGAGGCAACCCGGATGTTGATCGACCGCCAAATCCCGGACGGCGGATGGAATTACGGCAACACCGTGATTTACGGCACTGTCCTCGATCCCTTGCCCCAGACCACGGCAGTGGCCCTGGCTGCCTTGGCCGGGAGGGTGGAGCGCTCTACGGTAGCTCAGAGCCTCTCTTATTTATTAAAGCAGGCCCCTGCCTTGCACACGCCGCTTTCACTGGGTTGGGCAATATTGGGGCTCGATGCTTGGGGCGAGCGGCCGGCGCGGGCGGTAACTTGGTTGCTCGAGTGCCTGGGCCGGCAAGATCGAACCGGCGGCTACGACACCGAGAGTTTGAGCCTGTTATGTTTGGCAGCCTCGGGGTCGGCCGCCTGGTTGTATGGGAAAAGTGGACCATGAAAATGACCGAAAATGGAGGAAAAGCGAAATCGAGTCGGGGCCTGGACCGCCGCCATTTTCTGAAAGCCAGCCTAACCGGCGCCGTGCTTGGCATGGGTGCCGGCCTGGGCTGGCAGCTATTGCCCGGCAGAGACAAGCCGGTCACTTTCATCGCCCGGGCTTCTGATTATCGGGTGGACTTTGGCCGGCTACTGCGTTTGGGTTTGCAAGAACTTGGATTGGGGCCGGCGCAGATTCGACATAAGCGGGTGCTACTCAAGCCCAATCTGGTAGAACCACATGAGCGTGCCGAGTGTATCAATACCCATCCACAACTCGTGCGCGGTGCGGCCGAGGCCTTCTTGCGCCTGGGTGCCCAGCAGGTCTTGGTGGCTGAAGGGCCCGGACACCGGCGCGACACCTTGGTGGTACTGGAAGAATCTGGCCTGGCCGAGGTTCTGGCCGAGGACCGGATTCCGTTTATCGATCTCAACACCCAGGCGGGCTGGACCCTGCCAAATCGCGGCGGCTGGACCGATCTGCCGGTTTTTCACTTACCTGCCCTGCTGAAACAGGTCGACTTGATTGTGTCCTTGGCAAAAATGAAGACCCATCATTGGGCGGGTGTGACTCTTTCTATGAAGAATCTTTTCGGAGTCTTGCCGGGCATGATATACGGTTGGCCCAAGAATGTCCTGCACCAGGCAGGGCTGCAGGCTTCCATTCTGGATATCACCGCCAGCTTGCGCCCGCAACTTGCCATTGTCGACGGCGTCATCGGCATGGAAGGCGACGGTCCCATCATGGGTAGCCCCAAGGAGGCAGGAGTGGTAATCATGGGCCGCTCGTTGCCTGCGGTCGATTCGGTCTGTGCCCGGATCATGGGCATCGATCCGTATAAGATCCCCTATTTGGATACCGCCGCTCGCGTTTTAGACCCGAGGGTGAAAAATGGCGTTAGGCAAATCGGAGAGCGCATCGCCGATGTACAGACCCGCTTTAATCTCTTGCCCCGTATTCACGCTCAACGAGGCATTCGGCTGTAACAGACGGCGTCTTCGCTCCGGATCATGACGGTCAGGCACAATCGCATTTTCCAAAACCCATTTTGGCTTGACATCGGCCTTGCTATGCGAGATTCTTCCATGAATATCCCGTATATAGAAGGGAGGTCTGGTTCCGATGAAAGATAGATTGTCTGGCTCCATTGCCTGCGTTCTTTTCGTGTCCGCTGTCTGTGCCGTGCTTCTCCCACCCGCGAGCGCTAAAGCCGAATCACGCATGGTCCGCATGGTGGTCGGCGAGCAGAAGAGCATGAAATACAAAGGGATAGACAAAGTGATCGTCGGCAATCCGAGAGTGGCCGACGTCAAGAACATCGGCCGCGACACCTTCATCTTGTTTGCTACGGGCGCCGGCCGCACCAACATGACCATTCGGCGGCACGCAAAATCCTCGATCAACTTCACCATCCTCGTCAGCAAAGAGGATGTCCAGTCGCTGATGTCAGAGGTGAGGAAGCTGCTCGGTGACCGCGAGGGCATCTCCATCAGGCCCGTCGGTGACCGGGTGATCTTGGACGGGCGCGCCTTTACCAGCGAGGATTTCAGGCGGGTCAACGATATCGTCAAGCTGTATCCCCAGGTCAAGAGCTTCGTCAAGGTGAACCCCAACGCCAAGAAACTGGTGGCCAACCAACTCAACCTCGAGTTGCAGAAGGCCGGCCTCAAGAACGTGGAGGCCAACGTCGTGGGAACGAAGATCTTCCTGGAGGGCTCGGTCGAGTCGAAGGCGGATCTTCAAAAGGCCGAGATGATTACCAAGGCCATAGGAGAAGAGGTGGAGAATCTCCTGACCGTGGGCATCAAGCGCATGGTGCTGGTGGAGATCGATTTCGTCGAGATCAAGAAGAGCGGCACCGACCACATCGGCATCAAGTGGCCGCTGGACATCGACGGCAAGGCGAACGTATCCGTAAACACGACTCGTTTTCTGGAAGGGCCCGGCGCCAACAGCACGATCTTGACGGCCGATGGTCTCGGATATACTGACTTCGGGTTCGGGTTCATGTTCCAGGACGGATATGCCCGCGTCCTGGCCCAGCCGAAACTCGTCTGTGCCAGCGGGGAGAAAGCAGAGTTCTGGTCGGGCGGCGAGGTGCCCATTGTCGTCATCACCTCCATGGTCGTCAGCATCGATTACAAGAAGTTCGGCGTGATCCTGAGGATCACCCCGGTTGCCGACCGCCACGGCAACATCCAGATGGACGTTTTCGCCGAGGTCAGCGACATCGACCGCTCGATCGGTTTCTCTGGTCAGGGTATAGACGTGCCGGGCTTCGTGCGCGACAACTGCAAGACGAACGTAACCGTCAGGCACGGCCAGACAATCGTGCTCGGCAACCTGTTCCACATCGCCGAGGAGAAGAACGTCGCCAAGGTTCCCCTGCTGGGGCACATTCCCATTATCGGCGAGTTGTTCAAGTCGAGAATCTTCAAGGAAAAGAAGGCCGAGTTGTGCGTCTTCGTCACGCCGCGGATCGTCAACCCGGACACTCCCAAGATCCTGAAGATGATCGCCGATATCAAGAGTCGTTACAAGCGGGCCAAGAGTGAAGTGGGATTCGGCATTTTTGATTGATTACACCTTGTTCTGCGATATTGCTCCTGGAGGCGTGGACAGATGCTCAGCCTGATGATTTCCGAGAAGGGCAGCTCATCAAAGCAGCGTGACTTTCAAAAAGGGGAGATAACCATCGGTCGCGTTCAGGGTAACGACATCATCCTGCCTCGCGGCAACGTGTCCAAGAAACATGCCCGCATCGTTGAACGTGACGGTAAGGTGGTCGTTCTCGACCTGAAGAGCACCAACGGAACACTGGTCAACGGAAAGCGAATCGGCGCTCCACAGGTGGTTCACTCCAGGGACGAGATCCAGATCGGTGAATTCGTCATCAAGTTGTCGGAGAAAGACGAAGTCGCGCGAGAGAAACCCACATCCAAGGCGAAGCGCAAGCCCACCAGCCGCAGCGTGCGCAAACGTCTGGACCGGGTTCCCGAAGATGACTCTGACGCAGAGGAGCCGGAGTTGCTCGATGAGTTCGACGAGGTGTCTTCTACCTCGATCGACTCCGAAGCGATGGAACCCGAACCGGTGCCCGAACCGCCGAAGATAAAAAAACGCAAGCTCGATCCGAAATTGGCGAAATACTCGGAGTTGCAGCGGGACGTTCACTCACGCTTGATTGAGTACCTCGACCTGCGGCGCCTGGATCTCGAGCAGCTTGGCGACGAGGAACTCTGGGATCAAACCGAGCGGGCCATCCGCAACATCATCACCCAGATGGAATCCGATGGAGAACTTGAAAGCTGGGTGGACATCGAGGTCCTGGTCAAGGATGTCATCAACGAGGCGCTCGGGCTCGGGCCGCTGGAAGACTTTCTGGCCGACCCGACCGTCAACGAGATCATGGTCAACCACGCCAACCAGATCTACATCGAGCGCAACGGCAAGCTCGTTTTGACCGACAAGATCTTTTCTTCAAATCAGGCGGTTCTCGGCGTCATCGAACGTATCGTCGCCCCCATAGGCAGGCGCATCGATGAGAGTTCGCCCATGGTCGACGCCCGCTTGAAGGACGGTTCGCGAGTCAACGCCATCATTCCACCACTGGCGCTCAAGGGCCCCAGCGTCACTATCCGCAAGTTCAAGAAAGAGGCCATGTCGGTCAACCAGCTGGTCCGCTTCGGAACGTTCACGCCCGGGATGTCCGAGTTCATGGAGATGTGCATCAAGGCGCGCAAGAATGCAATCGTCTCCGGCGGTACCGGCTCGGGCAAGACGACGACCCTCAACTGTCTTTCCGCCTTCATTCCGGAGAGTGAGCGAATCGTCACCGTCGAGGACGCTGCCGAGTTGCAGGTTCACCAGGAACACTGGGTGTCGCTCGAGTCGCGTCCGCCGAACATCGAAGGCAAGGGCCAGATAAGCATTCGCGACCTGGTGCGCAACTGCCTGCGTATGCGCCCCGACCGCATCATCGTCGGCGAGTGCCGCGGCGGCGAGGCCCTCGACATGCTGCAGGCCATGAACACCGGTCACGACGGCTCGCTGACTACCGTACACGCGAACTCGCCGCGCGACGCGTTGTCGCGTCTCGAGACCATGGTGCTCATGGCTGGAATGGACCTGCCGGTCAGGGCCATCCGCGAGCAGGTGTCATCCGCCGTCGACATAATCATCCAGCAAACGAGATTTTCAGACGGCTCGCGCAAGGTTACCTACATCTCGGAGGTGACCGGCATGGAGACCGACATTATAACCCTCCAGGATATCTTCTATTTCAAGCAAGAGGGATTCGACAAGGACAACAAGGTAAAGGGTCGTTACGTGGCGACCGGCTTTATACCCAAGTTCTACGATGAACTGCAAAAACGCGGAATTCCGGTAAACATGGACATCTTCCGCGAGCAGTAATACGTCCAAGCAAACGGACCATCAGGTGGTTGTGTCATGGCCAAGATAGTTCTATCCGACCCCAGCGGTCGCGAAAAGGTGTACGAGCTGACGTCCGAGCCGCAAGTGTGGGGCAGAGGTGAGGACTCGGACGTCATCCTCGGTTCCCGCAGTGTCATCAGGCATCACATGCGTATCTGGGAAGACGGCGACAAGGTGATGGTGGAGGATCTCTCCGGGGGCAAGGGGATCCTGCTGGACGGTGAGCCGGTTTCAGGCACCTTCGAGCTGGAGCCCGGCCTGGAGATGGAAGCCGGTGTTTTCGTTTTCAGGATTCACGGGGTCAAGCTGACCACCGCAGTTGACGCTGAAGTGCCGGGAGAAGAAAAACTAGTGCCCGTCCTGGTCGGCACCAGGGGTGTGACCAAGGGGGTCGAGATCGAGCTTCAGGAGGGCGACAATGATGTCGGGAGAGATCCCTCCCTGTATGTCGTCATCGATGAGCAATCGATATCGCGCCTGCATGCCAGATTGACTATCAGCCAGGACGGGACGGGTGGAGCCCGCCTGGTGGACATGCACAGCTCCAATGGCACTTTCGCAAACAAGAAGAAGATCGACGAGATCGAGTTGCAGTCCGGGGACATTATTCGTTTCGGCAGCGTGGAGTTCAAGTTTCTCTATGGAAAGGAGACATCCGCCGCCGCGGCTGCCTTAAAGAAGAGAAAGTTGCTGCTGATCGGCGTAGGCGGCCTCGTCGGCCTTTTTGTGATCATCGGTGTTTGCGCCAAGCTAAGAGGCGGGCACGGGGAACAGGCCGGGCCGACAGGGCCGGTGGAGGAGGGAGTCCCGCTGGAAATTCGTGTCGATCAGCACCTCGGAGCGGCGCGTGGCGCCATGGAGCGCTTCGATTGGAAAACGGCCAAGAAGGAAGTCGAGATCGCCAAGGATCTCCTGCCGATATCGAGCGAGGTCAGGAAACTAGAAAAGCTCATCGACAAAGAAATGACAAGCAAAGGGCTTTATAAGGAAGGCGTGGACCGCTACGATCTGAGCAAGTGGAACGAGGCACTGGATCTGTTCAAGAAGATTCCACATGAGAGTGCTTACTACGCCAAGGTCAAGTACAAAATGTCGGAGATTGTCGAGAAGCAGTCCAAATATCACTTGGGAGAAGGCAAGGGCTATTACCGGGGTCAGCAGTACCGAAAAGCCCAAAGGCACTTTATCGC
Organism: uncultured Myxococcales bacterium; assembly: GCA_964640665.1. Classification (GTDB taxonomy): domain Bacteria; phylum Myxococcota; class B64-G9; order B64-G9; family B64-G9; genus DATKYQ01. Next base: position 67,071 of record CAZXHT010000021.1, read on the forward strand.
TTACATGGGTTTGAAGCCTTGTGACAAGAAGGTGTACGAGAAGTGGCTCAAGAAAACCGAGGGGCGGATGCGCCACTTCGAGATCAGGTACAAGCCCTTCATTTATCATTGCACGGATGCTGCGCAAGAGAAGAAGTCCTCACTCGAGGCAGGCCTGGATCCTATGGACTTGTTGAAGGCCAAGTATCAGGATAAGAGCATTTTCGAGGCCATCGAACTGTACTTCAAGGGCAAGGCGGAACTGTCGATAAACAAGCTGCGCAAGATCAAGGTCATGTCAAACGATAATAAGATCGTCGAGCAGGCCAAGTTGATCGAGCGGGTGATGATGGTAGTCAGCGGAAAATTCAGCGAGGGGACGGGATTGTTGCTGCAGGGTGAGTTGAAAAAGGCCAGGGATAAGTTCCAGACCGTCCTGGTAAACGATAAAAAGATCATGCCACCGGGCGTGAGAAGCTTCTATTGTGACAACGTGGGAAGCCAACTGGCGAGCAGGTTGTACAAGCAGGGCCTGGAAAAGTACAACCGCAAGGAGTGGGTCAAGAGCTTCAAATTCTGGAAGGAGTGCCTGGATGTCAGCCCCGACGATCGCAACTGCATGCAGGGGCTGATCAACCTCGAGTCGGTTGCGGGGGAAGCACTCGACTATGCCCGCCAGCTTGAAATCCGCAAGGACGAGGATGCATTTGACGTCTGGAAGCAGGTCATGCAGATGACCCGTCCGGAATCCCTGCCGTACAAGAAAGCAAACCTGAAACTGCGGGAATACGAATAGCCACTACAGCTTTGGTTTCACATCCGCCTTGGTCTTGCCCGAGCGGATCTCGTCGAGCTTTTTTCTCATGGCGGCCACGAGTGCCTGGTAGGACTCTTTCTTGATCTTGCGGTTGAACTCGCCGCGGTAATGCCGCACCAGGCTCACGTCCCCGAACTCGACGTCGAAGATCAGCCAACAGCGCTGCTTGAGGTACAGGTGAAACGTCAGATCCTCGCTGACGGTCTTGCCCTTTTTGTTCTTGGCGCTGGCAACTGCCGTCACGTCGGCCTGGGCTTCGTCCTCATCGATCTCCTCGTCTTCGTACTCCATCTTGAAGTCTATATTCTTGCTGATGGTGGAGGTGTACGAAGCCTCAATCAGGTCGCGTAGCAGCTTGGTAAATTTCTCTTGCTCCTCGGGTGAGCGCTTCTTCCAGTGCGGGCCCAGCGAACGTCTTGACAGCTCATGATAGTCGAGAAAGTCATCGACGACCTTTTTCAGCTTTTCTTTTTGCTGTTTCGCAGCAGGCGATCCCTTCTTGACCTTCTTTCTTAAAATAACGCGAACCTTCTCCGCGCTCTCCCGAATCACCTGCTGCGGTGAAACAGCGGCCCACGCCATCGGCGTAACCAAGAAACCGGCAAGAACGATGATTGCCGTTATTGTACCACTTACACCGAAAATCTTCGCGGTTCGCGAAGATTTCCTGAGTACTGCGCGAGTCATTTGATTGCGGCGGAGCCGCGCTGTGGTTTTCATTTTCAGTGCCATTAATATCCTCATGTTTTTTGACGCCGCCACCCCTTCACTCATTCACTTTCCGTTTTTCGGCGCCCGGCTAAGATCTTCTCCGCTGGCGGCATGCAGGCGATCCAGGGCTACCAGGATATCGTGGCGTAGCTTGGTCAGACCTATCTTGGAATTGGCATGGGCCGCGATAGAATCAAGGAGATCCTTGGTGTCCGAGATGCCTACTCCGTAGCTCATAAAGTTGGCTCGCATCCAGGCCTTGGCGGCCCGGTGCCCCTTCTTTTGGATCTTTTGGTCTGCATAGGTCGTGCGGACATCTTCCAGGCGGCGGTCGATTTCGAGGCCGACGGCTTGTTCGGCCTGGTTGGCCAGGGCTTCGATTTTCGATAAAGACGCCCTGGCCTCGGCCAGCCGGGCCAGCTTCTGGGGAATATCCAAGGTAATGCGAAATCCAACCATCAGGGCACCGCCGTAAGTGGTCAGGCCGGCATTCAAGAGAGGGTTTTCGATGAAGTCCTGCACCCATGACCACGAGCCCTGGAAGTAACCTCCCACGAAGAAGTCGGGGTAGAAGCCGGCCTTTTCGATCTCCACGGAGGCTCGGCGCGCTTCGAGGCCGGCCGTGAGCATGGTAAGTTCCGGGCGCCTCGCCCGGGCCCGCGCCAGGTAGGCGGTGCGCGGTAGTGTCTTGAAGTCAGGCGCTTCCAACTCCACCACTAACAACTGCCGTTTCGTTCCCAGATACTCGATACCGGTGAGGAAACGTAAAGCGGCCAAGGCCACCGCCTGTCCGCTGCGGGTCTGGGCCAGCAGGGACTTTACCCGGGCGGCATAGTAACGCAGCTTGAACAGGTCGCGGTCGGTGACGTCTTCGTTCAGATCATCAAGCATCTTGATCAGCTTCTTTTCGACTTCCTTGATCTTCTTGTCTCCATCCTCGAGCACTTCGACTGCCGAGTCGGCCAGCAGCCAACCGTAGTAGGCCCGGCGCACCTCCAGGGCCACCTCCTGCCGCGCCCGTTCGATGCCGGCCCGGCCGGCGCGCATGCCCGCGGCGGCGGCCTGCTTGGCCGAGGAGATCTTGCCGAAGGTGTAGATCGGCAGGTAGCCCTCGATCTTGCCTCCCATGGCCAGGCCGAGGTTGCCGAAATCGAAGTCGCCGCCTTTCGACGCCGAGCTTACCTCCAGGCCGCTGCAGACGGGATCGTTGTCCGGATCGCAGGCCAGGCGCCGCTCGCTGACCGGTCCGCCGATCATGCCCTCGATCTTGATGACCGGAAACCACAGCCAGCGGGCCTGATCGAACTTGGCCCGGTACTCGCCGAGTTCGGCCTGCGCCGCCAGCACTCGCCCGTCGTGGGCTAAAGCAGCGTGTAGCAGGCCATCCAGGGATAAAGCGGCATTATCCCCGCCGTCGGCACCCATGGTGCATAGCGCTACGATCAGGATACCGATAGACGGGATGTTTCTCACCTAACTCCTCCCTATAGATGGACAGAGCGTAGGCAACGCAAGGGTCCGTGTCAACATTGTTTGACTTGTGTTTGACATCTGTGTGTGTTGCCCGGAGGATAACGGGATGGTGGGCAAGTCGCAGCGCAAGATAGTCAGCGTGTTGGAGAAGCTGAGCCGGCAGCAGGGCAAGACCATGCTTTCACGTCTGGGGCGCGGACGGCCATTTCGCACGTTGGTGGCAACCATCCTCTCGGCCCGGGTCAGAGACGAGGTGACCGAGACGGTCGTGCCCGAGGTAATGCGGCGATGGCCTGACGCCGGGAGCCTGGCGCGGGCCAGGCCGCGGGATGTCGAGCGCGTCATTCGGCGCATCGGGCTCTACCGGGTCAAGAGCCGCCGACTGGTCGAAGTGGCGGGCCGGCTGGTGTCCGAGCACGGCGGACGGGTGCCGAACAGCCTGGAAGAGCTGGTCAAGCTTCCGGGCGTGGGTCGCAAGACGGCGGGCTGCGTGGTCGTCTACGCCTTCGGCGGCACGGCCTTGCCGGTGGATACCCACGTCCACCGCATCTCCAATCGGCTGGGCTGGGTTAGCACTAAGGCCCCCATGGCCACCGAGCGGGCGTTGCTCAATATTGTGCCCGAAGAATGGCAGGCGCGGGTCAACGACCTGCTGGTTCATCATGGCAAGACTATCTGCAAGCCGTTAAACCCAGACTGCGACGCCTGTCCGGTGTCAGGTGATTGCCCGTATTGGCGAGGTAGAAAATGAAGGTTGTTATCGTGGGCGCTTGCAGATACCAACCCGTCGCACTCCATGGTCTGTCGCCCGTCACCTGATTGAAGTTGATTGCCGCCTGCTACGTATGACATCATCCGGACATGCCCGAAGTGAACGACGTTGAAAAGAGATGGCCCGCTATCGCCGCCTGGGGCGCGTTCGGGCTGGTGGCGTTTTTATACCTTTCGCTCAAGTCGTTCTGTTTTCACTGGCAGGTGGGGGACGAGAACATCTACTTTTACATGGCCTGGGCCACGGTCGATCACGGGGCCTTGCCTTACGGCGACTTTTTCTTCGCCCACCCGCCGCTGCACATATTGCCGGGCATGGCCGTCTTCGGCCTGCTCGGGTTTGGGACCGTCAGTGTTCGCCTGATTCCCATCGGCGCGACCTTGGTCGGGGCTTTTTTTCTCTTCCGGCTTGCCCGCGCGCGTATCGGAAACATCGGCGGGGTGGTAACGGTTTTTTTGTATCTGACGGCCTTTTCGCTGATTCGCGCCTCGACGCACTGGACCGGGATCAACCTGGCGGTCATGTGGAGCGTGCTCGGACTGTGGGCCATTCATCGCAAGCGGCCGGCAACGGCCGGAGTGTTTCTGGCAGCCGGGGTCTGCACCGGTAACTACGTCCTGCCCGGGGCAATCATGGTGGGCATGTTGGCTTTCCTCGAGTCGCGCCGGGCGGGGTTGCGCTACCTGCTCGGGTTCGCGGTCCCCTGGGCCTCGATTCAGGCGCTGGGGCTGGCGCTTGGCGGCGCGGGATACCTGAAGGCGGTCTACGCCTATCACCTGCTCAAGCCGCAAGCCGCGGGAGCTTCCTACAAGATGTCGGTCAGGGTTTTTGGCGACAACTTCGCTTTATTTCTAGGCGCGTTGCTGGGGCCGTTGATGGCCGCCCTGGACGGATTTCTGGGCCGGGCATCCGGCAAGCGGCCTAAGCGGCAAGAGGTGACCCGCGACTCGGGCGGGTCATGGTTGCGGCGCTTCTTTGCCTGGTGGCGGGTTCGCCTCGTCGAGGAAGAACCTGCCGGCCTGGCCCGCGTGGGCGCCCTGTGGGCTTTGGGCTACGTGTTTTTCATCGCCATGCTGCCGCGCGTGTTTCCTTTTTATTTCCTGCTCATGTTTCCGGGCATGGCCCTGGCCGGAGGATATGCAATCGAGTGCTGGATCCGGCATGCAAGAGGGATCGTTGGCGGTGCGAAAGAAAGGAGCAGACATTTTTGGGAGGCGGCCGCAATACTGATCATGCTCTTGGTTGCCGTCGGGATGGGATATTTCGTTCGCGTGCCGATCCAGCGAACCCTGCTTCCTCGATACACGCGCAGCCACGACAAACCGATGAAGTGGTCCGACGGCCGCCTGCCGGGATTTGTCAACCGCGCTTTCAGGTCGTGTTGCTTCGATGACGTGGCCATGGCCTACACGGCCTACGGAACAATACAGGAGATTCTCTATCACGAGAGCCGCTACTTCGAAAAGGCCGAAGAGCTTGCCGACTACGTCCGCGAGCACAGCGACCCCGACCAGGCAATCTTCGGTGATTCCTCGACGGCCGGTATAGTGGCGCTGCTTTCGGGCCGGCGCCTGGCGGCCGATTTCGCCGACACAAACGTGATGCGTTTTCGCTCGGGGATAACCACGGTCGAAGACGCCATCAGCAGGATAGACACTCCCGAGCTGGCCTTCATCCTGGCCGGCGGCTCACCCCGTCGCGGCCCGGACGGCAACGAACGCCCGCGTTTCGGACATTTCGCAAGCCTGCCGGGATTCAGGCGTTGGCTGAATGAGAACTTCCAGGTTGCCTACCGCACGCGGGATCGCACCAAGGGTTGGTTTTTCTTACTGCGAAGGAAACAAAGCTAGAAAACTAAAATGAAAAGGAGATACATCTTATGGAGCTGAAAATTGCTTTTGGAACGGATGATGGCAAGCATTTTAATGACCATCATTTCGGAATGGCAAAATACTATCTCGTATACAAGTTTTTTAACGGCGGAAAGGAATTTCTGGAAAAAAGAAAGAACGTGAATTTTGAAGGTGATGAATCCATAAAACATGGCGATCCCGAAAAAGCCAAAGCCACTTCCGGTGTCCTGCAGGGTGTGGATGTGGCGGTTGCCAGGAGGTTTGGCCCCAATATTACCCGGTTGTTGAAAAAATTTGTCTGCGTGTTAGTGAGAACCGGTACTATCGCGGATGCTGTAGAAACCATCAACACTCATATGGATGAAGTAATCGAAGAGAAGAAAAAAACAACGGACCGAAAACACCTTATTTTCAAAAAATAATCGTTTCGAATCCCGCTGATTACTTCTTTTCCCCCTCAAGATCCTTGATTCGGACCATGAGTTGCTCAATTTGTTTCTGCATGATCTCGTTTTGTTTCATAAGAGCGGTCATTTCTTCCTTGTTATTGTCAGGTTTTTGCGCGGAGCCTGCGACCTCTCCTGCCGACTGAACATTTCCAGCGTTTTGTCTCATGCCCATGCCGCGGCCCATGCCCATGCCGCGGCCCATGCCCATGCCGCGGCCCATGCCCATGCCGCGACCCATGCCGCCACCTCCACCGCCGCCTCCACCGCCACCGCCGCCGCCACCCATTCCGAAGTGATCCTGTACACTGGGGCCGGAATCGCTAGACAATGTTCCGGATTTGTATTGCTCAATAGCCTGCCTCACTTGGCCGCTGACACCGCTGATCACTTCAATTCCAGCCGCATCGAATGTTGTAAAAGCATTCGGGCCGCAATTACCCGTCAAGACGACCGATACATTCTTATCAGCCATGAGCTGCGCGGATTGAATCCCCGCACCACCCCCTGCGGCAACATTGGGATTCTGAATGGATTCGAACTCCAGGCTGTCCGGATCGACGATTAAGAAATAGGCACATCGCCCGAAGCGAGGATCGATCTCACCATCAAGCGTTGGTCCAGTGGATGTCAGTGCAATTTTCATGAATTGGATCTCCTTTTTTCGAAAACAGTCAGAATCCTTCGCGCCCCGGTCTCTTGACGTAAAAACGCAAGGCTTGCGATGTGGCCTTGCTGGCTTGTTTTTTCAGCGCCTTGCCCAGGTTGCAGTAGTCTGCGGCGTTTCCTGTGGTGAAGTGAACCCGGATGGTAGCGCGCCTGAACTTCTTGTCGGTGTGCAGGTCGATGCCGCTGCTGGTGTCCATTACCGCCAAAAGCCGCAGGGAGGCATCGGCGCTTTCCGGCAGGCTATTATGGCCTGATGCCCGGTTTGCGAAGCGCAGCACATGGACGAAAGACCGGCTTGCCCGTACGCGCGGAAGTGAGTGGATGATCTTTTCGAGAGAATCAATGGCGCGCACATTGCCCGGATCCAAAAGACAGTCGTTCCGCCCGCAGGCTGCGCCGATCTCGATCACCCCGCCCCCGCGCAGGCTGTCGTCGATGATCTTCAAGGCGGCCAGGGAGGTTTTCGTTTTCCAGGTGAGTGACTCGCGGGCCGCGACGGGGTATTCGGAAAGAGTCGCCCGCAGACCGGCGGGCGCCGTCTTGGCGAGTTCAACCAGCTGCTTGCGGATCTCGGCGCGCGCGTTTTCCTTGGACGTTGGCAGGAGCTTGACGATCAAGGCGGTGACCCGCAGGTCGGGCGACAGCAGTGCCGGGTCGATTAGTCCTGCAAAGTGCCCGACGCGGGCCAGCCGCCCGCTGCGATCGAGACCCTCGGGAGGCACGAACGGTTCGGCGGAGACTCCCAGGTCGCCGGGTACAAGCACCTGCTCGTCGGTAACGCTCTGGATGGAGAGCACGCCGCGAACGGCGTGAATCTTGCGGTAAAAGTCGTCGATGCAAGAGATGATATCCGGGGCCAGCACGTCGGCGGCTTGAATCACCAGCGCGAAGCCGGCCCGGCGGGACTGGCGAGCTACCGCTTTTTGGCAACTCGGAGGGACCGGCACAGAGGCGATGGCGACCGTATTTTCTCCAGTGGGTGCCTTGACTTCTACCTCGGGTGCCGCGCAACCAATTGTTGCCAGCGTGGTCCACAAGATCAGGATAGCCGCCGCTATATTACCACGCTTGCCGCGGGCGAATGCGCTGCGAGTTCGAGGAGTCAATCTTCCACGTAGGCGGACAGGAGCTGCGCTTGGTCGAAGACTTTCGACTGATGGCAGCCCCAGACATTGCACAGGCCGACGATGTTATCCTCTGTGAGTGCGGGGGTAAGGTACAGTTTAACCAGCTGCCCGTCTGCCGAGCAGGAACACGGCGCCAGAGGTTTCAGTTCTTCCTTGCATACCGGGCATGCAATCGTCAGGTGGTCGCCATCTTTGAAATCTTGTTTGCCCCTGCGGTGATGATCGCCGTGGAAAGGGCTCAAGATGACCTCTCCCGAGCTTTTTCCGTCGGATACCAACAGGCTGATCCCCGGTTGGCCGTCGAACAGTTCGTCCTTGTTGAGTATCAGGTTGTGCCCATTGTGGCAGAAAACCTGGGTGACCTGAATGATCACCTCGTCGACTTCACGGATGTGTGAATCGGCGGACGGTCCCGTGGAATCGGTCGGACGATGAAGCTTGCCTTTGTCTGTCTTTTCGGTCACCGGAACCTCCGATTGGGAATGCCTGATTCAAAGATTATATACATGTGGCGCGCTGCGTGCAAGGCCTATAGAAACTCCTGCACCCTGGCCATGGCCTCCGCCGGGGTACTGGCCCTCTTGACCAGGCCGGCCCACTCGCCGGCGTCGGCAACGGGGCCGGGATTGAAGCCTAAAAGCACAAGCGGCTTTCTATTTTTCAAGGCCATGCCGACTTCAGAGAGCGTGCCGGCTCCCCCGGGGCAGGCAACCACCACGTCTGATGACAACACGTTGACCAGATTACGCGCATCGGCAAGGTTGGTGGCGATGGAGATATCGACGAAGGCCGAGCAATCATCGGGATCGGGCCCCGGCAGCACGCCGACAACCAGGCCGCCGGCTTCGTGAGCGCCCCGGCTGGCGGCGTCCATTACCCCGGACGGCCGGCCGCCGGTTAGCAGCACGAAGCCGGCTTCGGCGATGCGGCGGCCCAACTCGGCGGCCATCTCCGAAGTCGGCCCGTCCACGCTCGCACCCCCCATGACGCCCACGATCCTGCGCCGCTTGATCCCGGTCATCCTTGGGTCCTCTCTTCGTCGATATCTGATAGCAGCATAGGAAGATAGCCCCCAGCGGTCAAGCATCGGGTGTCGTAGCCCAGGTCAAATGTCACATTAACTGCCCAGGGAAAATGTCACATTGATTA
>CAZXHT010000022.1:0-68393 GCA_964640665.1 uncultured Myxococcales bacterium
ACGATCAGCGTGGATGCGGTGGAGTTCATAGCCATGTTGGCGCAGCACATCCCGCCCGCCCGCTGCCGCGGTTTTTGCGTTACCCTTGTGTCCTTGACCCAGAGTTGCCAGAAGGCGCTCCGAGTCTGTCAGAATGCTGTCTCGGTCAGTCGCAATACATTGATTGTTCTATAAAATGGAGTCTTGTCAAAAATTCCTATGGAGTTTCATGCATGCTCCCAAAGGAATGTCTTTATGGTGTATCTCCCCGTATGGTATACATGCTCGAACCGGGAAGGAGCAACAGAATGGGAAAATACCTACTTGCCGGACTGTTGACTGGATTTCTTGCGATCGCGTCATTGGGGTGTTCCTCGGATAGCGGCGAATGCATCCCCGATTGCGCCCAGCGGTGCTGTGGGGACGACGGTTGCGGGGGCACTTGCCGGGACAATTGCGCCATGACTGGGCAGAACTGCAATATCGATTCCTGCGGTTGCGAGGGCGAATGCCAGGAGTTGGACTGTGACGACCTGGACAAGCAGTGCGGGACCTGGGGAGACGGATGCGGGGGCGACCTGGAATGCGGCACCTGCGCGGACGGGGCCGATTGTGTCGAGGGCGTTTGCGAGGGCGGGGACGCGTGCGAAACCTCCCGGAGCGAATGGGAGTGCGTGAACGACGTCTGCACTTGCCAGGCAGGCCCGCGAAACGATCAGAACTGCGTCCATCCCGACGAGTCTGTGTTCTCGGAAAACTGCGAGGACTATTGCCGCTACTGCGCGTCGGCAACTTGTTCCTGCGACGTGCAGGGAACCTGCGACGCGGATTGCTCCTGTGACCCCAACTGCGAATTGTGCGACTGCAACCACCTGCTCAGCTGCGAGTCCGACTGCGCGTGCGACCCGGATTGCACCAATCCGTGTGCTTGTGACACTTCCTCGGGCTGCGACGCCGACTGCGACTGCGACGAGGACTGTACCGGAGAAACCATCTGCACGGCGGGCAACTACAATTATTGCACCGATTCCTCGGAGCACTGGGACGGCGATGTGTGCTGCGTGGACAACGTGACCGAGTGCACGACAGGCAACTTCAACTACTGCAACGATTCGGTCGAGCACTGGACCGGCGAGATGTGCTGTGTCGAAGACGTTTCGGAATGTACGGCAGGTGATTTCAACTATTGCAACGATTCGGCCGAGCACTGGACCGGCGAGGAGTGTTGCGTCGAGGACGTTTCGGTATGCGCGGCAGGCGACTTCAACTACTGCAACGATTCGGCCGAACACTGGACCGGGGAGATGTGTTGTGTGGAAGGTGTTTCGTACTGCGAAGATGGAAGCTACAACACCTGCAACGGGGCCGGCGAGCACTGGACCGGGGAGAAGTGCTGCTACTAGATGATGGAACCTGCCGTCGATTTGACTTTCAGGCGTATGTTTGTATTCGCTGGAGTCTAAATTCGGGGGGATTCTTAGGGGACGGCGGTGTATTCGCGGCAACCAATTCGTTGACAAGACAGTCCGCTCATATCTATGATCGCGTCATCGGACGACATCGTGAGAAGATCACACCGACGCTGTCATCCCAGACAAAGGGGCTATTGCTATAATCTGAGAAAAGCGGGGTCAGGCAATACCACTTGATACTTATTTCCTTCAGTGTAGGAAGCGTAGGAATCTTCTTGACACAGAGTCTTAGATCATCAGATATTCGCACTTATGAGCGCAATAATACCCAAATCGACCGATTATGAAGTCCTCAAGGCAGACCTGTTGGAAATGATCGAGGCCGGAAGGCTTAATGCCGTCGAGGCGGTCAGCGAGGTGCTGTTGCGAACCTACTGGAAAGTGGGCAAACGGCTCGGCCGGGAGCGCGAGGCCCTCGGAGAAGGGAAGTCCGGATTCTTTGCCCGGCTGGCCGCCGACCTGGGAGTGGGATCGACCAAACTGTACAATTCCCTGCAGTTCTACAACGCGTATCCCCAGGGCCTTCCCAAGAATCCGGATTTCTACCGGCTGGCGTGGGGGAAGCACGTGGCTCTGCTCCCGGTTGGAGACCGTGAGGAACGAGACCGGTACATCGAGCGGGCACTCGAAGAAGACTGGTCGCGCGAGGCCATCCGCCGGGCGGTCCGGTCCGACTTGTTCGGCAAGGACAGCCTGGTGGATTCGACCGCCGGCAAATCCGGAAAACTCGACCGGCCGGCGCGCGATCTTCACAACTACGCAGGGGTGGTCGAGCGGGTGGTGGACGGCGACACCCTCAAGGTGCGCATCGACCTGGGATTCGACGTGTGGCGGGTGGAGAAGATAAGGCTGCGCGGGGTGGACACTCCCGAACTGGGAACGCCCGGGGGTAAGGAAGCGAAAACGTTCGTGGAGAAAACCCTGGCGGACACCCCGTTCGTGGTGCTGCGCACCTACAAGACCGACCGCTACTCTCGCTACGTGGCGGACGTGTTCTACGATCCGCTGCTCGCCACCAAGGCAAAAGTCTTCGCCAAGGGAAAGTTCCTCAACCAGGAACTACTGGACAAGAAACTGGCCACGCTGGCATTCTGAAACATACGGGTGGCCGCAGTCGGTGCACGAGCACACGCCGCCGGTCGGGACTACGAAGGCCGAATTTTGCTGGAAGACGCCGTTGTCTCAAAAGACAACGTCTATTATCACGAGGCGCGCACTCATTTATAGGCAAAGACACACCCGCCCGCCGCGAGACCGAGCCGTCGGGACTGGGCAAAGTGGTGGCTCTACCGATGGTGGGAGGTCTGCATCATAAGTACACCCGCCGAGCCGCCTGACTGGATTGAGTTGAGCGCAGATTACAGAATCTCAGACGTTGAGAGATGGGCACTGGTACGACATCTCCCAGATTCAAGGCCACGGCTGCGACGCCAACTTGGACCTACTCGCATTCAACCCTCGAATCGCGGCCAGGACCAAAAGCGTGGAGCAATGATCCAACTCAGCGTTTCTCAAATGCACCCATATCCGGGCCGAGTCCCTGGGCAGGCCAGGCAGAGTAGGTATCGTTGAAGCCTTGTATGAGCATACCATTGTCTATTGCCGGGCTGGAGTCGCTCAACTCGAGATTGCCGCTGGCCAGGTTTTCAAATAGAGGGTCCCCGTAGATCCCGTTCATCTCCAAGCCTATGCCAGCACGAACCTCCTCAATGGTAGCATACCAGTCACCATCCCACTTCACTATATACTCGAACAGGGGGTCGTGCCTGAAGAGCAGGTCGTAGTCATAGCTCACCGTTCCGTCGGTTTGGCATGATTCATTGGCGATGATATAGCCGCCAACATAGAAGATGTTGTTCCGGTACTCGTGATTCCAGTACCCGGGCATATTGGTGCAAGTCACGCCGTCATCCTCGCGGCCACCGGATTCAGCGGCGGAAATGCCGTTATCGATGCGGAAGGTGTTGTGATAGAGGTAGACCCTCCCGACGGAGTGCCCTCCATCGGGGAATGTACAGCAGCTGCCCACTTTGAGCGCCCCACCCTCGACCGTTGGGCCGCCGGAAAAGGAGTCGTCAAAGGTGTTGATCACGTTCCTGAAGATGTAGATCGGGCCGCGGCCGACCGGATTGACCGAGATGCCCGAGAAGGAGCCACTGATGTAGTTGTTCCAGAATCTGACATTGGTCTCGTCCGAGCTTTCCAACTCGCAGGCATCGTCTGGATTGTTCAGGATGGTGTTGTCGTAAATATCGGTATCGTAGTTGTGGCCGTAGGCTGAACTGCCGCTTTCCCAGAAGTTGACGTTGATGCCATCGATATGGCCGTCGATCGTATTACGCCTGATCACCGATTCCCGGGTGCCGAACAACTCGATTCCGGGTGACTCATCGCCCTTGGCCGCACGCCAGGGCCACAGGGTGGGTCCAGCATCACTGATCGTGTTGTCCTGAATGACGATATGATGTCCCCCTTCACCCGAGCCCTGGCGGATACCGGCATGGCAATTCTCGATAGTGTTGCCCTCCAGCACGATGTAGTCAGCGCTGTTTTCCAGCCAGATGCCGCTGTTGCCCCAGCCCCCGCCGAAGTTTCTGATGGTCAGGCCCCTGATGATGATGTAATCGCCGGAGATGCTGAATCCTGGCGCACGGCGGGCGACAAGAATCTCATGGCTGTCAGGGTCATCCCTGTCGTATGTTCTCACATAGAGCGTGCCCGTGGAGTAAGCCCAGCCAAAGGGGGTGGCGTGAGAGCCGCCTACAATGCCATCCTCCGCATCCTGAAGATCTGACAGGTCATTATGTGGGAAGAGCCGCTGACCGTCCACGGCCACATATCCGGTGGGGGTAAATGTGATATCTGTTTGGAATATGTCCAGGCCTCCTCCATTGGGAGACCAGATATCACCCCCGGATGTGGCCAGGGCCTCATCAGACCCGTCGAGCACGGCCGGGGCGCCGGGTTCATGGCTCTGCCAGGTTATGTACTGACCAGGCGCGCCGGATCTCGATATGCCGACCGCTTCACGGTAGGTTCCCGGCATGATCCGAACGGTATCACCCGGCTGAACAATGTCGGCTGTGTGTTGAATCGTCTCAAAAGGTGAGACTTCCTCGGTTCCGGTATTGTTATCGTCATCTCCGTCTGGAGATACATAGTAGGTTGTCCCGGTTCCTGATGGGAAGCTCTCGAACCATGTACTGATGCTGGAGGACATTAGGTTGCCTGCAACCCCATCGAGATCTGTGACCACTATCCTCACATCGTACTCCGTGTCCGGTTCAGCCAAAAGGACACTCCCGATGAACTCCTGAGCCCCTCTGACCGCCTTGGCCGCGTCCATGCCCAGTATCCAGGTGCTGTCGGCGGAGCGTTTATATTCGACTGAAGCCACCCCATTTTCGTTCTGGTCGCCTGAAAAGGCGGCATAAACGCCAATGGATTGAAAGGTGGCCGTGAGAGACAGAGACTCGATAGTCGTACAATTGTTGTCAGTGCAGATGGGGCAGTTGGCCGGGTCACCGCCGGTGTCTATCTCGCAGCCGTTGCTGTAGCTGCCGTCACAGTCGGAATAGGGGTGATCGCACCCGGCAATAAAGCAGGCGTTGTCAGCGCAGCCGGGAGTGCCGTTAGCCACCAAGCATGCAATGTTGCAGCGACCACAGTTGCTTAGATTATCGGTGAGGTCTGTTTCGCAACCATTACCGTAGCTGTTGTCGCAGTCACCGTAGGGCGCCTGGCAGCTGTCCACAACACAGCTGCCAGCTTCACAGGCCCCTGACCCGTTGTCCACGCTACAGACCTCCCCGCATTTCCCGCAGTTCTGAGTATCGCTCTGCAGATTGACGCAGTTCCCATCACACTCGGTTTGCCCTTCGAGGCAATCGTCCGTGACCTCCCCATTGCCACAGTGAAGGAAGCAGATGGTTGCCGTGAGGAGCAGGAAGATCCGAATCAGGCTGCCTGAAAAATGAATGCTCGCTATTATGCCGGAAATTGGGTCAAGCCTCTCTGGTGTCAGCGCTCTTGCATTTTTCGATAACATTAGCATCTTCCTTTTCCAGCTTGCCAGCTTGTATGCAGACCTATCCTTATTCCAATGCAATTCCGGATCTGCCAGCAACTCTCGCCAAGACTCCGTTCCAGAGGACGGTACGTAGAAGATCTTCATCGATACCCCCAATATTCGAATGCTGTTGGTTGACTATTCTCTACCCCAAGTCCCCCCAGTTGCAGTATTTGTTGACACTCTTTGAGTTTGGTTTGGTGCACTTACCTGCCTCCACGCAGATATTATACTGTGCCACTGTCACCTCGCTCTTCGTGAAGTCTATGCCTGCGGGCGAACTCCTTACCCATTCGAATCCCATGTCGTACAGGGTTGAAGTAACCATGCATCTGGAGCCAAGCTTGATCACCTGGGTGGCAAGCGTCTTGTCGGCGGCCATCTCCCTGCCAAGCTCAATCTGGCATTTTTCGTCGTAGCACTTCTTGTAGCTCTTGGCCTTCTGATCAATCAGGCGCTTCTTGAGCTGATCCCTGGGCACAACCAGAAATTCGCCGCTTTCAGCAAGACGGGAGGCAAGGTAGTCGCTCAGCCTGACGAGCATGTCCTTTTCAAGGTTGATCCCCCTGGCCTCCACGTTGAATACAACCACGATTGGCCGCCGCTCTGCCGCCTGTGCGGCTGCCGGAACAAGAAGCGCCACCGCAATCAAGTACCCCGACAAACTCGCCTTCATAACCGGATCTCCCTCGACTTTGATGCGCTTGGATGATGATAGCCAAGTTGGTTGAGAACAACAACCTCAAGTCAAAAGTACGAATCGGGTTTTGACGACCGGTCAAGCGCCGACCGGTGGGCGAAGTTCGGCAGCGAGTCTTACAGCCGTGAGGAACTCGTGGCCGAGATGGGCGCGGCCTTTCTTGCATCGGAGGCTGGAATCGACACGGAGGGTCTCTCCGCAGCCGCCGCGCCAGTCATCGGGTGAAAATCCCCCTTCTCTGAACGGTTTTGCGTTACACTTGGCCTGTTTTTGAAAACGTGATCCAAACCAAAGAGGAGGAAAAAAATGAACTCGAAGAAGTCTCTCTTTTTATGTCTATCCGGTTTTACCCTCACGGTGCTTATGTTCTCCGGCGTAGGCTGCAATAAGAATTCTAGCACCGGCGCTGGAAAGCTTCCGGAAGTGGCTGCACTCGGAGCCTGCGGCGAGACATATCCCGCCCCTTCCGGTTGCGAATGGGCGCTTTCAATGGATGCGATTGTTTGGGGGACTCTGGTGAATCTGCGTCCGATCACGCTTCCGGCCGTGATCCCTGATACCAGTGGTAACCATGTCTGGGTCGATTCCTGTGATGGCGCAATAAACATCGCCCTGGAACTGGAAATCTCTATCGAGCGTGTCATTTCGGGGGAGGCGGACGATACCATCAAGGTCCGCATCGGTAACGAGCAGGCCCATTCTTTCAACCCGATGCCGGAGAACTCTGGAGGCAAGGTGGTATGGACCCGTGGCGGAGTGACTGTGGGGGGCGGGCTGGCGGTGGGCCAGAAAATCGGGTTGCCGCTTCATTGGATGGCCGCAGATCAAGAATGGTCGTTGATGGGAGAGATCATGTTCGAGTTGAAGGCCGACGAGGCGAGCAAGGAGGCCATTGTTTTCCAGAGCGTGAACGGCGACTGTCGGCCGAGGGTGCCGGACGGCGTCGCCGGCCTTTCGCTCGACGAGCTCGCCTCTCTCATCGCCACCTGTTCCTCAGAAGATGCACAGGCGGCTCAGGAGAGGAAAGAACAGATGGTGCAGATGTGGGGCACGCGTCCGGAATGCTATCTGGCACCGGTATGTATCCCTAGGCAGGAACTGCAGGACGGAGGAACGGGTAGCTGCGACTCCGATGCAGACTGTGGTGCCAAGGAATACTGCAATTTCACGGTGGGAAAATGCAAATGCCGTATACAGTGTACGGGAAAGTGCGGCGGGCCCGACGCTTGCGGCGGCACCTGCTTCAACATCTGCCCAGCCGGTCAGACCTGCCAGGCACCAGAATATACAATATGTTCTTGAACCTCCTTGCGATGATTTATAGTTGACTGCGACCTGCTCACGCTTTCGTGTTGAGCGGTAGGTGGGCCGGGGCACGGGCCTACCTCCATGAAAATCTCGGGGACGGAGACCGAATAACTGTCTTGGGGCGCATATTCCAACAACGTTGGAATTGTTGGAATATGCCGATTACCGGCGCCACGGTTTGGGAAATATGGGCTTATTACGTCTATAACCCTAAATATCTCCGTTTTCCGGAAACTGAAGGCCAAACCGTCATGCCTGTTGGAATTTGGGCGGAGTTGGCACTCGTCCGGACAGGGAGATGGGGACGTAGCTACATTATTTACATTATTCTGAGCAGTCGCGCCGATTGGAGACACTAGTGGTTCCATGCCCCACGGTCCAAGACTTGATGTTCCGTAATCTCTTCATCACTTCATGGCGCGACTGTGATTTACGGATTTTGGATGTGGCGCCGGCAAAGAAAATGTCCCCGGTGAGCATATTGCGGTTGCATGAGTTGGGGAGAGAAGAGTATGACAAACGGGGTGTTAATGCCGAGCAACTCGCGAGAAAATGTAAATAATGAAGCTACGTCCCTGTTCTCCGCATGGTCTTACGGCCAAGAAGCTGTTCTGACTCTTATTTATTGACTTCTGACTATTTACTAGTATAGTAAATATCATGATGATAGTAAATAAAAGCTCATTACGGTTTATATTAATGGAACTTAGGAAGTTGCCGGGTTTGGTGTTTTCGCTCTCTGGGCGACCCAATTCAGATGGTCAATCCATGATTCACGTGACCTCAGAGGGCAATGAAGGTTTCTCGGTAAACTTGACCATTTTGAAGGCACGGGACGGGTGGCCGAATGAAGTGCGACAGGTACTTGCAGCCATCCCCGATCCGTGGCCGCGTAATCTGGTCGTGGCAGCCCGTTCATTCTCTCCTGGTGCTCTAGAGCAGCTTGGAAACCGCGACGCCAACTGGGTTGATGAAACAGGAAACGTGCGCTTACATGTGCCGCCCAGTCTGATTGTGCTGAAGGAATCGAAAGAAGGGGCGCAAAAACGACCCTCGGCGTTTTCATGGTCCTCCTCGAGCACATCCTTGGCAGAGTTTTTACTTTCTCAAAAACAACAGAAAATCGAGCTTCAGGACATCTCCCACATGGTTGGCTGGTCGGCCCCGCAGGTATCGAATGTATTTCGCGCCTTCAGCAATTCTGGGTGGATCACGCGTCATGGACCCCCTCGCGGCAGAGGTGTGTGGTGGGAATTGGCAAATCCCGGATCTCTCCTCGATGCTTGGTCTGCGCACCTGTTCGGGAAGAGACCATCTAGGATAGTCGGCCATAGATTGATGCGTGAGCCAATCCGCTTCTTATCCGATGAGCTGATGCCCTTGCTGAACAGGTTGGGCGACTGGGCGGTCACCGGCTGGGCCGGGCTGGAGATCGCCGCTCCTTACGTCAACAGCGTGCCTTCATTGCAGGTCTACCTGCCTGCCGAGCGGTTCAATCAACGCAACGTCGAGGCGCTCTTTTTAGAAGCTCGAATAAGAAAGGTCGACCAGGGTGGAAACATCGAGATATGGGAGAGCGCTCTCCCGCTCCTGGTCGCGGACCGGGCCGAGATCGATGTCCCGGTCGTGAACTTCCCGCGTCTCTATTCCGATCTCCTCGCCATCGGCGGCCGAGCCAAGGACGGGGCGGAACACCTCAGGGAGACCCGCATTGGATACTGAGCCCGAACGCGGACCAGCTGCCAGAAGACGATCCGAGGCAGCCCTGGTCGCGCTCGTTCACGAACTGGGCGACTTCGATCCTCCGCTGATCGT
The DNA here is from genome assembly GCA_964640665.1 of uncultured Myxococcales bacterium. Lineage (GTDB taxonomy): Bacteria > Myxococcota > B64-G9 > B64-G9 > B64-G9 > DATKYQ01. Next base: position 9,344 of record CAZXHT010000022.1, read on the forward strand.
GCTCGGCGGTCTCGTGCCGGACATCCTCACCCGGGGCCAGGATATCCCCGTGCCCAAGCATCTGGGCACGACCGACGTCGACGTGCTGATCGATTTCCAGGTGGCCGCGGACAGGAATCTCGGCCCGATCGAAGATGCCCTGGAACGTCTCGGATTCTCCACCAGACAGGCTGGAATGCACTGGCGTTGGCTCGGCCGGGCCTGCGGTGTGCCCATCAAGTTGGAGTTCCTCTGCGAGTTGGAAGACCAACCCGCAGAGCATGTCGTTCTGGCTTCCGGATGCAAGCAGCTCGGGGCGCTGAACCTCAGGGGGACGGGCTACGTAAGGGAGGATTGGCGAATCGAGAAAATGACCGGAGACCTTCCTGACGGCAGGACCGTCACCGTGGGCGTACGCGTCGCCGGACTCTCCGGCTACCTGCTCGCTAAGGCCACGGCGGTCCGGGAGCGTGGCGCGCAGAAGGATTACTATGATTTCGCGTACGTGCTGATCTACAACGGCCTGGGCGGCCCCGCCCAGGCCGCCGGTGCGTTGAAAGAGGGGAAGCTGATGAACCGGATCGAGCCGATGAGGACCGTCTGGCGCGAGCTGAGCGATCGCTTCGGCGCTCCCGAGCGCGTTGGACCGAAGGCTTACGCGGCCCAGGCTCTCTTGGTCGATCCGATGGAGGACGATCTTCGACTACGTCAGGACGCGATCGCAGCGGTCTCCGAGTTCATCGAAGCCCTCGGTGTGCTGTAGTTCATCATCAGGGCGATAACGGTGATGTAAGCTCGCGATCGATGCAATGAGTTCGATTGACCGCGGGGCGGGGCTCGGTTGACAAATCGGCCGGTCGGTTCATAATCACCGACGTTATGCCGGGATGGTGGAACTGGTAGACATAAGGGACTTAAAATCCCTTGGTACTTGTGACCGTGGGGGTTCGAGTCCCCCTCCCGGCATTTGGAAAAGCCCCGCGATCACCTGTAAGTGGTTGCGGGGTCTTATTATTATCTAGAAAGACAATACTCCTAACGCTCGGCGCTCATGTGGCAGTCCCCGGGCGTGCAATCGCTTTCCCAGGTATCGCCGTCGACTACACCCGTACAATTGGAGGCGTCGCCCGTGGCGTCGGAGACAAAGCCGGTATGCCCCTCGGCGTCGACCGTGCCGGTCCAGTTTTCATCCTCCCAGTCCGATGAGATATCACAACCGTTCTGGGTTACGGGGACGTTGGTGCCCGAGGCGCCGTTGGGGCAGGTGATGGTGAAAGCCCAGCTGCCGGTTATGTCCGGGCACTCGGCCGTCTGCCCGTCTTGGCCGGCGTCATCGGAGGATCTGTCGCTCTTGCCGCAGGCGCCGAGCAACAGGGGCAGGGCCATGGCCAAAACGAACAAGCGGGCGGAAGCAATAGAACACATTGGGACCTCTCTAAAGATTGTTTTCAATTGGTTCAAGCCAACATCATTCACAATCGCCACTGGGGGGGAAACCCGGAAAGCGGCGGCGGCGTGGCGGTATCGACTGATTTCGGGCGCGGCTGGCAGGAGGATAACGACACTCTGCCCGAGGCTCCGGTGACCAGCATCGTGCTGGATCCCGACTCGCAGGCTGGTTCCCGAACCCTCTACGCCGGGGTGTTCGGCCGCGGCGTCTACCGATCGGAAGACGATGGCCAAAGTTGGACGCTTTCGGCGCGGGGGGCGTACGCGGGCGGGTGTACAGGCGGGTCATGGCCCGATCAATGGTGATGGGCTCGCTCGACCGCGGCCAGATCCAGAGGACGATTTCCAAGAACCTGCGCTCGATCCAGGCCTGCTACGAAAAGGCGTTGAAATCGAACCCGTCTTTGTACGGCAAGATCGTGGTTAGCTTCACGATCGGGCCCAAGGGCACGGTCACCAGCGCCAAGATCGTATCCGCTACGATCGCCGACTACCAAATGCAGGCCGACGTGTTGAGCGTGTTTCGCAGAATGAAATTCCCCAAGCCTCCCGGAGGCGGATCGATAACCGTCAGCTATCCGTTCATATTCCGGTCGCCATGAGATCACTCCGCATCACGCATCATTGTGGTTGACATCTTGTGCAGAGATGCTACACTGTTCGATGAGGATGTGTGGTGATGGCCCGAACGACTGTCGACATTGATGATCCGATTCTGCGAGATCTCAAGAAACTGCATAAAAGGCGCAAACTTCCGCTTGGACGGCTGATTAGTGAACTACTGGCCAAGGCCCTGGCCGATGAACGAAGTCGACCGGGGCAGAAGCGCCCTTTCGTCTGGAAGCCCATTCCGATGGGAGATCCCAGGGTCGATTTGCTTGATAAGGATGCGCTCTGGGCCGTGCTCGACGGCGCGGATATTGGTGCGGGTGAGGCGTGAGCTACGCCATCGACGCCAATATCCTGCTCTATGCGGCGAACGCCTCAAGCAGTTTCAACGAGCGGGCCGTGTCTTTTATCGAACAGTGCGCGAACCGCGGCGAGGTGCTTTGTCTGGCCTGGCCGACGGTGATGGCGTTTCTACGCATCAGTACTCATCCAGGAATATTCCCTCGGCCGCTTTCGATGAAGGAAGCAATGAAATACGTAGACGCCTTGCTCGATTTGCCCCACACACGAACAATATCTGCGCGGGAAGGATTCTGGGATGTTTACCGCCAGGTGGCCGAGGCCGTGGTCCTGCGAGGAAACCTGGTGCCCGATGCTCACCTGGCAGCCATTCTGAAGCAGAACGGCGTTATGGTTCTGTATACCAATGACCTGGATTTCAGGAAGTTCGAATTTCTCAAGGTGAGCAACCCACTTCGAGAGCCTTCCTGAAAGGAAAGCATCTTGGATGCCCCAGGATGTACCGGGGATGACAAGAAGAGCTTGATCTGGTACACAGGCAGGGTCGATTTGAGGCAAGCACGGGAGGCGATGCATATGCAGACGGAACAGGTGAGAAATGATGAAGAAGAAAGGGCTGGTCCTGGAAATGGTGGAAAGACTGCCCATGATCCCGATCTGACAGCCCGGCCCGCTGACCGGGAGACGGAGACGTTCGAAGAACTCCTGCGGGTCGCTCACCGTCGCACCGGGGCCATTCCCGCGGAGTTGGTGGTGGAGAAGGTGATGGCGGTGACCCGGACCGGTGACTGGCCGCTGCGACGGGGCGCTCTGGAAGCGCTGCTTCGCCGTTTCACCTTCGCGCGTCGGGACGAACTGGTCGTGTCCCGCCGGCCGCGGGGAAAGGGCGTGCTCGGCATCTACGAGACGCGGCGCAAGGGAACCGGCGGCCGGGGGAAAACGGCGCCGCGATCGCGGCCGTATCGCACGCTGCTTTGCGGGGTGGATCCGCCGGCCGGGAGCTGTGACTGTCCGGATTACCAGCGAAGCGGGCTGGGCCTGTGCAAGCACCTGCTGGTGGTGCTGGACGAGCTGGCGGGCAAGCCCAGCAAGTGGGGCCGGGCTCGGCAGGAGCAATCGCGGATCGGTCCCCGGGCGGGGCCTCCGCGCCTGATCTGGGATCCGGTGCGGCCGCTCACCGGAGCCGGGGATTGGCTCCTGCGGGTGGCCTGGCATCCGGGGAAGGGGGCGAACGGCCGTCCCTCCGGCGGTAAGACCGTGGAGGCCGCCAGCCGCTGGTTCCAGTCGGACAACGGCGGCCCGGGTGCTCTCGGCGGGCGGGATCTCGACGATCCGGCGATTCGCATCGAGCTGATAGAGGATCTACGGCGCCTGGTGCGTTTCGAGGGGCGGCGGCGCGCCGCCGGCGGGTTGCCCTCGGACCCGGCGCTGGGAGCCCTGCTCGACGACGAGGCCGCCCGGCTCCGCCAGGCGGCGGAGCTTCGGCTGGTCCACCGCCGGGTGAAGTCCTCGCTGAAAAATTTCAAGCGGCGGGTCTACCCCTACCAGTTCGAGGGCGTCCGGCGCTTCCTGGAAAGCGGGGTCCATCTGCTGGCCGACGACATGGGGCTCGGCAAGACGGTCGAGGCCATCGCCGCCTGCCACGTGCTCTGGCACCAGGGCAAGGTGTCCCGGGGGCTTCTGGTTGTGCCGGCGAGCCTCAAGACTCAGTGGCAGCGCGAGTGGCAGGCCTGCACCGACATTCCCGTTCAGGTGGTGGATGGGTCGCCCGAGGAGCGGGCGGCGATCTATCGCCGCCACCGCCGGCGAGGATTCCTGGTAGCCAACTACGAGCAGGTGCTCAGGGACCTGCCCTTGATGCATCGCTTCCGGCCCGACCTGATGGTGCTCGACGAGGCCCAGCGCATCAAGAACTGGGCCACCAAGACCGCCGCGTACATCAAGCGGCTCAAACCCCCGCTGAGGCTGGTGCTCACCGGTACGCCCATGGAAAACCGGATCGAGGAACTCGCTTCGATCATGGATTGGGTGGACGACCGGGCCATTGAGCCCAAGTGGCGCCTGGGCCCCTGGCACGCGATGGCAGCCGACGGTCGCAAGAGCATCGTCGGGGCGCGCAACCTGCAGACGCTGCGCACGCGACTGGGCCCGTGCCTGACCCGGCGCGTGCGGCAGGAGGTGCTGGATCAGCTACCCGAGCGGACCGACACCCAGCTGCCGGTGCCCATGACCGGGGCCCAGCAGGACGCCCACGACGAACTTGACCGGCCCATCGCCCAGATAGTGGCCCGGGCCGGGAAGCGCCCGCTCACCCATGCGGAGTTCCTGCGGCTGATGCAGCTTCTGACCTCCCAGCGGATCCTGTGCAACGGGATGGCGCAGCACGACTTCGAGGAGATGTGGCCGACCATCCAGGCCACCGAGCGGCCCAACCCTCGCCTTCTCGATCGGCTTCAGAGTCCCAAGCTTACGGAGTTCCGTGAACTGGTGGCCCAGATTGTCCTGGAGCAGCGGCGCAAGGTGGTGGTTTTCAGCCAGTGGCGCCGCATGCTGCAGCTCGCCCACTGGGCCGTCGGGGACCTGCTCGGCGACGCGGCCCTGCGGGCGGTGTTCTTCACCGGCCGCGAGAACCAGCGCCGGCGCACGCAGAACGTGGTTGACTTCCACGACGACCCGTCCGCCTGTCTGCTTTTATGCAGCGACGCAGGCGGGGTGGGGCTGAACCTCCAGCACGCGGCCAGCTGCATGGTGTGCCTGGACCTGCCATGGAACCCGGCGGTGCTCGAGCAGCGTGTCGGGCGCATCTATCGTCTCGGCCAGAAGCATCCCATCGAGGTGTACCACCTGGTGAGCGAGACCGGCATCGAGGGTCGCATCGCCGGTCTTATCGGCGACAAGCAGGCGCTGTTCAAAGGCCTGTTCGACGGGAGCAGCGACGAGGTTCGCTTCGACCACTCGGGCTCGTTCATCGGTCGCCTGGAGCGGATCGTGAAGCCGGTGGAGGTGCCGGATCTCGACGAGGAGGCCGAGGAGCCGGACGAGGTGGAGCCGCCGGCCGCGACCGCGTACCCCCGGCCGGGGGGAGAAGAAGAACCACGAATGGATGACGTCGAGCCGGATCACCGGCCGCCGGCGCAGGCGCCTCCATCCGGCGCCAGTATTCGCTCGATGCTCTCCAGCATAGCGGTCATGCGAACCCCGGCCGGGGGGATCGCCATCGAGGCCCCGCCCGAGGCGGCCGACACCCTGGCCGCCATGTTCTCCGGCATGGCCGAGCTTCTCGCCCGGGCGGCGCACGACGACAGCGAGCGCGAGGATCGCTCCCCGCCCGGCTGAAACCGCCTCCTTGGTCGCTCGCAAGATACGATATTTACACGGTGGATTGGGGTTACCGGAAGGGCACCCTGGGAGATCCTGGCTCAACCGAAACGCCGAGCGGATCTGCTGCCGGCCAGACATTTGCGTGGAAGGAGATATTCGAATACAATACCTTGAATATACGGATGCCGGCAGGCCACTGGTATTGCCGGTGTGTGGGATGCCATGGATGCACAGCGTCTGCTCCGAATATTCGAGCAACTCGACGAAGCACTGACCGAAACTACCCAGCTCGATATTCGAGGTGGCGCGGCCGCTCTAGCTCTTGGCTTGACCGGCCGTGTTACCATCGATATCGACGTCCTGCCCGACTCCAGATTCATCGAAGCAGACCTGCACATGGCCTGCCGCTCGATAGGGATCGGATTCAATCCCCGGGACAAGGATATTAGCGAAGAGGATTATCTGGAAGTTGTACCGGAGGAAACCCTGGTTTTACCAATCCCCTCTAAAGACGTTCCTTACAATACCGTCTTTCGGGGACGCCACCTCACCGTCCGAACGCCGCCCGCCGCCGATCTGGTGGTCGGGAAATTGAAACGCATCGAGCCCGAGGATCTCACCGACATCGAGTTCCTCATTTCCAAGTTCGACCTGAAGGAGGGCGATATCAAGGAGAGTTATTCACGCCTGCCTCACCGGTTTCAAGAGGATCACGTCATCAAGGATAATCTCCGCTACGTTCTGGAGGATTTCTTTTGAGTCGCCGGTATTCGGAAACACGGGAAAACACCCGCCGGGCGGGTTGGGAGCGCCTGGTCTTGCAATTCATCGATGATTGCGCGACGGGGAGTGCCCGCGATCTCACCTATTGGGCTCAGCAATTGGCCTACGCACCTGTTTTCGTGAATGCCTTTGCCGTCTGGCTCCGAGAGAACCGGCCGGATGCCGGGCAGACCGGGAAATTACTCGCAGCCATCGAGTTGGCCTTGAACGGCCTGGACGCCCTACCCGAAGTCCACGAAATCGACTCAAGCGCCCTGCTTCGACTGGCCAGGCGCCAGGCGGACGCCCTGGGCTTGAGGCGTCGCATGGTACTGAAAAGCCTTTCCCGCCGTCTCGGGCGCGACTTGGACGGGCTTCCCATGGGCTTTGTACCGCATCGCATGCTGCGCTCATATCCCCTGATCGGATGGAAACCTGAAGCGGAGTTGGCAGGAGTTGATGCCGGGCGCGTCAACTAGCGAACCTTGAACCAGTTCAGATTGCGGCTTTTTCAGTAGGATCCAGTTACTGCCAGCGAGACGCCCACACCCGGGGCGTCCACGCCACTTTGTTTATGAATTCTTTCGGCAGTCTGGTCAACGGATAATCGTTCGCCATCGGACCAAATGATTCGTCTCATGACTCAATCCAGGAGTCTTTTCCGTCGTTCGGCTATTGTCCTCAGCAGCCCGGCCGCACTGCCGGTCAACGCCGGATCCCGTATCTGTCTACATAGCTTCTCCGCACGGTCGAGATCTCCTACTCTTAGATTGGCGTAGGCCAAACGATACTTATTAGTGTCATTCAGTGCTCTTGCGGCAATGAGAGGTTGTGCCAGCGATGCCGCTCGACCGAAATGACTCCCCCCGATATAGATGGCCAATCTCTGCGAGAGGCGCTTCTTCGGATCTCTTACTCGCTCATTCATTTCAATAGCTTCACGGAAGCGACCTACAAGCCGGAAATACTCTGCGCCGGCAAAGGCGTAGTCACCTCCCGCCAGCGTGGCCCGGCGCAAAAGCCTTGCGGCAGCCAGTGTCCGTCGGTCGGTTGAGTATGCGAAAGCCAGCCGGGCGAGTATCTCTGGATCTTGTTTGAATCGAAGGGCGGCTCCCTCCAGAATTACCTCCGCCTCGCGTGGCCGCCCCGTCTTGCGCAGGGCCTCGCCCAGAACCAGGTATGCGTCGCGATCGTCAGGCCTCCTGGCCAGGTACTCACCGCCCTTCTTCATCGCCGCGGCATAGAGACCTGCTTTGATCAGCAACAGTGCCTGTTCCCTGATCAATTCGGCGTGTGCGGCGAACGAACGCCGAGCCTGCTCCAGCGTTCCGTAGGCTTGCTCGACAAAACCGAGCCTCTCCTCGACCCGGGCTTTCAGCTGGAAATACGAGGGAAGCTTTTTGCCGATGGCCTTGCCCTTTTCGAGCGCGTCCAGGGATTCCTGGTATCTATCGGTTTGAAAGTAAGCCTGTGCAGAATACAACCAGATCGCGGTCTGGTTGGGTTTGAGTTCCAGCGCTCTTGCGAAATGGGAAATAGCCTTCTTGAACCGATTTCTTTTAATGGCCAAGATACCGCGAAAACTCTCCAGTACCGCCTCGTCTCCTTCCAGACCATTCAGGAGTTTTTCGGCTTCTTCTATTTTTCCCGCGTTTATCAGCTCTTGCACAAACTGTATGGGGTTGGCCTCACCCTTGTCGAGGTGGTTGCGCTGATTGCCCTTGTATCGTTTTCGGCCTCGCCGGCGTCTTCTTCTCTGTCCCTTTCCACGGCCCCATCCATGTCCACGCCCTCTACCTTTCCTGCGACGAAATTTACGCCCGCGGCCAAATCCATTGTCGGTATCTTTCTCCCAACTTTCCTCCTGATTTTTATTCTCCTTTTCTTCTCCTCGACTCTCGTCGGCATGAACAGGCCATGCGAGACTGGAGAAAAAAACGATCATCACAAGCCAGATGCGCATATCAATCCTCCAGCTTGAACACGATTTTCTGGCGGCAGAGCACGGCCACGGGCCGGCCCCTGAAGCGAGCAGGAGAGAACTGGTAATGTCGTACGGCTCTTTCGGCCGCAGCCTCGAATACGCCGGGTGGTTTCGACTTCACCACCCAGACTTTCTCTACCTTCCCGGAAGCCGAGATCTGAAGCTTGAAAACCACGTATCCCTCAATGCCACGGTCCTCGGCTGATGCGGGGTATTCGGGGACCACCCTGCGCGTAATCCGCGGGGGGTCATCCACGGCCTCTTCTTTCAGGATGAATCCCACGTTCCAACCCTGTTGTTGGCCCAACAGGTCACTCAATAGATCGACGCGGCCGATGTTCGGCATCAAGTTTGCCGACGAGATGCTTGAAGGTAGATTCGGGACAGGCATTGGCACGGCCCGCGGGCGTGCTCTCGCTACCTGTTGCCTGATATGATGCCGGCGCTGCTTCTCGGGCGGTTCTTGCAGGTGAATGGCGCTGGTGGTTGCCTCGGCGTTCCTCACGGACGCGTGCACATACTTGTTGACCCTGATCATCAGATACAGGCCGGCGCCATTCACCAGTAGCGCCAGCAGAAAGGCCAATGCAATTCTGATCCAGCGCCCGCGGATCATATTTCCTGCTCTACGGCCACGCCCACGTCCTTCGCGCCGGCCAGTCGGCACTGGTCCACGATGTCCACGAGCAGTCCGGTTTGCACGTGCCGATCGGCGATAACGAGCACGGTCTTGATCCGCTGGCGCGAAATGATCTCGTGGAGCCTGGCTTGAAGCATCCAGGATTTGACCGGCTGCGCGTCCACGAAAAGCTCTCCGCGACGTCCCACCGAGACCCGCACCGACCGGTTATCCGCCTGCCGGGCCGTCTTTGCGCCCGGACGCTCGATCGCAATCTTCGCATCCCGCACGAAGGTGGTGGTGACCATGAAGAAGATGAGCAAGATGAATACCATATCTATGAGCGGCGCGATGTTGATCTCGCTCTCCTGCCTCCGCCGCCCGGTTGCCGGTCCCAAGCTCATGCCGCCTCCTTTACGAGTCCACTGGCCACTCGCATGAGGTGCTCTCTCCCCCGCAGCATTTCTGTCACGAGGGCTTCTTCTCTGCGATCCAGAAGTCTTCCGGCTATGACTCCGAGGATGGCCACGAAAAGGCCCATCTGGGTGCTAATAAGGGCCTCGGCGATACCTCCCGCCACTCCTCCGCTCTGGGTAAACAACTCCATCGCGGTCAGCGAGCAGAACGTCTCGATCATCCCGCTTACCGTGCCCAGGAGACCCAGCAGGGGCGCCACGCCGCACAGGCTGCGGATGATCCGGCGGTACCGGGAAAGCTGCTGCTTCGACTCCATCACCAGGAGGTCAAGTCTCTCCCTGCTCAGAATGCCGAACCTCCCAATCTCGCTCGCTCCGCGCTGGAGGAAATCGTCGAGAAGGCCCCGCGAGGGGCGCGCCTGCCCGGGATCGAGAAACATCTTACGTATCTTGATGATGAGATCGCCTCGAAAGCCTCGCCGCAGCATCTGAATCCGCAGGCCGATGAGTGTCCACAGCGCCACTCCGACAAGGAGCAATGCCGGCATGACGAAGCCGCCCATTGCCAGATAGTTTATTAGCTGCTCAAACATCAATGCCTCTCTGACGAGCCGGGTCCGGATGCTGCGGCCCGTCGATCGAGGCACCCCGGTCGTCGTCCTTCTTCAACAAGTTGCGCTGCTCTCCGCGCATCTTGTTGAGCAAGCCGAGTGAATTGGTCTCCATGTCGGAAAGCACGTGATCCACCCTCCCGGAAAGCAGGGAGTGAACCAGCAAGGTGGGGATGGCCAGCATCAGGCCGAACTGCGTGGTCAACAAGGCCTCGGAGATACCACCCGACAGCAGTCGCGGATCCCCGGTGCCATGCTCGGTGATCACGTGAAACGTGCCGATCATTCCGGTGACGGTGCCCAACAACCCCAGCAGCGGTGCCACCACCGCAATCACGTTCAGGGCCGGCAGAAAACGCTCCAGGATTGGCCTCTCGGCCAGGATGGACTCGTTGACCAGTTCTTCAAGCTGCGAGCGCGGCAACTCGCGGTTTCGCAGAATCGTCCCCAGCACCCGGGCCACCGCCCCCGGCTCCCGATGGCAATCCTCGGCGGCCTTAGCCCACTGGACGTTGGATATGCGATCTCCCACCCGCTTCATCAGGCGGCCCGCATTGGTGTGCACCTTTCTCAACGTCACCAGCCGTTCGATGAGGATAAGCAGTGCTATCACCGCCAGAACAAGTATAGGCCACATCACGAAACCGCCCGCCAGAAAGGTCTCCCAGAGGGTCTTCCCATTGCCTGAAACCCCGCCTCCCCAATCGAGGGGATCGAAAAGGTACATCCCGACCAGGAGCGGGTCGCCGCCATCGAGAAGGGCCCGAGCTTGTCCGAGCGACTGCTGGTATACTACCTTGAGCGACCGGGAACCCGCCGGCCCCAAGGCCCCGCCCGTTCCCGGGTCCAGGCTGGTAGCCGCCACCCGAGACAGCCACAGGATGTCGGCTTTCCTCTCTAAACCGCTGGTGGCGAAGTAGTTGCCCCTCTCGACACGTAGTTTGCCGAGCCGCTCTGCAAGTTGGCAGCCCTGCTTGAAGATTTTCTCGATAACGAGTCTCGGGTCTTCTTCGCCTTGCTCGACCTCGATCCCATGATGGAGCAAGGTGGAAACGGCTTGATCCAGAGTGTTGTTGAAGAGGGACTCTCTGTTACTGCTTACGTTAACTTCTTCTTCTTTCTCGCCGAGTTTTTCCTCTATTACCTCGTTTTCGATCCTTAGCGATGTGACCTCCTCGGATATTTGGATCACCTCGGCGCGAAGTCGGCTGGCCGCTTCTTTGTATTGCTTTTCCTGTGCATCGATCCGTGAAAGGAGTTGCTGTTTCTCGGCCTTGAGCAATTGAATCTCCTGCCGGTAAGCCTTCTCCAGAGGAGACTCGGCCCATGCCGCGTGTATCGGCACAAGCAGGACGAGAAGGAGCACGGTGCCGGCTCTACTCGTCATTCCGCAACCTCCTTTGTGGAAATGCGAGGCAAGGGTAGGAGGAAATATCCTTTTCGGATCTGCTTGCGAAGCGCATCGATAAGGGACTCTATCGCCTCGATTTTCTCTTTATTGGTAATAATCCGAAATGAATACTCGGCGTTTGCATCCTGAACCGCCCAACCTGCCCTGCCGTCCTCGGTTCTGAAGTAGAGAGCTCCCATGCCGAGGCGAGCAACCTCTACCAGCAGGCGCTCACCGCCCAGAACGATCACCTGACGATGCAATCCGCTTTCAGCCGTGAGCTTGATCTCGTCCTCGACGATTTGCCACAAGCGGGATAGCGCCAGCGCCGGATCCGCCCGGGGGCTCTTCAGGCCGGCGACGATCTCGTCCACGGCGGCCAGGCGCTCCGCGCGCTTGAAAGGCAGAGTTTGAAGAACGAGATTCCTGAGCCGCATGGCCGCATCGAGGGCCGGCCGCATGAGTCTGGCGGACCATGATTCCGCCTTGCGTCGCTCGGCAAGCTGCTTCGCCCGGAGGCGTTTCACGGTCTCGCGCCTTACCTGCTCCTTGCGGAGGAGAACCTCCAGATCGCCTTTCTGTGTTTCCAATGAGAGTCTCTCGGAGCGGGCAGCGGATCGCAGTCGCTCGAGATGCGACTCGAGATCGTCCACCTCGGCGCGAAGCCCCGCGAGCCTCTTACCGTACTGCTCGGATCCCGCAAGAGACCGGCCGGTAAGCCCGAAGGACAATCCAGCCAGAACGAAGAAAAGTGTCCACTTGCTCATCAGATCTCCATCTTCAAACCGGTGTAGAAAAAGAATCCGCGCAACGGTCCCCAGATGTAAACCACGTCCGCACTCATTGGCGTGCCGTCATCGTCCGCGGGGAAGTAAAGCGGGCCCTCGATGTCCGCCTGGTGATAATTCAGAAGGTTGTCCACACCCGCGTATACAGAGAACCATTTGTACAGCTTCTGCTCAACCCGGATATTTACGATGGCGTACCAGGGTGACTCTTCCATTTTCGGATTGTTCAGATCGGCATTGGCGGGATCCAGCCAGTCGGTCAGGGTGGGGCGATCGAGGGCGATGTTGTAGCCGTACCCATACACCTTCCTTAGATTCATCGGGGCGTATATGTCGCCGGCCAGTGATATCTTCAACCCGAATTCGAAGCTCAGATCAACGCCGACGTTGATCTGTTGACGGGGTGGGGCCGATACCAGTGCGTGGGTGTCGTCTATATAATAATAGTACCCGTATCCCACCCGGGCCATGAGCCATTTCAACGGCTGACTCTGTATTTGCGCCTCGGCCGAGAGCACGTCCAACTCGCCATCCGTGTTGAATACGCGTATGTATCCTTCACCCGTTGTCTCCACCGTGATGGGGTCGCTAACGCGGTTCCAGGCTCCCTCCAGCGTGGCATTGAGCTTGCGACCCAGATCCAGGGTGGCCGACAGATTGGCGCTGATAGTACGTTCCGGAGCGTTCGTGTCGTTCAGTAAGCGGTATCCCGCGGGAGCCACGCCGTGAGAGTACTCATAAAACGTAGTCGGCGCCCTGAAGCCGGTGCCCGCAACGGCTCGCACGGTCAACTCGTCCGTCACGGCGTACCTGAAAGCGCCGCGTGGAGTGAAGACGGCACCGAAATCATTGTGATAGTCGAAGCGCATGCCGTGAACGAAATCGAGGCCCTCGATGATGCCCCAGTCTCCCTGAACGAACACCCCGGGCATGTGATAGTCGTAGTCCGCCTTTGCCAGGTTCTCATGCAGTTTCTCCAGGCGATAGGACAATCCCCCCACCAAGGTGTAACTGCCGGCCAGCCTGGCAATAATGGTTTCCTGGGCGTAGAGCATGAACTGATCGGCCACGTAGACTTCCCCCTCGTAGTCGGAATCCTGGTAGTGGTACGAGGAAGACAGGGTCGTCTCCGATCGGAGCCGGTCTGTAAACTCATGTTCGAGACGCACCCCTCCCTCGAAGCGGCGCGTGAGGATGCTCTCGGAGAGTCCGCGCCGACCATCGTTCAGTACCTCCAGAAAGCTCCCCAGGCCGCCGCCCTGCCGCTTTTCCAGTACGGTGGCCACACGCAGCGTCAGGTTGGTGTCCTCGGCGATGTCCCAGTAGGCCGTGCCGGAGAAGCTTCCCTGGTCGTAACCGGTAGCCTCGCTGACGCCGTCGCCGTCCCTGTCGACGCTCTCTTGCGAGGTGAAGGTGCCGGTCAAGGTCAGTCCAAAACCATCCTTTCCGAAGGATGCATACCCCATGGCTCTCTTCCAGTGGAACATTCCGCCCTCTACGGATAATTGGCCCTTGGTGTCACTCGTCGGCTTCCGGGTGATAACATTGATCACGCCTCCGATAGCGTCAGTGCCGTACAGGATGGAGTTGGCCCCCTTTATGATCTCGATTCGTTCGATCTCCTGGGCCGGCAGGCTCAAAAGTCCGTAGGTCGTGCCAAGGGACGAGTACATGGGCATGCCGTCGATCAACATGAGGGTGTAACGCGAGGGCATCCCTGAGATCTTGACTCCGGTGGTGTTGCAGATCGAACAGACGTTATCGATTCTGATGCCGGGTCTGAACTCGATGGCATCAAGGAGATTCACGGCGCCCTTTGCTTCGATCTCGTCCGCCCGGATAAGCTCGGTCCTGATCGGCGCATCCTTGAGAAGTTTCTTGGTCCGGGTGCCGGTTACAACCACGTCTTCGGTTTCGTAGATTTTATCTTGCTCCTCGGTGACATTGCCGGCCTGCTTTTCCCGCTCTACCTTCTCTTGATCCCCCCTCTCGCCTGCAGTCGCGGTCGAGTTCAAAAGTGAGCATATCAAGGTCAATACAAGTATTTTTATTGCGCCTTCCATTTGGTTCTCCCGTTTTCGTTCGCACGCTCAAGGCCCGTGATATCCAATAAGATATGGCATACACATGTAGCCATGTCTACATGTGCCGGTAAAAAAAATCATCCCGTTGCCACCATTACGACCTCGGCTTCCTTTCGGCGCAGTGATAACTGGAACCCACCAAGCTTTATCCAAATCGGGTCTCCGGCCGGGGCGACCCTTTCGATATCTATACGTGTATCGGGCAGGATACCCATGTCCAAAAGGCGTTGGCGAATGGGGCCCTGGCCGTTTATCTGGGTTACCCGTCCACTCTCGCCCGGTTGCAGATCGGCTACGCTTTTACTTTGAATCTGGTGAGGACGCAGAAAATCGATTTTGGGAGTACACACGGTGTTACGTTCGGGCATGTCGCTCTGCACAACCGAACAACCGTGAAACCTCGATAGGATATCCCGCCCCTCGGGGCAGACGGCCAGAAACTCGAAGAACCTCACCAGGCGGTCCATTACCTGCGGCGAGAGCGAGTGTTCGATGGCACATGCGTCGTCCCGGGCCGATTCGCTCGGTACGTCGAGCACTTCCAGGAAGAAGCGCTCCAGGATCCTGTGCCGGGAATAGACACGACGGGCCTCCCTCTCTCCTTCTGGCGTTAAAGCGATGTACTCGCGCCGAACATATTTGATTAACCCCTGTTCGGATAGGCGTCGCATGGCGGGAGAGACAGATGCCGACTTTACCCCCCGGGCATTGGCTATATCTTTTACTCGTGCAAAACCCTTATCTCTGACTGCGATATAGATCGTCTCAAGGTAATCCTCTAGTGCATCGGTCAAGGACGCCCCGGAATTCACAGGTCGCAAGGACAAATCTGCCTCCTAGTAGAGGCGTCTAGCAAAGAGCGCCATGACTGTCAATTGTTTTTTTCGAGTCGTTATTAAAACCTTGACATTGCTATCAAAGGTGGTACTTCGTAGACGAGTCTAGCAAAGGAAGCTAGTGTGGTAAATTTCTGTCAGGATAAGATATGAATGTCCAAGGTTCTGTTCGTGTGGCCTTGGCGGGCAATCCAAACTCCGGTAAAACGAGCATCTTCAATGCCTTGACCGGTACTCACCAGCACGTAGGCAACTATCCCGGTGTCACGGTCGAGAGACGCGATGGACACTATATTCACCAGGGCGCGAAGTTTGAGGTATTCGACTTACCCGGAACATACAGCTTGACGTCCTTTTCCCCTGAGGAACGCATCGCCCGGGATTCTTTGCTCGATGGAGGGCTTGGTGTCGTCGTCGTCGTAGTTGACTCGACCGTACTGGGCCGCAGTCTCACGTTCCTGGCCCAGGTGATGCTCGCAGGCGTCAACCCTGTGTTGTGTCTGAACATGAGCGACGAAGCCGATGGGGCCGGTCTCGAAATCGACATCGAGAAGTTTCAGGCGCTTTTGGGATTTCCGGTGATCAGGACCACCGGGCACAGGGGGATCGGCACAGCCGAACTCAAAGACGCCATTGCCCTGGCATCGCGTGAGCCCGCGGAAGAGAATCGACTGGTGCTTGGCGAGCGCTTCAAACTCGCCATGGCGGATATCGGGGAAAAGCTTGATTCAGCGGATGTCGAAGCGCGCGGCCGCGATTGGGTGGCCAGCCGCCTTCTTTTGAAGGACGGCACAGGGAAGGAAGGAAACGCTGCCGTTGCCGAGGCCTCTCGCTGGCGCGCCAAGATCGAGAGCGAGACCGGCCAGGATATCAATCTGTTTGTGACCCAGCGCTACTTCGGCTTCGTCGACGGGTTGCTCAAAGAGGTGGTTACACACAAACAGCGTATCGATGCCCGGGCCGCCTCGGATCGCATCGACACCGTGCTGGTCAACCGCTACCTGGGCTTTCCCTTTTTTCTCGTTTTCATGTACTTGATCTTCTGGATCACCTTCAGCCTGGGCGAGTATCCCATGAACTGGATCGCCTCGGGCTTCGATGCCCTGGGTGGCTTCATCTCCGGCCTGTGGCCCACGGGTTCCGACTCGGCCCTGCGCTCGTTGCTGGTCGACGGCATCATCGGCGGGGTGGGGGGAGTGCTGGTCTTTCTCCCCAACATTGTGCTGCTCTTTCTGGGCCTGGCCTTCCTGGAAGACTCGGGCTACATGGCCCGGGCCGCCTTCCTGGTGGACCACCTGATGCACCGCTTCGGTTTGCACGGTAAGAGCTTCGTGCCGATGGTGACCGGCTTCGGCTGCTCGATTCCCGGCATTATGGCCACGCGAACGCTGGAGAACGAGCGCGACCGGCTGACCACCATGCTGGTTCTGCCGCTGATGTCCTGCGGGGCGCGCTTGCCGATCTGGATGTTGTTGATCCCGGCCTTTTTCGCGCCCGCCTGGCACGCCCCGATGTTGTTTCTGATCTACATGATCGGTATCGTGCTGGCGCTATTGCTTGCCTTGCTGCTGCGCCGCTCGCTGCTTGCCGGCGAAGATGCTCCCTTCGTCATGGAGTTGCCGCCATACCGTCTGCCCACCCTGCGGGCCGTGGGCCTGAAGATGTTCGAACGCACCTGGATGTACCTGCGCAAGGCCGGCACGATCATTCTCGGCTTCTCGATCATCATGTGGGCGATCACCTCGTATCCCAAGCTTGATCGCTTCCAGGTCGATCGTGATATCGCCACCGGCAAGATCGTCGTTGCAGAAAAACCAGCCAAAGAAAGCGCGACTGTCCCTGGCGGGACGCAAGTTCTCACCGCGGAGCAGGTCGCGGGCCGCCGTGCGGCCGAGAATCTGCGCCACTCTGTGGCCGGGCACATCGGCCGTTTCATCGAGCCGGTGATGCGGCCGGCGGGCTTCGACTGGCGCATCGACACCGCCATGATCGGCGCTTTCGCGGCCAAGGAGCTGTTCGTGGCCCAGATCGGCATCGTCTATTCGCTGAGCGCTGCCGACGATACCTCGGTCGACTTGAGGGCCGTGCTGCGCGAGAACTACTCGCCGCTTACCGGCTTCGCCTTGATGTTGTTCATGCTGATCGCCATGCCCTGCATGGCCACCATTGCCGTGACGCGCCGCGAATCAGGAAGCTGGAAGTGGGCCGCGCTGCAGCTCTTCGGCCTGACGGCCATTGCCTGGATTGTCTCGACAATCGTCTACCAGGTCGGCAGCCTGCTGGCCTGAGATCTTCTCTCAGACTAGTAACTTTCTGATAACCTTTTCCTATCTCCTAACCTTCCCAGCCGGCGATTCTGGCCCACAACCACCATATAGCACGGCCCTTGAGAACACAGTTGATATTGGCCTCCTGCGGACTGCTCGAGTGCGCGCATCCCTGACAGCCGTCATAATCGGCAACATTGATGCCGGTGGTAAGCTGCTCCAGTTCAGAGCCCGGATTGGCCGCACACCATTCCTGACCCCAATTGCCGCCGTTGTAGTCCAGGTCGTCTGCCATGTCTTGATCCCAGTAGTAGACGCCGTCTGGATTGTAGGCTTCGATGTCGGCGAAGTCGAACAGCCAGCGGTCGTTGTCCGCGCAGTGTTGCCTGATTATCTGGTTGTTGTAGTGAACACTATCCGGAGTCATGTCTTCGCCTTGACCCTGGGCGTGGCCGGTCATGAAGACGAAGGTGATGTTGGGATATTCGGCGACGAGTTTTTCCATGTTGTCCACGTAACGCTGAGCATTGTGTCCGCTAATGCTGCACCAGGACCAGACCACAACGTTGATGTGACTGTTTGCCGGGTTGTCCAGAAGAGCTCGCGATGCCACTACCCAGGGAGTGTCCCCGTTTTCGTCAACCGAGTCTCCCTGGCTGAGATCGGCGCAGCCGTTGATGCCGTAGTCATCCAGGTCCAGAGCGCCTGCATCCTGACCGCTGTCATCCCAGGCATAGGTGTCGCCGAAAGCCGGGAAATTCTCGAGGGTGTTCATGCCGGTGATCAATTGGCTGCCGTGTGAGGTATGTTGGTAGGCGATATGCAGGTCGGCTTGGGCCTGATCTATGGCAGCAGAGGGAATGTCCGCCAGATTTGTATTGGTGTGGTCGGCCACGATGTCGCCTGAGCAGCTGCCTTCAGGAACTCCGCAGCCGCACAGTCCGGGCGCAGTTTTGTCGCGGTCTGCCGGGCAGTCATCATTGCAGTCGGCTGTGTTATCCGAGTCGCTGTCGGTATCAGCCACTCCGCAGCCGCATTGTCCGGGCGCAGACTTGTCGGGATCATTCGGGCACAGGTCCTCTTCGCTTTCTTGACAGATTCCCTGATCGCAGAAGCCGGACTGGCAGTCCTGCGCGTCCGAGCATGACTTTCCGTTTTCGCAGGGCGAGCAGGCTCCGCCGCAATCCACATCTGTCTCGTTTTGGTTCTTGATTTCGTCCGAGCAGGTCCCTTCTGCCTTGATTGATGATTCGCATCCTTGATTCATCAAGGAAACCGTCGACGCCAGCATGAGAGAAAACAGTACTGGATATATTTTCTTGAACATGAATCCTCCCTCAACCACCTGAGTATTTTGTGCGCATTTGCATAATTAAAGAAACTAGTAATTTTTTCAGCGCTCGGCAAATCGACATTCGTCTGCCAGGTCGGCAGCCTGCTGGCCTGAGAGTTGTGCTTTCAGAAGTGACTCAGGCTGCCCTCGCGCTTGACGCGTCTTAGAGCCAGCAGGAAGGCCGCGATGCTGAGCGGCGCGGCCACAGCCGTGAAGATGAGCAATCCGAGAATCGATCCGCCGACATCCGAGAGCGACGCGCCCCTGAGCAGCAGCAGGCGCATGGCTTCGAGAGCGTGGGTGATGGGCAGGATGTTGGCGAGTGTCTGGCCCCAGGCGGGCAGCACCGCCACCGGGTAGTAGACCCCGCCCAACAGGTAGCTCAGGCCCTGAACCAGCCAACTCGAAGGATCGGCACGCTTGAAGACCAGCACGATGCTGGCCGAGAAGATTCCCAAGAACGAAAAGCTGAAGACGGTCAGCAGCAACACCAGCAGTGCGCCGGTCCAGTTGGCCTGGGCGAAGCTGACGCCGAACAACAGCCAGCCCACGAAGAGGGTTAAGACCACCCGCAGCGAAGTGGCTAAAAAGCTATAGATCGAGCTCATGACGATGATCTGTCCCACGGGGGTCGGCGTGACCAGCAGCGCCTCGAGCGTGCCCAGCACCTGGGCCGAGCGGATTGTGTCAGAGAAGCTGCGTACCGCGACGCTCAGGTAGCTCGAGAAGGCCACGCCAATCAACACGAAGGGAAAGTAACGCCCGCCGTAGGGCGCAAGCGACTTGACCTGCAAGCCCTCGAACATGCGCCCAAAGAAGTAGAAAGCAGCCACCATGAAAAAGACGAAGATCAGCTGGGCGAAGAAAGCCAGCCGGTAGCTGAGATCGGTATAGAGATCTTTCAGGATGAAGGCCCGGCATTTGCGCAGGAAGCTCACTCGTCCTCCATGAAGATTTCCGCAACGTGCCGCAAGGTGTTCTCGGCTTCGCCCTCGATGGCGATCTTTCCGTCTTTGAGAAACGCGACCCGGTTGCAAAGCACATGGGCCTCTTCGATATTGTGAGTGGCCAGCAGGATGGTCTTTTTCATCTTGCCGGCCAACGTCTGTCCCAGGAGTTCACGCGTGCGCCGCGCCGCGCCCGGGTCCATGGCCCTGGTCGGCTCGTCGACCAGCAGAACCTCGGGATCATGCAGCAGGGCACGGGCCAGGCTCAGACGCTGGCGCATGCCGGTGGACAGGTCTCTGAATGGTTTATCAAGCTCTTCCTGAATGCCGATGATATGGCACAATTCGTCTATGCGAGGGCGGATACTTTTTGGCTCGAGATTTGCGAGCGTGGCAAAGAAAGAAAGATTGTGCCTGGCCGTCAGGCGCCAGAAGAAGCTGCGCTCGTCGGACAGTACGAAGCCAAGTCTGGCGCGCACGGCGGCCGACCGCCCGACCGCGTCGCGGCCCAGGATTGTGACCGTGCCGCGATCGGGAATGATCGTGGATGCCAAAATCCGCAGCAATGTCGTCTTGCCGGCGCCGTTGGGGCCCAGTATGCCGGTGACAGAGCCCGTGCGCACCGCAAGAGTCACTCCCGTAAGCACCTCGATGCGCTTTCTCGAAAGCGGGTGCGCCAGGATCTGCCCCAGCGGCCGCGGCAGCGTGAAGCGCTTGTGCACGTCGCGGATATCGATTGCAGGATTGTCGATCAGCCACCTCCCTGGAAGCGCCTGACGGCCGCGTAATGACAGGCCAGGGTGGGGCAGAAGAAATGCGTGCCGTCGTTTTTGGAGACGAAGAAGAAGTGCTTCGTCTTCTCGGGGAACAGGGCAGCCTCGATAGCCTCCCGGCCAGGGTTGCAGATCGGTCCCGGTGGCAGACCCTTGTGGCGGTAAGTGTTGTAGGGGCTGTCGATCTTCAGGTCTTTTTGAGTCAGATTGCCCGAGAAACTCCCGCGGGCGAGCAGCACGGCGTAAATCACGGTCGGATCGGTGTCTAAGCGCCAGTTGTCACGCAGGCGGTTGTGGAAAACTCCGGAGATCAAGGCCCGCTCTGACGCCGCTCCGGTTTCCTTTTCGACGATCGACGCCAGTGTAACGACCTGCAACTCGCTCATCCCGAGTTCCCTCGCGCGCTCGCGCCACTCGGCAGTGAATACCTGCCGGTAACCGGCGACCATCTTACCCAGGATCTCGTTGAGCGGTGTATCCTTGCGAAACCTGTAAGTATCGGGGAAGAGGAAACCCTCGAGACTGTCGCCCGGCAAATTGAGTGATTTGACGAAAGCCTTGTCGCGGGCCCGAGCCACGAACTTGGCCTTATCCGCCAGCCCGGCCTGGGAGTAGGGTTCTGCCACCTCGTCGATGCGCAAACCCTCAGGAATGGTTACGCTGTGAGTGACCGGAGTGCCGGCCAGTAGAACATCGAGAACTTGCTTGGGCGTCATGTCATCGCGGAAGGCCAACTCGCCGGCCTTGATCCGGCCGGAGGCGCGCCGGTAGTAATGCACGTAGCGTTCGAAGTCGGCAGCCTCGTCGATTACGCCGGAGTCTGCGAGCAGGTTGGCTACGGCGCGCGGGCCGGCTCCACGCGGAATACTGACCGCGAGCTCTTTTCCGCTTCCCTGATGGGGAGTGGTTTCGTAGGAATGGATCATTAACCAAGTCACCAGCGCGGCGATGCCGGCCAGTCCGATCAAACATACCAGGCCGACGATGACGATCTTCTTCACTCGGCCTCCCCGCGCTGGGCCTGGAGGTAGCTTTCCAGAATCAGTGCCGCGGCCAGCTGGTCTACCACTTTGCGTCGCTTGCCGGGCTTGACTCCCGTTTGCTTCAGGATCTCCTGCGCTTCCCATGTTGTCAGCCTTTCATCCCACAGGTGAACGGCAATACTCAGATAATCGGCGAGCTTCTCCGCAAAGCGCCGTGCAGCCACTGCCGCGGGGCCCTCGCTGTCGTCCATGTTGAGCGGCAGTCCCACGACCACCGCCGTTGGGGCGTGTTCCTTGACCAGGGTGGAAATGGCTTCCAGATCGCGCTTACCGCCGTGTCTGGCGATGACACACAGCGGGTGGGCGGCCCAGCCCAACTCATCGGTCTTGGCGATACCGATGCGCTTGGAGCCTAAGTCTATTCCCAGAAGCGACATGCCCGGATTATAACCATACCAGGCCGGCAGGCAAACTCCGCAACGGGATCGTTGATTATGAACCCGGCGCTCCGGAACTTACAATAGGACCCCTTGCATTCGGTTCATTGCATCGCTCCCTCGAAATCAAGTCATTTTCAGGCTGCTTTTGACAAGCGCACGCGCCGCCGCGATACAAAGCTCACCGGCGCGCCGATTATTAAGGCGCACCGGAGCGTGCCCCATCGCCAGGCCGAGCAGCTCGACCAGGTGAAACAATTCGACCTTGCGGCGACTAAACCGGTTGACCACCGAAAACATTATTTCGCAGCCGTTGCAATACACCCCCAGTGCGTCCGCCCCCGAATCCCGGGCCTCCTTCAATCGGCCCCCGGCCTGCGCGGTCATGTCCATCGGGTTGTACCGCCCGCCGATCGATGCAAAGCCGCAGCAAAGCGAGTCGGCCCGCGACTTTTTCATCTCCATCACCTCGACCCCGGCCCAGGCAAAAAGCCGGCGGACCTGGTCGTAGAACGGATCCCCGAGCATCCTGGCATGGCAGGAGTCATGGAGGATGACCTTCGTGCCAAGCGGCTTGGGCGGGCCGAAGGAGTCGAGCCGTTCCTCGATCCAGTCAAAGACCGAGACGACGGGAAATGGAATTTCGATGCCGAGGCGCTCGGGGTAAATGTTCCGAATCATGTTCAGGCCGGCCGGGCAGAAAAAGACCATGCGGGACGGCGGGTCTGAAATCCAGTGTTCCGCCCACGCGGCGGCCTGCTTCTCGAACCGATCGAAAAGGCCCAGGCGGAACGAGGGCTCGCCGCAGCAGATCCCCGGCGAGGCGACCGCGGGAAGGTCTGCAAACATCGGAGACATCGCCACAAATGGATTCAGAAGCTGGTTGCAGCCGAGGAAAAGAACTTCACGTCCCTTCGCCGATGCCGTGAGCGTCCGGAAAAAGGATTGTTCCTCCGCCGCGAAATACCGTTGGATTTCGCTCCAGGGGCTCGGCCCGGCGCGTCCAGGTAAAGCCGGCCGGACAAAGAAGGGGGCCTCGGGACGCATCTCATGCCGCCTGAAAAGGATCAGGCCGAGGGGATCAGCGTCGTTCGGGCAAACCGCCTGGCAGGCGAAGCAGGACGTGCAACCTGAAAGCACCTTGTTCGGCAGCCCGGCCAGCAGCTTCTGCTTTTCGGCCATCGCCTCAAAAAGCGTGAAGTCCATCTGGGGGCATTGGAAAAGGCACTGGCCGCAAACCGTGCAGCGGTCCTGCGCGTTTTGTAAAATCGATGAAAGCCGCTCGTTCATCCCGTTTCTCCTTGGATCCTCCTGCGATAGGCCGCGATGCCCAACCGCGAAAAGGCGCCGATCATGCGCCTGGATACCGGGTTTTGCACCAAGGGCCCGTTGAAAAGCCGGGCCAGATTCCTGATTCGCCCGGCGTCGGCTTCGGGAGTTTCCAAAACGGGATCGAGGCGGGCGGGGTCGGGAGGCCGCGGGAAGAAACGCTTTCGTTCTTCGGCTGAAAGCGCCCATTTCATTATCAGATTCGTCGCGACGGCAAGCACGTCCCAGGCCCTTCGCTCCACGCTTCGCACCGGCGTCTCGCCCGCGGCCATCCCCACCAGGTCGAGAGTATGGAGGACCTTTGGGCCGACGCCGGTCACTTCCCGGATGAGCGTCAGGAAAAGGTAGCACGCCGGGCAGCTTGTCAAAATCACGTCCGCTCCAGTGCGGGCGGCCTCCTCCATGCGCCGCTGAAGGCTGGAAAGGAGGTATATTAGCGTTGGGAATGGACTGCCGCGCCCCGCCCAATGCAGCGTCGGAATCGTCGCCGCCCATCCGCAGCAAAGGGCCCGGAAGCGATTGTGTTCCATTTCCACAAGATCGCACCCGGCCCGTGAAGCGATTTTTCTAAGGATCTCCTGAGGCCGGCCCCCGAAGTATCGAGACATGCAGTTGTCATGGACGGTCACCCGCAGGCCGAGCGGATGATTGACCTCGATCACGCCGGATTCGAGCCTTTCGAGAATCCAGTCATCGAGGGAACGTACTTCGAAGGAAAAATTCCCGCCGTACCGCCGGGGCAGGACCTCGCCGAGCATGGCCGCTTCCGCGGGCATGAAACAAATCAGCTCTTGTACGCCCAGGTCGGAGAAAGTTCTCTGGCAAAGTTTCACTACCTGTTCGGTCAGGCCGACGGCGCCGAGCTTGTTTGTATCGCCGCCACATCCCCAAAGCCCCTCGCTTCCGGCCGCCACCGGCAAAAGCGAATCGAGGATTTTTCCTTGCGCAAGAAAAGGCACGAGGTTCGTGTAGAAGCCGGTCAGCAGGATTCGTTCTCTCGGGACGCGCAAGTTTTCTTCCCAGGCCTTTAGAAGGGACAACTCCCGGGCGCCCATCAAAAGACGAACGCCCGACCAAACGTTCTCCGGCTCGTTTGGGAAAACCAGCTTGGCAAAGGAGGGAAGACCGCGCTCCCGCGTCCGCTCATCGAAGCGTTCCAGAATGAGTTCGTAGGGGTCGGCGCCTTTTGGGCAGACGAAGTCGCAGACGTTGCAGGTCGTGCAGAACCGGAAGGCCGCCGAACGCTCCACGTTCCCCTCGATAAGCGCCGCGATGTCCGCCTTCGCCGCGGTTTCCGAAAGGCTCAAAACCGGGCACTCGATGAAACACTCCCCGCAGCCGTCGCAACTGTCCTCGGCAAACCAGCGGAACTTGTGTTCAGAACTCATTTTTCGCCCCGCGCGGGATGTCAGGAAAGATCACTCATGAAGAAACGCTTTTTCGACAGCGTCTTGGGTATCTGGTGGCGGGCTACGCCTTTGAACATCAGTCGCGCCCGCTTCTTGTTCCGCCTCTCGGGTTTTTCGCCCGTGGCGATTTGGAGCAGTTCTAAAAGATGATAGACGGGCAAACGGTTCGGATAGGCAATCTGGCCGACGGAAAGCATCTGCAGGCAGCCGGCGCAATAGACGGCCACGGCCCGCGCCCCGGTCTTTCCTGCCTGTCGAAGGCTGCGGATCGTGGCGGAGGTGACGTCCAGGGGATGATAGCCAGAGGCGTGGCTGAAGCCGCCGCCGATTCCACAGCAAAGGGCCCTTTCGCGCGAAAGCTCCTCCTCGACGACCGTTGCGCCCATCTTTTCGAGAAGCAGTCTGGGAACGTCCATGAACTCGTCGCCGAACATTTTGGCGTAGCACGATTCCTGGATGGTCACGGTTCGGTTGAGAGGATTTGTGATCTTTACCTCGCCCGATTCGATCCTCTCCAGCAGCCAGGGTAGCATGTGGCGAACCTCGAAATCGAAGCGCACGCCGAATTTAGGAAGGACGTTTTGAAACATGTTCATCCCCGCGGTGCACGGGACGATCATCCTCTTAATACGCAGTTTTTTCGCCCACGCCGAAAGCCGCGCGGCGGCCTTTTCGACCATCTCGTACTGTCCCGTGCGGTAATAGGTTTCGCCGCAGCAAAGTGACAGCGACCCGCGAATATTGACGCTGTCTAGGAGCCTGGTCCGCGTCAGGTACGGCACGGTGATAACGTTGCATCCCGGGTAGAAGACCTCCTCGCAGGGCGATTCGTCCTCCCAACTTTCGACGAGGGCTCTTTCGTCGGCAGGCAGTCTTTCAAGGACGTAGGTCCTGAAATTCAGCGGACTGTCGGGGATGAAGTATTTCGCCCGGACCGGAAGACCCTCGCGCACGGATTTTTCGTGCCAGATATCCAAGATCCGCTGCGCTGGATTTGCGCCTTCCGGACAGAAAAGATTACAGGCGAAACAACTCGTGCATTTGGAAAGCGCGCGCTTTGTCTTCTCGCCGCGGGAGAGCCTTTTCACTTCCGCCTTCGCCAAATCGATCGGCAGGCTCATCACGGGACATTGATGCAGGCACTGCCCGCAAAGGACGCATTTCTCGGCATGAAATCCATCGAAAAGATCCATCCGGACCTCCGGGCAAAACGGAGTCTGACCCCTGTTCTTAGCTGCTTGTCGGATACTATCGTGATAAAATCTCCTTTGATAGTGCAGTCTTCTTTCAGGGAGGTCGATATGCGCAGGTATGTCATGGCGGCGTTTCTTCTGGTTGCATGCAGCGGCCGGGTCGACGCGGCCGAGTGTGACTCGGAGTGGGGCGTGCATCCTGAGTGGATCTTCTGCCACGACTTCGAGGCGCCGGACGCCGGCGATTTTAACACTTATTGGAACGACGTCTACGGCGTTCCCGACAGGGTGTTTTTGATCGACGAAAACCCGGGTGGAATCGCCGGTAATCACGCCTTGCGTACCATGGCCGTCAACGAAGGCGATACCGAACTTTCGTCGGGCGTAAGCAGCGGGCCCAAGAAGTTTCTCGGCCGGGAGGTTGACTGGGAGGCGGTCTATTTCAGGAAGTACGTGCGCTTCAACGAGGGCTTCAAGCAGGGCAATTTCATGCACATCGGCGGCCTGGGGGCATGCGCGGCGCGCGACTATCCCTGGGACTGCATGGGTCACGCGGGGGAACGGCCGGCGGGAGACGACCGCTTCTCGTCAAACCTGGAACCATGGTCGGACTACCAGAGTTTACCCTTTCCGGGTCGCTGGGGGTTTTACTCCTACTATCACCAGATGTACATGGACTGCGGTTTTCCCGGACCGGACGACTGCTACGGAGATATGTTCGCGCCGGGCGAAGACTTCTTGCTCGGCCGGGGCGAGTGGCACGTGCTCGAGCTGATGATCCAGCCCAACACCCCGGGCCTGACCGACGGCTACCAGGCTTTCTGGGCGGACGGGGTCAAGATCTACACCTCGCCGGACATCAACTGGCGCACAGACGGCGCGCTGAAAATCAACAAGGCCGGACTTTACCTGTACGTTCACAATGTCCCGGCCCACACCTCCTGCGTGCTGGATTTCGACAACGTAGTCATCAGCCAGGCCTACATCGGTCCGGTGATTTGCCAGCCAAGCGAAGCGATTTCCGCCCCCTGCATCTGCGGGGGTGCTCCGGATCCGGAAGACTCCGCGAACGTGTATTCGGGCGGATATTGCTGCGACGCGAAGTGGCAGTCTTCGGCATGCGGCCAGCAGCAAGACGGCGGCCAGGATGCCGGCCCGGATGCGGGCGACCCGGGGCCGCAACCCGCGGACGAAACTGTTTCCGACGCGGGAGAAGACAATCCTGACTCAACCATTCCCCAGGCGGACGAACACAAGGGATCATTATCCGGCGGGTGCGGCTGCGGGGGACGCGAACAGGGCGACGCGCTTTTTTTGATGTTGCTGTGCGCCACTGGCCTACTCCTCGGGCACCGGGCCCGAAGATCCGTATAAGTTTTCTCCCTCCCCCTTTTCCTCTCGGCTCGGAACAGTTAGGCTCTTAGAAAATGTGACCGGTTCCCGGACACCCTGTGCAACCCGAAACATGGGTTACATTTTATACCGGATACATAGGTAACACTTTTCAATGGCTTAGGTTCCCCCCGAGGGGAACCTAAGCCGCCGGGCGAGTCACGAGTCCACCACCTTTCCGATTCGTTCGTCGATATAGCCCATTTTCTTGTCCAAGAAAGAGACCAGCCAGTAGTGGTCCCTGACTTCCCTTAGTCCGATTTGTTCGCCTGCGAGTGCTGCACTGATGTAGCAGGTTTTTTTTCTCCCGAACGTTCTCCCGAACGGAAAAGGGGTCGGGTCTTGTTATTTGATACTTAGGGTTTTGCATGACATTTCAGTGTAACATATCGTAAAGATAACATAATTAAGTATCAAGTGGCATGACCCGACCCCTTTGTTGTTTGAGGCAGCAACGTCAGGGTGTGAACGGCCGGTGGCACTTTTTCGACCGTTTCCGTGGGGCCGCGTCCCGGGTTCAATTCCTGCAACCATCCGACAAGCAACCTGTTTTCCAGAACTAGCGTTTCTTTCCGTCTCCTGGCATCGAGATTGCAGTTTCGAAGACACTTAGAGGAGGTTCCACATGTTTTCGAAACGGTTCCTTGGCAGCTTGGCTGCCACAATACTGGTTTGTTTTCCCGGTGCGGGAATGGCCGGCGACTACGATGGCAATCACTTCGAAATCACCATGGGATTCATCACCGGCGAGCAGGACTATACCGGCACCCATTTTCAGCGCAAAGGCAACACTGCTCTCACCCTGGCGGCTCCTTTCCTGGAAAAACCGTTCAACCGGGTGAGCTTGCACGGTCTGCGTTACGAGGCCTGCCTTGTGGCCAACTACGTGCGCATGACCATGGGGGTCGACATTCCTTTCACCTCCTACCGCCTGTCGGATGCCACCGGCACATATGAGATCGACGGGCGTGCGGTCGAGGTGATCACCGACGATCTGAGCCCGTTCGATCTCCATTTCGGGATTGGCGGAGAGTTCTGGATGGGCCCGGTGGCGGCCTACGCCGACCTGATCGGCGGGGTCCACTGGACGGATGCTTCGTTCCTGGTCGAAGGAGAGAACCTGGACTACTCTGCGTTGACCTTCAACTTCTGGGCCCGGGCCGGCCTCAGGGTCCACGTCAAGGACTGGCTGTTCCTAGCCGTCGCTGGCGAGATCGGCATCGTGGGAGACATGAAGTGGATGGCCGAGCTCTCGGTGGAGTTCGCCATCATGTAGACATGACCCCTTTTTCCCTCGTCGTCTCCTTAGGCATATGGCGCCGGACCGTAGCCAGAAAAATGACTCTTGAAATTCCTGTCCTTCTACACGAGGGATGTGTACGCTTGTCGAGCCTAGGTGAAGATGATCTGCGCACCTGCCGATTTTTCGTAGAAGTTGCCCACGGTCAGGATGTCGTCGACTTGCGGGCAAAAGTCATCTTGGGTGTAGTGGAACATGTCCACGGTGGCCTTGCATGCATAGACGCCGCCGCCGCCGTCGTGGATCATCTCTATGAACTCGCTCACCGGCGGGATATCGATCTTGTCCATTTCCTTTTTCATCATTCGGGTGGCGTAGGCCGACAGGCCGGGCAATGCCCCCACCATTGTCGGGAGGTGCATCCCGGGATTGCCCACGGTGGCCACCTTGAGCTTGTCCATCCTCTTCTTCAGAATGGCATCAAGGCCGAAGAAGGTGAAGAACAGGGTGGCATCGATCCCTTCCATGAGGGCGCCGTTGGCCATGATGAGGCCGGGATAGACTCCCTCGAGGGAGCCCTTGGAGATGATGATGGATACCTTTTCGATTGGCACATTCATTGGATCTCTCCGGAAAGCGGCTCAGATGCATCCTTGCGGCTTGCCAAGCCCGGCGATGCGGGCCGCCTTTTTGGCCGGCCCCTTCGGGAAGAGCTGGTAGAGCTCTTTGGTGCCCACACCGCTCTCGTTCTTCAGCTTACGCAGCGATGGGGCTGCTTCGTGTAGCTCGAACTCCTTGCGCATGTAGTTCAAGACGACGAAGTGGCGGTCCGTCAGCGTGATGCCCAACTCGGCGGCTATGGCCCGGGCAATGTCCTCGTTCCACTGTTGGGGATTGGTCATGAAGCCTTCGTCGTCGACCTCGACCATCCTATCGGCGATCTCTACTTGCGGCATCTGGTTCCTCCATTTCTTTCAAACTGTTTGTTGTGGCGTTCCGGCCAGCTCTCTGGCAAGCGCCTTGATAAACACCATCAGGATTCCCATCAGGCGTTGCATTTCGGGGGCCCGGGTCGCTCTGTACACTCGCCAGAGGGAGTATCGATCCACCTGGTCGGCCTGGAGCCGGTTGGCTGTCTCCAGCGATCGGCGGATGGCCGACAGGATGTCCTTGCTCGCTATCAACCGGACCAGGGCGTCCATGGCCCCCTGCAGATCCGCCCCCACCTTGAAATAGTTCTTACGTTCCAACTCGTCGAGCTTGTGGATAAACCGGTTGAAGAGATCGTAGCTGATGGGCCTGACGTCGGCGAAGAAGTCCGCCGCGCTCTCAAGCTTGGAGAGCGACGCCGAGATGCGGTTCGTGTTACGCAGGAGCTTCTTGGCGAGGCCCAGGAAGTCCCCGGTCTGGAGGAAGGGCGCCACGTCGTCCAACTCCACGATGGTCGTCCGCATGATGTCCTTCATGATGATTGTCAAATCATCCTTCAGTTCCTGCATCTCGGCGAGGTGGCGGTTTCGATCTTGCAGCTCGTGCCGGATAAGGTCCAGTTGCTCCTGGATGGCGTGCAGTCGGTCTTCGACGCCTTCGGTCGTCATCTCAGTACCGTTTCCCTTCCATCATCATGTGGGTGGAGATGGGCAGCTCGGCTCCTTTCAGGAGCAGGTTCCAGTACATCCAGCGGAACATCATCTTTCCGTAGTGGTTCATCCGCGTCTCTTCCAGTAGCGAGAAGGGGCCGATTCCGGGCAGCGGGAACTTCCCCGGTAGTGGCTCGGTGTCATAGTTGAAGTCGATCAGGATGCCTTTCCCGAAGCCCGACTCGATGTAACAATTGGCGTGTCCGTCGAAGGATTGACGCGGCGCTCGTCCGTCGATGATGCAGAGCATGTTGTCCAGCAGGATGTCAGCCTCGAAATGGGCCACCGATCCGGCTTTCGAGCTGGGAAGATCCGTGGCGTCGCCGATGACGAAGACGTTGTCGTACGCCTTGGAGACCAGGGTGTGCTTGTCCGTGGGCACGAGGTTGTACTCGTTTCCAAGGCCCGAGCGGGCGATCAGCTCGTCCCCCATGTTGGGAGGAACAGTTACGAGCAGATCGTAGTTAATTTCTTTATCTTCATGGTCGGTGATGACCCGTCTTTCGTGATCTACCCGCGCCAGGTCGAACTCCGCCGTGAGCTTGATGTTCTTCTGTTCCAGGAACGACCCGAAGACATTCGCTGCCTTCGGTTTGGTGAAGGCGCCGGGCAGGGGGGTAACGAACTCGATCTCCACCTTGTCTCGGATTCCCAGCTCGGAGAACCACCAGTCCGCCAGAAAGACGAACTCCAGGGGCGCCACGGGGCACTTGATGGGCATCTCGGCGATGTCGAGCACCATTCGTCCTCCGTCCCAGTACTTCAAAAACCGCGCCAGCGATACCGCACCCTCGACTGTGTAAAAGTCGAAGATGTTCTTTCCCCATCCATCGGTCTTTAGCCCTTCCGTTTCCTCCGGGCGGATGTCCACACCGGTCGCGATGATCAAGAAGTCGTAGCCGAGGATCGCGCCATTACGCAACCGTACCCGGCTCTGACCCGCCTCGATCACCTCGATTGCCGAGAAGATGACGTTAACCCGCGGAGGCAGGAAGTCTCGCTTGGGTTTTTCCACGTCCTTTTGTGTGTAGATCCCGAAGGGGATGAACAGGAAGCCGGGCTGGTAGTAATGGGTCCGGTTCTCGTCGACGATGGTGATCGACCACTCATCTTGGCCAAGCGCTTGTTGCAGCTTGTTTGCCATGATCGTCCCCGCCGTACCTGCGCCCAGAATCAAGATCTTCTTCATCGGTTCCCGCCTTGGTTGATTCTTTGGTGTTGTGTCACGTGATTGCCGGTGGGCAGGTACCTGCTACGAGATAAGACCCATCCAGACCTACGCCTCCCCATGATTACCACCTCTGCGCGCGATTCGCCGACCTAGTTGGAAGACACAAGCGTGAGAGTCGCCACGTTGCCTCTCGTGTCCGTATATTTTATGCCATCGATATATGGTGAAAGGGAATCTTTGTCAAATCCGAAAACGGCGAATTGCTTGACGAGCCGATGCATGCTGCGGTTGTGTCCCTGCACCTTCGCGTGGGCGACAACCCCATGACAAACCCCAACCCGGCAGTCTACAGAGTCACCTAGGTTCCCGGTCTGGTCTGTTACCTATGTATCCGGTCTGGACCCATTGTGTCCGGTTCCCGGACACCCTGTCCGAATTCCGGACACCCAAAGACGCTACCCAAAGACGCTAAGGCGGGGACGGCATAATAGGAAAAGCGGCGTCCTTCCTGATAGGTTGTTGGTGCCAAAACCCAAACCTAAAAGGAGGAGCCGCTAATGAAGTACAGGTACCATATTGGAATGGATGCGCATAGCAGAAACAGCACATTCGCCGTGATGGACAGCAAGGGTCGGATCATGAAAATAGCTACGGTGGCCACAACCGAAAAGGAATTGCTTGGCTTCGTAAGATCGCTGCGTGGCCCAAAGGCGCTAACCTTCGAGGAGACCATGCTCTCGCAGTGGCTCTACGTTCTGCTCAAGAGCGAAGTGGACAAACTGGTCGTGTGTGATCCGAAACCCAACAAGCGCCCCGGAGCCAAAACTGACAAGATCGACGCAGTCGAGCTGGCCGACCTTCTAAGGGTCGGCCGGCTCAAGCCCGTCTTCCATACGGACGACGAGCGGATCGAACAGCGTACATTGGTATCGGGGTACAACGACCTGGTGCAGGAGATTGTGAGAACCAAGAACCGATACAGCGCACTGTACCGACAGTCGGCGATCCGCATCAGCGGCGCGCAAGCTTATACGGACCCCGGAATGATTCAGACACTTCCGACTAGCGCGCAGCGCATCGTCGCCGAACCGCTCCTGGGACAGATCGAGCTACTCGAGAGTCACAAGAAAGTCTACCAGAAGAAGTTCGCACAGAACCTGAAGCGGTTCCGAGAGATGCGACTGATTAAAGGGATCCCCGGGTTCGGGCCCGTCTTTGCCAACCAGATGGTAGGAATCGTGATCAGCCCATGGCGCTTTTCTACCAAGTACAAATTCTTCTCGTACGCGATGCTTGTCAAGCACCGGCAGATGAGCGACGGCGTCGCATACGGCGAGCGCAAGGTCTATGGGAACATTCAGCTCAAATCGATCTTCAAGATGGCCATGAAGGTGGCCCTGTCATCGGAGAATGCATTCAAGCGGAAGTATCAGCAAATGATTCTGGAAGGAATTAGCCAGAAAGCAGCCTCGAATGCGGTATGCCGGTCGCTGGCAGCGACCGTGCTGGGAGTATGGAAGTCTGGGAAAAAGTACGATGACCACTACCGGGAGGTGATGCTGAGGAAGAAAAAGGGTAGCCACAACCGGACATAGAACTCCGGACCAAGTACCGACTGGAGGACCGTAACCAGTCTTGAGGGTTCGGAGATGAGGGGAGATTTAAACCTCCGTTGATCTCGCAGGGGTATACAGATGGGATGCGGAGATCTCAGGGGACGGCTAATCCCCCTCGGCGTATATCTCATGTTGCCATGCTCCGGCGCCTGAGCGGTCGAAGGATTCAAGGCGGTTGAGAGCAAGATAGACGGATGAACGTCTCTAAGTTCGGCCAGGCAGCCAGAGGATCCTCTAATAAGCGTCACCTCCAGAAAGGTAACACTTGGCAAAGCGGATCTGTGCCTGTGTGAAGCCACGAAAGGACGCACTGCCAAAGAATCAAATTGCCTCTGGCAGCTCAGGAGGGATCTTTTCTCTTGACAGGCTTTTCCATAGACGGCGCGCTTTTTCTGATGCTGCTGTGCGCTACAAGCCTGCTGGTTTGGCGCCGGGCCCGGAGATCCGCATGAGTTTTTTTCCTCAAGAGGTGATGCAACCATTGCCGAGACTTGACAGTGCATGCAATATATGCCTACAATGCATGCATGAATAAGGATGCAAAAGGAAACGATCAAGTTGAAAAATCCTCAAATAAATCCACTCAGTTCACCGTGCGCAATGTTCCTCGGCACATTGCGCGAGCCATCAGGGCCAAGGCTAGCCTGGCCCATAAGAGCCTAAACCGCACCCTGGTAGAAGCGCTGGCCAGTCAGGTGGGAGTCGGTGAGGAGGACGAGACCATCTTCGACGACCTGGACTACCTGTCCGGAAAATGGGAAGACGATCCTGAATTCGACGCGGCCGTTGCAGACCAGGACAAAGTCGACGGGCAACTCTGGAAATGAGACTGGCGCTGGACACCAACCGCTACGTCGATTTCGCCCGCGGTGAGTCCGAAGCGCTGGATCGAGTCAAGCGGGCCGAGTCGCTGTTTTTGCCGTTCGTCGTCATGGCCGAACTCAGGGCCGGATTTCTGTGCGGTACGCGCTCGGCCGCAAACGAGCGCAACCTGGTACGTTTCGTAAATTCGTCCCGGGTCGAGATCCTGTATCCCGACGAGGCCACGACCCACGTGTATGCGCGGCTCTTCAGGCAGTTACGCCTGCAGGGCACGCCGATACCCACTGGCGATCTGTGGATTGCCTCGCTGGTCATCCAGCACAACCTGTACCTCTACGCGCGCGATCGGCATTTCGATCACCTCCCCCAGTTGCCCCGCGTCTAGGCGCCGTACCGCCGGTGTGACCGGTTCCCGGACACCCCTTGTCCGAATTCCGGACACCCAATGCGGGCCCGGAGGTCGCCGGGGTCGATGATGATTGTATAGTTTTCGGGATGTTGCGCGGGCCTGAGAGTTTGGCACGGAGATTGTAAAAGGCCAGGGCAGGAGGTACATGATGAAGCTACCAATTGCCCTGAAGACCGCCCTGGACGAATCGGAACGTCGTTTTGCAAAAACCCTGGCCCAACTGGGCCTGACTCGAGAACAACTCGACAACGTCGCCGATCGCATCCGGGAAAAACAATCAACCACTAAACCGCACCGGTCCGCGAACGCGTCACCGGCGGGAAGGAGGATCTACAATGTATGACCCAATCAGCACCCAGACAAGCTCGGTAAACTGCGCCGGCCTCGACTTCTTCAACAGCGCCGTCGACTTCGACGACCTGGCCTTTTTGAACATGGTCCTGTGCATGCAGGAGTCGGACTCGGCCCTGGCCGCCAAGATGAAGGACATGCGAGAGATAAATGAAAAAAAGACCGCCTTGAATAATAAAATCTCATATCTCAACATCTGGATCACTCGTTCTGAAGCAAAGGAGCCGGGTGAGAAGGTATATGTTGAAGGCGGTCTAGAGGATCCCGTGAATCCCGCAAAGAGCAAGTTTCCGGAAGGGGCAGATCAGCGAGAGCACGAGAAGGCACTGAAAGACGCCAAAACGTGGCAGGAAACAGCTCAAAGAGAACTGGATGAAGCCAATACGAATGGAACTGCACAGCAGCAGGCTATGTGTCAAGACGACCTTAACGCCGCGAATGCCAGAGTCGAGGAATTGAGCAACGATGTCTTTGTCCGAAAAGATGTCGAAGCCAAGATCCAAGAACTACGCGGAAAACTCGAGGACATGAATAGTGCATCGAGCATCATGATGATCGACTTTCAGCGTCTGATGAACGGGCGTAACCAGGCCAGCCAGCTCGTTAGCAACATCGAGTCCAAGTCGAACCAGACGGCGATGGGCATCATCGCCAACTTCAAGTGAAAGGGGAGACCCTATGAGAACCTCGACCAACACGTACCAGGGCAGCGGCATGACCATTCGCGAGCTGCGCGGCATCACAAACGAAGAGTTCCAGGCCGCCATCGGCGCCGGGCGCAAGCTCGCCGCCGCTGGCGAATACCAGGCCTCGGCCGAGGTGCTGGCCGGCCTGGCTCTTTACGATCCCTTCGAGCCCGAGGTGTGGCGGGCAATCGAAGATTTGTTCCGCAGGCAGAGCCAACCCGGGCCGGCCAACTTGTTCGCCAGCCTTTCGCGGGCCATGGCCGCCTGAGAAAGGCAGGCGTGTCATGAACGTCGCTTCCATCGGATCTACCACTCCAACCGCTCCGCAATCACAGCCGGAAAACGCCGCCCTGGATTCCTTTCTTGCCAAGGTGTCGGTGGGCGGCGACCTGGCGTCCGAATGCATGGCCTTGTTCTCTAAGGACGCGGCCGTGCAGAACCGCGTCAATCTGCAGGGTGTAAACATCCAGAGTCGCCAGGTACGCGAGGCACGCGGGCGGCGCATGAAGCTTCTGAAAAAATACTGGGCGGCCCAGCGGCACCATGGTTTCTGGTCGAAGCTGGCGGGCTTTTTTAAGAAATTGACCGGCGCCCTGTGCGCCGCGCTGACGGTCTTCGGCGGGCCGGCCGCCATTGCCGGCGCGGTCGGCGGCGCTCTCTCGGGAGGCTTCGGTATCACCGCCTCCGTCTACGGACGAAATGCAGCCTGTGCCTGGGCAGACAAGCTGGCCGCAGAGCAGACGCGCGACATGGCCGGCCAGTCGCGAGACGATCTGCTCTCAGTTCTCGACAACGCCTCCCGGCTCGAGGGCGAGATGCATGATCGCATCAGCAGGCTACTCGAGTCCGAGTCAAAGATGACAAATGCCGAGAGGAGCGAAAGATGAACATTGAAGGTATTAATTCTCATGGCAATGCCCTGACGCACATGAACAAGTCACTGGATATAGAAAGCTTTTTGTCCAAGATCGACGGCGGAGTTGAGCTCGAGACGCTGATTTTGGCCGATTCACTTCTGCAAAAAAAGATTGGACGCGAGATGCGAAAGGCCAGCCGGGATATGCAGAGGAAAGCCCTCGAAGCGGCCATCAAGAAGATGAAGGCCGCGGCTTCCGACCGGATGTGGTCGGCGGTTGTCGGTGCTGCACTCGATACGTTTGTATCACTATGCTCGTTTCAACTAAGCAACGCAGCCGGTCAGTTCGTGGATAATACAGCCAAGCTGGGTTATGGGCTAGTGAAGGCAGAGAGCGAAGTTCTCAAGGCAATAAATCCCTTTGAGCAAATGGCAACCTCGGATGACTGTGCGGCCAAGCGACTCGAGCAGGCCTCGAACATGGAGGCCGGGCGTGCAGGAGACGCCAAGGATCTCATCCAAAGCGCAAGGGATCTCGAGCAGCGTATGCTTGCCAACATCGAGAAGGCAGACCAGAACGAACATCAGGCTCGATTGGATCTGGCGCGCCGGATTGGTGGATAGTCCGGCCGGGTTCTCTACGACGGTGGCGCCGGTAGCGGCAGGGCGTCTTTTCCAAGGTGCAGACCGTTTTTTCGGGCCCAGGTGAAGCCGAAATTTATTCTCTGCATCACTGTTGGATGGTGGCCGAATAGAAACTGATCCCAGGCAGGGGGATCTGGGTGGTAATGGTTTTTCCTGGCCAGGCGGATGAACAGCGAGCAGAAGGCCGCGGGATCGCGGGTCAGCCTGAGCGCCTCGGTGTCGGCTATATGCTCCTCGCGCCGGTTGAGCCAGGCCGAGAGCGGCTCGTTTGCCAGGAAAATCAACTGCAAGACAAGCAGCAAAAGCGGCAGTACGGCCGGATCGGCCCTGGCACCCAGCCCGAAGCGCTTGACCCTCGGGGCCCGAAGCAGCACCAATTGGCAGATCAGTAAAAAGACCAAGGCCGCCAGCACGGCCTTCATCCAGCCGCTCTTACCATGGTCGTGAATCTGGTGGCCCAATTCGTGGGCCATGGCCACGAGTATTTCCCGTTGCGGGAATTCCCTTACCAGATTGTCTCCGAGGATCACTCTGCGCGTCGGCCCCTGGCCCATGACATGCGCCCCGACCCGCCGCGTGCGCTTGGAGGAGTCCTTGATCTCGACCTTGCCGGCCTCGAAGCCCGCCTTGTGCACCAGTTGCTCTATCGCCGTGCGCAACTCGCCCTGTGGCAGCTCGGTGTAGTCGTTGTAGATCCGGGCCCGGTAGGGAGTCAGCATGGCCCACAGGAAGAGCCCGCCCGCCACCGCGCCCCACAGCCACAGCCACCAACTGCGCCGCAGGCGCCTGGCCAGCCCGAACAGACCGACGCCCAAAAACATTCCCAGGATACATCCCGAGGTCAGCGACTTGGCCCAGTCGAGCCACCACTGACCGAGAGTGATCGTCGCCAGGCCGCGTTCGTGCTCGAGTATGTATCCGGAGAAAAACGAAAGCGGCGTCTGCAAGGCGGCATATAAAAGCAGCAACAAGACCGGAAACAAGCCGTCAATGATCCAGCGGCCGCGCTCCTCCGCGGCACCGGGCATGTTTCCGCTCAACCGCTCGAAGGCCGCGGCCAGCCGGCGCAAGACCGGCGCCCGGGCTCCCAGGCGGCAAAGGAGCCGATTGCCGTAGAGCCAATTTGCCGTTGCCGCCGCGCGCTTTCGCAGCACGAGGTGAATGCCTGTAAACATCACCACGGTCAGGAAAGCAAGCTTGAGCCCCAGGCTGGTGAAAGACAGCAGATCGTCAACCAGCCACTGGTGCGCCCAGGCGGACAGTTCCTGCGGGGAGAAAAACGCGCTCGGTTCCACTCAGGGCTCCGAAT
Organism: uncultured Myxococcales bacterium; assembly: GCA_964640665.1. GTDB lineage: Bacteria > Myxococcota > B64-G9 > B64-G9 > B64-G9 > DATKYQ01. Next base: position 47,300 of record CAZXHT010000022.1, read on the forward strand.
CGGGCAAGGGTTCGAAGAGGGTCAATACGCGGGCCTCGACTCGTTTCATCTCCTCGCGGGCCGCCCGGGTCCACTCGTTGTCCGAGCGGGTCCTTTCGGCAAGCTCCATCGTCATCTCGAAGACCTTGAGCGCCTTTCGCAACAAGACCGCCGTCTTTCTCTCGAGCATTTCCTTGTAGACGGCAGTTTCTTCCTCGCTCAGATCGGCAGGCGTGGGCGCCTGCTCCATTGCCTGGTGAAGGTGCAGGTAGAGAGTTCCGATACGGAAACCGGCGGCCGAGGCCCACTCGGGGTCCCCGTAACGGATCGTCCGCAGGTAGCCGGCCTGGGCGTCGAGGAGTAGCTCGGCCTTGGCCTCCAGATCGGCCCGCATCTGCTCTTCGGGAAGCCTGAGCGGAGCGCGATCGAAACGCTGCTCTGCCAGGCGCGCCAGGCGAAACTCGGCCCGCGCGGCAGGTGCGGGGTCGAGATACTCATCATGTGCCCGGCGCTTGAATATTCTCAGCGCGCCGCGAAAGGCGCTCTCGGCGGCATTTAGTTCGCCAAGCTCGGTCAAAGCCTCGCCGCGCAGCACCATGGCGTCGATCCTGTCGCTAATGGCAAGCTTGGGGCGATCGAGCAGGCGGGCCAGCAACTCGGCGGCCTCGCCGTGGCGCGAGAGACGTTCGAGGCAGGCGCTCTGGCGGAAGGCGGCGTCGACCCAGTCCTTCGAGGCGGTGAGCTTTGCGGTAATCAGCGCATAGCGCTCGACTGCGACGGCATTGTTGCCGAGATCTTCGAGGCAGCGCCCGGAGTCGAAGGCGGCGGCCGAAAGGTAACGCGACTCGGGAAACTCACTGATTATCCGATCGTAGAAAGGAAGTGCTCCTTTGCAGTCTCCGGCCTGCTGCAGACGAACGCCTTCTTTAAAGAGAGTCGCCGCGTCGAAATCGGTCAGCCCAAGCTCATGGTCGGGTCGCAGGCCGATGTGCAGCGGGTCGAGGATGATTTCCCTGGCCGGCTGTTTTCTACGGGCCTGCTCGACGGGCGCGCAGCCCGCTCCCAGCATGAGTGTCGCGAGCAAGGGGACAATAGATGTTCTGAAAACGCTCATGTTTCTTTCGACACGCCTTTCACGCCCAGGTTCCGGGATGAGTCCTTCGTTGCAGAAACCACCTGCACCTGGAACCTGCGCCGGCGCGGGCCGTCGAATTCGCAGAAGAAGACCGACTGCCAGGTACCCAGCAGCGGGCGGCCGCCGTTGACTATTACCTGCACACAAGAGCCCACCAGCGATGACTTGACATGGGCGGCCGAGTTGCCCTCCGTGTGCCGGTAGCCCGCCTGCCAGGGAGCGATTTTGTCCAGGGCATACAGGATGTCCCGGGGCACGTCGGGATCGGCATTCTCGTTGATGGTGATAGCGCCCGTGGTATGCGGGCAATAAACCAGCGCCAGGCCGTCTTCCACTCCACTTGCCTCGATCGCCTCGCGCAGCTGGCCCGTAATGTCCACCAGCGATTCATGCCCGCGTGTGGAAATCTCGAAACTTTCCATTCTGTTCCCTCCCGTCGAAGATCAAGCGGCGTAGCCGCTCGAGCCCGGCGATATCATGCACATCCTGCTCGAGCAACGCTACGTTCACAAGTGATGAGCGGCCTGCGAGCTTGCGGCGCAATTCTTCAACGCGGCGCCGATCACGATCCGCAAGCATCTGAAGCATGCGCTGCGCACGTTCCATTACCGCGATAGAGTGTTCGACCTGTTCCTGAGAGCCGGCTTGTGAGGCGGTGAGCTTCTCGGCCAGCAGCTGGCGCCAGGTCGGTCCTTGCGGCAGGGGTGGAGGAGTCGGGCTGACACGGTTTACAACAAGAACCTCGGGCGCCAGGTCGCGGCTCATCAGGCGCTTGTGCAGCGAGAGGACCTCCTGAGACTGGCTCGCATCAGGAGATGTTACCAACACAAAGGAAGAAGAGTCCGAACGCAGGATCTCTTTCAGGGCGGCCGCCCTCTCGCGAAAACCCTCCATTAGTCCGGAGAAGAGATTGATGAAGGTGGCCAATTCCTTGAGGAAGGCCAAACCGGTGAACTTAGAAAGGATTTTAACGACGTAGCCGCCTGAGAAATCCAGCGTCAGCAGGCCTATTTTCCCAGCCAGCAAGGCGGGGCGCATCAGCCAGCGATAGCCGTCGTTGCCCAGCACATCCAGGATCCGATCGGGGGCGTCGAGGAAGTCCATTCCGTGAATCGTGGGGGGAGTATCTACTACCACCAGATCGTATTCGCCCCTCATGTACAGGTGATATAGATCTTCCATGGCGGCGTACTCGCGGGAACCAGCCAGGTCTTCGCACAGGCGGCGGAAGAAGGGGTGTGTGAGAATTTTCGTGCGCCGCTCGGGATCGGACACTTCGCGGGCGATCAATTCTTTTAGACTGCGCCCCGTATCGAGCATGACCACATCGAGCGGCACACGCGCCCGGACCGAGAGCTGTTCGAGGGTTCCCACTGTTAAAGTTTGCGTTTGTCCCGCCTCCAGCTTAGCTAGCCCCAGTGCGCTAGCCAGACGCATGGCCGGGTCGATCGTCAACACCAGGGCCCGCCGCCCCATAACCGCCGCCTGGAGCCCCAGCGTGGCGGCCAGCGTGGTCTTGCCGACTCCACCGGGACCCATGCTGACGATGATACGCTTTTCTAAGACGCTCTGCCCGAGGTTCATGCCGGCCTCCCGGCGGGCTCCGCAGGCCGGCCCGAAAAGACGATCTCGAACGCCGCGCTGATCTGCTCGATAGTGTCCGCGTCCCCGGTTGAATTCAGGATCTCGGGCAGATAGACGCATGGCAAATCGATACCGGCACGCAGGCGATCGAGGCAGATCTCCTGCAGGCGCAATCGCATGCGATGAAGCCGGCAGCTTTCTGCCAACGAACGGCCGATGTCGATACCGGCGGCTATCCGACAGACATTCTCGATTTGCTTGTCATACGGATCATCGAGAGTGCGATTGGCGACCAGCGTGCCGATTGGCAATCCAAGATCGTCCTTGAGCCGATGGTAGAGATCGACAGACTCGGTAACCGGCAATTCCTCGGGCAGTACCACGATATTGACAGCACACCTGTCCCGATCGGCGATCAGAGACTGGATCCAGGCCGCGCCGTCATACAGGGGCCCACGCGAGACGCTTTCCAGCACCGAGCGCGGAGCCCCGAACATCAGCGCGCCCGGCCCGGACGATGGCGCATCGGTGACGATCAGATCGTAGTCGCCCTGCTCGACCAGGTAAGCCAGGTGACCCAGCATCAGGATCTCGGAAAGTGCCGGCACCGCCCTGAGGAAGCGCCGCACCGCGCGCTGCTCGAAGACCGCCCGGTAGACCGAGCGCAACTTGAGCATCCGCATGGCGTAGGTTTGCAGCGCATCGGCCGGGGTGAGATTGCGCCAGTCGAGTCGCGGCCCCAGAGACAATGGGCCGTTCCCGGCCGGTGTGATTCCGAAAAGCGGCGGAATCTTGCCGGGCGAACGGATCTCCGCGAGTAATACGCGCTTCTTCGCCCGGGCGGCTGCCAGGCCGAAGGCGGCGGACACCGAGGTCTTGCCGACGCCGCCCTTGCCGGTGAAGAAGACCAAGCGCTTGGCGCCGACATTCGAAAGCCGCCTGTTTTCCTTGACTTCCACGAATGAGGATTATAAGCGTCGTTTGCACGGACACAAGCTGAATCTTGCCGCACCTGGCCAAACACTTCACGGCGGCTATTTACCGGGTTTTAGACCATGCGACGAATAGCTTTCATCAACGAAAAGGGCGGTAGTTGCAAGACGACCCTGTCCGTTAACACAGCTGCATATATAGCCCATCACGGCAAGCGCGTGCTGCTGGTGGACATGGATCCACAGGGACAGGCGGGCAAGAGCCTTGGATTTTACGTGCGGGAGCTGTCTCCCAGCGTGAATGACCTGCTCATGGACCCGGCACTCAAGGCACAGGATGCAATTCGCGAAAGTCACATTGAGGGACTGGACGTCCTGATCTCGAATAAAACGCTTGCGGATTTCCCAGTGGAGGTCGCCGCGCATGACGATCGCGAGCGGAAGCTGGCCAAGAAAATAGCCGGTCTGAGCGACTACGATTACATCATCTTCGACTCACCACCCTCCATGGGATTGATTAACATTAACGTCATGCTGGCCTGCGAGGAGATCGTCGTCCCTGTGAACCTGACCTACCTGGCACTCGACGGCTGCGCCGAGATCGTCGAGTCGGTCGACCGCATGCGCGACCAGTTCGGCAAGCGGCACCTGGAGATTATCCTGGTGGTGCCAACTCTCTATCGCCCGACCAGGTTGGCCGACGAGATCATCCGTAAGCTGAAAAGCCACTTCCCCGGCAAGACGGCCAGGACGATCATCGGCTACAACGTGAAGATCGACGAGGCCCAAAGCTACGGCCAGAGTATCTGGGAATACTCCAGTTGGTCGCGCGGGGCGCACATGCTCGAATCGTTGGCCAAGGAAATCATTAATAGCGGCCCCGGGCTGTAGGCAATGGTCGGTCGAGGTCAATGGTCTTTTAGGCGTGCCTCGAGTTCTTCTATGCGTTCGCGCAGGGTGGACAATTGTTCCTTGAACTTTGCCCGCGAGCCCATGGCCTCGGTGAGCGCCGAGATACCCAGCTTCTTCTGAAAATCCTCCAGGACCTTCTGGGTAGACGAGAAGAAGTCGCGCACCTGGCGGGCCTTCTCCTCGACGGTCATTTCCGAACGGCGAACAATCTTGTCGACCCGGCGTTCGGCTTCTTCCTTGAGGGACTGCACCGGTTGTGTCACGCGGCGCTGGATGAAATCGGATATCGATGTGCCACTGGTGCGGATGATCTCCTTGAGCATGCCAAGCGGCATGCGCGTGGTCTGCTTCTTCTGCTCTTCGTATAGGATCTGCGCCAGGGTGACCTCGGTAAGATCCTTGCCGCTGCGATTGTCGATGATCTGGACTTCCTGGCCGGCCTTGACCAGGCCGGCAATTTCGTCCAGGGTGACATAGCGGCTCTCCAACGTGTCATACAGCTTGCGATTGGTATAGCGCTTGATGATCCTGGTACTTTGCTGCTCGTTGTCTCCCATGCCTACACTGCCTACTCCCGTTGACGACAGGATGTCAATACTTGATTCTACAAAGGTAATAGAGCATGATGGGGGCGATCCGGGAGTGATAAATGATAGTCGAATGCAGCCGGTGCTCGACGAAGTTCAAAATAGCCGACGAGAAAGTCACTGATCGCGGCGTCAAGGTTCGCTGCTCCAAGTGTAAGCACCTGTTCATGGTCAAGAAGAACGGAGTGACCGAACTAGACGAGCCAAAGGCGCATGCCTCCAGGAAAACGCAGAAAAAAACGGACTTTCCCGATGGCCGGGGCGTGCCCGATTCGGTTTTCAAGGCGCCAACCAAAGTGGCCGAGCCACCTCCCTCAATACCGAGTATCGCGGCCGGTGCCGGTGACGTTTTCTCCAGGCCGACACGGGTTGCGCCAGCGCCTGCGAAAGACCAGACGAAGTTTCCCGTTCCTCCGCCATCTCCTCTCGGCGATGGAGGCAGGAGCCTGGCCGACCAGATCGATCTGGACTCTGATGATGCGTCCAGGGCGCTTTCGCCTCCCGCGCCGCCGGCGCAATCACCTTTGCCGGCGGCCCCTTCGTCGTTGCCGCCGAAGCCTCAGGCTCCCGCGCCGCCGCCTATTTCAGCGACCCCAAGGGCTTCTCTTCCTCCTCCTCCCGCTCCCCGGCGCGAGGCCGTAAAGAGCCCGCAGTTGCCCCCGCCTCCGGCCGGGGCGCGATCCGATCTTTCTGATGACTTATTTGGCGATCTGGGGGCGCTCGAGTCGGAAGGATCTGCGCCATCTGCGACACCGGCCAAGCCACCGGAGCCCCGGGAGAAGACACCAGCTTCGACACCCAGTCCAAGCCTGGATGATCCATTTGCCGGAATCGACATTTCAGATTCTCCTTCGCCTTTGGCCTCCGGGGAACTTGACGGGGTCGATGCAGGACAGCCTTCCGCCACTCCGGATCCGGTGTCAGGCGAAGCGGTGGGCAGACCCACGACCGATCTATTCGGAGATCTCGGAGATCCATTCGCCGCATTGCCAAAGTCGCCGGAAGCTATCGGGGATCAGGGATCTGCCGATGATCCCTTTGCCTCCATTGACGCCGCTCCGGGCACACCAGGCGTGGTGCCGGCGCCTTCGCCTGACGCAGCACAGAGTGCCGATCCATTTATCAGCCTCGATCAGGCGAACGATCAATCGCCAATGGCTTTTGGCGGTGACCTTACGGACAACGATCCCTTCGGCCAGCTTGACACGTCCGTGGAGAGCAGCGAGTCTGAATCATCTGGTTTGCAACTCGGCGAGGACGGCAAGCTTACAGGCGAAGACCTGCCCGAGCCGCCGGCTCCCACCAAGACATTGGCCCCGAACGCTGCCATGCCCGGCGACGCACACGCCGCGCCGCGGCCCGGGCCGCCGGCCCCGATGGCCGTGACCGAGCCTGCTGATCGCGCGGCGGAGCGGCCGCCCTCGTTGTGGCTGTATAAGATCGGCTTCGGAGTGATTGGTTTGTTGATGGCGATTCTTTTGTTCGTCGCATACCGCAGTGGAGGAAAGCCGGATCTGACCTCCTGGTCCACATACGTACGAGCGTTCACTGGGCGATCCTCCTCGCAAACCACCGCGGGAGAACTCGTCGTTGAGAAAACAGACAACACGCTCTATCCAAACCAGGACGGACACCCGCTGGTCGTTTTCTGGGGAGATGTCGAAAACCCGACAGACAGCGAAAAGCAGCCGGTGGCCATCACGGCAATGCTGGTGAACAAACAGGGGCACGTCGCTTATCGCAAGACGATACCGGCCGGATTGACCTTCACCCCTGAAGAAGTCTACAAGATGCTGGACGGTCCGGCCGTCGACGCGGCCTATCGCAGGAAGCTTGGACAGGGGCCAGGGACTTCCATTGCGTCTGGAGGGAAAGCGGCCTTCATGGTCGTGTTCTTCGACCATCCCGACGAGATGCACGGTATTGAGTTCCGGGTCGAGGCCAAGACGAGCGCGGATCCGTTGCTGGGCCTTCCTCCCGAACCGGAGACCCCGGAAGATGCAACCGGCGGCAGACCAATAATGCATGACTGATCATCCGATGATCAAGCGCCTGCGAGCCCTACCCGAAGCGGCCATGCGCTGCGAGGTGCTGGTCGAGTGGGTGCGGCAATCTGAAGCGCAGGATATTCTGGGTTTCTTTTCGCGCGTGCTGGACGGGGTACTGCACCGTGACAAAGCTTGTCTTGAGATACTGGACGCAATTCACGCGGCCGTGCTTGCCGGGCAGAAGCAGGACGAACTCTACGAAGTGCTGGCAGAGGTTTATCGCCTGGCGGGTGACGAAGAAAACGAGGCCGTCAAGCGCCTGCTGACGGTTGCCACGCCCAGGCGCGGGCCACTGGAATCGCACCAGGTTCCCTCCAATCTCGAGATGTCACGTATCACCCTGGGCAGGCGCAAGTATCTGGCGCGGGGACAAAACCGCGGGCACCTCGATCGCCTGCTGCTCGATAGCGATCCTTCAGTCGTCGGCAACCTGCTGCGCAACCCGCGTCTCGTCGAGCAGGACGTGGTTCGCCTGGCTGCCAGGCGGCCGGCCCGCGATATCATACAGCGTGAACTCTACTCCAGCCGCTGGGGCGCCCGTTACAAGGTACGCCTGGCATTGATCAGCAATCCCTACACGCCGAGCGACATTTCGATAAAGCTGACCGGGTTCTTACTACGCAAGGATCTGCGGATGATAAAGCGCGACCACGCCCTGCACCCACTGGTGCGGGCCGAGGCCGAGAGATTGCTGCTGGCCAAAGAAATGCCGGGCGACGGCGGAAATGGGGACGAGTGAATTATTCGTTACTCGTGCCCGGAATTTTGCCGTTCTTCTTCTTGTCCTGACGACTCCCGGTCGAACTTGGCGCGCATCTTGACGATAGCTTTTCCAACGGCAGTGGCTATGTGTGGCAACTTGCCGGCGCCGAAGATGATAAGCACCACGATCAGGATCAGCACCAGTTCGGCAAAGCCAGGCAATGGAGATCCTCGACTAGTAGTCGAACCCCAGCTTGAAATTGAACATGTGCAGATCCTGGTTGGAGAACAACCCCTCGAGCGTGATCTGGAAAATATAGGTAGTCAGGCGCAGGCCCACGAAGAAACGGTGAACCATGTTGTCCTTCCAGTTGACCTTGGAGAAGACGAACTGATCCATCTCGGCCGTGGCGTCGAGTACCACGTGGGACGACGCATGGAGGAACAGCATGTTGTAACCGGCATAGGGAGTCAAGCTGAGCATGCCGCCGACGCCGAAGGCCTTGGAGACCGAGACGTCCCATCCCCCGGTGGTCAACTCGAAGTCTTTCGAACCGACTATGTGGTTCACGGCGAAGCGGATGGCCAGGTCGGGGATCAGGTAAAATCCCTCGTTCATGGCCCACTTGACCTCGGCCCCGACGATGAACAGCTCGCTCTCGGGAACCATCGATAGCTGAGCCCCGACCTCGAAGCTGAACGGCAGCCCCTTGCGAACGTGCAGGTGGGGGATGAACAGGACGCTGCCCGGCTTGCCCTCGGAGACCGGTTGGCCGATTCTCAGGTCCGGGTTCCAGTAGTCCGGACTCCAGTAATCGGCGTCGTTGTTGATCGGGACGACGCTGCCCTCGAAGGCGAAGCTGAATCCGTTCAGGCCCAACGTCTCCGCGGGAGACAGGAAGACAGGAGCGGTGGCCATGCCGAGCTCCCGCATCAGACCGCGGAAACGCTGATTTGGGTAGCAGGTGTTCGTAGCGCTACAGGTGTCGTTGATGAAGTTCCCCAGGTGGAGATCGTAGCGGTTGGCCAGCGATGGTCGAGCAAAGACGCAGGCGGAAAGCAACACAACAACAAACGCAAGTCGTCGGCAATTCATGAAAGGAAACCTCTGTTCGGGACCACGGCCGTCGCAATCTGCTTTATTTGCAGGAAATTAGCACCCGGGTTACAAAACTGTCAAGGTTTTTCAAGCCACTTATATTAATCCGCTGGCTTGCCGAATCGCTCATGCAGCAAGCCATGGCGCAGGCCGCGATCACTCACAGTCAGGATTTTGGCTCCGACGAGAGACATGACCTGCCGAACGATGAGCGCTCCGGCCAGGATAACATCGGCTCTTTTGGGATCGACTCCCGCGAGTTTCTTCAGACTTGCAAGATCCAACTTGCCCAGTTTCCTGGTAAGCGCGGCAACGATCGAGCCTGTCAGTTGTAGACCGTGAATACGTTCGTTTTTGTATTGATCGAGTTTCAGGTGCATGGCCCCCAGCGTTGTGACCGTGCCCCCCACTCCAATCAGGGCGTCGAAGCCGCTCAGGGCGTGCAGTGATTCGAGCGCCTTCTTGGTCAGGTGGTCTGAAAGCGCCAGGATCTCGCATGCCTTTGCCGGATCCGAATGCAGAAACCGCTCGGTCATGCGAACCGCGCCGACTTCCAGGCTGATGCGACGGGCCACCTGCCCCCGGCGCCCCATGATGAACTCGGTACTTCCGCCGCCCAGGTCGAACACCAAGGGCTCACAGCAGGAAACCGGCAGCCCGGATTGGACTCCCAGGTAGGTCAGGCGGGCCTCCTCTTCTCCGGATACAACTTCGATCCGCACGCCGATCTCCCGTTCGACACGCTCCAGGAACTCGGTGGCATTGTGTGCCTTTCTCAGGCACAGGGTGCCCGCCGCCGCGATCCGCTCGACGCCCATCTCGTCCAGGATGTTCTTGTACTTCGCTAGCTGCTCCAGGTTGCGCTGCATTGCGTCCGCTCGAAGCATACCCGAGTGATCGAGTCCCTGCCCCAGGCGGGTGACCGTTGCCCGATCGAGAACGTCGCCGAAGCGACCGTCGGCGCTTCTTTCGGCCACAAGCATAAGTTGGGAGTTGGTCCCGATGTCAAGGGCCGCATAGCGAGTCATCGAGGCCCCCCACGTTTCATATCGGCAGGGGCGCGACAATGCGGATACTGCAGGTGCTCCCGGTGCTTGCGATACAAGCCGCGGAACTGGTGGTAGGAAAGTCCCAAAAGGTCGGCCGCCCGTCTCTGATTGAAGTGCGCCCGGGCCAGCGCCTCTTCGAGTTTTGAGATTTCCAGCCGGCGGATGGCCTCGGGCAGCGATTTTGCAGGGAAAAGTTCGTCTTGGAGGCTCTCGTGCTCAACCTCGGGCGCCGGCGCATACGGCGAGCAGAACGGATCGAAATCAATCTCCGTAATCAGCTCGCCTTGTGTGCGGTAAACTGCCCGCTCCACGACGTTTTTCAACTCGCGAATGTTGCCCGGCCATGCGTGGGCACTGAGGTTATCGAGAGCTTCCGGCGCGAAGGAGGGTATTCGGGGCCGGTCGAGTTCGACGGCCATGTGCGACGCGAAGTGCCTGGCCAGCAACTCGATGTCTCCAACACGCTTTCGCAGCGGAGGCAGGAAGAGCACGTCGAACGAAAGCCTGTCCAGAAGATCGCTCATGAAGCGACCCTCCCGGGATCGGGCGTGCAGATCCTGGTGGGTCGCCCCGATGATGCGCACATCGACGTTGACGGATTGCGAGCCGCCGACGCGTTCGAAGGTGCCATACTCGACGACCCGCAGGATCTTCTCCTGGGCCTCGATGGGGATGTTGCCGATCTCGTCAAGGAACAACGTGCCCCTGTGCGCCGCCTCGAAGCGGCCGATCCTGCGGCTGTGTGCACCGGTGAAGGCCCCCGCTTCGTGGCCGAAGAGTTCCGTCGAGATCAGGGTTGGCGTCATGGCGGCGCAATTCAGGGTGACCAGCGGCGCACCCCAGCGCCGGGACAGAAAGTGCAGGCGGGTGGAGGCAAGCTCCTTGCCGGTTCCCCGCTCACCGATGATCAGCACGGGTCGTTCCACCGGGGCAACCAGCGACAGTTGTTGCTGGAAGGCGACGAAGGCGTCCGACCGCCCGATTGCATCACGCGTCTCTCTGGTCGCCTCGTCAGTCATCTGGCTCTAAGGCGTGATATTTGGCAAAATATGCTCATATGTGGCTAATAATACCACGCGACGCAATAGATGTAAACTCGCCCTGACAAGAAAAAATCAAGTAATAACAAATTATTGCGGCGACTGGTGTCATTTGGCCCAGAGTTTGCGTTTGATTGCGGGCGACACGCGAACGAACGGAGGTAATTCCATGGGTGTTTTCAGCAGACTCAGGGACATCGTCAACTCGAACATCAACTCGATGGTTGAGAAGGCGGAAGATCCCGAGAAGTTAATCAAGCTGATGATTATCGAAATGGAGGACACCCTGGTCGAGATAAAGTCCTCGGCCGCGGGAGTGATGGCGTCCCGCAAGAAGGCGGCCAGGAACCTGGATACCTTTCGAACAAAGGCCGACGACTGGGGCCAAAAGGCCAAACTGGCCATGAACAAAGATCGCGAGGATCTTGCTCGCGAGGCCCTGGGTGAAAAGCATTACCTTCTCAAGCAAGTCGAGGTCCAGGAGAACGAGCTTTCCGGCTTCGACGCTTTAGTGGATCAGTATCAAGACGACATTCGCCAACTCGAAGAAAAGCTCACGGAGGCCCGCGAAAAACACAGAATCCTGGTGCAACGTCACATTCATGCCATGGGCGCCAGGCGCGTGCAGAGCCAGATCCGGCGGGCCGAGTCGCAGGGCGCCTTTGTTCGCTTCGAGCATCTCGAGCAACGCATCGACAGGGTCGAGGCCGAGGCCGAATTGGTCAACTACGGCCACAAGCCGAGCCTCGATGAGCGCTTTCGGGTTTTGCAGGAAGAAGAGGCCGTCGAGCAGGAACTGAATGAGATCAGGGCCCAGGCGGAGGCCGAAAAAGAATGATTCCGAAAGGCGCGCCGTATGATGATAAACTCCCGGACACGGTTGCTTCTGGATCCAGGGCGGAAGAGTCTGACAACTGAAACGGGAGACGAGAGTGTATCCGGAAAGTGTCATAGGCATCATCTTCGGAACATCGCTGGCGGCGTTCGTGGCCCTGGGTATCTTCGTGCTGATCGGGTTGAAGATCATGAAGGGCGGCAAGGCGAAGAGCCGGCAGCCTCAGGAGCAAGAGTCGCGTACGATTCAGGAGATCTACCGCGGGTTGACGCGGATGGAGCAGCGTATAGAGACGCTCGAGGCCATCCTGTTCGACCGCGAGAAAGACGGTGAACGACATGAGCTTTAGACGCAGGAAAAAACGGCGCACCCTCTACCGCTCGCGCCGGGGTTTTATCCTGGGTGTCTGCCGGGGTCTAGCCGAGTACTTCGACATTTCCCTGAAGTTCACCCGCATCGTGGCCGTGGCGGTGCTGATCTTCACCGGCTTCTGGCCTGCGGTGGCGGTTTATCTGGCGGCCGCCTACTTTATGACACCCGAGCCGATCGTGCCGCTCGAGACAGGAATGGAGGAGGAGTTCTACAACTCCTACTCGACCTCGCGCCCGATGGCCATAGAGCGCCTCAAGAACCAGTACGACCGGCTCAATCGACGTATCCAGAGGATGGAGGGCGTCGTGACCGACAAGGCATACAACTGGGAGCGAAGGCTGGAAACATGAGCGGGCCGTTGAGCGGCCTTGCGGATTGTCGGGCCATGGTTCTGGCGGCCGGGTTTGGGACCCGGCTGCGACCGTTGACCGATAGCCTCCCAAAGCCGCTGGTGCCGGTGCTCAACCGGCCGCTTGTCGCCTACACGCTCGATCTGCTCTCGCGGGCCGGCGTCGATCGGGTGGCGTTAAACTTGCATCATCTCGGAGACAAGATCGAATCGGCACTGGGCGACGGCTCGGACTACGGCCTGCGGATCTCTTACTCTCCCGAGTACGAGATCCTGGGAACGGGGGGCGGGGTGATGCGCATGCGCCCATTCCTCGACGGGGGCACTTTTCTGTTGCTCAACGGCGACATCCTGACGGGCGTCGACCTGGCTCGGCTTGTGCAATATCATCGCCGGCAGCGGGCCGCCGCCACCATGCTGGTCAGACCGCTGCCGTGCGATAGCGCCCATACACCCCTGGGCATGGACGAGGACGGTCGCCTGGTTCGCTTCAAACAGGTACACCTTGCGGGCCGGGGCGAGGTTCGTCCGGTTATGTTCTGTGGTGTGCATGTGCTCGAACCGCTGGTGTTCGATTTTCTGCCGGCGACTGGTTTCGCGTGCATCAATGACCAAGCCTATGTCGCAATGATCGAACAGGGACTGAAGGTGTCCGCCTTCCTGGACGAGGGGCCCTGGTTCGATCTGGGCACACCCTCCGCCTACCTGGCGGCCAACCTGGCCCTCCTTTCCGGCGCCGTGCGCCTGGCGCATGTCGATCTCCCTCAAGGTGCGGGCCGGGCGGATTCGTCGCTGGTCGGCGAGGACGTGCGCCTGGAGGACGGCGCTCGCCTGGATCAGCTGGTAATCGCGGGCGACGGCTGCCGCATCGGCCGCGGAGCCCGTCTTTCGCACTGCGTATTGTGGCCGGGCTCAACAGTAGACGCCGGTGCTTCTCACCGCCAGGTGGTGATCGCCGGCCAGACGGTGATTCGTACCACCAAGGACTGAGTCAGAGAGCCTCGATTCGCGAGAGGATTACCGTGATGTTATCGACACCGCCGGCCTTGTTGGCCGTTTCGATCAGCATCTTGGCGGCTTGTTCGAGATCGGTGCTCTTGACCACGATATCGAGCATCTGTTCGTCGGTTACCATACCGCTCAGGCCGTCGGAGCATGCAAGGTAGACGTCGCCTTCCTGGAGCGTGTGACGGGAAAGATCGACCAGTACGGTTTCCTTCATCCCCAGGGCTCGGACGATCACGTTCTTGTGAGGGAAGTTCTCGATCTCCTCGGGCGTCAGTTTCTTGGCCTTGATGTAGTCGTTGAGCAGCGAGTGATCCTCGGTGATCTGGGTGATCTGCTTGTTGCGGATACGGTAGACGCGCGAATCGCCCACGTGCGCTACCAGGATATCTCCATCGAGGAAATTCATGCCCGCAACGGTCGTACCCATGCCGCGGTAGCGCGCCTCGCGCTGAGATGCCTCGAATATCCGCAGGTTGGCCAGCTTGACGGACATGACAAACCTGTTTTCATCGTAGGGGCGGTTTTTGTCCATCTTGTACGGCCAGGTGATGTCCTCGTCCTGGCGGGTGGCCTTGAAGAAGTTGGAGATGCCCTCGATTGCAATCTGGCTTGCGATCTCGCCCGAACTGTGGCCTCCCATCCCGTCGGCCACCGCGTACACGTTCTCTTCAGGCAATGTCAGAAAATTGTCTTCGTTGTGGGCGCGTTTCACCCCCACGTCGGTTCTGCCGGCTGATACCATCCGCATAGACGATCGACCTCGCTCTCTTTTTTCGTACCACGCGTGTTGCAACGTTGTCAAGCAAGACAAAGGTGAAAGGTTTGTATGAATGCTGGACAGCGGCCGTGTATCAAGTGAGAATGGGTGCGGCACGGAGGGATGGCCGAGCGGCTGAAGGCGGCGGTCTTGAAAATCGCTTCTCCGAAAGGGGACGGGGGTTCGAATCCCTCTCCCTCCGATTGCTTTTTCCCGCAGGGGCAAGGACCCGGTCGGATTTTTCGTCCGATTGACTTTTTCAGTGTGTTTTGAGACCATGTAAGTAAACGCGCCTGCTGAGTCGAGTGGCACAATCGGGGCTCGAGAATAAAAAGATGGGGGGCGGGCACTTGATGGCGATAGCTTAGGGCCTTCTTGCGTTTTCGGGTGCGTCCCCATCCCCCCCGACACCCGGGGACCTTGAAGGCCCACTTTTTTGGCCTGGCGCGGTCTTGACAGGTCGCGGTGGTGGTGTTAGACACGAATGCTCGATTGGCCCGGGGCCGGGTGGGTTCATTGACAAGGAATGCAAGCTTCCCCGACGGGGATGCTCGACTAACCTGGAGAGATGGCCGAGAGGCTGAAGGCGCTGGTTTGCTAAACCAGTGAACGCGTAAAGTGTTCCGAGGGTTCGAATCCCTCTCTCTCCGTATGCTGCGCCCATAGCTCAGCTGGATAGAGCGTCGGACTACGAATCCGAAGGCCAGAGGTTCGAATCCTCTTGGGCGCGTTGGACCGCGATGGCGAACGAAGCCGATCATGAATGGATGCAAGAGGCCTTGGGCGAGGCCGCCCGTGCCTTCGAGGCAGGCGAGGTTCCGGTCGGCGCCGTGGTCGTGTTAGATGGTCGAGTGGTCGGTCGGGGAAGGAATCGCAAGGAAAGCGGACTGGATCCAACTGCGCATGCCGAGATGATCGCCATCCGGCAGGCGGCGGCCGAACTTGGCCGTTGGCGGCTTTCGGGTTGTACGCTTTACGCCACGCTTGAGCCATGCCCCATGTGTGTTGGCGCAATGCTGTCGGCTCGTATCGATCGATTGGTATTTGGATGCCGGGATCCGAAAGCGGGAGCCGTGCGGAGTCTCTTCGAATTGGCTGCCGATAGCCGACTCAACCACCGAATCGAGGTGAGAGAGGGTATCGGTGCCGATCAGGCGGCCGAACTGTTGAGATCGTTCTTCCGTTTAAGGCGGGGCGAGAGCAAGATGAGCAATGTGGAGAGATGGCCGAGCGGCTGAAGGCGCCTGCCTCGAAAGCAGGTGTACCCTCTGGGTACCGGGGGTTCGAATCCCTCTCTCTCCGTTGCCGGCTTTGCGATCGGGCCCTGAGTCTTGCATGGAGAGATGCCCGAGAGGCCGAAGGGGCGCGATTGGAAATCGTGTGTGCCGCGAGGTACCGAGGGTTCGAATCCCTCTCTCTCCGTTTGTATTACGTCTTGGGACGGCCGGGTCCTGTACAACGGCGGGTTGCGAACCCCGTCAGGCCCGGAAGGGAGCAGCGGTAGCATCATTGTCCGTGTGATGCAGGGTTGCCTGGCCGTCCCTCTTGATTATCCGAGGGACACATGTCTTACCTCGTTCTGGCCAGAAAATGGCGCCCGTCGACTTTCGACGAGGTGGTCGGTCAAGAGGGCGTGATCCGCACGCTGCGCAACGCCATTCGTACAGACCGTGTGGCTCACGCCTATTTGTTTTGCGGCGTGCGCGGAGTGGGCAAGACGACGGTGGCGCGCCTGCTGGCCAAGGCTCTCAACTGCGAACAAGGTCCGACCCCCGATCCGGACAATACTTGTGGAAGTTGCCGCGAGATCACAAGCGGCAGCTCGCCCGACGTGTTCGAGATCGACGGGGCGTCGAACACAGGTGTCGACGACGTGCGCAGCCTGCGCGAAAACTCGCGTTACTTACCGGCCAGGAGCCGCTTCAAGATATACATCATCGACGAGGTGCACATGCTCTCGACCAGCGCCTTCAACGCGCTTTTGAAGACGCTCGAAGAGCCGCCGGAACACGTCAAATTCGTTTTCGCCACCACCGAGCCGCACAAGATTCCGCTTACCGTTCTTTCCCGCTGCCAACGATTCGATTTCAAGCGCATTCCTTCAGGCATCATTCTCGAACGCCTGCAGAAGATCTTGAGCGCCGAGGGCGCCGCTATCGATGCCGAGGGCCTGCGGATAATTTCCCGGGAGGCTGCCGGCTCGATGCGCGATGCGCTCAGTCTGACCGATCAAGTGCTGGCGTTCGCGGGAGACAAGGTAGACGCCGAACAGGTCTACGCCGCACTGGGGCTGGCCCGCAGCCAGATGTTCGCAACGGTAATAGACTGCGTGATCGAGCAACGCTCGGACGACTTGATGCGCCTGGTGGAAGAACTCTTCGACGAGGGTCACGACCTGAAGAGGTTTCTCGATGGACTGCTTTGGCACGTTCGCAACCTGATTCTCTACCGCTCGCTCGAAAAGCCGGCTTCGCTGGTCGACGCACTGGAAGAGGAGCGTTCCGTGTTGCGCGCTCAGGCGGGCAAGGCCGAGGCGCTGCGCTGGCACCAGCTTTTCGACGTCCTTGTACGGGCGCTTTCAGAGTTGTCGCGAAGCCCTTACCCTCGCCTGACGCTCGAGACGGCCTTATTGCGGCTTTCCGCCGTTGAACCGCTTGTGGAGATCGGCAGTCTGGTGAACCGTGTTGCGGAGCTTTCACGGGGAATCGAAGGCGGCAAGGGACGGGGCGAACCACCGCGCGAGCAGGGACAAGGAGGAGGACGGACGGAGAAGCCGGCCAGGCCGGCGTTCATTCCTCCGACCCCAAAAGCGACCGCGAACGTCAGCGACGAGAAGAAAGCCTCGCCGTCGCCCCGAACACAGCCTGTCGAAAAACCCGCTACACAGGCGGTCCGCACCAGTGATGGTTTTCCAAAAGAGTGGCAGAAACTGGTGGCGATGGTATCCAGACGCCGGCCCTCGCTGGGTTCGGTGCTCAACCACGCTTATCCGCTCGAGGTCGCTGCTGAACGGGTGCGCATCGCACTCGAGCCGGGTTCTTTCTTCGCCGACCAGATGAAGGTCGAACGCAACAAGCGCGAGCTGGAGAAATACTGTCAGGAACTGTTTGGCCAGGAGACTCGCCTTTCGGTAGAAGACCACCGGGCTGACCAGGGTGTGACGCTGGCGCAGGCGTTGGACGACGAGAGGCAGACGAGGGTGGACGAGCAACGCAACCAGGCCCTCTCTCATCCCATGGTCAAAGAGGCAATAAAGATTTTCGGGGCAGAAGTAGCGCAGGTGAAGACGACGGAAGAGAGGAAGTCATGAGCATACCCGGCATGCAGGACATGCTGCGCCAGGCCCAGGCATTTTCGGAGCAGTTCACCCGGATGCGGGAAGAGCTGGCGCGGCGGACGGTGGAGGCCAGCTCCGGCGGGGGAATGGTCAAGGCGCGGGCTGACGGCCGCGGCCGAATACTGGCCGTCGAGATCGAACGCCAGGTCGTGGATCCCGATGAGGTCGAGATGCTGCAAGACCTGGTCACGGCGGCCGTCAACCAGGCACTGGGCGCGGCCAAGGAAATGGCCGCCGAGGCCACCCGATCGCTTACGGGCGGGCTCCCAATACCAGGATTGGACGCCCTGTTTTCCTGACGCGGCGCGGTAAGCATGGCCGACGCAATCGAACGGATGAGTGCGCTTCTGCGCCAGTTGCCTGCGGTGGGTGAAAAGACCGCCCAGCGGCTGATATTTTATATACTGGCCGCGCCTCCCGAGTACGGCCGGGCTCTTGCCCGGGCGCTCGGCGATTTGATAGAGAAAGTTCGGCCCTGCCGGGTGTGTGGCAACCTCAGCGAGCAAAGCCCTTGCCGTATATGCTCGGATCCCGAGCGGGACGGAACGCAGATCTGCGTCGTGGAAAAGGTGCAGGACCTGCTGGCCATCGAAAACAGCCGTGAGTACCATGGGCTCTACCATGTATTGCATGGCGTGCTGAGCCCGTTGGACGGCAAGGGTCCGGAGCAGATCGGGATCGAGTCGCTGCTTACGAGGTTGCCCGGCAAGGTCAAGGAGCTGATCATCGCCACGGGCTCCAGCGTCGAGGGAGAGGCGACCGCGCTATACCTGAAAAGGCGCATTGTGCCGCTCGGCCTGCGTGTAAGCCGCATCGCCTCGGGTATCCCGGTCGGGGGCGAGCTGGAATACGTCGGTAGCGGTACGCTCGGCCGCGCCTTGGCCGGTCGGCGAGAGATGTGATGCACGCGCTGCTGGAACAGATCTTTTCGAGACAGGTTCGTTCGCTTATCTGGATCTACTCGGTGATAGCCTCGCTCTTGCTGGGGTTATGCGCGGTATGCATCATTATCGGCTCACCCTCTGCCTGGTTGCTGTCTCCGTATTTGCCGTGGACGGAAGCGGGCCTGAGCCTGCTGGCCGTCTTGTTGCTCGGGGTAGCCGTGCCGCTCGCGCGGCGGCGCTTGCTGGATCCCGGGCACGTCAGGCGGGCCGGGCCCGAGACCCTGGTTGCCTGGGGGTTGCCGGCTGGAGTCGATCCGATCCTCGGCCGGCAGGCCGTCTTCCTGACCAGGTATACGGCCGGCTGCGTGATAAGCTGGGGATTGGCCGCCTCGGTCGGGTTGTACGGCCTGGTGGTTCGCATGCTGGGCGCCTCGGCGCCCGTGACGGGCGGTTTCCTGGCCGCGGCGGTGTTCGCCTACGCCCTGCTGCCGCCGCTTACAACGGATTTGCGAAAAGCTCTTGCCGACTTTGACTAAACTATTCCAGGGGCGCCAGGGCAAAAGAAAGATCTCTTTGTTCGGGGCAGATGAAATCCATCTTCTCGAATTCGACCAGGGGGGCCGTGCAGGTCACTTGGTCGGATGACTTGTTTTCAAGAGTAGTTGTGATGACCACGATGGCGCCCGAAGCCGAGCGCGAATCGCGAATCTCGATCGATTTGACGCTCAGCCCGGTCAGATCCTGCTTGTAGTCTACCTCACAATCCTTGGTAATGTTGAAATCGATTTGCCGCCGGGAGCGATTTTGTTTTTGGACGCGCACCAACTCGTAGCGCTTTCCGTTGACGTTGTCGAAAGACACACCCGAGCAGTCGGCAATCTGTTTTTCGCCCAGAGCCAGGAATACGCAGGCAGTCTGGCACACGGCCAGGCCGACGACAACTATCCAGGGCCACGATCGCAGTTTCATGTCTCCTGGTCGCCTTCTTCGAACTCGGCCTCGATGATCTTTTCGGGCTCGGGTTCGAGCAACTGGTCCACCTTTTCCATCGCCTTGCGATCGCCGAACATGCGGAACGCCTCGCGGGCGAATTGGAGCTTGCCGAGCTCGAGCGCCCGTTCCCCGATCTGCTTCCATTCGTCTTCCCCGGCAGCCTCTCCGCCCGCCTTGATGGCCTGGCGCAGCAGGAAGATGTCTCCCTCCTCTATGGATATCTCTCGAATCGCCGCCAGGCCCTGGCTGTCTTCGGCCTTCTTGAAAAAGTCGATGGCGTCGTTCAGCCAGCCCTCTTCGAGAAAACGCCGCCCGAGACGACTGATCTCGGCCGGGTTGGTGTCCTTGCCGTGGAGCAAGGCTTGCTTGAATTTGTAATGTGGCAGGTCAGCGGTGTTACCCATAACATCTCCCTTCACGCGCATTCGCCCGTGAGCATACACCGCGAGCATCGGCCGATCAACCGATGACCCGAACCGCAAAGTCGGCTATGCTACGCCCGCCATGTCTGAAAACGCCATCAAGGTTCGGGGAGCGGTCAAGCGCTTCGGAAACACAACTGCCGTGGACGGGCTCGATCTCGACATAGCCCGCGGCGCATTTTACGGCATGCTGGGTCCCAACGGCGCCGGCAAGTCGACTATGGTCGGCATGCTGACGGGAACCCTGCGCCCAACGGCCGGGCGGATCGAGTTGCTGGGAAAAAAACTCGACCCGGACGATCCCTGGTTCAAGGCGCGCATGGGAGTGGTGGCCGAGGAGGCCGCCCTGTTCTCCAGGCTGCGCGGGCACGAACAGCTCGTTTTTTCCGGGATGATGTACGGGCTCGCGCGCGAAGAGGCCGGCCGGCGTGCGCTTACGCTTTTAGGGCTTGTCAACCTGGAGCGCGACGCGAACACGCTGGTGGCCGACTATTCGCGCGGCATGCGCAAGAAGCTGGCCATCGCCTGCGCCCTGATTCATTCGCCCGAACTGCTCTTCTTCGACGAGCCCTTCGAGGGTGTCGACGCCATGAGCGCCGAGACCATCCGCCGTGTTCTGTCCGGATTGTGCGGGCGGGGGGCAACGGTGTTGCTTACTACCCACATCCTCGAGGTGGCCGAGAAGTTGGTCTCGCGGGTGGGAATCATCGATCATGGCAAGCTGGTCTACCAGGCCGACATGCGGCGACTCAAGTCCGCGGGCGAGTCGCTCAGCAGTGTCTTCAATAGGGTCGTGGGTTACGAGGGAGATACGCAACAACTGCCCGACTGGCTTGGCGGAGGGCAGGCCAGTGGCTGAACGCCGGGCGCCGGGACTGCTTGCGACAATCGGCCTTTTGACCGGGCTGCGCTTCAGGTTGTTCGCCAGGCGCCTGACGGGGCGCGGTCTTGTGGGCACATTTCTGGCGCTGCTGTTTGCGCTGGGGATATCGCTGGGGTTGGGGGTCGGTGCCTACCTGTTGTTCGGGACGCTGCCGCAGATTGCCTCAAGCCCTGTCTGGATGGCCTTT
>CAZXHT010000023.1:0-21168 GCA_964640665.1 uncultured Myxococcales bacterium
AGAAGCGTGGACGCAAGGGCAGTGGCAAACCACAGAAGTCCCAGCGGGAGAAGGAGCTGGAACGAGAGGTGCGCCGGTTAAATCGGCGAAACGACAAATTGGAGCTGATGATCGAGATACAAAAAAAAAACTTCCGAGCTCCTGGGGATCCCGATGGAACCTCTGGACCTCGACGAGAAGAGTTGATGGGCGCAGTTGAAAAGCACCGGCAGTTGACCGGCACCAAGCCCGCCTGCGAGGCCATGGGCGTGGCGCGTAGCACATACTACCGACGTCGTGCGGCCAAGATCATGACGGTGCCCAGAAGACCTAGACCCACGCCGGCTCGTGCGCTTGCCTCTTCTGAACGCCAAGAAGTGCTGACCCTGCTTCACTCCGAGCAGTTCATGGACCAAGCGCCTGGCCAAGTTGTGGCCACCTTGCTGGACAAGAAAAAATACCTCTGCTCGGAGCGAACGATGTACCGCATCCTTGCTTGCGAAAACGAGGTGCGCGAGCGCCGCAACCAACTTCGTCATCCAAACTACAAGCGACCTGAACTGCTGGCCACGGGGCCAAACCAAGTATGGAGTTGGGATATCACCAAGTTGAGGGGGCCGATCAAGTGGAGCTATTTTCACCTGTATGTGTTGCTCGACATCTATAGCCGCTACGTGGTGGGCTGGCTGTTGGCGCACCGAGAAAGCGCTGACCTGGCCAAACGCCTGATCGCGGACAGCTGCGCGAAGCAAGACATCGCGGCCGGCCAACTCAACATCCACGCTGACCGAGGGACCTCGATGACGTCGAAGGCTCTGGCTCAGCTGATGACCGACCTTGGGGTGGATAAAAGCCACAGCAGGCCTCATGTCTCGAACGACAACCCCTTCAGCGAATCGCAGTTCAAGACTTTGAAGTACAGGCCTGAGTACCCCAACCGCTTCGGCTCTTTCGAGGACGCGCTGGCATTCTGTCGAAGGTTCTTTGACTGGTACAACACGCAGCATCGGCACAGCGGAATCAAAATGCTTACGCCGGAGATGGTGCATTACGGACGAGCGGAAGAGGTGCTGACGAGTCGACATCGCGTGATGATGGCCGCCCGGGCGGCCCATCCCGAACGCTTCGTGCGAGGGACGCCTCAGCCGGTGCAGGCACCGACGGCTGTCTGGATCAACCCGCCACGTTCTCTCTTGGCGATGAACCGCGAGGTGGTCGAGTTGGTCATCCCTCAGCATCAAGCCTCACAGGATAAAGGGGTTGAGACGCCCAGGCTGTTCTCACATTCATCGAGTTCGAGCATGGAGGCGCTACACTAAATGCGTTCATCGAGTGTCCCAAAGTCGTTGACAGGTTCCGTTCTTCGCAGAAGGGCGAGAGATCCCTGGCATTCAAGAGACCAACATGTTGCTGGTCCTGTTACCAGACTGCTGGATTTTAAATCCGAAATGCTTGGAAAAATCCAACGTATTAGCGAAATAGCCTCTCCCCACCGGTTGCAAATGTCAGACAGAAGTGGTATCTAACTTCCTGACCAATTGAGCTTCGCAGGCCATGTTTGAAAAAATGTATGAATTGAGCGTGAAGAAAGCTGATATCCTTGAAGATGTCCTGGATTATATTAAATCCAGCGAGAGGAAGCCATTTTTTATTAGTGGTTCTGCTGTTGATGCTCTTAAACCCATTCCTGACGAAACATTCGACTTCTGCATGACTAGTCCCCCGTATTGGGGAAAGAGACAATATTCTGACGGTGGGATAGGCTTGGAAGACGATTACCAAGAATATATCACAAAGCTATTGGAAGTTTTTTCAGAGGTCTGGCGTGTTCTTAAAAACACAGGTTCATTTTGGCTGAATATTGGCGACAGTTACCAGAACAAGAAGCTGCTTGGCATCCCATGGCGGGTTACGTTTGCCATGATGGATATCCAAGGATGGATTCTTCGGAATGAAGTAATTTGGAACAAGGTCAAGGGCGGTCCGGACAACGCTAAAGACAAGCTCCGAAATATTCACGAACCTGTTTTTCATTTCGTAAAAAAGAAAGTAGGCTATTATTACAACGCGGATGCTATCAGAACGCCACCAAGAAAGGCAAAGGTAGTCAACGGTGCAATTGTGTCAGCCACCGGCGTGTGTGGTATTCGATACCGCCGTCAAATTGAGTTATCGACGGTTCTTTCTGATAAAGAAAAAAGCGAGGCCTTCGCCGCATTGGAAGCCATGTTGGATTCAATACGCAACGGAGAGATCGCTGATTTTCGCATGATAATCAGAGGCCAGCAGAGAACAACACATTCGGACTCCGAAAAAGTCTCGGGGCGAGCAAGAGATCTCCAGCAAAGAGGTTTCTACTTTCTTCGCTATCATCCCAATGGCAGTAAACCGAGTGATTTGTGGGACATTATCCCAGAGGACACTCAACGTCGAAAAGGTCACTTTGCGCCCTACCCTGAAGATCTTTGTCGGATACCAATCCTTGCTTCTTGCCCCGAAGATGGATTGGTCCTCGATCCATTCTGCGGTACAGGCACCAGCAACCTAGTTGCCTTCAAACTTGGTAGGAAATCTGTCGGTATTGATATCTCTCCTGGGTACATTGACGCAGCATCCAACCGGTGCCACCAACTATTATGACGAATCACGTTGCCGAACTCTTTGGTTTTCCGACTAATAGCGATGACGGCAACTGGGGGGATATTGTCAGCTACCAGAACTGCCCCTTCTTGAACAGAGTATGTATCAAGGTACGAAAGAGCCAGCCGGACATCTCAATTGGATCTTGTACTGTCAACTATGGTCAAACTCCCCGATCCATTGTTATTTGTCCTTTTCGGCTGCTGGAGAGACGACAGATCTTTACAGATGCCATACATCTATTGACTCTTCATGAACCAGGCAATGAACTCCACGTGATTCCCGAGGTCTCCATTCCAGGTGGGAGCGTTGACTATTTCTTAGTTTCCGCCAGAAACAACAAGCCAGTAGACTTTGTTGGTATTGAATTGCAGACTCTTGATACTACTGGCACAGTCTGGCCAGCTAGACAGAAGTTTCTTCATTCTGTTGGCGTAAAAGTCGAACGGGATGCCCTTCGTTCAAAAAAGAGCTTCGGAATGAACTGGAAAATGACGGCGAAGACCATCTTAGTGCAGTTACATCACAAGGTGGATACTTTTGAACATGTCTCGAAGCACTTGGTCCTTGTCGCACAAGATTGTCTTCTCGATTACATGAAGACTGAGTTTTCTTTTAGTCACATTGAAAGCGCAAAGATTGGCAACTGCATGCATTTCCATGTTTACTCTCTGGACTATGCGAAATCATTGTATCGAATAAACCTGAAGGAAAGACACAGCACGACAGCAGCCGGAATCTCCACAGCTCTTGATCTTCAAGCTCAAGCCAATGTTGGTTTGGATACTATTCTTGCTGACCCAGAAAGAAAGATGTCGGAACAAACACTGTGGAGCCCCGCCTGAGTCCAGTTGGGTTTGTCTTCAGCGCTCGATGGTCAGCGACCAGGAGTTTAGCGTTCCGGTATCCTGGCCGGCGTTGTCGGAGATTAACAGCTCCCATTCGCCGCCGCTGTCCGCGCCGTTGAAATCGTCGACGCTGTAGCTCTTTTCGATATTGTCTGCGTCGTCACCCTCGCGGTTGTGCAGCATCGAGGTGCCGGTTCCGTGCCTGAGCTCGATCTTCAGATCGCTGATCCAGGTGTGGTTGACGTTCAACTCGATTTTGACGGACTTGATCGCGCCCGAGCCCGGCACGCTGAGTGTGCTAACCAGGCCATCTTTCTCGTTGTCGGGGATGGCCAGCGCGGCGCTGCTTGTGAACGTTTCACCGCCGCTGCCGGAGCCGCCGGACCGAGCTCGTCGTAGTACTCCTTGTCATACTTGTTGACGCAGTCCTTGAAGGGCACCAGAGTGTCGAAGTCGGCTGGCGGCGTCCAATCGTTGAAGGCCATGTCGTACTTCTCGATCGGCGAGCGGCTGCTCTGACCCTGCCAGCGTACGTTGACTGAATCCTCGTAAGTGGGCCAGTAGGTGGACGGCCAGGCCATCTGCTCGATCCGGCCCTGCCGCGGCAGGTTGGCGAGCTGGTAGTCCAGGTTGACCCCGAAGAGTTGCGGATCGTTCTGCGAATCCCAGCGATCGGCCTTGGGCGCGCTCTTGTCGATGCAGGCCTGCTTTATCTTGCCGTCAGGCAGGCTGTCGCACGATACGGGACCCTCGTTCTCGCCTGCTCCGCAACCGTAAAAAGCCGCGGCAACGAGACCGGCCGCAAAAAAAGTAACCAGCTTTTTCATCTCTACACTCCTTTGAAAAACCGGCGTGTTTGTTTCATCGCACATAGCATGCCAGGGCATTTAACAGAAAATCCGTTTCTTGTCCAGCACGCTGGTCAATACAAATTCATTACCCATCCCAGGATCGCACTGCCCAGTATGATGCGGTAGACGATGAAGACAGCCGTGGACCTCTTCTGTAGAAAACGTATCAAGCCGGCGATTGCCAGGTAGCCACTCACGGCCGCCACCAGCGTTGCGACCGACAACGACGCCCAGGACACATCCCCGACAGATCCCCGCAAGAGCTTCAGCATTTCGTAGAGCCCCGAGGCGGCGACCGCCGGGACGCTCAGCAAGAAGCTGAAACGGGCCGCATCCGAGCGCTTGAGTCCCGCAAACAGGCCGGCGGTGATTGTGACGCCCGATCGCGAGGCGCCCGGTACTAAAGCCAGGGCCTGGGCCAGGCCGATCAGCAAGCCGTCTTTCCAGCCGATCTGCGCCTGGGTGCGCACGCGGCTCCCTGTCGCCTCGGCCAGGGCCAACAGCAGGGCCAGGCCGATTAAGGCCGCGCCTATCACCGCAAGTGAGCGCAGGCTGGTCTCGATGGCGTGCTCGCAGAGCAAACCCAGCAGGCCGATCGGCAGCGTGCCGATGATCAAGATCCAGGCCATGCGCGCCCCGGGCCCCTCGAAGGGCCGGCCACGGGCTATTCCCGCGATCCAGGCGCGGGCCATGTCGTAAAGATCCTTGGCGAAGTAGACCAGAACCGCGGCCAGCGTGCCGAGTTGAACCACGGCCGAGAAGGCCGCTCCGGGATCCGGCCAGCCGGCTAAAGCCGGCACTATCCGCAGGTGGGCCGTCGAGGAAATGGGCAGGAACTCGCTCAACCCCTGCACCAGCCCGAGGACGATACCCTGGAAAATGCTCATGCCTAAGTGTGCGCCTGCCGGCTATAAACTTGCTTCTGATTTCAGCAGTTCGGCCCGGTCTGTCTTTTCCCAACTGAAGCCCTTGCCGCTGCGACCGAAGTGCCCGCCGACCGATGTCTCCCGATAGATGGGGCGCAGCAGGTCGAGTTGCTCGATTATGTCAGCCGGCCTGAAGGGAAAGTGCTTGCGCACCAGCGCCGCTATTTTGTCGTCGGGGATCTTGCCGCTGCCGAAGGTGGTCACCATCAGAGAGACCGGATCGGGCACACCGATGGCATAGGCCACCTGGATCTCAGCCTGGTCGGCCAGGCCGGCCGCGACCACGTTCTTGGCTGCGTAGCGGGCCGCGTAGGCGGCGCTGCGGTCGACCTTCGAAGGATCCTTGCCCGAGAAGCACCCGCCCCCGTGCCGGGCCCAACCGCCGTAAGTGTCGACGATAATCTTGCGGCCGGTCAGGCCGGCGTCGCCGGCCGGCCCGCCGATCACGAAGCGCCCGGTGGGATTGACGTGAAACACGGTATCGGGCAGCAGCATCCCGGCCGGGATGACAGGCTTGATCACCTGCTCGATGACGGCTTCGCGAATGGTCTTATAGTCCTCGTCGGCCGCGTGCTGGGTGGCGATGACCACGTTGGTGACACCGACCGGTTTGCCGTTTGCGTAGCGTACGCTCACCTGGCTCTTGCCGTCGGGCCTCAGAAACTTGATTTTTCCGTTCTTGCGCTGTTCGGTCAGCTTGAGGACCAGTCGATGCGCCAGGTGGATCGGCGTGGGCATCAGTACGTCGGTCTCGTTCGTCGCGTAGCCGAACATCATACCCTGGTCGCCCGCTCCCTGATCCTTGTTGAGACCCTGGCCGGACGTCACCCCCTGCGAGATGTCCAGCGATTGGTGGTATATGGATGAAAGGATCGCGCAGGTATCCCAGTCGAAACCCTTGGATGAATCATCGTAACCGATGTCGCGCACGACCGAGCGGGCCACCTCGGGCAGGTCCGCATAGCCCTTGGTTGTGATCTCGCCGGCGATCAGCACCATGCCGGTCTTGAGCAGCGTCTCGCAGGCGACCCGGCTGCCCTTGTCCTGCTCAAGCAAGGTATCGAGTACCGCGTCCGAGATTTGGTCGGCCATCTTGTCCGGGTGACCCTCGGTCACCGACTCGGACGTGAATTCGAAGTTTTTTCCATTCATGGGTATTCCTCCAATTTTGACTTTTTCCAGAACAACCGGGGCGACTATCGGCCAAACGGTCGTCTCTGTCAACCACGATCGGGGCAGGCTACAATCCGCCCAGTATGTCGGCGTTTCCTTCGCTGGTGAAGAACTCGGGGAAACGCTCGGCCATCCAGTCCTGGACCGTCCGGAGGATCTCACCGGAATCGCGCAGTTTGATCACCTGCCGGTAGAGCCTGCGTGCGTCTTTCAGGCGCGAGCCGCGAATCAAGTGGCGCGCGTAGGGCAGCGCCAGGGGGTTCATCGAGATCTCGTCCAGCCCCAGCCCCAGCAGGATGTGCAGGTAGAGCGGGTTGCCGGCCATCTCGCCGCACATGGCTACTTTTATCCCGGCCTGGTGGGCGTTTGTGACCACCTGCCCGAGCATTCTCAGGATGGACACGTGCAAGGGATTGAAAAGGTAGGCAACCTGCTCGTTCTGCCGGTCAACGGCCAGCGTGTACTGGATCAGGTCGTTAGTGCCGATGCTGAAGAAGTCGACCTCAGTGGCAAACACGTCGCTCATGAAAGCCGCCGAGGGTACCTCGATCATCATGCCTACTTCTATGTCATCGCTGAAAGCCTGACCCTTGGCCCGCAGCTGGTCCTGGGCCTCCCGCAGCAGGGCCTTGGCCTCCCTGATCTCGTGCAGAACCGAGATCATGGGAAACAGTATCTTCAACCGCCCGTCGACCGAGGCGCGCAGCAAGGCGCGCAGTTGGGTCAAGAAAAGCGGGCGATTCTGCAGACAGGCACGGATCGAGCGCAAACCCATGGCCGGGTTAGCCTCTGGCTCGGTGCGCAGGAAGGGCAGTTTCTTGTCGCCGCCCGGGTCGAGAGTGCGGATGGTGACCGGCCGATCTTTCATCCGCCTCAGGATCTTCTGGTAGCTGCGCCGCTGGAAACCCTCCGACGGGGGTCGACGATCGAGAAACAGGAACTCGGTTCTGAACAAACCGATCCCGTCTGCGCCGTAACGCAGCGCCGTCTCCACCTCCTCGACCATCTCCAGGTTGGAAGACAACCTGACCCCGTACCCGTCCAGGGTCTCGGCCGGCAGGGCCTTCTCCATGGCCAGCTCGGCCATCCGGCTGCGCAATCCCTGGGATCTGATAAGCGCCTCCTGAACCACTCGCTCGGATGGGTGCAGGATCACCTCCCCGCGATAGCCGTCGACGATGATCCTGTCTCCCGTGCCCACCTTCTCGAGGATGCCTTCGACGCCGACGATGGCCGGCAATTCAAGCGAGCGGGCGATGATAGCCGTATGAGACGTCTTGCCCCCCACCTCGGTGACGAAACCAGTTACTTTTTGGCGGCTCAAGTCGGCTGTGTCCACCGGCGACAGGTCGTGGGCAACGACGACCGCCCGCTCGTGCTCGGGAGGCCGCACCTCCGCCTCGTGTCCCATCAGGTTGCGCAAGATGCGCTGGCCCACGAATTCGACATCGCTGCGGCGCTCCCTGAAATAGTCGTCCTCCAGCCGATCGAACACCTGGCGGATCTCGGCCACCTTGTCTTTCAACGCCCACTCGGCGTTGATACCCCGCGTGTCGATCAGCTTCTCGGTCCCGGCGACGAGCATCTCGTCCTTCATCATCAGAAGGTGCGCCTCGATGATCGCGGTGGGATCCAGGCGGTCGCGCCGCGCCATTTTCTTTTTAATGGCCAAAAGCTGCGAGACACTCATGCCCACGGCCCGGCGAAATCTATCCTTCTCCATGTCAATGTTCTCTCGACCGACGTGAGTCTTGGGGACACGGAACTTGCGCCGATCGACCAGGTGAACCAGACCGACACAAATGCCCGGTGAGGCGTCGATTCCCTTGAAAACCTTGGTACGCGGTCTGTACATGTTGTGCTTATTCGCTCTCGCCGAACAGGTTGTTGATCAATTCCCCGATGGCCCGAAGTGCCTGGGCCGAATCGTCGCCCCGGGCCGACACCATGATCACGTCGCCTTGAACCGCCGCCAACTGGAGAACGCTCATGATGCTCTTGCCGTTGACCACCAGATCTTCCTTGCCGACCGAGATTTCACTGGCGAAACTCGTGCTCAGTTGCACGAAGACGGCTGCGGCCCGCGCATGCATGCCCAGCTTGTTCTTGATTACGAAGTTGTCCTTCGCCTCGGGCATCGTCATCCTTCTAGACCGCTTGAGACGGCAACATCTTTACAGTTGAGTCAAGCATACTCGAAGTCGTTCTCGTCTCTATTGGCACGTCTTGTGCCCTTGGGGCGCGAGATGTTTATGGTTCGCGCCCGGCTTGCCGCCGCGCTGCATCAACATGTCGGCTGCCGCCACGATATTGTCGCGGCCCTCGCGGGCGATGGCTCGCGCCATGACCGCCGGGTCGGACAGGCCGTGATTGCGCAGATCCACCATTTTCAAAAGCATGGCCAGGTTCAGGCCCGAGACAACCTCCACCCTGCCCGGAACCATGCGCGCCAGCGAGAAATTCGCCGGCGATCCGCCGAACAGGTCGGCCAGGATGACCACCCCCTCCCCGGTGTCGACCTCGTGTATGGCCCGATCCAACTCGCGCTCGACTTCCTCGCTGGAGGCATCCGATCCGACGTCAACCGCTGTCACCTGCGCCAGGGCCCCGACTATCTGGTGGAGAACCTTGGAAAACATATCCGCCAGGCCGTCGTGCCCGAAAATCACCAATCCCACCATGATGTGTCCTTTCCGTCGCCGTCAATCTCCGTGAAGGTCGCGGTGCCTGACCGCCACGGCCACCCCTGCCTGTTTCAGGCGCCGGGCAAGCTCCTCGACCATGACAACCGAACGATGCTTGCCCCCGGTACAACCAATGCCAAGCGTCAGGTAACTCTTTCCCTCGTTGTCATAGCGGGAGCGGAATGCGTCCAGGTAGGCGATCACCTGTTCCAGAAACTTCTCGGCATCCGGATCTCGCATAACGAACCCGGCAACTTCGGGGTTTAAACCGCTTTCCTCCCGCAGCTTCTCGTCGAAATACGGGTTGGCCATAAAGCGGACATCGAACACGAGATGAACCTGAGCCGGAATACCGTACTTGAACCCGAAAGATACGAGCGCCATTATCATCTCGTGACCGGGCTGAACCTGGGTGAAACGATCGCTGATTATACGCCGCAGTTCGTGCGGAGTCAGCCCCGTGGTGTCAAAAACCTGACCGGCCGCATCGCGCAGCGGTTTCAGGATGGTCCGCTCGCGAGCGATGCCGTCCTCGACCGATCCCTCGGGCGCCAGGGGATGCCGGCGCCTGGTTTCGTTGTAGCGCCTGATGAGCACCTCGTCAGCGCAGTCGAGAAATACAACGTCTGCCCGGCCGCCGGCCCCGCGAAATCTCTCGATGTTACGGTCGAACTCGCCCAGGAAGCGCTCTTCGCGCGCATCCACCACCAGGGCGATGCGCTCTATCTCCTCACCGCTGCGCGGAAACAGGTCGATTAACTTGGGCAACAACACGATCGGCAAGTTGTCGATACAGAAAAAACCGGTATCCTCGAGCGCCCTGATGGCCGTGCTCTTTCCGGAGCCGGATAGTCCACTGATGATCACCAACCGCACCGGCTGGCGATTTGCGTCAAGCTCGGGAGCAGGCATTTCTTCCCCTGGGACGGGTATGCTTTGAGTGAGCGTTCAACACCGATTGTCTTCCTCTATTATAAAGTCGAACACCTCGTCCGCACTGCCGGCCTTCATGATGCGCTGGCGGAAATCGGCGTCTTGGAACAAGCGGTTGAGGCGGGCCAGCGCCTTGAGGTGATCCCCCTGGGCATGCTCGGGAATGAGCAGGACAAAGAAAAAGTGCGTCTTCTTGCCGTCGAACGAATCAAAATCCACGCCGGCCTGGCACCTGCCGAAGCAGGCCATCAGCCGATCGAGGCCGGGAACCCTGCCGTGAGGAAAAGCCACGCCTTCCTCGATGCCGGTCGAGCGCAGTTCTTCGCGTTTCAAGAGGATCGAAAGGAGTTGCTCGCGGTCGAGCTCGGCGTGGTTGCCCGCCGGCAGATCGACGAGCACCTTGAGAATCTCCTTCTTGGGACGCGGCAGCACATCGATCGTCACATCGCTGCGATCGAGGAAAGTTGCGATTTTCATTTGCTGTAAGCTCCCTTTATAGCTCCTCGATAAACCAGGGCGGGCCGGAGCCCATCGCGGCTCCGCACCCCAGGGCACGGCAAAAACCGCCGCTGCATCCAAAAAAGACTCGCGTTGGACTCAGCAGCTTCTTCGTAGAATGCGAAGAAGCTGCGAAGTAAGAGTCTGCCGTGAATTGCCAAGAAGCCAGATCCCTTCACGCTCGCAGAATCTTATAAAACTGCCGCTCTATCATTCGGGCGGCGTTTGCGCTTCGATCAGGCCGACATCGCCGTCGCGCCGCTTGTAGATCACATTCACTTCCTGAGTGCCGGAGTTTATGAAGACCAGGAAGTCGTTATTGGCCAGGTCCATCTGCATGACGGCCTCGTCAACCGACATCGGCTTGGCCGAGAATTCCTCCGAGTTGACTATACGCGCGCCTTCCTCGTCGTCGGCCGACTCGTGAGAGACGATACCGTGGCGAACGGTGACTCCTGACGAACGGTGCTCGCGCCTCTTATCCTTGAGCTTTCTCAACTGGCGCTCCACTTTGTCCAGCGCCAGATCGATGCTGGAGTACATGTCTTCGCCGTTCTCTTCTCCCTTCATTACCACACCGCTATGAGTGATCTTGATCTCGGCCCGGCTGCGATATTTCTGCTTGGCCAGAACGACGTGAATGTCCGTAGGCTTGCTGACGTACTTTTTCAGCCGCAAGCACTTCTCGGACGTATAAGCTTTAAGTGATTCACTAGGATCCATGTTACGGAAGGTTACCGACACTTGCATGACTCCTCCCAATTGGGCAATGGTGCGGGCGATCGTTCAGAACATCTTCTTTCGTTTACCTGAAGGCAAAATGCCTAGCATTTCTCGGTACTTGGCAACAGTTCTCCTGGCGATGTCGATGTTTTGCTCCTTCAACATGGCGACGATCTCGCGATCGCTGAGCGGTTTTTGCTGATCTTCCTCGGACACGATGTGTCTGATGCGATCCTTGACCGACTCCGAGGCGACGTCGTCCCCGCTCACCCGGCTGATGCCGGAGTTGAAGAAATATTTCAGCTCGAATATTCCCCGGGGCGTGTGCACATACTTGTTGGTCGTCACGCGGCTGACCGTCGATTCATGCAATCCCAGATCTTCGGCGACATCTCTGAGCACTAGCGGTTTCAAAAAGGCGATGCCTTTGTCGAAGAACTCCCGCTGGAATTTAACGATGCTCTCGGTCACGCGGTAGATCGTGCGCTGGCGCTGGTGAATGCTGCGAATCAGCCAAACCGCCGAACGCAGCTTATCCTGGATGTAGTTGTGAGTTTCTCCGCCGCGGGAGGCCTGGCTCAGGGCCCGCCTGTAATAGGAGCTGATCCTGAGCTTCGGCAACCCGTCCTCGTTGAGAACGATGACATACTCGTCAACCAGGCGGTAGACGAAGATGTCCGGTGTTATATACTGCGGCTTATCTTCCGAATAAACCCGCCCCGGGCGCGGCTCGAACTGCGAGATTATTCTCACCGCGTCGATGACCTCGTCCCTTGTGACCTTCAGGGCGCGGGCGATGGCTTGGAAGTTCTTGCGCTCCACCAACGGGAGATGAGATTCGATTATCGCGTAAACCAGGCCGTTCTCCACCTGCAGGTGCCGGGCCTGAATGAGCAACGATTCCTTCAGATCCCGCGCTCCGACTCCGACCGGGTCGAAGTTCTGCACGGTCTTCAACACCCGCTCGACCTCGTCCCGCCCTATCTCCAGCGAATCGGCGACGCTCTGCGTGGCCGTCTTGCCGGCCAGGCGATCTTCGTCGTCGGCTACCAGGTAACCGTCCGAGTTGAGGTTGAGGATGATCTGCGCGCCTATATCCTGCCGGTACTCGTCGAGAGACGAGAGACGCAACTGCCACAACAGGTGGTCGGCCAGCGACGGCTTCTTGGAATACACCGCCTCGAAAGAGGGCAAATCTTCATTGGGGCGCTCGCGCGGTCCGCCGCCTGGATAGTAGGAAGAATAGTTCTCGAGGTATTTCTCCCAGTCGATCTCGTTGGCGCCTTCGTCACCCTTGACTTCTTCCGCTTTTTCGGTGCGTTCGAGACGATCCTGGATTTTATCGTCCGCCGCCGTCTGGCGTTCTTCGGCGGTCGCGGCCGTCTCCTCGGCCGGCGGGAGATCGGGTGCATCCTCGAGCACCGGGTTCTCGAGCATCTCGGTGCCAACCAGGTCATTGAGTTCGAGTCGGGACAGCTGCAGAAGCTTGATGGCTTGCTGTAACTGGGGAGTCATCACCAGTTGCAGGGTCTGCTTCAACGACAGTACTTGTCTCAACTCCACCATCTTCAGCTCGTCTCTTCCAGACGGAAATCTTCACCCAGGTACAGCCTGCGCGCCTTTTCACTGGCGGCAATCTCTGCCGGGGTACCGGTCACGATGATCCGGCCATCCTTGACAATATACGCTCTGTCACAGGTTGACAAGGTTTCCCTGACGTTGTGGTCGGTGACCAGCATGCCGATCCCTTCCCTGGACAGGCGTTCGATCTGGCGCCGGATCTCCCCGACGGCCAGCGGGTCGATACCGGAAAATGGTTCGTCCAGCAACAGGAACTTCGGCCCGCGGATCATGGCCCGGGCGATTTCCACCCGGCGCCTTTCACCGCCCGAGCAGGTGGCCGCGGCGGCATCGGCCACCAGGGTCAGGTCGAACTGTTCTATGGCCTGTTGTACACGCTCGTCCGCCTGGGCGCCTGAAACCCCGGCCGCCTGGAGGTAGACAAGCAGGTTGTCGCTCACGGATAGGCGCCTGAAAATGGATGGTTCCTGGGACAGGTAGCCGATGCCGGCCCGGGCCCTTTTGTACATCGGCCACGAGGTAATCTCTTGCCCGCCCAGGGTAACCTTTCCGGCCTCGGCTTTAAGCAAGCCCATGACAATATTGAAGCTGGTCGTCTTGCCGGCCCCGTTCGGCCCCAGCAGGCCCACGATCTCTCCGGGAGCCACATCGAAGCTGACCCCATCCACCACGCGGCGCCCCTTAAACGACTTGGCAAGGCCCGCGGCCGAAAGCGCGTCGGTGCCGGCTGGGATTTTTTGGAGGACTGCATTCACTTAGTGCGACCACGCTTGGGTTTGTCGTCCGCGGGCAAATCGATGACGGCCCGCGGACGGATCACTTTTACTTCGTCACGCGACAGCAAGTACTCGATGCGCTCCCCCTCGACACGGCTTGTGCCTTCTATGACCCAGGGCTTGCCGCTGCAGACGATCAGACCCGCCTCCCGGTCGTAATCGGCGCGTTGGCAGTGTCCCTTCCTGTTCTGCTGCTCGATGGAAACCTCTCCGCTGAAAAGCATGCGCGTGATCCGGTCGGGCTCGCTTTTTTTATCCGAGTAGCAAACTACCAGCTTGGCGCAGCGGATTGTGAGATCGCCCTGGACCACCCGCACCTTGCCCGAAAAAACGGCCCGATGAGACTTTTTTTGCACCACCAGTCGATCAGATTGGATGTCAACCGGCCCCTCGGGCGCTTTCACGCCTGTGGGCGGCGCCTCTGCTGCCAGACCTGCCAGACAATAAAGCAGGCAGGGCAATATCACCGGGGCTGATCTCACTTTTTCTCCTCCCACATCGCGGGCTGCAACCGCCCGCGCACGCCGCCATGCGCCACAAGCTTACGTTCCCGTTCGTCGAGTTCAAGCGACCCGGCCCGCATCTCGAAGCGTTCCCGCCCGTCGTGGTACTGCCTGACGACGACGTTTTCGAGTTCGATGCGCACCGAGCGCCCGGGTGCCTGAGGAACGGCCGGTCCCCCGCCGCAGGCGGAAAGGCAAGGCAACATGACCAGCAGTGGAAGAAACCATCTCACGCTTCCGGGCTCCATAAGCACATGACCCCAAGATGGTACCACCGACCCACGACCATGTAAATCCAGGTTGTGTTGTTACTCCTCATTGTTGTCGGTCTCCTCCCCCCGGTCCCCCCTCCTCCTCAACCCACACCCCTTCCACCCCGGCTGGACTTTCCCTGGCGACATATTTTTCTTTTGAGAATATTGTCCGGAACTACTTAAGTGGTACCTCCTCCTGGCCGATTCTACAGCCTGGCAAAGTCAGTTTTAGGTTACTTATTTGGGATTTTGGTATTTGGGTGTCGATGAGCTCCAGATACCTCAAAGTGGTCATTTTTTTCAGTGGGGAAAGGTCTTTGACCTGTGTGCCTCCAATGTACAAATAGCTTAACTTCTTTAGTCCAATCAACGGGGTGAGATCTGCAACCGGTGTGTTGGTAAGACCAAGGCTTGTCAATTTCTTCAAATTTCTCAATGGGGTGATGTCTTGTACAATGGTTCCTCCCAAATCTAAACTGATCAGGCTGATGATTTCACTCAAGGGGGAAATATCTTTTACTTGGGTCACCTGACCAACCGTTAGAGCTTGCACAATCCGAAGAGTCTGCAAATTTTTCAAACCCTTCAGTGGGCTTAGGTCTGAGATGGGTGAATCAATTACTTCCAGGTATTCCAGTTTTCTAAGATTCATCAATGCTGTGAAATCTGTTAATTCTGGACAATGAAGGGTCAGCTCCTTTAGATGCCTGAGTTTCGTCAAGGGACGCAAATCGACGACCTGCTTGCTATTACAATCAATTCTCTTCGTATCCGCCGTGTACGTTCTACCACAGAATCTGATTGTTCCGTTCACAGCAGATGGCACCTTGCTCAATTCGGATACCGTGAACGGGTTGGACCAAAAAGACCATTCAAACTCGTCCTGGACCGCGACCCGATAAGTGCCTAAGGTCAACCGGGAGGGATGGTCCCAAAAACATGCCATGTTTTTGAAATCAGAGCCATGGGCAAACGGCTTTCCACAGGCCATCTGCTCTCCAAATCCTCCACCCACCCAGTTCCAGGACTCGTCCGTCTGTTGATACAAGGCGCACATCATCAGGCTGTGGCAGGCTCCGTTCAATTTCAAATTGTGGGGTGTTTCAAATTGCATATCCACTGCAATGGGTTCGTCGGGACCAAAAGTGGGCATGTTGGTGAGGATGCGGCCTTTGTGCTCTGGAACGGTGGCTGCGAGCACCGTAAAGCAATTCGACTCTGCAACCATATCACCAGCTAGGCGGAACGTAATCCGATAGATGCCTGAATCAGGTATTCCGTCGATGACATAATGAGCAGTGGAGATGGTACCACGTGAGCTGGCAGTTGCTTTGCGGTAGAGTCGCCAGTCCGTATTGGATTTCAGTTGGATGCTATACTGTGCTGTTTTTTGGAGGCGAGCACCCATCCCATCATCCCCTTCGACCACCAAAGGTTCGCCCACTACGTACTTTGCCTTCTGGGTTCTAAGCACGGGAGGTATGGCGTTCTCTTGATTCGGCGCAAGCGCTAACATATCTCGCTGGGTGGTCACCGGCGTGCAGGACCCGAAGGCAAGCAGGAGCCACAATGAAAGAAAAGGGGACGGAGTGACTTTTTGGACGGAGAATTGAATTGGAAATCACGGGAACGCCAGAACCAGCGGACAATCACCATTGTCCTCCCGGCTGATTGCTATCCCGGCCTCGTTGTACTTAATCCAGAGTCCGCATTGTTGCCCCATGGAATACTGGCCTTCTCGCACGACGACACCGTGCGCATTCCGCACCAGGTACGGCCCATGTCGAATTCCGTCCGGCGTCTCGCAGAACTCCTGTATATCCGTGTTCGGGAACTCGGGGATGGACACGAATAATCGTCTGACCTTTTCGGTACCGGCCGGGCACCAGTCGCCACAGCCTGCCAAGAAGAGCACAATCATTGCCGTAGCAAGTATTTTCCAAAAGCGCCTGGGAACCAGGCGAGTTCCATGATCCAATGTGCCAAGAATCAAAGACAACATTCGTATTCCCCCTTTGATTGGCGAGGGTCATTATAGCATTTCCGGGGAATCGGGGTGTCAATTGTTTCTTTGTGCCATCCTGAAGGGTGCGATCGGCTACCTCCGAATGCGCCTACCGTCGCCCATATTCCAACAGGCTGGCCAAGTCGGTCTTCAGTTTTCCGTAATTAGAGATATTAAGGGTTATAGCCGCTATACACGCATATTTACCAAATCGTTGCGCTGGCTTTCTGCATATTCCAACAATTCCAACATTGTTATAAAATAGCCCCTTGTACTAATCCGGCGGCCACAATGTTGCCGCCCGGCCGGCCGGGGTGTAGAGTCATATGACGCAAGCCGCGGGAGATGAAGAAATGACCGGACCGGCGACAGAGCGCTGGCAGAAGCGCTTCGAGAATTTCACACGAGCCCTGATGCAGTTGGAAAATGCCTGTGGCAAGGACAAGTATACCGACCTCGAAAGAGCGGGACTGGTGCAGATGTTCGAGTTTTCCTTCGAGCTTGGTTGGAAAACACTGAAGGATCTTCTGGCCTACGAAGGCTACGACGACAAGACCCCTCGCTCGGTCATTCGCCGCGCCTTCCAGGCCGGCTACCTGGACGGGGACGATACCGAGAATTGGCTCGATGGGCTGGAAAAACGCAACCTGCTCAGCCACATCTACCACGAGCAGACCGCCCGGGAAGCCGAGACGCTCATCAAGAACCGCTACGCACCGCTGCTGAGACGCCTATGCGATCGGCTGACCGAAAAGAATGAACCTCGATGAAAGACGGACTGAAAGACGAACATCGTCGCCTGATAGTCGATGTCCTGGCCTCGCAGGCCGCTGTCGAAAAAGCGGTCTTGTTCGGCTCGCGCGCCAGCGGTAACCACCAGCCGGCATCCGACGTCGACATCGCGCTTTACGGCAAATCCCTGACCCTGGACGATCTGGCCCGGCTGGCAACCACCCTGGAACATCTTCCAATCCCCCAAAAAGTCGATCTCCTCCTGCACGAGCGGATCGAAAACAAGTCCCTTCTCGACCACATCGAACGACACGGCATCGTCTGGTTCGACAGAACGACGAGCAAAGACACTGGCTCTATTGGGCGCTAGTCTCGTCGGGAACGGGCTCAGCGAAGTGGGTGTCGGGGTCGTCGAAGGCCCCTCGGATGGTGCGCACCATCTTGGCCAGCAGCGCCCCGTCGCACAGGCGGTGGTCTATGGTGGCGTTGAGCGTCACCACCGGCCGGATCTCTATCTTATCGTCTATCACTACCGGTCTTTTCTTGGCCTCTCCCACCAGCAGTACGACCGGAGCACGGGTATAGGGAACAATGGGTGCATAGGCCACGTCCAGGCCAAACATGCCCACGTTGGTGATCAGGCAGGCGCCGAAGGGATCGCGGGGGATTCCCGGACAGCGCAGGTTGAGCGTGTAGGAAATGAAGGCCACCATTTTGAGTACGAACCTCATCAGAAAGCCCGGGATGATGCTCATCATCTTGGAAGACTTCTGCAAATCCGTGTCTTTTTTCTCCCGCACCCGTTTGAGCTTGGCGCCCACCTCGTCTGCTATTCCGGCCACTCCCTTTTCGTCGGCACGGCTCACCTTGACACTGGTCAGATCCTCGCGGCCCGACTCATGCTCGACGACGGCCAGGACGAAAAGATCCACCAACTGGCGCAGGTAGATGCGCCGCAGGCGAATGAAGGCGTTCAGGTCGGGATGGCGCGAGAGAGCCAGCGCCATCGCCCTTGCCACCATGTGCGTCACCGTCACCCGCGGGCCGCCCTCGGGCTGGCGGTCGCGCCAAGCGTAGGCCTTGGTCAAATCGATTTCCAGCGTGCCGTAGATCTGCGGGTCTCCCGGGCCGTGCCAGGTTCCTAAGGCCACCTTGCGAAAAGGCGGCGTGCGGCGCAGCGGCTTGATCTTGACGTTTCTAAGTCCCATCTTGTTTCTCCCTCTCTCGTAATCGAGGCTCCTCGGGCTTTGTAACATCCCGGGGGCGGGTTTTCCATCTCTGGTGCATCCAGACCCATTCGGACGGGTAGCGGCGGATATAATCCTCTATACGCGCGGTCAGCCTGCGGGTGTCCTCGTAAACGGCAGCTTCGAAGTCCGGAAGATCGCAAGGAGTGTATTCCTCCAGGACTATTTCGTAGCCGCCCCGCGGACGGCGGTGGTTGAAACCGGTCACTACCGCGGCGCGGGTCTTGCGAAATAACACGCCGGGCGCCGAGGGAGTTTGAGCCTGGCGCCCAAAGAAAGGTACGAAAATGCCCGGTACGTTCGTGTCCTGGTCGTTGAGAAAACCCATTATCTCGCCGCGCCGCACCACGGCTATCATCCGGTCGACGATCCCGGGATCCCCGCGCCAGATAGTGTGCACCGAGCCCGCCTCGCGAAAGCGGCGTATCATCCGGGTGAAGCGCGGATCGTAAGACTTCTTGCCGATGGTGTTGATCGGATAGCCCAGCCGGGTCAGCGCACGCGCCATGAGTTCCCAGTTTCCAGAGTGTGCCGTCACGAATACCACTCCGCGCCCCTGCGCCAGGGCGTCGTCGAGCACCTTCCGGGATTCGTGACCTAACTCTACGAACGAGGTGATCTCGCCTATCTTGCGCACGTTGACGAGTT
The DNA here is from genome assembly GCA_964640665.1 of uncultured Myxococcales bacterium. GTDB lineage: Bacteria > Myxococcota > B64-G9 > B64-G9 > B64-G9 > DATKYQ01. Next base: position 19,002 of record CAZXHT010000023.1, read on the forward strand.
CGACCGCCGCCCGACCGAAGTGCTCGAAGACCGCACAAGCCAGGTTCTCGATCTCGGCGGCGTCTTTTTCAGGAAAAGCCCAACCGAGATGGCGTATTGTCTTCTCGCGCTCCGAGCGCGCCCTACGGAAAACTCGCCGGCCGAGCCAGGCGCCGAACCGCTGCGAGCGCCGCAGGCTCATCATGCGCACGAAGGCCATCAACATCCGCGCCAGCCAATAAATCACTGTGTTCTTGATCTTCTTGCCCATCGGCAACGGAACCTACCCGGTCACTCACCTGGACTCGCGGTATTCGACTGCGGCGGCCACGAAGGCCGCGAACAGCGGGTGGGGTTTGAAGGGCTTCGACTTGAATTCCGGGTGGAACTGGCAACCGACGTACCAGGGATGATCGGAAATCTCGCACATCTCCACCAGTTTTCCGTCCGGCGACAACCCGCTGAACACCAGGCCCCCGACGGCCAGTCGCTCGCGATAGTCGTTGTTGACTTCGAAACGATGCCGGTGGCGCTCGGAGATTTCCGTCCGGCGATAAGCCTCCATGGCCCGCGTCCCCGCGCTTAACTTGCAGGGGTAGGCGCCGAGGCGCATGGTGGCGCCCTTGTCCTCGACGTCTTGCTGGCTTTCCATCAGGTGAATCACCGGGTGCGGGGTGTCGGGATCGAATTCGGTGGAGTCGGCGTTTTCCAGCCCGGTCACGTGGCGGGCAAACTCGACCACCATCATCTGCAGACCCAGACAGATACCAAAGAAAGGAACCCTGTTCTCGCGCGCATGGCGCACGGCGTGGATCATTCCCTCGATGCCTCGCTCGCCGAAGCCGCCCGGGACGAGGATACCGTCAACGTCCGCAAAGGCCCCGGAAACGTTGCCCTCCAGCTTTTCAGAGTCGACGTAGACCAACTCTACGCGGCCACCGCTGGCCAGGCCGCCATGCAAGAGCGCTTCGTGCAGGCTCTTGTAAGAGTCGATCAGGTGCACGTACTTGCCGACCACCCCGATGCGGGCCACCTGCTTTCCGTTGCGCAGGGTGGCGACAACGCGCCGCCAACCGTCCAGAGAGGCGGCCCGCGACCAGATATTGAGCATCTCGGCAATCTTGTCGTCCAGACCCTGCTCCTTGAGCAGCAGCGGCACGGCGTAGACGGTGTCCACGTCGGGACAGTCGAAGACGGTCGCCGGACTGGTGGAGCAAAACAGGGCGATCTTGTCCTTGAGATCCTGGCCGAGGGGCTGCTCACCGCGGCAGAGGATGATATCCGGCTGGATGCCGATCTCCCTGAGCGCCTTGACGCTGTGCTGTGTGGGCTTGGTCTTCATCTCACCCACCGCCTTGATGAAAGGCACCAGGGTCAGATGGATGTAAATGGTGTGCTCCCGGCCGACGTCGGTGCGCATCTGGCGGATGGCCTCGATATGCGGCAACCCCTCGATGTCGCCGATCGTCCCGCCGACCTCGACGATGCACACGTCCACCCCCTTGGCTGCGCGATGGATGCGCTCTTTGATCACGTCGGTCACGTGAGGAATCACCTGGACCGTCTTGCCGAGGTATTCGCCATGTCGCTCCTTGTTGATCACGGTGTCGTACACCTGCCCGGTCGTGACGTTGTTGTTAGCCGAAACCGGCTCGTTGGTGAAGCGCTCGTAGTGACCGAGATCGAGATCGGTCTCGGCCCCGTCGTCGGTGACGAAGACCTCTCCGTGCTGGTAGGGGTTCATGGTGCCCGGATCCACGTTGATATAGGGATCCATCTTCATCATCGAGATCTTCAGCCCGCGGTTCTCCATTAAAGCCGCGATGGAGGCGGCGGCCACGCCCTTGCCCAACCCCGAGACGACTCCCCCGGTGACGAAAATGAACTTTGTTTGCTTCTGGGTCACGCCGTCAGACCTCCTCCGCCGGAGCAATCGACGCGGTGGAATTATCATCTTCGTGTAAAAGTACTTGCGCCCGGGGACGGGCGGATGGAATCGCTTGAGGATGCACCCCTGAGGAAAACAACAGCACCCTCTGCTTGTCAATCGTTTTTTAAAATCGAACTAACTTGCCATGTTCGACACGATGGCCTAACATCTCGAGCGTAATGAGAAACATTCTTTTGTTGCTCTTGCTGGGCACTTTAACGGCCGGTTACAACTGCAACCGGAACACAGACAAGGAGC